>JBBRVG010000031.1:0-40792 GCA_038247115.1 Enterobacterales bacterium | reverse complement strand
TGGCTTCGCGGTTGTGTTCATCGGCGGCCCAGGCACTCTCTTTGAGGCTGGCGGTGACTAGGCGCTGGACCAGATCCGGGTGTGCTTGCTCGAAGGCATCGGTGACCAGCACATGGGTAGCACGGATCAGCGTGGCGGATTGCCCCTTGGTGCTGTAGATGATGCGAGCGACTCCCTTAGCGACCAAGGGGAAGACTTCCGGGCCAAACCAGCCGCCGTCTATGTCCCGGGTTGCTAGCGCTGTTTCGGTGGTGGAGCGGTCCATGTTGATGGTCTTGAAGTCCTTCTCGGTCAGCCCCAAACTTTCATACACCTTGATTTCCACTAACTGCAGGTTGGTACCCTTGAAGATGGCGACCTTCTTGCCTTTGAGATCCTCGATACCCTTGGCGGTTGAATCGACGGGAACGGCCAGATAGAGCGGCGAGACGTTGTCGGTTGCCAGTATCAGCTTGGTCTTGATACCGCCAGCGCGTGCGACTATGGCAGGCAAGTCACCCTGCCAGGCAAAGTCCAGCTGGTCATTGGCCAGCGCTTCGTTGACGGCCGGGCCTGCGCCCTTGAAGAAGCTCCACTCCACCCGGATCCCGTCTTTTTTAAACTCGTCATCGATCACGCCCTTGATTTGGGCGGTATTGAAGGCGGTGCCGCCCGCTACGGGCTTGCCACCGACTCCGACGGTGGCCACGCCGATCCGGATCGCCTTGACCGAGGGGGCCGCCCACGCTGGCGTCAGTAACAATCCCAAAATCGTAGAGGAGAGCAACAGGCTCCCGAGTAGTCGTGTTTTCATCGTCTTCATCGCATTTCCTTATGAGGTAGGTGTTGCATTCGATCTCCCTGACGCTGGCCGTGGTGCTGCGTTGCCGCCTTCAGGTTGCTATCGGAATGAGTCATTGATACCGGTTGCCGGGTTGGAAATGAACGATGGATTTTGCAGATTAAAAACCGGACTCAGGCTATTTACTAATCACCCTGCGCCGGGATTGCTTATGCAACAGCCGTTGAGTTAGTGAACCCAAACGGAACGCAAAAAGGTCATTGCCCGAGAAGGCAATGACCTTGTGGATGGATCGGAAAACGGATGACGTAAACGGCGATTACAAGCCCGCATCCGCACGCAGCTGGGCGACCTTGTCGGTACGCTCCCAGGTAAAGTCTGGCTCTTCCCGGCCAAAGTGGCCGTAGGCGGCGGTGCGGGAATAGATGGGCCGCAGCAGATCCAGCTCCTGGATGATGCCCTTGGGACGCAAGTCGAAATTACGTTCGATGATCGCCACGATTTGCTCATTACTGAAGGTGCTGCTCCCCCAAGTATCGACCGTGATACTGACCGGACGGGCAATGCCGATGGCGTAGGCCACCTGCACCTGAACCTGGCGGGCAATCCCGGCGGCAACCAGATTTTTCGCCACATAACGACCGGCATAGGCGGCGGAACGATCCACCTTGGAGGGATCCTTACCCGAAAACGCGCCTCCGCCATGGGGGGCTGCACCGCCATAGGTATCGACGATGATTTTGCGCCCGGTCAGGCCACAATCGCCGACCGGACCGCCGATGACAAAGCGACCCGTCGGATTGACCAGATACTTGGGATTCTTCATCCATTCCCGAGGCAGAACGGGCTTGATGATCTCCTCAATGACCTGCTCGGAGAGCTGGGCATGGGATATATCCGGGTGATGCTGGGTGGAGAGCACTATGGTATCGACTTCCAGCACCCGGCCGGTTTTGCCGTCATATTTGAGGGTCACCTGGGACTTGGCATCGGGACGCAGCCAGGGCTGACGGCCATCCTTGCGCAACTCGGCCTGCCGCTCCATCAGCCGGTGGGCATAGTAGATGGGGGCGGGCAGTAGTTGCGGGGTCTCATCATTGGCATAGCCGAACATCAGCCCTTGGTCGCCAGCGCCTTGATCCAGATCCAGGCCCTGATTTTCATTCACTCCCTGGGCTATATCTGGTGATTGCTTGTCATAGGCCACCAGTACGGCGCAGGTCTTGTAGTCAAAGCCGATATCCGAATGGTCATAACCGATCCGTTTGATGGTATCGCGGGCGATCTGGATGTAATCCACCACGGCGGTGGTGGTAATTTCCCCGGCCAGCACCACTAAACCCGTGTTGACCAGCGTCTCGGCCGCCACCCGGGCATATTTATCCTGGGTCAGGATCGCATCGAGAATGGCATCCGAGATCTGATCGGCCACCTTGTCCGGGTGGCCTTCGGAGACAGATTCGGAGGTAAATAAAAAGTCAGACATGAGACAGTTCCTTTGCTGGGTGTGAAGTCCTGGGTATCAAGAGGCTGTGGTGGGTTTAACCAGCCGATCCAGATGGGTGACATGTGGGTGACGCAAGTTCTCTTCCTGAATGCGCACGGCCGGGGTTTCATTGATCAGCTGCTCCGGCTCTATGACCCAGACGCCTGCCAAGTCAACATCCCCGCGGCGGGCGCGGAAATTGACATAGTGCTGCTGAAACAGGGGGCCCGTGATGTGATGCTGTACCGGGCGGCCCTTGATTTGATAGCTGGTGCCATCCTTGCCACGCAAATAGATGGCTACCTGACGATCAAACCAGATGCTGTGGGTGAGATTACGGTTGCTTTGGGAGTGTTCGAGTACCTGAAACAGGTGTACCCGGCCATCGTCACCGGCGTGGATCGAGCCCTTGCTCACCACATGGGGGACGCCATCCGGACTGGTGGTGCCGAGAATTTTTATGGTCTCCGGATCGTTGAGCAGTGCAATCAACTCCGGTGTCAGTGTGTGTCGGGTCATAGCTTATCTCTTGAATAGAGGAAAGTGGGTGAGCACAGGGACGCGGGTTTTATCCCTGCAGGCGTGCCAGGTCGGAGTCCGGGTGATTGCCGCAGCGGCGGTAATCGTCGAAGGTGATATCCAGTCCATACTTAGCCCGCAAGGCCTGAAGGCCCTTGGCGAGACGGATGTAATAGTCCAGCGAAGGTGCGCGTTGGGCATGGAATTGGGAGCCGGGCCGCGGAACCCAGACGGTATGTACCGTGGTGACGCCTTTTTCGGCCAAGGCTTCTGCTTCATCCAGAGTGGCGAGCAGGGCATCCCGTTCGGTTTTGAAGCCATGGGGTTGTGCCAGCTCGACACCGCCGACGATGCCGGTGCCCACGTTCCCGCGGCCGAAGATGTCGACGGCCGCAATCAGGCGACGGCGCCACTCCTGATAACCGACATGCTTGGCCTTGCCCGGGCAAATCCAGTTAAACAGTGATTCATCCAGTACCTCCAGATCCGTGGTGTAACTGGTGAGCCCTGTCTCCTCATATAGCCGGATCAGCTGTTTTTCGGTGAAGGCAGAGGCAATGAGTTGGCTGGGGAACTTGCGGGTCGTGAAGTTCTCGCCAATCGCTTGCAAGGTGTCGATATAGAGCTGCACCTCCCGGTCAAACAGCTCGGTGCCCTTTAGAACCGAACCTCCGGTCAGGCAGATGGCGGTAAATCGTCCCGGCTCCTTGAGTGCTTCGCCCACTGCAGCGGTGAGCTCTTGGAGTCGCAACTGGGGTGGCACGCGCAACTGGTTCTGCTGAGCCTGATTGTGGGTGTTGATGTCACAATATTTGCAACCGCCATCCTCTTCCGCCCAGAAATAGCAAAAACTCGATTGCATGACATTCAGACGCTGGGGGCGGGCGCTGACAATATGCTCCAGCGGCACGCCGGAGGCTGAAACCTGGCGGTAATAGTCGGGTTGCCGCCAGATCTCGATCTGCTCCAGCAGGGTGTCTCCCTCCTTGAGGACGAACTGATCGCCATCCCAATCCACGATATAAGGGTCCTGACTCAGGGGTGTCGGGTCGGCCAGCACCGTGGTGCCATCACGCAGCAGTAAGGATTGGGGGACTGGTTGGAAGCTGTTATCGCGGGAGCCAAACAGCGAGGAGGTACGCAGCTGATGGATCTGGGGATCGATATGGGCCAGAGCTTGCTCGGTATAGTGGACCCCGCGTCGTTGTGCATCGATTTTCAGGGCGATCAGACGGGGAAAATCGCTGTGTTGCTCCAGCGTGTCATGGAACGACAGCTCATTCCGGTATTTTTCTTGGGTGCCGACAACCATTTCTTCAACCTCTTGGGTTCAGTGCTTTGCAGGTGGGATGTCGCTATTATCAAAAGCCCTACAAAATATAGGAAATACTCTTCTCTTATTTGTTCAGCACATTTTTATCGAATATAAAATCCAGTGCATTAGCGAGTTATTTTTGATTTGGCATATTCAATATTTTGCTAAATGCATGTGCTAATTTTCAGCTTTGCTTATTCATGGTGATGATGTTTTGAAAGAATTATTCATTCGTTTGTTTTGTCAGGCTGACTTGGTTACATAGCAAGGTGCAAATAACAGAAATTAAATCGTCAATTGAAATGCCGTTATTGGTAAAACAATGGAGCCAACGGATGAATAGACATGTATTGAGTCTGGTGTTATCTGGACTATTAGGTGTGACCTTGAATGCCATCAGCCCCGCGATCCAGGCTGAGAGTGTGCTATCGCTGGAGCAGGTGTTACAGGGCGAACAGCGCACGACGGCCCACAAACAGCAGGATGCCCAACGGTTACCCAAGTTGACGCTGCAGTTTTTCCACCTACAACCCAACCAGAAAGTGATCGAGGTCTGGCCGGGAGAAGGCTGGTATACCGAAATTCTGGCACCTTATCTCAAAGACAACGGCTTGTTGATTACCGCGCTGGCACCGGGGGATACCCCTGAGCATCAGCGTAGCCGCAGTGCCTTGCTGGATAAATTGGCCAATGATGGGGACAGTTTCGGCGAGGCACGAATTGTCACTTTTGAGCCTGCCACCAGCAATATCCGGCCGGTGGGCGGTGTCGATCTGGTGCTCAGCGATGGTAATACGCCGGTCTGGCTGCAGGATGGGACGGCGGAGCCAGCCTTCGCCGCCTTTTATCGGGCGCTTAAATCAGGCGGAACTCTGGGGGTGATCCAGCCCCATAACACGCCTGCGACCACAGAGGCGATTATTGCCCGCGCTCAAGCGGCGGGTTTTACCGTTGATGGGCAACAAAAAAATGATTCGGGCGAACTGGCACTGCGCTTTAAAAAACCGCTGGATGCACCGGTTCCCAGTGATGTGGTCAAGCTGGTGCGCAACGAATGAGGCAGTTGTCATCGCCGGATCACCTTTCTGGAGCACGGACAGATTGGTGATGAAAATGGAGCCATAATGGCTCCATTTTTATTGGATGTGCTCTCGGTAGCGGGAAACTGGAATCGTCCGCTTTAGAGAGCTATACGCTCGGTACTGCCTGCTGGTGCGGCGCGCAAGTAGCTGTTGGGCCACGAGACCTGGGTCTTGAGTTGGGCGGCGGCCTGCAGGGGCCAGTAGGGATGGCGCAACAATTCACGGCCGAGCAGAACCAGATCGGCCTGTTCGGTGCGAATGATATGATCCGCCTGTTCGGCAGCCGTGATGAGGCCGACGGCGCCGCTGGCAATCCCGGCTTCGCGCCGTACCCGCTCCGCCAATGTGGTTTGATAGCCAGGACCGAGCGGGATAGGGGCACTGGGCAAACCGCCACCGGAGGAGACATCGATCAGATCCACCCCGGCGTCGCGCAGCAGGCGACTGAGCTCCAGGGTCTCTTGCACACTCCAGCCACCCTCGACCCATTCGGTTGCCGACAAGCGCACCAGCAGCGGCAGCTCTTCGGGCCAAACCTGGCGGATGGCGGCGACCGTTTCCAGAGTAAAACGCACCCGGTTGGTGAAGCTGCCGCCATATTCGTCCTGTCGCTGGTTGGAGAAAGGCGAGAGGAATTGATGCAGCAGATAGCCATGGGCGGCATGGAGTTCGAGGACCCGGAATCCTGCGGCCAGCGCCCGTGTGGCAGCATCGGCAAAGGCCTTCACCAGCGCCTGGATTTCGCTCCCACTGAGGGCGCGGGGCGTGGCATAGCTGCTGTCAAATGCCAGTGCAGAAGGCGCTACTGTGGCCCAACCCCCCTCGGTCAGGGGGAGGCTGCCGCTGTGTCCAGTGCCGGGAGCCCAACAGCTGGCCTTGCGCCCGGCATGGGCAATCTGGATGCCACTCACGGCGCCTTGGGCATGAATAAACTGGTTGATACGGGCCTGAGGCTCAATCTGCTCATCCTTCCAGAGCCCTAAATCTCTGGGACTGATCCGGCCATCGGGCGTGATCGCCGTAGCCTCCTGAATAATCAGACCGGCGCCGCCACTGGCGCGACTACCCAAATGGACCAGGTGCCATTCATTGGCCATGCCCTCATCCGCGGCATAGGTGCACATAGGAGAAACGGCGATACGGTTAGGCAGCGTTACGCTTCTGAGTGTCAGGGGGGAAAACAGGTGAGGCATCTCTATCACTCCAGGTTGGCTTAGCAACTGTTCTGTATCTCGGCAATCAGCTGGAATTTATGCTCCAGCTCGTCGCGGTTTTCTACAAAGTCCGGATCGGGACTGATGGCGTCGACGGGACAACCCGCGGCACACTGCGACTCGGGGAAGTAGCCTACACATTCGGTACACAAATAGGGATCAATTTGGTACTGCTGCTCATCAGAAAAAATAGCCCCGCTGGGGCACTCCAGGCGACACATATCGCACTGGATGCACTCATCCGCTGTAATAAAAAAGGCCATCGGCGCACCGCTCCTTGGTGGACATAAACCATATATTCCGATCATAGGCGCCAGCAAAATTATCCGGAATGACATTATTCGGGAATATATATTCTCCCTGGCGCTTTGGCTCAATAAGGCAGATATAAGCCGGCTGACTATCGATAGTTAAATAAGTGGTTTATTTTCGCTAGCTTGGTGGTAGTGATTTACCTAATTGCTAAAAATGCAGATGGCTAGTTAAAAATCATCCTTCCTCCTTATAAATAAATGGGCATAAACTCAGAAGGGAAAGGGTTATGTCATTATTCCAAGTAACAGGGATATTTTTAATCAGGATTTAGGGGAAGGCGACATGAATTTCCAGCAACTGCGTATTATCCGCGAGGCGGTGCGCCGGGATTATAATTTGACGGAAGTGGCCCATGCCTTGTTTACGTCGCAACCCGGCGTCAGCAAACATATCAAAGATATCGAGGATGAGCTGGGGGTGGAGATTTTCGTGCGGCGAGGCAAACGGGTGCTCGGGCTCACCGAGCCGGGAAAAGAGCTGGTGGGGGTGGTCGAGCGCATGCTGCTGGATGCGCAGAATCTGCAGCGGATCGCGGATCAATTCTCGACCACCGAAGTAGGCCCCCTGGTCATTGCCACCACCCATACCCAGTCCCGTTATGTGCTACCCGCCATTATCCGCCAGTTTCGACAACACTTCCCGCAGGTCCATCTGGTGTTGCACCAGGGCAGCCCGCAGGAGATCGCAGATCTGCTACTGCAAGATAAGGCTGATATCGGCATCTCCACCGAGGGACTCAGTGGGCTCAGCGAGCTGGCCACCTTCGCGTGTTACCACTGGCACCATGCGGTGATCGTGCCGGAAGGACATCCCCTGGCTGAATTGGAGACGCTGACACTCAGTGAGGTGGCGCGGTATCCCATCATCACCTACCACCCGGGTTTTACCGGACGAACCCACATTGACCAGGCGTTTGCCGAGGCAGGATTGAGCCCGGAGATTGTGCTGTCCGCCATCGACTCGGATGTGATCAAAACTTATGTAGATGCCGGTATGGGAATTGGCATCATCACAGAGCGCGCCTTCGATGCCGACAAAGACAAGGGGTTGCTGCGGTTATCGACCGGTGAGCTGTTTGCCGCCAGCACCACGCGGCTGGCCCTGCGACGTGGGCGTTACCTGCGCGGCTATGTCTATCGCTTCATCGAGCATGTGATCCCGGGCTTGAGTGAAGAGGATATTTACCGCCAGCTGCAGGACGGGGTGGATCTGGACTAAATGGGCGAGAGTGGACAGCTCTCGCCCTGTCGTGGCGTCATACTGTTTTGCGGGCAATCAGGGCTTGTCGGTGAGTGGCTCCGTGGGGCCTGGAGTCAGCGACACTGATGGTCGAATGGCTTGGCGCATGGCGCGGATGATCCAGCCGCTGAGCAGCAACAGCAGGGGAATGGCCAGTAAGAAGACGTTTTGCAGGCCCCAATGATGGCCGATCAACCCGCCGCACAATGCCCCGAGGCAGCCGCCCGCCGGGCCCGCCAGTGAACTGATGCCCGATACTTCTCCGCGTCCCAGCCGGGCGCCCAAGCGGGCATACCGGGTCAGATTGATGATCTGCAATGTGCCCAGACTCACCCCCAGGATGCCACCGCCGAGGAGCAAGGTTGGCAACTCCCGGCCGAGCCCTAAGGCGAGTAGCGCCAGAGCCGCACTCAAAAAGCTGATGAGGTAGCTGTATTCATGGCCGAGACGGTGTACGACACCCCCCAACACAAACAAGGCCAGTATGAAGGTGGCCCCCTCGATGGCGATGAGATGGCTCGCCATCAGCGCATCCAGATGCAGTTGGTTGATGGCAATGATCAGAATGAAAAAGACATAAAACGAATTGATGCCCTGAGCCGTGAACTCAATCAGGCTGATGGTTCTGAGCTCCGGATCCCGGCTCAACCGAGCCAATTGCTGCACTAAATCCCGTAACCGGGGCGGTTTGGCAGGTACCGGCTTGACCGCATAATGGCGAAACACGGTTGGCGAGAGCCCTATCGTGAGCGCGAACAGCGCACCGATGAACCAGAAAGTGCCGCGAAATCCGCACCACTCGACGGCGATGGCGGCCAGTACCGGCCCGACCAGAAACATACCGGTCATGTGGGAGCCCCGATACCAACCGGCCTTGCTTTCGCCCATGTTTTCCAGTTGTGCCATAAACAGGGCATTGAGGGTGACAAAGCGCATCGGCATAAACAGGCTGACCAGGGCCGTTCCGAGCAGCAGTAAGCCAGGCGAGGGTACCAGCGGCAGCAATAGGTAGATCAGACCCACCACCACAGATCCGGTCACGAACAACCGCCTGGGGCCCAGGCGGTCAATCATGAAGCCGATGGGGATGCTGACGAAGATGATCCCCACCGATTGGGCGCTGGCGATCAAGCCTTGCAGCGTGGCATCCGCCCCCAGATACAGCGACAGCAAGGAGGTGCTGACCTTGGCCATGCCGACGCTGATCCCCATCAAGTTGGTCAACAGCACAAAACAGATCAAAAAATGATGGCGACGCAAAAACAACCTCATAATTTCCCCTTCGTGAAGGCGGTTGTGGCCGCCGCATCAGCAGCAAGGCGCTCCTTTTCTCCAGGCGCCACGCTGGACTACCCAGAAGTGACGCCGGATCCCCTTAGCGCTACGCCGGATCGGCGACGGCTTGATTCTGCGGTGTAAGCACGGGTTCGCTCCGGGCCGCCAGGCGTTGATCCTTGGCAAACTGGTTGCTCGGGAACTGGCCTCCGATGTGGAAACCGCCGCCGGAAATATCCAGATGGGCTCCGCTGATAAACGAGGCTTCATCCGAAAGCAGCCAAACGATGGGACGGGCAATTTCCTCCACCTCGGCAGCCCGGGCTTGGGGAATAGTGGCAACGATCGCTGCGGATATGACTGGATCGGCATGTGCGGCCTCGGTCATATCGGTGCGGGTAAAACCGGGGCGGACCGATATGGCGCGGATCCCTTCTGCGGCCACCTCTTTGGCCAGGCCCGTGGTAAAGGTATCGACCGCCGCTTTGGTCGCCGCATACAGAGCCGAGCCGGGACGCCCGCCAATTGTCGCCGCCATGGAGGAGATATTAATGATGACTCCCCCCTGACCACCGGCCCGGGTGGAGAGGCGTTTGATCGCTTCGCGGCTGGCCAATACAGTGCCGAACACATTGGTGGCAAACAGGGCCTGCAAGCTGTGGGCATCCACGCTGTCGATGCGTCCACTCCAGCCAATACCGGCACTGTTGATCAGTGCATCCAGACGGCCAAAGGCGGCATCGACCTGGTCGAACAACTGCGCGATGGCGTCGGCGTTGGTGACATCGGCCTGAATGGCGATGGCGCGTTGGCCGGTTTGCTCAATCGCTCGCACCACGCGCTCGGCTTCGGCGGCGTTCTGGCGATAGCTGATGGCTACATCGTAACCGCGCTGGGCGGCCAGTAGGGCGGTGGCGGCACCAATGCCCCGTGAACCGCCGGTAATCAAAACCACTTTACTCATGAGGGTCTCTTCCTGGTTGCTGTGACACGGAAAATCGGCAGCCGCTTGGCGCGTATCGGACGGGTTCGCACCATCTGTGGTTGGCAGCCCCAAAGGCGGCCAACCATATGGCTCAGTGCGAATTCCATACCGGACGCAAGGGCTGCCGGTGGCTATCAGGCGGCGCTTAATTTCTTGAACTGATCGAAGATGGGCAGGCGCTCTTCTTCGATACGGTACAGGTCATGGACCAGCGTCAAAGGGGCGGCATTGCCGTCATAGATCTGATCCCAGGTAAAGCCGCGCTTGCGGTAGATGTCATAGGTCTTCTTGGCCAGATCGATATGCCACTCCGGCTCGGGAGAGCGGTGGCCTTCCAGCGCCGAGCCCGGGTTGGGGATCCAGCCCGGCGCTATGGCCAGAATGCCCTTGGAGGTCAGGTACTCGATCCCTTCGAGGGTCGAGTCCTTGCTCTCCAGACCGCCGACCATGTTGGAGCGGACCCGGCCATGACCGAACACTCCGACCGCATGTTCCAGCGCCTTGATCCAGTGATCCCGGCCGCCGCACTCCTTCTCTTTGCCCGGGCAATAGGCGCGGAAGAAGTGTTCGTTCCACACCTCGATATTGATGGCCAGAGTCCGAAATCCGGCTTCCTTGTACTTGGAGATCACATCCAGATCCTTGGGCGCACCGATACACGCAGTGCCGTTGAAGTCATCCAGGCCTGTGTGTTCGCGGATGGCTTCGGCCACATCCAGGTAGTAGTCCACCTCCCGTCGTTCCGGTACAAAGCCGCCGGAGATGGTGACGTGGCGGTTACCCTCCTTATAGGCCTCGGCCACGGTTTCGCCGATCTGGTGCGGGTACTTCCATTTCACGCCCTGCACATCGCCATAGGTCGCCTTGGTGGCATTGATGTTACAAAACAGGCAATCCTTACTGGTGGCTTGCAAGGAGCACTCGTTGGAGTAGGCGACAAACACCACGCCGTCGGTATTGTGGACAGCCACAGTACGCATCGGCGTGCCGTCGCTGGTCAGTTTGTCGTAATAGCGGGGACGCTCCGGCAGGGAGACCTTGTAGGCATCGCCATTGCTGCGCACGGCATAGAAATCCTTGCCGTCAAACTCCAGCTTGTGCAGCGACTTGCCATCGTGTCGAAACGGGGTGATAAGCCCGTTCGGCAGAGTCAGGAATGAGGGCAGCTTCAGGGCGGCATCGGAGTGACGGTTGTAGTTGAACAGACACTGCACCTGCTCCTGGTTACGGCCACCGGCATCTACCGCCTGCAGCAGGCTGGGGTCAATGCTGAAACCGTCCTGGGCCAGTACCGTTTTGAGCTCCAGCTCCTGGTACAGTTTTTCCTTAACATCTTGAATGGTTGAACTCATGTTTTCATTCCTTGTCATGATTGAGGTGAAAAACGGCATAGTAGATTGGGTAGCTAGGATGCAATCGGCGATAGGGCGGCAGGGCTATCGGGATCGGCGACGCTCCCGGTGCCGCGTCCGCGACGCTCTTGCCAAATCTTGCTGGTGAGCAGTTGGGTATCGACGCCAGTATTGGCAATCGGCGTACGGGCCGCCCCTTGATTGGCCTGGAGTACCGCCGCGCTAAAATCCTCGACCAGCGACAAAGCCCCCTGTATCCCGGCGTAGTTGCGCTGCAGGATCAGGCTCTGTCGCACCGGGGTGGCGATTTCCAACAGCGGAATATTCAGAACTCGGGCAGTGGGTTGCTCCAGATGACTGGCAAAGATAAATTCCGGCTCCGCGTTGTACAGGAGTTCGGCGATCTGCTGCTGACTACTGCTGAACAGCACCTGGCTGGATGGGCTCTGCTCATGGATGGCGTGCAGTAGCGAGTCACGTCGACTCTCTTCCGGATCATCGGTGATCACCACCATCGGCAGGGGATGGCCTAATGTCCCGGCCAGAAACCGGGCGAGACCGACGGCAGTTGCGCTGGGGGCGACAATCACGCTGCGTTTTTGCAGATCCTGACTCAGCCAGGTAGTCGCTGCTTTTTGCAGGTAATAGCGTTGGTGACCATCCAGTTGGCGTTTGGCGGTATCCAGTTGTTGCTCGTCCAATTCCAGGCGTGTGGCTAATTGCTCCAGCAGCTGTCCGGCATCCCGGCTACCGACCGGCAGCCAACCCAGATCCAGAGTTGGCACCTGATGCTGGCTCTGCAGGTAGGCTGCTGCTTCATGGCCCCAGGGCGAGAGCACCAGACTGAGATCGGCGTGGCGGGCCTGTTTCCAGCTACGCACATCTTGACCCTGACCCAGCAGTCGATTGCTTTGCAGTCCCACGCTGGCCAAAATCTGCTCCAGCTCCAGCAGGTCGCCTTCCCAGAAGGGATCCTGCTCTGGCACCAATCCCAGCAGGTTTACCCGCTTACCGTTGTGTTCACTAGCCTCCTTGGGGAAGAGATCATCGATCCCGACCAGCAGGGCTTTGAGGCTGGCGGCATAACCGGCATAAGCGCTGCCCTTGAAGCCGGGAGCCGTGATCCCGAGCACCGGAAAGCGTTGCTCCCGTGCCTCCTTGACCATAGCGGGGAGATCATCACCGATAATCTCTGGCACGCAGCCAGTCGCGACCACATAGAGATCGCCCTGCAGTACCTTGACGCTGTTTTTGATCTGCTCGCGCAAGCGGGCTGTGCCGCCAAAGACCACATGCTTGTCAAACAGTGTGGTAGCACCATGCTCCAGCGGACTGCGGAAGTGGCGACCGATGGCACCGTTGAGCGTGTTGGCACTAAACCGGCCATTGAGACTGCACCCGGCATTGGCATGGACAATAGGCACCACGCCCTGGATGGCGTCCAGGACCTTGATGACCCCGTGCAGGGCACAGCCGTTCCGATCGGCATAATGAGTTGATGACATTATCGAACCTCCTGTTTGATGTACCAGTAGGCACTCTTCTTGAGCCAACCGTGGCTGTAGGGTTCGTTCTCCCCTTCGGCCAGAAAACGTTGTAAATGGGCATGATTCAGCCGGCGTTCGATTTGCTGAAGTAGCGTCCTGACCCCGGCGAATCCCAGAATGTTCAGCTGATCCAGGGGCAGAGTGGCAATCCCGAGGCGGGACGCCGGCAGGGCATCGATGCCATGGCTGATATAGAGATCGGGGCGAGCCGATTTGAGCAGTGCTATCTCCTCAAAGGCCTGACCATGCCCCACCAGGATGGGCAAGTTTTCTTGGCTGCGAGCTATGTCATGCAGGGCCGGGATCTGGCTGTTATCGAGAAATGGCACCTTGATGCCCACCACCTCCAGCCCGATCTCTTGGGCCAAGTGCCACAAAGAGATAGCGGGACCTGCCGCGAGATGGATAAACACTTTGCGCCCTCGCACCTGCGTTGCGGCTTGCAGGGCACTCGCCAGCTGTTGCTCCTGCTGCTGGATCAAGGCTGCAGCGGCGGCTTGTCGTCCCAACAGCTCGGCAATCGCCGTGAGCCATTGCCGGGTGGCGGCAATGCCGATAGGCGCGGGTGGGTTGAGATAGGGCTGGCCCAACTGCTCCTGCAAGACGTGTCCGGCATAGTCGGCGGTGCCACCATCGAGTGTCACGCTCAAGCGGGCACTGGTAATGCGCTCGCCATCGTGCAGATCGAAATAACGGGGAAACGGTTGGCTGGCGATGTCCAACTCCGCCAGCAATGCCTGCAGGCTGGCGATTGCCGTTCCACTCTCCTGAACACTCAGCAGCGTGACATGAGGGTTGCTGCTCTCCGCCGAGGGGTGCTCCGTGGTGTGGGTGGTGGCATGGTGGGCGAGCAGCTCTTTGAGCAGGGCATGACTCACTACGTCATAGCCGGTGGCCGCGACCTTGGATCGGAACCCATCGGTAAACACCGGGATCAGCGGTATGCCGAGCTCTTCCCGTAACTCCTCAACCACGGAGTCAATATCATCGTTGTTGATGATGACTACTGGGGTGGACACGATCAGGATGGCGTCGGGTTGGTGGTCGGCATAGAGCTGGCGGATGGTGGCCCGCAGCTTGGTATCGCCACCGAGGATGGAGTCGCGCTCGTTGATCTGGGTCACCGCCCAGTGGAGATCGGGATTTTGACTCTGGTGCAAACCGGCTGCGCATCCTGCCGGTCCGTGAACCACGATGGCGACGCCGCGCAGTGTGGCGAGCAATTCCAGCCCCAGGATTAAATCGCTGGGGGTTTCCTGGGCAAAGGTGCGGATCCGTTGCACCAGCTCACCCTCGCTGGCTTCACGCAGCAGGCTGCTGATACTGCCATACCATGCACTCAGGGTGCCGAGTCGCTTTTCGCGCTGGGGGGCGGTACGTTGCCTGATATTGACCATCTATTTTCTCCTTGGTTCTCGCTCAGTGGGGCTTGACTCAGTGGGGCTCTGCTCAGGCGGCTGTCAGGGCGGCCGTATTCGGCGCGGCAATCTGCTCATCCTGCAGGATCAGATCCCCCCACTTACGGGCCCAATTGCGCAGGTCGTTGACCGAGAGCGGCTTGGGGATCACGGCATCCGTGTCATCGGCAATGGTGCGGGCCAGCTGGCGGTAGAGATCGGCGTGTTCGGAGTGTGGATTGGCTTCAATCACGGTCTGGCCATAGAGTTCGGACTGGGACACCACCAGGGAGCGGGGTATGTACTGGATGGCCCGGGTACCGGTTTGCACGGCAAAGTCATCGATCAGGGCCTTGGCATAGGGTGCCACCAGGCCATTGGCGATGATGCCGCCCAATTTGGCACCGCCAGAGGGCGCATATTTATTGATGGCTTTGAACAGGTTATTGGCGGCATAGATAGCCATAAAATCCGAGGAGGAGACCACATACACCCGGTCAGTCAGTCCTTCGCGAATAGGCACCGCAAAGCCGCCACACACCACATCGCCCAGCACGTCATAGAGCACGAAATCCGGCTGGAACTCTTCGAACAGCTTCAGCTCATGGAGTAGGGTAATGGCGGCATTGATGCCGCGGCCGGCACAACCGACACCGGGAACCGGGCCACCGGCCTCGACGCACAGAATACCCTTGAACCCCACCGCCGAAATATCTTCCAGCCGGACTTTGGAACCATCTCGGGTGCTGTCGAGGACGGTGGGCAAATAATTACCGCCGCGCAGTGTCACCGTGGAGTCACTCTTGGGATCGCAACCAATCTGTACGACCCGATATCCGGCTTCGGCCAGAGCGGCGGCGATATTCGAGGTAGTGGTTGATTTGCCAATTCCCCCCTTGCCGTAAATAGCGATATGTTGTGGTTTCTTGCTCATGCCTGAAATCCTCGATAGATGCTGAATAATAGAGTTGCGCGCTCCGAATAGAATAATGTTGATGATTGAATTCATCCGTTTCATTCGGAAGTTCGCAGCGGAATAAAGCCATCTTCAAGGAGTGAAGGGGGGAATATTAAATGCTATTTTCAAATTAACTAAAAACCACAGCTTATTAGGGGGTAATTTCGGGGCTCACAGTTGGTTTTTCATATTTTCTGCAAATAAATTCATTAAATATCAATGCGATATGTATTTTCTGGAGTGAGCTTATTGACGGGTCATGGCTGAATGGGCTTCATAATAAAAATAGATTAACAAATTACCGAGTATGGTTTTTGATCAGAGATATCAACAAGGAAGGATGTTTGTTATTTCAGAAGAATATTTAATTTATAAACTTTGCTGTTGATCAATATAAAATGATTTGGCTAATCGATATTCATGATGAGCTGTGTTGGTATCTGCATATCAATCGATAGCGGTCGGCTAATGTAGTGGCTGCACTCAAGCCATGATTCGGATGTCGCGTAGCGTGGGATCTAAATTGCCGTTTCTGGTGGTGCTACAGCGACAAGAGTGATCTGCTATTTGGAACCGCTATTTAGGGCTGGTGATGTCTGAGGACTCGACAGACTGATGCCAGCGGCAGAGTCGCTGGCATCAGGGTTGGTCTGTCGGCTCATTGGGGATGTGAGTGCGACGGTTAGCGGTAATAGGAGGGGTCGTTATGCTGTTTCCGTCGCGGGCTGCGCGGCATCAATGCCCTCCTGAGTGGCTGACAGCTGCTCCGGTAACAGCTCCTGTTCCAACTGGCTGGATTGCAAGATGGAAAAGGGGCGATCGAGCACTATGACTCCGGTTTCGGCCACATAGTGATCCCAATGGGCCAGCAGGGTGCGTAGTTTCTCTGGCTCCTGCGCGGCCAAGTCAGTGGTTTCACCGGGATCCGTTGCCAGGTTATAAAGTTGCCAAGCTTCAGGACCCAAGGGGCGAGGAATAAAGATCGCCTTCCAATCGCCTTGCCGGATCGCCCGCTGACCAAAGAGTTCCCAGCCAGTGACCTGATCGGCAGGATGCACGCTCCCATGCTGTTCTTGCAGATAAGGTGCCCAGGAGCGGCCCCGGATATCGGCTACTTCGCGTCCCTTATAGTGACGGCCTGGGTGGGTCACGCCGGCCAGCTCCAGCAGGGTCGGGGTAATATCCATGACCGTGGTGAAGGTGTGGCTGATGCTGTGCTGGCGGGCAAATTTCGGATAGTGGATAAATGCCGGGGTGCGGATCCCGCCCTGGGTGGTATAGGCCTTATACAGCCGGGACGGCGCGGTACTGGCTTGTGCCCAGCGCGGACCGTACCAGACGTAGGAGTTACCACGACCGATATTCTCCAGGCTGTTGTCGTAGTAATCGGAGATGACCTGGTTCAAATCCGGGCCAAATACCGGTAAGGCTTCCAGTTGTGCACCCTCGGCGCCGTTGTCGGAGAGGAAGATGATCACGGTATTGTCCCGCACCTGTTTCGCCTCCAGTTTTTCCAGCACGCGCCCCACGTTCCAGTCCATCCGATCCACCATGGCGGCATAGACCTCCATGGTCCGGGCGGAGCGCAGCCGCTCTTCGGGACTCAGGGCTTCCCATTCAGCGGTCAGGGGGACGACGGGATGAGGAGTGACATCCCCCTCGATCAGTCCCAACTCCCGCAGTCGTGTCAGCCGCTCCTGGCGCAGGGCATCAGGACCGGCATCATAGCGACCCCGGTATTTTTCGACTATGTCGGCCGGTGCTTGCAGTGGCCAATGGGGCGCCGAGAAGGGTAAGTAAGCGAAGAAGGGGCGGCCATCATCGCTTTCATCCAGAAACTCCAGCAGGCGGTCGGTAAAGCCATCGGAGGAGTAAAAATCGTCGCTAATGGTGGTGTCTTGCCCATCTTCGGAATAGAGGCCGCGGGTTTTCTTAAGCAAGCCGGGCACCTGATCCTCAGGGATGGGTGCTTCGAAGCCGTAGTGATTGGCGGCGCCTGGCAGCAAGGCAAATGAGCGTTCGAAGCCGCGGGCATGGGGTGACGTCTCCGGGGTCAAGCCCAGATGCCATTTCCCAGACATCAAGGTGCGGTAGCCACCATCCCGCAATAGCTCCGGCAAGGCGGCTACTTTATCGTTCAGGTAGCCCTCATAGCCGGGGTGACCGGCTTGGGCTGGCGTTTGCGCCTCGGCCATGGTCCCCAGACCTGCGATATGGTTATCGGTTCCCGTCAGCAGCATGGAGCGGGTGGGTGAGCAGGTCGGCGCGGTATGGAACGAGGTAAATCGAACCCCCTGGCGCGCCAGTTCATCCAGATAGGGGGTGTGAATTTCGCCACCAAAGGCGCCCAGATCGGAAAAACCCAAATCGTCGGCGACGATCAGTAGAAAGTTGGGTCGTGATGGATGCTGTGGTTGAGTCATAACTACCTCGTCAGATATGTATGGAAGTGGGTCCGTATTGGAGTGGTGTGGATTACAGGTGGCTGCGCCAGCGTTGGGCGCGGCGTTCCAGATGCACGGCAATGGCGTTAAACAGGGCGCCGAGCAGGGCGATGACCAACATTCCGTAGATCACCAGTGCCATATCGAATTGTTCACGACCATCCAGCATGGGATTAGTAACCCCGGCACCTGCGCTGAGGAAATACTCGGCACCAATGGTGGCCAACCAGCTGTAGATCAGAGCCAGGGTCAAGCCGGTGAAGATCTGTGGTGCGGCGCTCGGCAGAATCAATTTCAACCAGATTTGACGCCGGTTCAGCGCCAGGACCTGACTGACTTCGGCCAGCTCGCGGCTGACACTACGGATCCCCTCGAAGGTGTTGAGCGTCACCGGGATAAACGCCGCCATCGAGATCAGAATGATCTTGGCCAACTCCCCCTGGCCGAACCACATGGACAGCAGCGGGATCCAGGCAAAGAAGGCAATCTGCTTGAAGGTGTTGAAGGTCGGCGTGACCAGATTTTCAGCCAGTCGGGAGACACCCAGCAGGGCGCCGAGCCCGAACCCGACCAGACTACCGGCGACAAAGCCGCTCAGATCGCGGATCAGACTGGCCTGAAGACCTGTGGTCAGCTCACCGCTTTGCCAGTGGGCGTAGGCGGTATCCAGCACCAGCAGCGGACTGGGTAGCAGATCGGGATTGGCCCACCCCAAGTAGCTGCTCAGGGCCCAGAGACCCACAAGTAGGGCTGGTAGCGCCCAGGCTCTGGGGTCCAGATGGTGTCGTGTTGTTGCCATGAAGGGCTCCTTTTTATCTATAGATGCTGGTCGTCGGTTCTGGCACTAGTAAGCGCTGCGACGCCAGTTCAATAACCGCTGTTCGGTACGGGCAAGCAGGGCATCACAACTCAGTCCGAGCAGGCCTATGATGACGATGCACGCCATGACCAGATCCAGCTGGAATAATTGCCGTCCCCAGACCAGCAGGTAGCCAATGCCTTCACTGGCGGCGAGCAGCTCGACGGCGACGAGTGCCATCCAGGCATTACTCAGGCCGTAGCGAACACCGGTAAACAGGCTGGGAACCGTTGCCGGCAGGATCAGACGATGGAAGGTTTGCCAACCGGAGAGGCGATTCACCTTGGCTACTTCGAAGAATCCGGCCGGAATGATGCGGATCCCCTTGAAGATGTTGAGGGTGATCGGCGTGACCACCGCCTTACTGATCACGATGATTTTCAACGCCTCTTCGATGCCCACCAGCAGGATGAGCAAGGGGATCCAGCCCAGGGGCGGGATCAGGCTCAGCGCCTTGAAGGTCGGCATCAGATAGGATTCGGCGGTGCGGGATAATCCCATCACCACGCCTAAGGGGATGCCGATGAGCAGTCCGAACAAAAAGCCCCAGCCGACCCGGGTCAGACTGGTGAGCAGGTGAAAGCTCAGATCGCCACTCTGGGCCAGAGCCCACAAGCGCTGCAGTACCTTTTGGGGTGGCGGTAAAATATGCGGTGATGCCCATCCTTGCTGCAGCGCCAGTTGCCACAAGGCCAACAGGGTGATCGGCAGTATGAATGCCAGCACAACCTTGGGCAGCGGCGCTGGACGCCAGCGCCACAATGGACGGGAGGTGAGCGCAGAGGTCGAGGTGAGTGTGGTCATAGAGGTGTCCTTATGGGCCACCGTTCGATGACGGTGGCCCGATCCTGCGTTGGATCAGCCCTGAGGCTGGCCTTGTGCGTTATAGGTGGTCCAATAATGTTCCGCGCCCACCTCTTTGAGAGCCTGTTGCAGGTAATCCGGCTTTTGCCACTCATCAATATTCACATCACCTAACAGCAGGTTGAGCTTCTTCGCCTGTTCGGCATTGCGTTTGATATTGGCCAGGAAGAAGGGATCCAGCAGCGGACTCTGGGCCCGTTTCAGATCGATGCCTTCGATATCCCGAGCCAAGCTGCTATAGGGAATGCCGGACTTGGCCCACAGCTGCAGTACCTTGCTCTTATTGGCAGCTTCCGAGCTCCAGACGGCTTCCTTGACCAGCACATTGACGATGCGCTGCACAATGTGGGGGTACTTCTGTTCAAATTGTTCATTGGCCAGCACAAAGCCCTGACTGGCTAACTCGTAGGAGCGAGCCCGGGTATCCAGTACTATCTTGCCCACACCCCGATCCACCAGCTGATAGGCGCTACTGCCAGTCCAGATCGCATCCACATCGCCGGTGGTCAAGGCGGCGGTGGCGGTATTGCCATCCATGCTGATGGTGCGGAAATCCCGCTCTTTGAGGTTGTGCTCGGCCAGGATCTTGGCCGCAGAAAGTTGCGGTGCTGTGCCTTTGAACACCGCGACCTTCTTGCCTTTGAGATCTTCGAGGGTCTCGGCGGTGGAGTTGCTGGGGACCAGCAGATAGGTATTCAGAAAGCCGCTGGCCAGGATCAGCCGGGTGTTCAGACCGCCGGCCTTGCCGATCAAGGCGGGCAGGTCGCCCTCCCAGGTAATATCCAGCAGGTTGTTGGCAACGGCTTCGTTGACCGCAGGGCCTGCGCCTTTGAAGTTATTCCACTCGACGCGGATGCCATCTTTTTTGAACTCCTGTTCGAACAGGGCTTTGGTCTGGGCCGTGGCGTAGTAGCTGCCATAAGCTACCGGCCGGTTACCGGTACCTACTATGGGTGAGCCAAAGCGGATCACGGTCGGGTTCTCGGCGGCCTGGGCACCGAGTGACAGCAGCAAGGCCAAGGGGGCCAGGGTCTTGAGTACATTTTTCATGAGAAAATCCTTCTGATAAATCCCGGGTTAGAAACCGAACTGGAACTGTGCCAAAAAGTCGTTGGCTTGCTTGCCGGTGGACTCATAGTCGTTGTGATTGATATTCAGCTGGAACTTGGTGGTCTGGGCAAAGAACACGTTCAAGCCAGCGGTATGAATGTCCACGCGCTGATGGCCCAGATCGACGTTCGGATTGAAACGGTCGAAGCGGTAGAAGGGCTGATAGGATTTTGGCCACCAGTCATCAAAACGCCCTTGCACCCGGTAGCCCTTCACGAACTGCTCGCCGAAGTTGTAGAACAAGGTGGCGGTATGGGAGCGGCTATGGGCTGTGGTGTCTTCACCGCGTGCCGAGGTCGTGCCTTTGGCCTTAGCATCAAAGCCTTCGTTGTATTCGTAGGTGATGCCGATCGGGTGATGGTTGTAACTCAGATCCAGCCCGTAACGATCCTTGCGCCCTTCGCCGACGCTGACCTGCGAGGCCGTGGCGGTATCGGTGAGATAGAGGTTTTGCTGGCCTTCATAGAAGGAGGCACCCAGGGTCAACTGGCGCAGCAGCGAGTTGTAATCCACCGGCAGGGTATAGGCCAGACGGCCGACCAGATCCTTGTGGTTATTGTCATCGGTCTTATTCGGTCCATTGCCGTTGATGACGCCCAGCGCATAGGTCAGGGTGGTGGCACGATAGCTGTAGCCATAGTCAAACACCGGCCAGAGTTCGCCGCGCACAATCAGCCCCAATTGCCGCCGGGAGAGATCCAGCCCTGATGAGCCTGCGACTCCTGTGGTGGGCAGGGAGAATTGCGCCACGTTGATGGTGGGCTTGAGCTCTTCGGTGGACTGAACTTCCAGACCATAGGGCAGCAGCTGCTGGCCAAAGGTCACGGTCAGACGCGGGTCTTCCGGATTCACGGTCGGCAGGGCGTTGTAGACCAGGTTGGCATCCAACAGGTTCAGGTAGCTGTTGTTGGTTCCCTGCTGCGGCGAGGTACCAAAGCGCAAGGCATAATCCAGATTGCGGCCTTCGTCATAATCCTTGTATAGGCTGCCGTTGAAGCCGATCTGCACGGCACCCAGATCGAAGGTGCTGGTCCGGTCGCGCACGGCGGTGGCGGCTGGCGCGTTGGGATTATTGACCTGTTGACTGGTGGCGGAGTATTTACCCTGAATGACACCGCTAATCAGCAGACCACGGGTACTGAGTGCAGTCTGGGTATCACGCTCCCGCTGGACCTGATATTTGTAGTTTTCCAAATCGGATTGCAGTCCTTGCACTTCATCCCGGGTGGCATAGGTTTCGGCGGCATCAGCCTGGGTGACCACATCTGTGGAAGTAGCATTCTGCTGTTTTTGCTGTGCCAGCTCGGCTTGCAGGGCTGTAACGCTTTGCTGCAAGGCCTGGAGTTGCTTTTCCAGCTGTGCCGGGCTGCTAGCAGCTTGAGCCTGCACGGCACTCAGTGAGCCGATGGCCAAGGCGACAGCTGCCGCAAGAGGAGTTATTTTTTTCATAGTATCGAAATCCCTGATTCAAATAGGATGAAATCGTCAGCTCCGCTGACGAAAATAAACAAAATGTCCCTGATAAATAAATATCTGCAAGCGTTCATTATTGATGATTGAAGTCGGATGGTGATTTACAAATAACATCGACCTGAATAGAGCTGGCGTATGAAGTGGGATATTGTCATGGCTGTTATCCACGGCTGGTAAAAAGAAAGTTCGCTGAGAGTAAAAAGCAAATAACCAAAACCAAACCATGATTAATCACATAGCTTTGCCATTAAACTTATAAGCACTCTACTTGTTATACCTTTGACGCATGAGTCATCTGGAAAGATAGAGTATTGATGGCTTGAAAGGAGAATAACTGGGTGCTGCAGTAGTGTATTTGCCTTTTCAGGTATCCAATGTTGGGTTTTTATTTTGCGCAAACATGATGAACATATCTGGGGAGTAGTGTTCAGGATCGCTATGGATAAATTCCGGCAATTGATAGTGACCTGCTGGCTAACACAGGATCATGACCAAGGTTGATGCTGAATATGCTGCTTGGCAGGGCGATTGATTGGAATAGTAAGCCGCCTGATAAAGGCGGCTTGAGTTTGGATCTGATGGCAGGCCCGCTATCGGATCGGGGTTGCGAAGATGCCTTTTTGTACCGGTAAGCCCAGCCGTTTCACCAATTGCTGCATAGGGACATCGATGTGGGACCAGAACTGGTGCCAGCCCTGACAGAGATAATTGAGCCCGACCTCGCCCTCTCGGGTCTGCAACAGCCGGTTCTTCGGGCATTCGCCAAAGCAGGCAAACTGATAGTCACAGCGGCGGCATTGAGTCGGTAGAGTGGCTTCCTTGTTGATGCCAAAATGCTGTTGGCGGGTCGAAAATGCCAAGCTATCCAAGCGCTGATCGCGGATATTCCCCAACTGGTATCCCGGTTCGACAAAGTGATCGCAGGAGAAGAGGGCTCCATCTTTTTCCAGCGCGAGGGTCTTGCCGCACAGCGGCGCCAGGGTGCACAGCGAGCTCAGCTGCCCACTCCAGATGGCCACGGCGGCTTCGAAGTAGTGCACAAAATGGCGCCCCAGATCCTGCCGATACCACTCATCAAAGATGGTGCACAGAAACTCGCCCCACTGCGGGGCTGACACCGACCAAGGCTCTACCGGCGAGTCTTCATGGCACGGATCGCAGGCGACATCCCCTTGTCGGGGTGTGAGCCAGAGCCCGGGTTTCTTGGCGACTATGGGGATGAACTGCATCATGGGCGAGCCCAACTCATCCCGCAAAAAGCGGTAGACCTGAAGCGGTGCTTGCGCATTGTCGGCATTAACCGTGGTCAGGGTAGTGAACGGGATCTGATGCCGATGCAGCAGGGATGCCGCAGCCATCACCTGGCGGAAACTGCCGCGCCCGGCTCGGTTGCGGCGGTGGCGATCATGTAACTGCTGCGGACCATCAATACTCAGACCGACCAGAAAACCGTGCTGTTTTAGGAAGATGGCCCACTCCTCATTCAACAGCAGGCCATTGGTCTGCAGATCATTGTTTATCTGCTGCCCTGGTTGTGCATAACGCTGCTGCAGCATGACTACGCGGCGGAAAAAATCGAGCCCTAACAGCGTGGGTTCACCACCTTGCCACGAGAACAGCACCTGGGGGCCATTTTGCTGCTGGATATATTGGCGGATAAAACTCTCCAGTAGCTCGGGGGTCATGGCATCGCGGTTGGCGTGCGCCAGTTGCTGGTGTTTGTCCAGATAATAGCAATAGGTGCAATCCAGATTGCAGCGAGAGCCGATGGGTTTGGCCATGACGTGCATCATACGGGGCGGCTGAGAGGCGTTAGGCATAAATAACACTGCTTGATATATGGTTATTCCCTATAGTAAAAAGTGTCACTGAATTGGCTAAATAACGATTGCAAGCAAGCTATTGCTAAATAGTTCTATGGCAAAGCTATTATCTGTTTTTCCTCGGATGGATGTTCTTATGTGGAACGGACAAGAACTTATCTAGAATGAATATTTCTATTTGGCGAATCATTATTGAATACTAGCATTGGTGTTGCATGATGAGTCGGCATAACACCGCAACTGTTGCGAGAGTATTCTCGTCTTGCTTCTCGCAGGGCTGAAAATAGCATCCTGCTTTTATTTTCAGCCTTTATTTTTCTCGGTATTGAAAGGACCTATTCATCATGAGTATTGCAATTGCTCACGCCGAGCCTTTTGTCCATCTGGATATTACGGGGAAACGTTTCGAGGTGAGCGGGCAGGCCGTGCCCGTGCTGGAAAACGTGGAATTAACCATCGAAAAAGGCGAGTTTATTGCCATCGTTGGCAGCAGCGGTTGTGGCAAGTCGACTCTGTTACGCTTGCTGGTCGGGCTGGATCGGGACTTTGATGGCCAGATCCTGGTCCAGGGCGAGCCGGTCACCGGGGTCGGTCTGGACCGGGGGATCGTGTTTCAAGAGCACCGGCTATTTCCCTGGTTAACGGTTCGGCAAAACGTGGCGCTGGGCCTGGCGAGTAGCCGCTTGTCCCAGGCCGAGCAGGATGCCCGGGTGACCCATCATCTGGATCTGGTGGGCTTGCTGCATTTTTCCAAGGCTTATCCCCATCAACTCTCCGGTGGTATGGCCCAGCGGGTTGCCATCGCCCGGGGTCTGGTCGCCAAGCCCAAGATATTGCTGCTGGATGAACCGTTCGGCGCCCTGGATGCGCTGACCCGCCGTACTATGCAGGATGAATTGCTGCAGATCTGGCAAGAGGAACAGATCACCACGGTACTGGTGACCCATGATGTGGAAGAGGCGCTGTTCCTGGCCGACAAGGTGGTGGTCATGGAGCCAAGACCGGGTCGTATCCGGCGGATTGTGCCGGTGCGTCTGGAACGTCCGCGTCTGCGGACGACACCTGCGTTCGCGCGGCTGCGGGAACAGTTGCTGGGTGAATTTACCACCGAGTACGAGATCTGACCCCCGAGCTTCCTTGCATTACCCCTGAATACCCACCTTTGGGATGCCCGCCTTGTGCGGGCATTCTGCATCTGGGTGGGCGGATTTGTATGCGCTTTGGCCACTCCGCGTTTGTTATTCCGCGTTAAAGCGCTAGCGCCATGCTAATACGCCAGCGTCATGTAGCGCCGCAACCCTCGCGTATCGAGGGTTGCGGCCGGGCTTGCCATCGCGCATCAGCCGTAGGCGGGGCTGAATTCGCCTGCACGGGCTAACTGGGCTTTATTCTGGGTCCAATAGGGCGAGAGGGCGCGCAGGTGCGCAATGATCGGGGGCAACTGCTCGATGACCGAGGCAATCTCCAGTGCCGTCGTCGTCCGGGAGAGGGAAAAGCGGATACTGCCATGGGCCGCGGTATAGGGGATCCCCATGGCGCGCATAACATGGGATGGCTCCAGAGATCCCGAGGTGCAGGCACTCCCGCTGGAGGCGGCAATCCCGAGTCGATCCAGATGCAGCAGCACTGCTTCGCCTTCCACATATTCGAAGGCGATATTCAGGGTGTTGGGTGTGCGGTGCTCCGGATCTCCGGTCACCTGGGCATTGGGGATCCGCGCCAGTAACTCGCGTTGCAGGTGATCTCGCAGGGCGCGGATGGCGTTGGACTCGTGCACCAGTTGTTGGGCGGCCAGCTCGCAAGCCATCCCTAGACCGACAATGCTGGCCGCATTTTCGGTACCGCCCCGTAAGCCGCGCTCCTGGTGGCCGCCGCGTAATAGCGGCCGGAAGCGGCTGCCGCGCCGGACATACAAGACGCCCACGCCCTTGGGACCATGCAATTTGTGCCCGGAAAAGGAGAGCAAATCAATCGCTGAGTCGGCCAGCTGAACCGGTATTTTCCCCACGGCCTGGACGGCATCGGTATGGAATAAAATGCCGTGGGACTTGGCCAGTTGCGCCATCTGCTCCACCGGGAACAGGGTCCCGGTTTCATTGTTGGCCCACATGATGGAAACCAGCGCCACCTGATCACTCAGCAGCTGGGTGTAGTGATCCAGATCGAGCTGACCTAGCCGATTAACCGGTAAGCGATGGATGCTGTAGCCACGTCGCTCTAGATGGGCGCACACTTCCAGCACCGCCGGGTGTTCCACCTCGGTCGTTATGATCTGGCGCCGTTCAGGAAAGGCTTCTACCGCTGAGAGCAGGGCCGTGCTGTTGGATTCGGTCGCGCAGGAGGTAAAGATAATCTCGCTGTCATGCCGGGCGCCGATCAAGCGCGCTACCTGGGCGCGGGCCTGTTCCAGCGCCTGGCGTACCGGGGTGCCGAAGCTATGGATCGAGGAGGGGTTGCCATAGAGCTGATCCAGGAAGGGCAGCATCACATCCCGGACCAGGGGATCGATACGGGTGGTGGCATTGTTGTCGAGATAGATGGCCGTCATGATCGGGCTCCTGAATTAAAAGGTGAGCGTCTCGGGTTGCAGCAATTGACTGACCTGAATCGGCCGTCCCAGCGCCTGGGTCAGCTGCTGCTGCACCCAGCTCAGTGTCATGTCGGTCATGGCGCAGCCCAGGCAATTCCCCGACAAGCTGACCACCACGCTATCGCCGCGGAAGGTCACCAACTCGACATCGCCACCATCGGCTTGTAGTCGTGGCCGGATCTGGCCGAGAGCGCTGAGGATGCGCTGCTCCTGCTCGCCATGGGGCTCAGGCTTGGCATGAGCATCAGGCTTCGGCAAGGAGTCCGCGGCATGGGTCAGGGAAGCGGCGTGACCGGCGGTCGTCGCGAGACTGGCATTTGCCGCGCAGGGCAATGACAGTGCATCGTGGCGCTCCAGTGTCTTGAGTAACACCTGTTCGATCTTTTCATGGCAGGCGCCACAGCCACCACCGGCCTTGGTGTAGTTCAGGATCTGCTCCAGGGTGGTGAGCTGGTTCTCGGTGACCGCACGAACAATCTTGGCCTCGTCGACGGCGAAGCATTTACAAATCAGGGCGCTCTCGGTGTGGCTCTCCTGCCAGATCTCGCCCCGGTAGTTGGCAATCGCCGCTTCTAGCGCTTCGCAGCCCATCACCGAGCAATGCATTTTTTCAGCGGGCAAGCCATCCAGATAATCGGCAATATCCTGATTGCTGATCCGGCTGGCCTCCGCCAGGGTTTTGCCAATGACGAGCTCGGTGAGGGCGGAAGAGGAGGCGATGGCGCTGCCGCAGCCGAAGGTTTGAAAACCGGCATCGAGGATCCGTTCACTCTCCGGGTCAACCTCCAGCATCAGCCGCAGCGCATCACCGCAACTGAGCGAGCCGACATCGCCGATGGCATTGGCCTGCGCCAGTACCTTGGCATTGCGCGGATTGAAGAAGTGATCCTTAACTTTTTCGCTGTAATTCCACATAGTGATTGGCCTTTGCTCCATGCAGGACAACGGCACCCGCACTGCGGGGCCATCTGGTTTTTGGTTGATTGGACGTCAGGCCTGACGCTGCTTTGTTGCCATGTGGATCAGGCCCCAACTGTGATGCATTGTGGTGCAGCGGGGGGAGCGGGCGAACTGCTTAATTCGGCTAAGGAGATACATTCTGTATATATCCATTGCTGGAGTGAGGGATTTGCTCCGACCGCCCGGCCGGCGCTCACTCGTGAGCTGTCAGCTGAGCCTATCCTGGGGCGTCAGTAGCTCACCCTGGCAGAACAACAAGGGGCGGCCAGCTTCATGGGTTTGCCAGGCGTGTTCGGTTGGCAGAGGTTGTGTGGCCACCAGTACATGCCGGGCATCTGTATCCGCCGTGTGACTGGGCTGCCAATAGACGGGCTGGCGGGAATAGACCAGCAACTGCTGATCGTTGCACAGCAGAAAATGGCTGCAGCCGCTCAGATTAGGCCGCAGCTCGTCCACTAGCTGGAGTAGCCCCATAGTGTTGTTGGCAAGGGTGGGGTGCTGCTCCAACCGGTAGAGCAGGTGGCAAAACAGACGTTCCGCCGCCGATGTGCCCACAGGCATGAGTCGGCCCAGAGGTAGCTCATCGACACACTCCAGAGTGCCTTCATAGCAAAATGACCAGTATTGACCACGGCATTCGCGGGTAAAGGGCTCGGCGGCCGCCAACGAGTAGCGATGCTGGCAACGGATCAGGCGCGCAATTGCCATCTGGGAGCGGATAGGGTATCGCGCCAGCAGCTGGGTCAATGGCGAAAGCCCCTCGGTATTGGGATCGAGAAAACTACGGCAACCCTTGCCGTCATAGCAGACGATCCCCCAGTGGCAATAGGGCTCCGTCCGGGAGTGATCCAGCAGTTGTCCCAGACTGACATTAAAGTCGGTGGGCTGACTGGCATTCATGGCAATAAAAATGGCGGCATCTCACGACCAAGGTTGAATAGCTTGAGGATGCGGATCGGTAAGGGGAATACGAAGGATCAATAACTGGATTGCTAATGCAGAATATGGCATTGCGCTGCATCAGGTTAAAGTATCGGCAAAAAACGCGGTTCTGGTTCATTCCACCAGTATGAGTACTAACTCCCAGATTTGTATTTGCATAAAAAGCATTTATGGCTGCAGTATCGGTCGGTTATTGTTGCCGGGTTGAAACACGAACGCACTACGCATTCATGTTGTTATTCAAGCGGGAGAGACGGAAGATGGTGAATAGCGATCATCCTGGCAGGCAAGTGGCATATCACGGCATAGCCAGCATCAACCATGGTGTCGAATTGAATAGTCTGTTGTTGAATGCGCCTTCACTCGGGGTAGATTATCAATCGCTGGCACGAGCCTATTCGCAGAAACATCACGAGTCGCAGAAACATCACGAGATGGATGAATATAAAAAATTGCGCTGGCTGGGAGCCATGGAATCTGGATGGGGGTGGGACTCTCTCACCGCTGAGGATTTTGCGGAATTGGAATGCGATGGTATTCAACACTCCGATGATCATCTCCTGTCGGCTGGATTAAAAAATAATAATCCGAGCGTGATTCGTTCGCTGATGGGGTTTTGCTGGCGTTAACGTTTTTTATTTTATAAGTCATGACGCTGTATCCCATGATATGGCGCACGGAGTTGTCTGTGAGTTTTGATGGGTTGTTTATTCTCCAGCATTGGCAAGAGTTCGCACTGGCCGTCTGGGTGACATTAAAAATAGGATTGGTCGCTATTGCCGGCGCGACGCTAGTCGGGTTATTCAATGCGATTGTCCTACGCTATGCCAATAAGCCGGTTCGATTATTGATTCATGGCTATACTGAGGTGGCACGGAATACGCCTCTGCTGATCCAGTTATTTGTTATTTATTTTGGTTTGCCTGAGTTTGGTATTCGCTTGTCGGGCGAGGTGAGCGCCTGGATTGCCATGATATTTCTAGGCGGGGCTTATTTAACGGAAATATTTCGTTCCGGATTACAGGCCGTGGCGGAGTCGCAACTTGAATCTGCACGGGCATTAGGCTTATCGCGCTGGCAACAACTGCGCTATGTGTTGATCCCGCAAGCCTGGAGTATCAGTCTGCCAGCCTTGTTTGCCAGTTACATCTTTTTGTTAAAGGAAACCACAGTGGTATCAGCCGTGGCCGTGCCGGAGATCTTGTATGCGACGACCAATTATATCGCCCTGTATTACAAGACCTATGAAATGCTGGCATTGATGACACTGCTGTATGTGGCGATATTCGTGCCCTTGTCATTGGCGTTACACCGGTTAGAAAAGCGAGTTCAGCATGCACAATTCGGCTATTGATTTTTTAATGCTGTCAGCGCCGCAATTATTCCGCGGTTTGCAACAGACGGTCGTGATTGCGGCAGCGGCTATAGTGGTGAGCACCTTCGGCGGACTGTTATTCGGTGTATTGCGGAGTTTGAACATTCCTTTCATATCCGGTTTATTGCGTTTGTATCTCGAGTTGGTGCGCGCAGTTCCTTTATTGGTTTGGTTGTTCGTGTTCTTTTTTGGTTTGCCGATCGCATTGGGTCTGGATTTATCCAGTATCAGCTGTGCCATTTTGGTATTTAGCTTGTGGGGTATTACCGAAGTCGGTGAGGTGGCGCGGGGGGCCATTCAAAGCTTACCCCGTGGCCAACAGGAGGCAGGATTGGCAATAGGATTATCAACGCCACAGTTGTATCGCTATATTTTATTGCCGCAAGCGCTGCGTCGATTGATTCCGCCGACCATGAATGTGTATACCCGGCTTATCAAGACGACCTCCTTGAGTGTATTAATTGGGGTGACGGAAGTGATTAAATCTGGCCAGCAAATCATAGAGCGAACCCATGAGTCCTTGCTGATTTACAGTGCGCTATTTGTTCTCTATTTCCTGCTCTGTTTCCCCCTGTCCCTGCTGGCCCGGCAATTGGAGTCTCGTTGGAGTCACGGTTGATTTTGATAACAGAGTTAATTGGTGGTGTGGCAATAAACACTTCAAGAATAGAGCAAATAAAAAGCCAAATCGAATAGAACCTCATTCGATTCATTATGCGGTTGTCAGGAATATATGAGCGTCCCTTTTATTCATATCAATGCGTTGCAAAAAGAATTTTCAGGTCATCGAGTGCTCGATGGTATCAATCTGGATATTACCGAGGGCGAAGTGGTGGTTATTCTCGGCCCCAGCGGCTGCGGCAAAAGCACACTGCTGCGCTGCCTGAACGGGCTAGAGAAAAAAACGGCAGGCCAGATTGTATTCTCGGGAGTCGAGGCTCCCACGGACGAGGCTGGGTGGCGTCAGCGCCGCGCAGCAATGGGCATGGTGTTTCAGAACTACCACCTGTTCCCGCACCTGAACGTGCTCGACAACATACTGCTGGGACCAAGCAAGGTCCTGGGACGGCCGCGTCAGGAGCTGGAACGTGAAGCGCACCAGCTGCTAGAGCGAGTGGGACTAGCGCACAAGTGGAACGCCTATCCTCGCGAGCTCTCAGGTGGTCAGCAGCAACGCATTGCCATCGTACGGGCGTTAGCGATGAAGCCCGAGGTCATGCTGTTTGACGAAGTAACGGCAGCCCTGGACCCGGAAATGGTCAAGGAGGTGCTGGAGGTGATCCTGCAGCTGGCCGCAGAAGGCATGACCATGCTGCTGGTGACCCACGAGCTGGCATTCGCCCGCGCGGTGGCTGATCGGATCATCTTCATGGATCAGGGGCGGATCTGCGAACAGGCGGATCCGGAACAATTTTTTAATCAGCCACGTACCGAACGGGCGCGGCAATTTCTGGACAAGTTCTCTTACCTCGAGCGCTTGCCCCATCAACAACAAGGGAAGAAAAATCATGAAACCACAACTGCGTAAATGGATGTTGCTGCCACTGCTGGCGTTGGGATTACTGGGTAATCTGGCCCATGCCAGCGAGGGCAGTTCACTGCAACAGATCAAGGAGCGGGGCAAGCTCATCGTCGGCGTCTTCAGCGACAAGCCACCCTTCGGCTTTGTCGATGAAAAGGGCAACTATGTCGGCTTTGATACCGACTTGGCCAAGCGCTTTGCCAAAGATTTGCTGGGGGATGCCAGCAAGCTGGAGTTCGTGGTGGTAGAGCCCGCCAGCCGGATCCCCTACCTGCAAAGCAATAAGGTCGATCTGATCCTGGCCAATATGACGGTGACGCCGGAGCGGCAACAGGTGGTGGATTTCACCAACCCGAATCTCAAGGTTGCGACTCAGGTTATCGTCTCTGACAAGAGCCCGGTCAAGACACTAGCGGATCTGAAAGATCAGGATGTGATTGTCACCAAGGGGACTACAGCCGATATCTTCCTGACCAAGAACCGTCCGGATGTGCGTCTTATCAAGTTCGAGAAGAACTCCGAATCCCTGCAAGCGCTGAAGGACGGCCGGGGTGTTGCGTACGCGCAGGATAATCTGGTGTTGTTTGCCTGGGCCAAGAACAATCCTGGCTTCCATATCATCAGCGAAAAGCTCGAACCGGATGCACCAATCGCCCCGGCGGTGAAAAAAGGCAATACCGAACTCCAGGCTTGGGTGAATCAAGAGTTGGCGGCGTTGGGCAAAGAGCAATATCTGCTGAAACTCTATGACCAGTACATCCGCAAGGATCTGAGCCCGGATACCAACCCGCAGGATGTCATCGTCGAAGGTGGCCAATGGCATTAAGCCTGCACCGATATCCATGCACTGATCCATCGCGTTGGCCCATCACATCTGGGGTGGCTGTACAGTGACATGGATCGGGCTAGATAGGGGCTGAAAGCTCCCACGCTAGGACGTCAACGGCCATCTCGCCTGTGGGGAGATGGCCTTTTTATTGTGGACTTGAGCGATGAGCCGCGTCGTTTGGTGATGGCGGCTATCGCTCACCCGCTACTGCTGTGGTAGGAGAACACTATGTATCAGACTCACGCCTTGGAATACCTTTACCCGGGGGGCGCCGAAGAGGCCAGTCATCCAGTGTGGTCGCGCCGGGATCTGCGCCTGTGGTGGATTGATAGCGCGGGACAGACGCTCAACCGCCTTGATCCCATGACCGGGGTAAATCGCAGCTTTCCACTTCCAGAAACGCCTCGGGCACTGGCGCTGGCCGATTATGGCCTGCTGTTGGTCTTTCCCTCGGGGATCCACCACTTTGATCCGCTGACTGGTGCCCTGACCTTGCTGCGAGCCTGGTCGGAGCGGGAGCTGCAACGGCGCATCACCCTGGGTCGTGTCGATAGCGCCGGCAATTTCTGGATGCTGGCTACGCCGACCGATGACGCCTTGCACCAGTTCGGCCTGGACAATCAACTACTCCGCTATGATGGCAGCCAATTGCAACCCCTGGAGCCGCCGACAGATATGAGCCATGGCCTAGCGTTTGCGCCACCGGGCGACCGGCTCTATTGGCTGGATCGACACCGTCAGGTGGTCTGGTTCGGGGAGTGTGATGTAGTGCTAGGTGCTGTGCGACATCCGCAGCTGATCCGGCAATTGCAAGGCATCGCAGGTACGCCAGTGGATGGCGTGGCGGATGCCGGCGGGAATTACTGGTTGCTGATGCAGCAACCGGGACGCTTGTTACAGCTCAATGCTCAAGGCGACATTCTGCGCCAACTGGAGTTACCGGGTATTACCCCGACCATGCTCAGTTTTGGTGGGCCGCGGTTGGATCAACTGTTTATCACCACATCGGCGGGGCCGGAGGGCAACTCGAACCCGGGTGCCGGAGCTGTGCTGCGACTCTACCCGGGAGTGCAGGGACGCGCTGAACCCCTCTATGTCCTGCAATATCAAGGCGCGGAAGTTTAGATGCTGAAGTTTAGGTGCAGTACCAGCCCCGGAGAGTCCGGTGCTGGTATGTCGATAGCGTGGCGCTAACCTGGCGCTAACATGGCGTTAGCCTGGCCGTAGAATGGTGAGCGTTGATAGTGCCACTAAAGTCGTGAGCGGTTGGGGTTTTGCTGTTCGCGCAAGCCATCGGCCAGCAGATTGATGGCGACAAGCGTGATTAACAGCGCTATGCCAGGGAAGAGGCTGATCCAGTATTTACCGGAGTAGAGATAGGCAAAGCCATTGGCAATCAGTAAGCCCAAGGACGGTTCGGTTGCTGGCAGACCAATGCCGAGAAACGAGAGGGTGGCTTCCAATGCTATGGCGGCGGCAACCTGCAGGGCGGCGACCACCAGCAGGGGGGGCAGGCAATTGGGTAACAGATGGCGCAGTACCAGACGCCAACCCGGAATGCCGAGTACGATAGCGGCCTGGACATACTCCTTATCCCGCTCGACCAGGGCGCAACTCCGGGCAGTGCGGGCATAGTAGGCCCATTGGGAGGCCACCAGCGCCAGAATTATTTTATCCGCGCCCTGACCCAGGAGCGCCAGCAGGATCATGGCCACCAGAATGGACGGGAATGCCAACTGCAGATCCACCAGTCGCATCAGCAGGGCATCGGTTCGGCCGCCGTAATACCCGGCACTGAGCCCGACCAGTAGCCCTAATGCCAGCGCCAGCAGAGTCGCAGAAAATCCCACCACCAGACTGATGCGTAAGCCATAACAGATGGCCGAGAGGATATCCCGGCCCTGGGCATCGCTGCCCAGCCAGTAATGAAATGCGCCGCTGCTGCTCACGCTTCCCGGGGGCAGCCGGGCATCGAGAATATCCAGGCTCAGCAAATCATAAGGGTCTTGCGGGGCCAACCAGGGCGCCAGCACGGCGATCAGCAGGATCAATGCCAGCACCAGGGTACCGCCGCTGCCCTGTGGTATGCCCCGTCTGCGCGTGGTGGGGATTGTGACCTCGGGGGACAGAGTCCCCGCTGCTCGAGGCGGGAGAGTAAAGCGCTTCATCGGCTGACTCCAGAGATCCGCACCCGCGGATCGAGAACAAGATAGCAAAGGTCGACCAATAGGTTGATAACCACATACAAGAGCGCCACCAGTAACAAATAGGCGACGACGACGGGTCGATTCAGGCTGACGATGGCATCGAGCAACAATTTACCCATTCCAGGCCAGGCGAAAATGGACTCGGTGACCACGGCATAAGCCAGCAAGGAGGCAAATTCCATTCCGAGCACGGTGACAATCGGGATCAGGATATTTTTCAGCACATGGCGCTGGATCACTCGCCACTCGCTCAAGCCTTTGGCGCGAGCAAAGCGCACATGATCCTGCTGCAAGGTGTCGCGGGTACCGGCGCTGGTCAGACGGATCAGCAGCGAGATCTTGAATAACGCCAGATTACAGGCCGGTAATAGCAGATGTGCCCAGCCATCCAGAGTCAGGATGGACCAGTCAATGCCGAGCCATTGGCGAGTTTCGCCGCGGCCGCTGGCAGGCAGCCAGCCCAGTTCGATGGAGAAGCCGAGGATCAGCAAGAGCCCGACCCAGAAGGTGGGTAAGGAAAACCCGAGAATGGAGCCGGTCATGATGGATTTACCGAGCCAGCGGTCGGCATACAAACCCGCCAGTAATCCCAGTGGAATGCCGAGTGTTACGGCCAATAGCATGGCCACGAGCGCCAGCTCGAAAGTGGCGGGGAAGCGCTGCAGAATCAGCTGTAATGCCGGTTCGCCATGCTGAAAGGACGTCCCCAGATCGCCATGTAGCGTCGCCAGAACAAAACGCTGGTATTGCACCCACCAGGGTTGATCCAGGCCGAGCAGGGCGGCCGTATGGGCGATGTCCGTAGCGCTGGCTTGCGGGTCAATCAATAAGTCCAGCGGGTTGCCAATGGCATACACGCCGATAAAGACCAACAGCGACAGGACTCCTAACACCAGCACGCTCTGTGCCAGACGTCGCAGCAGGAATAACAACATGGAACACTCCGTAACCGATTTAATCGTGAACTGAAGCGATGGCGCTTCGTGGTGCGGGCCGGTGCCAGCGACGGCTCGGGGTTCGCTGATAGCAGACTGCCCCTGAGTCGGGGCAGCCATTAACCAATGCCAGATGGGCCTGATGGGTCTAATCGGCGCTGGTGTGGGTCAGAAACCGCCGCCAGTAGACGGTCGAGCCGGACGACTTAAGGTTGGCGGTGGAATTGTTCGGCGAAGGAAAACTCATCCAGCCGGCCCTGATAATTCAGTCCCTTGCGTACCGCCCAGGTGGCGTACTGGTGATGGGAGGGGATCACCGCGTAGTCCTTCAGCGCTTTGGCCGCAGCCTGCTGGGCCAGGGCATCACGTCGGGTTTGATCCACGGCCGCCAGCGCCTGCTTCACCAAGGTGTCGACTTCCGGGTTGCTATAGCGGCCCCAGTTCCATGAACCCCACCCGGTTTGTGGATCGGGAGTCCCGACCAGAGTGCGCAGGGTGAAGTCGGTGGCCAGTGACCCCCAACCGAGTAACGCAATGCTGTACTCATTGGCTTTGGCCTTGGGCAGATAGACGGTCAGAGGTTGGGTATCCACTTTGGCCTGGATGCCAATCTTGGCCAGCAATTGGGCTGTGGTTTCGACGATCTGCTGATCATTGATATAGCGGTTGTTCGGCCCGTGAATGGTCAGGGCAAAGCCATCCGGATAACCGGCTTCGGCCAACAGTTTTTTCGCACCGACCGGATCATAACCCTCGACGGTCAGACTCTTGTTGTAACCCAGCACCCCGGGGGCATTGATGTTGGAGGCCGGGGTTCCCACGCCTTCAAGCACCCGCTCGGTAATGGCTTGGCGATTAATCGCCTTGGAGATGGCCTCCCGCACCCGTACATCTTTGAGCGGGTTCTTGGCCAGCGACTTACCGGCCTTGTCGGTGATCTCCGGTGAACTGTCGCGGTATTGATCCAAAGTCCAGAACAGGGTGCGCCAGCTGGTCCGTTGCAGCACCTGGAACTGATCGTTCTGTTTGAGCTTTTGCAAATCAGCAGGGGGGACGCCTTCAATCGCATCGACATCATGGGCGAGCAGGGCATTCAGCCGTGCTGCGGCATTGGGCAGGATCCGCAATTCGACCTGCTGCCATTCCGGTTTAGTTCCCCAGTAATGCTCATTGCGTGTGAGCTCGACGCGGTTACCACTCTGGAAACGGACCAGCTTGAAGGGGCCGGTACCAATCACCGAGGTGCCGGCGTTCAGTTGTTCGGTGGTGACCTTGGACGCGCTTTTTTTCGACAAAATATAAATCGAGCTCAGATCCAGCGGCAAGGCGCCATAGGCACTGGCGGTTTTTAACCGCACCGTGTAGGGATCCAGGATCTGTTTGCTCACAATCTGCTTGGTATAGCTGGTGAAGGGACCCGGGCTATTGATCAGGGTCGCGGGACGGTCGAGGGAGAAAACCACATCTTCGGCGGTAAAATCACTACCATCGTGGAATTTTACACCATGGCGTAAGGTGAGTTCCCATGTGGTGTCATCGACGGCTTTCCAGGCTGTGGCCAACCGCGGGTAGAGCTGACCATTGGCATCCACATCGACGAGCGTTTCAAAAATATGGTGGGCCAGACCGATATTGGGGGCCGCGTTCACATAGTGAGGGTCCAGCGAGGTGATATCAGCGGCCAGACCTAATTTCAAGGTGCTGATCGGTTGTGCGGATAGCGCTGGCTGCGCGAATACGGAAAGCGCGACGGTCGCGCTCCCTAATAACAAATTCAGAGCCGCCAGGCGATATTTCTTGTGATGAGTCGTCATAATTCATGTCCAGTTCAAGGTAAGTCTGGAAACGACTATAACCACAACAACCCCGCGCTATATATGCCAATTCCGGCATAGCAATAACTGACCATGGATTTAGCAGTTACCATTTTATATCGACGCAGTTTATCGCTGAAATGCGCATAATCAATGCCGATCTTGTGCTTTGTTTGTGCCGGATTGGCAACGTAATCTCTGTCAGGTCATGAATAGATAGCCAAGGAGGCTGCCATGTTGAAATCCCTGTTAAAATATAGCCCATTGGTTGTTGCGCTGGTTTCTGGTTATGCAGCTGCGGGTCAAACCATTCGTCTTGGTATTATGAGCGGCGAAGATGAAGATGTGTGGAAAGTAGCCTCCCAGCAGGCGAAGCAGCAGGGGCTGGATATTCAGTTGGTGAAATTCAACGACTATATTCTCCCGAATGAAGCGCTGGAAAATGGTGAAATTGACGCCAATGCATTCCAGCATAAACCGTATCTGGATAATCAAATCAAGAGTCGTGGCTATCATATTGTCCCGGTTGGCAATACCGCCGTGTGGCCCATTGGTTTGTATTCCAAAAAGTTCCATGCTGTCGCTGACTTAGCCGACGGAGCCATCATAGGTGTCCCCAATGATCCGAGCAATGAAGGGCGCGCACTGCGGGTGCTGGAATCGGCTGGCGTGATTAAATTGAAGCCGGAAGCCGGTATTCTGGCCACTACGGCCGATATTATCGACAATCCCAAGCAGCTGAAGATTAAAGAGCTGGATTCCGGCATCGTCGGGCGGTCATTGGAAGATCTGGATGCGGCAGTAGTGAATACCGATTGGGCATTGAAGTCAGGGTTGGCGCAAACGGATCGTATCTATACCGAAACCTCAAAAAATAATCCGTATAACAACTTTATCGCAGTGAAAGTCGGTACGGAAAACAAACCTTGGGTGAAGACATTGGTTGCTTCTTATCAAAATGAACCGGTGAAAGAAGCGTTAGCTACATATTATAAAGGAACAGCAATCCCGGCTTGGTAATAATTCAGAATATGCAGAGCCGAAACATGCGGAATATAGAGTCAGCAGACATATTTCCAATATAAATCCCGCATGAAAAAGCCGTTTGTCCCCGTGGCAAACGGCTTTAACTTTTGAATTGGTTTCTATATCCGGACTGAATAACATCAGACAGCAGGACTTAGTCACTTGATGCTATTCACGCAAATCAGCAGGCAACAGAAAAGGGAATGCCATGAAGATCCGTTTTATCCCCCGAGATGACAATATCAATGGTTGGTCGGCTATTCTGCCCCAGCGCCAGCCGAGCCCCCCCTTGTTGGGCGCCGTACAAGCCGATTGGTTGGTGATCGGTGCCGGATATGCAGGGCTAGCTTTCGCCCGCGCCGTGGCCGAGCAGGATCCATCGTCCAAGATTGTGCTGCTGGAGGCCGGAATTGCAGGTGATGGTGCTGCGGGGCGAAACTCCGGATTTGCCATCGACTTACCCCATAACATTGGCAGCTCGATGGCCGAGCTGGCCAAGGCGGCCAACTATCGGCGCTTGCTCAAGGGCGGCTTGGATCAGTTGCAGCAACTGATCGAGCGTTACCAGATTGCCTGCGACTGGCAGCAAAGTGGCAAATACCACTGCGGGGTTCAAGTTGGTACCCATCAATTGCTGGATCAATATGCTCACGAACTGGATCAACTCGGCGAGGAATATGAATATCTGGACCAGGCCGAGTTGTCCCGGCGTTTGGGAACTACTTATTACCGCTCGGCCATCTACACACCCCATAGTTTCTTGTTAAACCCGGCCGCCTTGGTGCGGGGTCTGGCTGATCATCTCCCGGAAAATGTCACCTTGTATGAGCAAAGCCCTGTGCTCACGGTCAACCAGCAGGGAGGTATACGAGCGACCACCCCGACTGGCGAGGTGACCGCACGGCGGGTGATGTTTGCGACCAATGGTGCGGCGGGGCAGTTGGCGCCTTTTGCCAGCAAACTCGCATCGCTTGCCACCTATGCCTCACTGACTGCGCCGTTAACTCTGGAGCAGCAGGCGCGTATTGGTGCGGTCAAACCCTGGGGTATGACGCCGGTGAATGCCATCGCCGGGGCAACCTTCCGCTATACCGCCGATCATCGTCTGCTGATCCGGCAACAGGTGGAGTACGCACCCGCGTTGACCCGCTCGGCCCAAGACACGGCGCACGTGCGAGCCCGGCATCGGCAGATTTTTTTGAGCCGCTTCCCGCAGCTCGCCGACATCGCGTTCGAACATACCTGGTCCGGGCTCATCAGTGTTACTCGAAACGGAGCGCCGATCTGGGGCCAGGTTCGTCCAGGCGTCTATGCCGCCTTGGGCTGCAATGGTGCCGGAGTCAGCAAGCAGACCATCGCCGGGCAAGCGCTGGCCGATCTGGCCTATGGCATCGACAGTCCCTGGGTCGCTGATATGCAGGCATTGGGTCAGGCCAACTACATTCCGCCTCGTCCGTTTCTGGATGTGGGAGTTCAGGGTCATCTGTGGCGTGAACTCCTGCTCGGGCGAGGGGAGTTCTAGCGGCTGGGCCGGTGACGGCAAGATTGTGGATACGATGCATCCGGCCAGTTGCTGCCAACTGGCCGGATGCAGTACTGCTGTTGCCGGTCTATGCGGCCGGGCCTTGATCTTGGCCCCCATGATCTTGCCACCATAGCGAGGCCAGCTCTTGCAAACGCGCACCGGCTGCATCCAGCGTGGCAGCCTGCTTGGCATAGTGGAAGCGGATGTAGTGATGCACGGGCTCACGGAAAAAGCTGGATCCGGGGACAGCGGCCACACCGATGCGTTTTGCCAGCCAATCGCAGAAATAGTGGTCATCCAGCGGCTGGCCCTCTTGCGTGAGACCGTGGATGAACCTACCAATATCGACCAGCACGTAATAGGCGCCCTGGGGTGGAAAATAGTCCAGCCCGGCCTGGTCGAGCCACGCCAGGAAGCGATCCCGCTTGGCCGTATAATCCGTGGTTAGCTGCTGATAGTAGTGGTCATCAAATCCCAGGGCCGTCACGGCCGCTTCCTGCAAAGGCGCGGCAGCGCCAACGGTGAGAAAATCATGTACTTTGCGCAATCCGTCAATCAGCTCGGCAGGTGCAATGGCATATCCCAGCCGCCAACCGGTGATCGAGTAAGTTTTAGACAAAGACGAGCAGGAGATGGTGCGCTCGAACATACCGGGCAGGGCGGCAAAGTAGAGGTGCTGACGCGGGGGGTAAACGATATGTTCGTAGACCTCATCGGTGATCACAAAACTGTCATAACGCTCCGCCAGACGGGCAATGCAGCTTAACTCTTCGCGCGAAAAGACTTTGCCAGACGGATTGGCCGGATTGCAGAGGATCAACGCCTTGGCTCCTTGGGCAAAGGCCGCCTCCAGCTCCGCTTCATCGAAGGTAAAGGCAGGCGGTTTGAGCGGGACAAAGATGGGCTCGGCGCCGCTGAGGATGCTGTCCGCACCATAGTTTTCGTAAAACGGGGAAAAAATAATCACTTTGTCACCAGGCTCACAGACGGTGAGTAATGCCGCGATCATCGCTTCGGTACTACCACAGG
>JBBRVG010000030.1:0-40956 GCA_038247115.1 Enterobacterales bacterium | reverse complement strand
CAGATCCATGCCTTGCTCACGCTTGAACTCGTCTACCAGATAGTTGATGAGACGGTTGTCGAAGTCTTCACCACCCAGATGGGTATTACCATTGGTCGCGAGAACCTCGAAGGTCGTTTCACCATCCATTTCATCAATTTCGATGATGGAGATATCGAAGGTACCACCACCCAAGTCATAGACGGCAACCTTACGCTCACCCTTGATCTTGTTGACGCCATAAGCGAACGCAGCGGCAGTCGGTTCGTTGATGATGCGCTTGACTTCCAGACCCGCGATACGGCCGGCATCCTTAGTGGCTTGACGCTGGGCATCGGTAAAGTAAGCCGGTACGGTAATAACCGCTTCAGTGACCGGCTCGCCCAAGAAATCTTCGGCGGTCTTCTTCATCTTCTTCAGCACTTCGGCTGAAATTTGTGGCGGCGCCATACGCTTGCCTTTGACTTCAACCCAGGCATCGCCATTGTCGGCGCGGGTGATGCCATATGGCATGATCTTCAGATCGCGTTGCACTTCTTCGTCTTCAAAGCGGCGGCCGATCAGACGCTTGATCGCAAACAGAGTGTTCTTGGGGTTGGTGACCGCCTGACGCTTGGCTGGTTGACCCACCAGAATTTCGCCGTCATCAGCATAGGCAATGATGGACGGAGTCGTGCGATCGCCTTCGGCGTTTTCGATGACACGAGCATGGTCACCATCCAGAATGGCCACGCAAGAGTTGGTCGTACCCAGGTCAATACCAATGATTCTACCCATTTCTAATCTCCGTAAATCTGCAAAAATGCGTTTAACTTGTCTCTTGTGGTGCTAAGTGGGGATCTGAGTGCAGAATTTCAATCACCGCAACTCACTTTTTTCGTCCCGGACTTTGCCGTTGTCCTAGATATGGGGGTGCTCATTCCCACCTTCAAGAGCCTGGCAATAAAAAAACCCACCGCGCGGTGGGTTTTTCAAGCACAAAGCCACAATCAGGCTTGCACATCCACGCTGGGCGCGCGGGCAACCATGACCATAGCCGGACGTATGATACGGCCATTGAGCTCATAGCCTTTTTGCATCACGGCGATCACCGAGTTGGGAGCCACCTGTCCATTTTCCACCATGCTGATCGCCTGGTGGCGATTGGGATCAAACGGCTCACCCAAGGGATTAATCGCCTCGACACCGAACTTGGCCACTGTGCTCAACATGGAGCGCAGGGTCAGATCTACACCTTCCAGTGTCGGCTTCAGCGCCTCGTTTTCCCGATCTGATAACTCCAGAGCACGCTCCAGGCTGTCGATGACGGGTAGTAATTCACCGGAGAATTTCTCGAGCGCAAACTTGTGCGCCTTCTCGACATCCAGCGCCGAGCGACGACGCAAGTTCTCCATCTCAGCAGCAATGCGTAACGCGCGGTCTTTTTCTTCCTGCGCGGCGGCTTCGGCTTGCGCCAGCTTCTCCAACAGGGCAGTCAGCTCGTCGCTAGCCGTGGATCCGGTGCCTGCATTGGCTAGCTCTGCATCGAGCAGCGCCTCGGTATTTTGCTCTGCACTTTGTTCCATCGCTTGTTCCTGGTTACTCATCACGTCTCCAATACATCAGTTTCTTACACTTGCAGCCTATTATGGGGACTAAGCGCTACCTTTCAAGGTTTGATGCCGCCTTCCCCCAGACAAGAGTGGACGGAAACTGAAAAAACGAGTCTGATTAGACGATTGAATGAATCAGGATATACTTCACCATCCGCTCGCCACGCAGGATCCCACATGCCAGCACAGTTCGACACCATAGCCCTGATCGGCAAACCCAATCACATCGCCACCAATCAGACGCTGCGTTGCTTGTACGATTTTCTGACCCAATACGGTCGCAATGTTCTGGTTGAAAGCCGGGTCGCCGAGCAGTTGGCCGTCCCGGTAGAACAGGCACTGGATCTACAGCATCTGGGCAAAGTGGCTGATTTGGCCATAGTGGTGGGTGGCGACGGTAATATGCTGGGTGCCGCACGGGTTCTTGCACGCTATAACGTTCCCGTTCTCGGTGTGAACCGGGGCAATCTGGGTTTTTTAACCGATCTCTCTCCTCAGGATTTCGAGGCACCGTTGCGAGCCGTACTGGATGGTCACTACCAGACCGAGTCCCGCTTTTTGCTCAACGCCAGCGTCTACCGCTATGGTGAGCTCAAGGCGAGCAGCACGGCCCTCAACGAAGCTGTGCTGCATCCGGGCAAGATTGCCCATATGATCGACTTTGCCGTGCACATTGATGATGTCTTCATGTATAGCCAGCGCGCGGATGGCATCATAGTCGCTACTCCGACCGGCTCCACCGCCTACGCCCTCTCGGCTGGCGGCCCTATCCTGACCCCCCAGCTCAATGCCATCGCCCTGGTCCCCATGTTCCCCCATACCCTGAGCTGTCGCCCCATCGTCATCGATGCCGACAGTGAAGTGAAACTGGTGGTCTCGCCTGACAATATCGATGACCAGTTGCAAGTCAGCTGTGACGGCCACATTTCGCTGGATGTCCATCCGGGTGACGAAATCATCATCCGCAAATGCCAGCACACTCTGCAACTCATACACCCACTGGGTCACAGCTACTTCAACGTATTGCGCAACAAGCTCGGTTGGGGCAGCAAGCTGTTCTGACGGCTGACACTCGACTGCGCTCAAAAAAACACATCGCGTCCACTCGCGCCTATTTACTGTATTGATAACCAGTATATACTGTTTATCAATACAGTGATTTGAACAGGTGCTGTCATGCTGACTCAATTAACAATTCAGAATTTTGCCATCGTTAAATTTCTCGAACTGGAGCTACAAGGCGGCATGACCTGCATCACAGGCGAAACCGGGGCCGGTAAGTCCATCGCCATTGATGCCCTGGGGCTCTGTCTGGGGGAGCGGGCGGAAATCAGCATGATCCGTCCAGGCGCCGAGCGCACTGAACTGACGGCGCGTTTCAATCTGGGCAACAATCCGGTAGCCCGGCACTGGCTGCACGAGCAAGAGCTGCAAGACGAAGAAGAGTGTCTCTTGCGCCGGGTCATCACCGCCGAAGGCCGCTCCCGTGCCTATATCAATGGCACACCAGTCCCCTTGACTCAGCTCAAAGCCCTCGGCCAGTTGCTGATCAACATCCACGGCCAGCACGCCCATCAACTCCTGCTCAAACCCGAACATCAACTGACCATCCTGGATGGCTATGCCGGCCATCACGATCTCCTGCACGCAACTCGCCAGCATTATCAGAACTGGCGCCAGCTCCAGCATGAACTCAATCGCCTGCAGCAAGATAAAAGCCAGCGGGAATCCCGCCGCCAATTGCTGGAATATCAGGTAGAAGAGCTGGATGAATTTGCCTTGCAGGCCGGTGAATATGAAGCCATAGAGGCTGAACATACCCGTCTGGCCAACAGCGGCGAGATCATCAGTGACTGCCAGGCATGCCTCGATCTGCTCTACGATAATGAAGAAGTGACCGCCGCCAGCCTGCTCAAGAGTGCCGCCTCGCGCCTGGAGGAGTTGTGCGCTCTGGATGAAAAGCTGCAGCCTGTGATGACCATGCTCAATGATGCGCTGATCCAGGTACAGGAGAGTCAGCAGGAGTTGCGCCATTATCTCGATCGTATGGAGCTGGATCCGGAGCGCTTCGCCAATCTGGAGTTACGTCTCTCCCGAGCCCTGGAGCTGGCGCGCAAGCACCATGTCAAACCCCAGTTGCTGGCCGCCGCCCATAGTGAACTTAGTGCCGAGCTGGATGGCATCAGTCACGACGATGCACGACTGGATGCACTGGCGTTAGAACAACAACAAGCCCGAAATGACTACCAGGAAGCAGCCAGTCGGCTCAGTGCCAGCCGCCAGCGTTACGCCGCCGAGCTGGCGCAGCTCATCAGTCAACGCATTCGCTCCCTCTCCATGCCCGACGGTCAATTGCAGATCCTGGTGACCAACCAGACAACCACGGCTCCTTCACCACTAGGAATGGACCATGTCGACTTCGTGGTTTCCACCAACCCGGGCCAACCCCTGCAGCCATTAGCCAAGGTGGCCTCCGGCGGCGAATTATCCCGTATCAGTCTGGCCATTCAGGTCATCACCGCCGAGCGCGTCGCGACTCCAAGCCTTATATTTGACGAAGTGGATGTCGGCATCAGCGGGCCCACTGCCGCCATTGTCGGCAAATTGTTGCGCGAGTTGGGCGCCTCGACCCAGGTCCTGGTGGTCACCCATTTACCGCAAGTCGCAGGCCATGGCCACCAGCACCTGTTTGTCAGCAAGCAAAGCGATGGCGCATCCACCGAAACCCGGATGCATGCCCTCTCCCACCAGGGGCGTCTTGATGAGCTGGCGCGCCTGCTGGGTGGCGATCAGATCACCAGTAATACGCTGGCCAATGCCCGAGAACTGCTGGTTGCTGCGCCATAAAGCTGCTGGGGACGGGACAGAACGGTGACGTAAATATGCGTCAGGCAGCCAGACGCACTTTTACTTCGCTGGCGTTCCCCGCTATCATCTGGCCTGCTTATTGAATTGAATGAAGAATTTGCTGATGCGGAACAACAAACTGGTTATTGCAACACTGACCGCCGCTATGCTGCTGAGCACCGGCTGCGTCTACCGAATCGATGTGCCGCAAGGTAACTTCGTAGAGCAAAAGCAGATCGAACAGCTGCGCGCAGGCATGAGCCGAGCCCAGGTAGAATTTGTGCTGGGCAGCCCCATGGTTGAAGATGCCTTTGACTCCAGCACCTGGCACTACGTTTACTATTTGCGGGAAGGCTGGAACGAGCCCAAGCAGAAGAATCTCACCATTCGTTTTATAAACGACAAACTGGCTAGCGTCAGTGGTGACTTCCCGCCTCCAGCCAGCTTCAACCTGCCGCTGTAACCGCTCGACAGCACCAACATCTCAACGCCAGTATCCGGTCCGAGCTCCGGATATTGGCGATATAAACTATCTCGTCACACCTGCGACCAACGCCGCTTTTACCACGCGCTACACTACCGAGTTAATGCTTGCGTTGCGGATTGACGATCCCGCCCGTAACTTTATCCGCACGGCCCTCATCTTTGGCTTTTTCTGCCCGCTTACGCCGCATCTCCCGCGGATCTGCGGTCAGCGGCCGATAAATTTCAATCCGTTCACCACCGGACAACGGGGTCGCCAGCGGGAGTATGTGGCTATAAATCCCCACCTTGATGGTCGCCAACTCCAGCTCGGGAAAACGCCGCAGCACACCACTTTGTTCCAGCGCCTGCTCTATGGTTGAACCCGGCGCAACCTTGACCGTCAACAGAACCTGCTTTTCCGGCAAGGCATACACCACTTCAACGTTCACCAATTCACTCACCGTAAACCTCCTTTGCCCGTAGCGTGAAGGCATGCACCATAGAGCCAACCAGCTCGTTGAAAATACGGCCAAATGCCAGCTCTATCAGTCGGGAGCTGAATTCAAACTCCAACGCCAATTCGACTTTGCTGGCTTGCTCATCCAGGGGCGTAAAACACCAGACACCGCTCAAACGTCGAAAGGGCCCATCCACTAAATCCATCTGGATAGTCCGGCCCGCTTGTAACAAATTGCGGGTGGTAAATGACTTATGGATCCCGGCTTTGGCGACCTCCACTCGGGCCACCATGGAATCCGCCTGGGATTCCAGAACCTCGCTGGCCACGCAACCGGGCAAAAACTGCGGGTAAGCGCGAACATCATTCACCAACTGATACATCTGTTCGGCGCTATACATCACCAACGCACTGCGGTTGATTCGGGCCATACACTCTCCTCGTTCACTCGCCGGCGATTCTAGCATTCGACGCAAAAATCGCACCATATCACGGCTCCAATTGATCGCATGGTTTTACAGCGCTCCATCGCCACGTATAATGCCCGACCTGATGTAGAGGAAAGGTTTAGCCCCATGAGCAAAAACAAAAGTAAAAACGCCGGGTCCTCGACCATAGCGCAGAATAAAAAGGCTCGTCACGAATACTTCATTGAAGATAAGTATGAGGCTGGCCTCGAATTACAAGGCTGGGAAGTCAAATCCCTGCGCGCTGGCAAAGCGAACCTTGGTGATGGCTACGTCATCATTCGCGATGGTCAGGTGTATCTGTTTGGTGCCAACATCACGCCCCTGAGCCTGGCCTCTACCCACGTGATCTGCGACCCCACCCGCACCCGTAAACTATTGCTGCAGAAGAGCCAGATCGAACGGCTGATCGGTCTGGTCGAACGCCAGGGTTACACCCTGATCCCGTTGACGCTGTATTGGAAGAATGCCTGGGTCAAGATCGAGATTGGTCTGGCCAAGGGTAAAAAAGAACACGACAAGCGCGATGACCTTAAAGAAAGAGAGTGGCAACGGGATAAAGAACGGATGATGAAGAACAAAGGCCGCTAAGCCTTGGACTTATCAACTCTTTACGGTAAGATGGCGTCAACACATTGGGGCTGATTCTGGATTCGACGGGACACTCGAAACCCAAGGTGCATGCCGAGGTGCGGTAGGCCTCGTTAATAAACCGCAAAAAATAGTCGCAAACGACGAAACCTACGCTTTAGCAGCTTAATACCCTGCTCGAAGCCCTTCTACCCTAGCTTGCCTATGTCCTAGGGGATTGGAAGGTCATCTTTCATAGGATCGCGTGGAAGTCCTGCCTGGGGCGGAAGCGTTAAAACCAATCAGGCTAGTTATTCGGTGGCGTGTCGGTCCGCAGCTGGATGGCGAATGTAAAGACTCGACTAAGCATGTAGTACTGAGGATGTAGGTTTTTCGGACGCGGGTTCAAATCCCGCCAGCTCCACCAATCGCTTAAAGCCCTGATTTTTCAGGGCTTTTTTTTTACTCGTTTATTGCGACAATCTCTAACGGGGCTTTGACTTGCTGGTAAAGCCCCACCCGCATGAATGTTAAGTCGGTGGGGTATTTCCAATGAATGCAGACCCGGTCATTCAGATCTTGCAAAAACGAGTACCAGAACTACTCGCCGTCTACGCCTTTGGCAGTCGAGTTCGCGGCTCCGCCGGTGCAGAGAGCGATCTCGATCTCGCGATTCTCGTCGCAGGTTACGCAGATCCACTCGCGCTCTTCTATCTGTCCGGTGAGCTAGCCGAACTGGCGGGTTGCCCAGTTGATCTGCTCGACTTGCGAGCAGCATCGACTGTCATGCAGTATCAAATCATTACCACCGGCGTGCGTTGGTGGGCGCGAGATCTTCAAGCCGCATTGTTCGAGACTGCCATTCTCAGTGAAAAAACCGCGCTGGATAGCGCCAGAGCCGGTTTGCTGGATGATATTCAACGAAGGGGAAGCGTGTATGGCGGATGACGTACTGATCAATAAGGCCGCGACCATCGAGCGTTGCGTTGCTCGTGCTCATGAAGAATATGATGCGAATCCGACTGGTTTTGCCACCGACTATACCCGTCAAGATGCGGCAATTCTCAACATCCAGCGCGCCTGTGAAGCAGCTCTCGATATGGGGCAGCACCTGATCCGGCGCGACCGACTCGGCGTGCCACAAAGTGCCCGCGACGTATTCACACTCCTGGCCTTAGCCGGTTGGATTGACGCCCCCCTGGCCGATAATCTCAAGCGCATGGTGGGCTTCCGTAATATCGCCGTGCATGATGACCAGACTCTGCAATTGCCGATCACCGTCAGCATCATCGAAAATCATCTGCACGAATTTCTGCTCTACAGCAAGACGCTGTTGCAGCGTGATGCGGCGCAAGCCAATCAAGCCGGACGTTCGTAACTGCATTGAAGACTCTGGCTTATGGCTAGAAACAAGATCACTGAAAACCCACATGGCACAAAGCATTGCGGGTTTTTTCTCGTCGAAATCCGCGAGCAGACATCACCATAACGTTTATTTCTTAAGCCAAAATGCTCAACTGCCCCTAGCGTTGAGCCAGCTCATTTGTTGAGATATGCCGAGTTCTGCTCCGACTTGAGCCCTCTATTGTGTTGATTGAATTATCTTCGCCTTGCAGCCGTCACTTCAGCTATCAGCAGCTCATCTGCTGCGGGGAGACCTGGCAGCGCACGCAGTTGGCGAACCTGCCCGAGCAGCCCGCTAGTTGGCAGGCATTGGCTGTGCTGGCCTCCACGATTCTTGACCCAGTGGTTGACCAATTTGGCCCCATAGAGCTCACCTTTGGTTTTTGCTCGGCAGCTCTGGCGCGTCTGATCCGGAAAAATCCCCAACCCAGGATAGCCCCGGCGCTGGATCAGCACGCCAGCCATGAGCTCAACCCCAAAGGGCAGCCCATCTGTTCACGGCTGGGAGCCGCCGTTGATTTTTATGGCCGCCAGGCCACCAGCGCCGAGCTGGCCCGCTTTATCGTCGAAGCCCTGCCCTTTGATCGCCTCTACTACTATGGTGCCGAGCGGCCACTGCATGTGAGCATTGGGCCAGAATGCATCGGGCAACCAGAATACCTCGGGCAGATAGTGTGGATGCGCGAGCACATGGGGCGGCGGATCCCAAGGCGGCTAACACCCACCGCCTTTATCCAGCAACTGGAGGGGCAGGCATGCTAATTCCGGAAGCACTGTCATGTTGACTCCAGAGCAGTTTTGCCAGCGGGTAGATAAGTTGGCTGTTGGTAAACGGCTACCGGATGCAATTTACCTGCACCGTGATGCCCTGCAGCAGAGCGATGAGGGACTGAGCCGATTTGTGCAAGCCGTCGCTTTGGCACTCAAAATCCCTGATGACGGATGGAATGTGATCAAGCTAGGTCGACAGGCTTTTCGCCTCTCGTTGCTGCACTACCCCACTTTTTTTAGCGATGCTTACCCGGCACTGCACAGCAGCATTACGGTTGATCTGACCAAACTTCAACATCGCATCATGGAGTATCAGGAGCAGGAAAACCCACCTATCTTGCATCGCAAAGAGCAGATGGTGCTGCCCACTCATCCGGACCATGAGACGTTTTGTCTGATCACCCAAGAGGGCGAAGCCGCAGGGCTCTATGCCGAGCCACGCCGGATCGGCTTTAAGCAGAGTTGGGAGCGCCTGATCAGCCGTCATGGCTACACCCTGGTCGATGGCCGTTTGTTTCGGAATAGCATGCTCGCCGCACCGCAGAGCGATAACGAACCCACCATCGATCGGCATAAAACGGCATTAGTGCGCTACGAGCTCTCAGCCCCCATGAAGGCATTGGCCAAACATGGCTACCTGAGCGGCGATTATTCGCTGTTTGATTACGGCTGTGGTCGAGGGGACGACCTGCGCGAGCTGGAAGCCCATGGCATTGATGCGCTGGGCTGGGATCCCAACTTTCGCCCGGAAGGCGACAAGGTAGCATCGGCACTGGTCAATCTGGGCTATGTGATCAACGTAATTGAAGATCGGGATGAACGACTCGAAGCTCTGCTCGGAGCCTGGGCCCTGGCCGATACCCTGCTGGTCGTATCGGCCATGCTGGGCAGTGAGGAGTTTATCGCCCAGTTCAAGCCCTACAAAGATGGCATCATCACCTCGCGCAACACCTTCCAGAAATACTTTAACCAGAGCGAGTTACGCGGCTTTATCGAGTGCACGCTGGATGAGCAACCCATCGCCATCGCTCCCGGCATCTTCTTTGTCTTCAAAGATAAACTCGAAGAGCAGCGTTTTCTCGCTGGCCGCCAAAAGCGCCACCATGGCTGGCAACAACTCAGTACACCGCGCATCAGCCAGGAAGAGAAAAAACGCGCCCTGCTGGAAAGTCACCATGAACTGTTTAACGAGTTCTGGCAGCAGTGTTTAAGCTTGGGACGAGTCCCGGCCAATGAGGAGTTTGCTCGCAGTGCTGAGTTGCGCGCCTTGATAGGCTCGCACCGCCAGGCGTTATTGCTGCTGGCCGAGGGAGAGAGTGAACAGCTCGCCCAAGCCCGAGCAGAGCGCATCGAGGATCTGCTGGTCTACTTTGCTCTGAATCTGTTTGATAAACGCAAACCCTATACCCAACTGCCCGATGAGCTAAAGCGCGATATCAAGGCCTTCTTTGGCGATTACCGCACGCTGCAGCAACAGGCCATCACCCTGCTCTACGCCATCGCCAGCCCCCAGCAGATTGCAGCGGCTTGCCAGCTAGCGCACCAACAACTCCCCGCCTCCTTGCTCTTTGCCGACCACTCGTTGCTGCTGCACAAGCGCTATATCAATGAATTACCCGCTCTGCTACGCGTCTATGTGGGCGCCGCCAGCCAGCTCTATGGCGAGCTAGATGAGATTGATGTGGTCAAGATCCATATCCAATCCGGCAAGGTGAGTCTGATGGGCTATGACGACTTTGAGCAACCCATCCCCTATTTACGGGAGCGGGTGAAGATCAAGATGGCCGAGCAGGATGTGGATTTCTTTGACTATGTAGACGAGCAGCGCCGCCCACCACTGCTCAATAAAAGCTATCTGCTACCCAATGAGCATCCGGATTTTGCCAAGCAGCGCTCGCTGGAGCAGCGTCTGGGTGCGCTGCTAGGCATGGATTTGAGCCAGGATTTGAATCTAAGCCGGATAGAGTTTGAGGCCGGGCTAAAACAGGCGGATGTCAGGATTGGAGGCTTCAGGCTATATCGCCGCTGAAGCCCCTCTGTTCAATCCCATAGCAACTCAGTGTCGAAGTCATAGACATCGATCATCTGGCGCTGAACACCAATCCCCTTTTCAATCATGATTTCAGCCAGCTGTTCACCATCAATCAGGATGATAGGTACACAACCCGGTTTGAAGGAAACCTCTTCGGCCTCTTTGGTAAAGCCGCTGGTAGTGATGAAGATACCTTGCTCAAAATCACCCGTAATATCACCGCGAAATGAAGAGACCGTGGGTCTACCGATCTTGTTATCTTCACCATAGCGTTTGCACTGAACGGCAACACGCATTTCAGCAAGGCCCATTCTCAGCAGCCCCTTCACATCAATCCCGCCATCACGGCCACGACTAGTCAGCTCCATTCGGGTGAAACCATAACGCGAGAGGAACTGCCGACAGAAAGCCTCAAATCGATCTGGTGACAACTGGCGTAAGCTAGCCAATATCTCCAGTTTCACTTTTTCACGCTGAATCGCAGCGAGATCCTGGATTTGCTCGATGTAGGTCTCAACCTCTTCAGCGGACGCTTCGCTTTCCGAAAGAACGAGTGGTTGAGTTTGCCCACTCGGTGAATAGGAAACAGCATCCAGTAATTGGTATGTTCCATCTTCATCTTTGCGGAAAAAGCGCTGCTTGTGCATCGAACCTAACGTCTTGTTCGCGCAGTGACGATCCATCGTCACCCGTATTACCGACTGCGGCGATTTAGCGCCGAACTCATACAGTTGGTGTTGCTGAATACACAGATAGATTTGTTCTACGGTCGCCGGGCACCCTATCAGTACGAGAGCCTGTTTAGCTGCATCAACTATCGTTCGAGTAATCACAGTAATTTCTTAATGCTGTCAATGACTTCAGCCAATGGTATGTCTTTTGTCATGTGACACCAAGAGATTCGAATCGCACCTTCGATTCTTTCTTCATCTAATCCCATGGCGGTCAGAACATGGCTCGGCGTATAACTCTGTGATGTGCAGGCTGAACCATTCGAAACGGCCACTAACCGCTTCAGACCCACCAGAGCCGCCTCAGAGTTCACACCAGGGATGGAGATATTCAGAACATGGCTTGCCGTATTCTGACCATTTTCAACACATCCCAATGGCAACAGGGCTTCTCTGAGTTGCTGTTTTATCGCTTCGCAATAGGCTTGCCGTGTCGCTTGCTCTTGGCTCGCCTCCTCGCAAGCTTGACCTAATCCAGCGATCAGAGCCACAGGCAAAGTTCCGGGGCGAAGCCCCTTTTCCTGTCCCCCACCAAACATCAAGGGAGTCAGAGGTACGCGAGCAAAACCTCGACGGCGAACAATCAGTGCACCAACGCCTTTCGGGGCATACATTTTGTGCCCACTCAGGCTGATGAGATCGATGCGGCTATTTTCTAACGGCTGCGAATACTTACCGTAGCTTTGTGCTGCATCAACATGAAAATAAGCACCATGACCAGCTAACACCGAGCAAAGCTGTTCAATCGGTTGGATGGAGCCAGTTTCGTTGTTGATATGCATCACCGAAACCAGCAAGGTGTCTTCGCGTAACGCATTAGCTAATGCATCAGCATCAACCGCGCCTGTTTCGCCAACCGGCAAATAGGTGATCTCAAAACCTAACTGAGCTAGATGCTCCATCGGTTCAAGTACAGCCTTGTGTTCGATCGGTGTCGTGATGATGTGCTTACGGCCACTTTTAATGCCCTCACTCATCAACCCCAAGATGGCCAGATTGTTACTCTCAGTGGCACCACTGGTGAAGTACACCTCGGATTTATCCGCATTAATCAACGCCGCGACTTGCCCACGCGCCTTTTCCACGGCTTGCTTGGCAGTCAAACCAAATTCATGAGTACGACTACCCGAATTGCCATACTCCTCAGTGAGATAGTGCAAAACAAGTTTTGCTACAGATGAAGAAACTGGGGTTGTCGCATTGCAATCTAAGTACACAGCCATTATTCTGCCCGCCAAAATTTGTTCGTACGTACACAAAACTCTTGTTCGAACCTCATGGCATGGTGTCACAAACAGAGTGGTGCGAAAAGGGTCCCTATGATTGAACCGGCATTTGAATACATTTTCCCTGCAATTCGCGGCATTCAGGCTGGCACTGAGTATTACGTCTCTATGTGCCCGCTCAAGTTATTGCCCCGAATTTTCCGCTTTGATGACGATGATCTGTCTCCTGAATTGCGCGCTCAAAGAACGCTCAACATCTCCCGCATCCCTGAGATCACCCACTACATAGTGGAGAATCGACACTCCTATGTCTTTTCTGCCATTACGGCATCCATCGATGGTGAGGTTCGTTTTGACCCCATGGGGCAAAGTGCCGAGACCAGTCGCATTGGGGCCTTACATATTGATCTGGATGCGCAGTTCATCATTAACGATGGGCAACATAGACGCGCGGCCATTGAAGCCGCACTGAAGGAGGATCCGACGCTAGGTGACGAGAGTATCTCGGTGGTGTTCTTTCTAGACCAAGGTCTAGCCCGTTCTCAACAGATGTTTACCGACCTGAATTTGCATCAGATTAAAGCCAGCAAATCCATGTCCTTGACCTACGACCACAGGGACAAAGGAGCGGCCATCGCTCGCGGTGTTGCCGCCAAGTCCAAGGCGTTTAAAAACATCGTCGATATGGAACAAAACAAACTGGGCAAACGCTCGCGCAAACTCTTTACCTTGAGCGCAATCCACATGGCCTCCCTAGCACTGTTTAAGGATTGGCAAAACATGGATACCAACCAAGCCATCAAGATAGCTTGCCAGTTTTGGAACGAGGTAGATGCTCTGATCCCTGAGTGGCGTTTGGTTCGTAGCTCCAAACTAACCTCAGGTGAAGTTCGCGAGGACTTTGTGCATAGTCATGCCGTAACCTTACATGCCTTGGGTACAGTCGGACGTGCCTTGCTAGAACAAGGGCTGGATATGAAGCAAACCTTGGCACCACTCGCCACGGTTGACTGGTCACGACAAAATGGTGAGAGCTGGGAAGGCAGAGCCCTGATTGCAGGCCGGATCCAGAAGACCTCAAACACCACATTATTGACCGCTAACTTCATCAAACAACGGTTAGGCATCGCGCTTTCAGCCACAGAAGAGCAAGCTGAGATTTCATTCCGGAAAGGTAAATCATGACTATCGAAATCAGCCAACCTGCCCCATCCGCCTTCACAGAGGCAGGTTTCAAAGAAACCATTCGTCGGTTGATCGATCAGACCAAATCGCTTTACCTGAGTGATCAGATCCCCTGGGTGATTGGTTACAGTGGTGGTAAAGACTCGACGGCCATTTTGCAACTGATTTGGTATGCCATGCAGGAGCTCGAAGCCGAGGGGAAAGCCAAAAAAACCGTGCATGTCATCAGCACAGATACCTTGGTTGAAAACCCGATTGTCTCTCTCTGGGTTGGGCGTTCTATTGAACAGATGCGCGCGGCAGTCAAAGCACAGGGCGTAAACATTATTCCCCACAGACTGACACCCGCAGTGAATGACCGGTTTTGGGTAAACCTGATCGGTCGTGGTTACCCGGCTCCACGCTATAAATTCCGCTGGTGCACCGACCGATTGAAAATCAGCCCGTCCAATAACTTCATCAAGAATGTGGTGAAGAACAATGGCGAGGCAATCTTGGTGCTTGGCACTCGAAAGGCCGAAAGTGCCACTCGTGCCGCGACCATGGAAAACTATGAGAACAGAGCCGATAATACACGCAGCGCAGTCGGCCTGACCGTCAATAAACAGTTGGATCGTGTCTGGATTTACACCCCAGTCGCCGACTGGAGCAATGATGATGTCTGGCAATACCTGATGCAGGTAAAAAACCCTTGGGGGTTTAAGAATCAGGAATTACTCGGCATGTACCAAGGCGCCACTGCTGATGGTGAATGCCCTTTAGTGGTCGATAAATCGACACCGAGTTGTGGTGATAGTCGCTTTGGTTGTTACGTCTGCACCATGGTGGGTGAAGATAAATCCATGGCCGCCATGATCCAGAATGACTCCGAAAAAGAGTGGATGTTGCCGTTGCTGCAACTGCGTAACGAAATTGACATTAACGACTCTAACCGCGAGCGAAAAGGGATTAAGATCCAGGCGGATAAAGATCGCCGTGATTTTCGCCGCATGAACGGCCATCTGACGGTTCACATTAATGATCATGGCGCAGATTTGGTTCGCGGTCCCTATCGCCAACCATTTCGCGAACATATGTTGCGCAAGGTGCTTGAGGCGCAAAAGACAGTTCAACAGCTAGGTCCTGACGAAGTCAGGGATCTCGAACTATTGGCGCTCGAGGATCTCGAAGCGATCCGAACCTTATGGATAGAAGAAAAAAATGAAGTAGAAGATAGCGTCCCTCGCATCTATGAAGAGGTCATGGGATGCAGCTATCCAGGAATAAAACGGACGCCTCACACCCTTCTCAATGCCAATATCATGGCCAAATTAAGAGCCAAATGCGCAGAACATAATGATCCAGATGGCTTGCTCTACGAGCAGCTGCGCACGCTATTAACCATTGAAGATCAACACAGTAACTTGTTACGCCGCGCCAAATTATATAAAGAGCTGGATAAGAGCTTGCAGACCATGGCTTTCAATAATATCCACGAAGCTCGTGTATTTGCCTTGAATCGTCGACTAAATGAAAACCAAATCAAACTGCTAGCACCTCATCTCACAGAAGAAGAACAAAAGCATCTGGAGTGGGAAAATCAGCAGATTGAAAGCTCCTTGCATACCTATAGCTATCTGGAGATGGACCAGATCGACATTGAAGAGTTGTCCGTATGATTTTTGAATCACTGATTTTAGAAAACTTTGGCATTTACAAAGGGCGACACGAAGTCGATCTGGATAGTCCGGATCACACCAAGCCTATCATCCTATTTGGAGCCTTGAATGGTGGCGGTAAAACCACCTTTCTCGATGCGTTACAGTTAGCACTCTATGGTAAACATGCTAAATGCTCCAATCGTGGACGGCTAAGTTACGCCGCTTATCTGGAACAAACAATCAATCGTTATGCCCCTGAAAAACAGACCTCGATCACACTGCGTTTTCGACATGATGTTTCAGGACAGCGCCATATCTACGAGATTAATCGAGCCTGGGAAAAACACGACAGGAAAGAGTGCAAAGAGGCGATTAACGTCAGTCATAATGGTCATCCAGATGCCCTATTGAGTGAGCATTGGGATGATTTCGTTAACGACTTTATACCGCAGTCACTCTCGGAACTTTTCTTCTTTGATGGAGAAAAAATAGAAAATCTTGCGGATCCTGCTCGTGCCGCAGAATTAGTACGTACAGGAATTGAGGCTTTATTGGGGCTGGAGTTATTAGCTCAATTAAGTGTCGACCTGGGCGTCATGAAGAAACGAATTCAAGAGAATTTGTTGGATGAAAAGCAAAGTGAATTGCTGCAAACGGCACAAGAAAGAGTTGCGGCACTCAAGATTGCCCGCACCGAATTAAATAAGTCCTTTACCCAAGTTCTGGAAACCCTGCAAGATCAACAAGCCGAAGTGGATTATCTCCGTCAACAACTGAGTGATAACGGCGCTCACCTGTTGAAAACCAAAGATCAAGTGAACCGCGAAGAAGCCACCATTAAAGCGCAGCTGGATAGCATTAATGGTGAATTGATCCGGCTAGCCGCTGGCGCTTTGCCCCTCAAGTTAGTGTCTGGCTTGATAGAGCAAACCAAGAAACAGCTATATAAAGAAGCTGAAATAAAAAACTATCATACGGCTCGCACCTTATTAGTGTCGCAAGAAGAGAAAATACTGGCGCGACTGTCGCAGGATGTAGCTCATACCAAATTAACTGAGCTCAAGGCGCAATTGATAGCCGAGCGTGAACAACAAGATCAGTTGTATGCTGAACCTTGCTATATCAATAGTGATCCGTCCATTTTCAATGGAATCGATGAGCGCATTGCGCAAGAAGAACAGCAGGCTAAAGCCTTGTTACAGCAAAAAGCCGAGCTCACTAATAAGTTGGAATTGGTACAACGTAAATTACAGACTATTCCGGATTTTGATGCAGTCAAAGGGATTATTGAAAAAGCAGCCACCAGCGAAGCGGTACTCTTGCATACAGAGCAAAGTCGCAGCGATTTGTTAGAACAAGCTCAACGCTTAGAATCGGATATCCAGCAGGCCGAAGCACAACTAAACGCTATTTTAGTGCAAGGCAATGCGCAGAATTTCGAACAGCAGCGTCAACTGCAAGTAGCGAATCACAGTCAACGGTTGCAGAGCATTATTGATGAGTTTAAAGGCGAACTGATCAAAGAGAATATTCAACGCCTGCAGCAACGCATCAAATCAAAATTTGACACAATCAAGCGTAAAGAGAGTCTTATTTCTGAAATACGCATTGATTCAGAAACCTTTATACTGACGCTGTTTGCGCAAGACCTGCGCCCAATTTCACCGACTCGCCTTTCTGCCGGTGAGAGGCAACTATTAGCAATTGCTGTGCTCTGGGGTTTGGCGGATGAATCAGGAAAAGAACTGCCTACGATCATTGATACCCCAATGGGACGATTGGATGGTAAACATAGAAGTCGACTAATTGAATATTATTTTCCGATGGCAGCTTCACAGGTAATATTGCTCTCGACCGATGAAGAGATCCAGGGTAAATATTATAAGAAACTCAAACCCTATATCGCCAAAGAATACCATATTGCCTATGATGAAGCAGAGTGTAGCTCCTTTATTCAACCCGGTTATTTCCCAGAGAAATCAGCATGATTGAACATATCCGGCTATCAGAAAAAGCCAAACAACAGTTGATCGTAATTAAGCGCAAGACTGGCATAGAAAATTGGAACGTGCTATGTCGCTGGGCACTTTTTCTTTCATTAGCCGAAGAGTCCATTCCTCCCTTTGAAGATATACAGACAGATAGCTCTGTTGAAATGACGTGGAAGGTTTTTTCCGGAGAATTTTCAAATGAGATAGAAGCTATTTTCAAGGAGCGTGTTCAGATAGACCAAAAAAAGATTGGTCTCATAAACATACATGAACTATTTAAACTTCACCTTCATCGAGGAATATCATTCCTACTTAACTCTACCTCGTCCATAAGTGAGTTATATGGGCAGTAAATACTGCCCAATAAGATTCACCTTAAATTATTTTCCAGTTCACTTTGAGATACTGGATATTCGCTCTGCTTTAATAGCCTATAAGTCTCTCTAACTTTTTTGATTTCAACTTTGCTTTTTGGAAATGTATGACAGCGAATTAAGTCTTCCAGCAAAATTGTATGCTCTCTTGAAGTTATCATTTTAACACCTTTGTCGTCATTTATTGATATGACAGACAACCACGGTGGAGATGATATTTTCCAATCAAGTTTAGAAATTCTATCCATAGTTTCATCCCAGCTACCTTTTCCTTCTGACATGATTTTATTGATAACATTGGCTATAGCTCGCTGAATGATACCTTTTAAAAATGGATGTTCAGTCCCTGGGTTTGACTTTGATTTTCTACATTGCCTCAGATCATCTATTGTTTCAATAAGATGAGGAATGTTTCCACAAGAAAAAAGTAGATCATTTATTCTTTTATTTATTAATTCATAAGCATCATCTAAGTCACTCTCACTAGGTCGATTATTTTTTGATAAATTATCAATTTTAGAACCGTAACCAATAGCCTTAATGATTTCGTAAAGCTGCTTTATTGAAGTGATAGCTTTTTTATCACCTTCTTTTACATTGGATGCAATAGATAGTTCACCACTATCACCAGATTTATTGAATACGGCTACGCGACCAATCTCAGATAATATAGGGTGTTCTTCAATCAACCACCTATTTATAATGGCATATCCATCATCTTCATCCAGTGCTATGTTCTCACTTATAGATGTTGACTTAGCATTTTTATTTATATTGGTGAACAGGCGTCTAGTTTTTTGCCTTCCCTGTTCTGTTTTGGAATGGCTCACCAAAATAACACTTATCTCTTCTGTGCTAATTTCATCATTGATTTTTATAGCATCCTTTATTGCCTTTAATCTATGTTGCCCATCTAAAGCAAAATATCGTTGCGTACCATCAAACATTAGAATACCAAAAGAACTATCTATTCCAGAAACATGTTCTGTCTGCTCCATTTTAACAGGTGTATATTGAGGATCCCCCCCCCAAGCAGCAACAATCAATGATCCAAGGAAACGATGCTCTGACTTTAAAATATACTCTGTGATTTCATTCGTTCGATCAGATATTCCGCGTTGAATTAGTTGACCTAATTGATTATTTCCATTCATTTCATGGGCAAACTCTATTTCTTTTGCAACTTGCCCATACTTCATCACACATACATAATAGACCCAGTCACCAACATGTGCTTTGAGCGCAGGAATGAGGGTTCTTGTAGACATAAATACTCCTAATTAGAAAGCTTTTTCTGTTTTTCCATAAGATGCAGAATAAATTATTTTCTGTTTGTTTCCCGGAGGACAGAAAACACTCAGCAGCTGTTCCTTTAAAAGGTTTAAATTTTCTTTTTCATCAATTATGCAATAACATATCAAGTTACTAAAATTCTTTACTCTTAAAAATATATTTTCCTTTTGTGACTCGTCGAAATGAACCGCCATATTGGAATTGAAATCAGCCAATTCACCATTTAGACACTCATTTTTTATATTCTCTGTATCACCAACATATACAACGTAGTTGAATCCAATGAATTCATCTTGATAAAAATCAATTGAAAACTCAGGTCTCCAGATCAGCATATAAACAGATGGTTCTTCTGGTAATTCATCGAAGTTCTTTTTATCCACATCGAAAAATATACGACTTTTTGCTGCCAAAATTGCAGACTTTAATTTGTTCAGTCGACCTTTATTTAAAAGCTGATCAACTGGGAGTACCATATCCACTTGCATCGAAATTTGCATCATCGACTCCGGTGCCACATTAACTTTTATTTAATACAAGGTTTTCTGATGTAATCGTCTCGCATGAAACACCTTTGTAGGCAAAAAGTCCCGTCATAGAACCACCGCCAGTAGCCACTTTTAATATAATTGTTCCACAGGTTGACTTATCTCTATTATCAACCAACAAAGCAACGACACCATCAGAGATGGTTCCTGATATATTATAACAACCGAGCGAGATTCTATCTTTTTCCTTATAATTAATACTAAAGATACCTTTTATTTCAAATCCTGCCTGTTCTATCATCAGATTATAATCTGTAACACAGTCTTCTCGTTTCACTTCTGTAGTCCAGTTTCCGTTTATATTGACGCCCCTATATATAACCCCACGCAACCAAGGCATAAACACGCCATTAAAGACAACAACCAGTAACCAAATGAAAAAAGAAGATATGACACCACTAACAACACCTATTATTATGTTTTCTACTTCATCGCTCATCAAATAGCTCCCAAAAAGCTCTATCCCGCATCTTGCTGACTTGCTTTTCGCCATCGATATAGAGGCTAAAATGCTTATCCAGCTTGCGGATGGTTTCCATTAATTGATCCTGCTCGCTCTTATCATCTTTATTAAAGATGGCCTTGATATCGGCATTCTTGATTTCGGCGACGCGGTGCACCACCCAAGTCAGAATATAGGAGCCGTAATTGTTTTCCCCGGTCTTGAAATGGCTCAAATCCTGGGTCGAGAGAATTACCCCGACCCCATATTCCCGCCCTTCCTTTAAAATCTTGCGCAGGCTGGGGAAGTCCTGCGACATGAAGTTGTCAGCCTCATCCACCAGTATCATCTTGGTGATTTGGCGGTAATCGCCCTGCACCTGCGGCTTGCCGCGCTTTTGCATCTGCGAGTAGAAAAGATCCAGCGTCAAGGCCACTACCAGGTTCTGGATCTGCGGCGAATAACGGGCCAGCTCGATCACGGTCACGCCATCAAGCAAGTCATACAAGGAGCGGACAGCATCAGGCTGGGTCTCGAAGATCTCATAGGTCACCAGAGAATCGAGGGCCGCATAGAGCGAATCCTCTTCCACCTTCTCCGGCTCTAAGAACAGATCCCACACTTGTGCCAAGGTCGGAGCCGGTCTGCTCCAAGTGCTGGCATCCGACTTACTGATGCCTGCCAGTTTATAGGCATCCAAGATCAGCTTGCGCAATCTGAGCTGTTGCTTGGGCCCCAAACCAAATGCCTTGGTCAGGGTTTCGGCAAAGCCGGTGGCGGTATGCACCGGCAACATGGGCATATCGCCGTAGAGGCTTAAGGGGTTATAGGGCAGCCGATGCAGTTTGAATTTCTTGCTCTGGTTGGTATCGGTAAAGGCATCATCCACATAGTCAGACTTGTAATCGAAGATCAGCATACCGATGGGCGCACCATTGACGTTATTGCCCTGCTGACGTATCAGCTGAGTGATCAACGACTTGGTAAACTGGGTCTTGCCGGTGCCCATGGTGCCTATGATGCCGGTATTGGTATTCATAAATTTGGCTGTATTGGTGGGCTCCCAATACAGCGGACGTTGGCGCAGCGCATCATGGCCAAATAGCACCTGCAGCGGGCCAGCGGGCTCGCTTATTACTGTCGGCTCGCTCGTTACTGCAGGCTCGCTCATCACTGTGGGCTGTGCCGACTCAGCGGTTGCACTTGCCTCGTCGGAGGTATAGACAGCTGGCGGCTCTGCGGCCAGCGGTACCGGGCTCTCAGCGGTTGTGATTGTTGTGGCGCCAACCGATCCAGGTTCTTCAGTCGACGCGCTCACCGCCGGTTGCAGCGGCTGCAGCCGGTAGTGCGCGGCGCCCTTACACCATGCAACAAACTGCGCCAACTCGGCGTCGCCTTCGGCAGACATCAGTTGGGGGAGCAGCGCATAGGGCAATTCAATCTGCAGCAGGTTCTGCTCTGTGGTTTGCAATTGGGGTTCAAAGCAGCTGTCGTTTTCGATATGCGCCAAGACGATGCCGTCCACATAGCCGGGCACAGCACTGACGGCATACTCACCCTTGAGCCACCATTCGCGGCGGGCCAGCAGTTCACTCAACCGCTCGGCACTGAGTACGCCGTAGAGCCGCAACTTCTCGACCTGCTGCAGCACTTGGCGCACAAACAGGCCACGATAGAGTCGATTGGCCAGGCGTTGCGGCCCCAACACTTCATCCCGCAGGTAGCGCAGCAGCTCTTGAGCTTGCTCACCGGCATGTTTGAAATCCGGGCGCGCGCCGGTTTTCACCTCTAAAGGCAGCAGGTAGAGGGTGGTGCCTTTAAAGCCGACAAATAGCACGTCATCGGAGATGGCACCCTTGCGATAACCGTGCACATGGCGAGAAAACTCGCTGTCGCTCATCTTGAGGCCCACATTGCCGGAGACGCGGATCATCTCGGCCACCGACAGCGGCACCCAACTGATATCCGACTCGAGTAGCAAGCCGCTAACAAATTTGTAGGCACCAATGATGCCGTTCTTCTCTTTGCGCTGGGTGGCATTCGCCGTCAGCATCTGCAGCAGCCACTCGCCATTGAAGGCATTAAATTCCGAGAGCAGATTGCGCCCCAGGGTCTGGCTCTCCTTGCGCAGCAGACGTTCAAACAGATCCACCTGCCGTGTCACGGTAATGGCATCGTAGCCGGCAGCACTGGTGTATTGATCCGAATAGTGGATCAGCACCACATCCTTCTGGCTGGTAAAGAAATCGAGAGTCACCTTGGGATCGATAATGGTGGTCCACAAGGCGCTGTCGTAGGAGCGAGTCAGCAACTGCTTGAAATCGACGCTGACGGCAAGCCCGATGCCCAGGCCAAGATGGCTATCGTTACTCTTGCGCGCCGGTTGCCAAAGCTGGCCCAGCAGCCGGGCCACGCGCAGGCTGGGATGCGGTTCAACCTCGACATGCCGCAGACCAAAGGCGGTGAAATAGGCGCTGTCTTTAGTCTCGGCCGCTTCACCCGCGATCACGCCATCACAAAGCACCCCACTGAGTGCCTGGGAAATATCCATCGGACGGCAGTCCACCGGGGCGTTATTGCTGAAAAATGCCAGATGGGCATAGGCAAAGTCGCTTCCTTCGGCAGGGGTGACGAACTTGCTGTAGGTGAGTCGGCTGCGTAGCAGATCGATCAGCAGGTCAGCATCTTCACGCCAACCTCCGGTGTTCAAGCCAAGCCAGCGTTTGAGCTCGTCATAGCTGGCCATATCGGCGAAACGGTCAAACTCGTTGTATTGCAACCCAGCATCATAAAAGTTCACATGGAGGGCAAATGCCCGTTCACCATGTTGCTTGAAGTGCTCCACCAACCCTAAAAATAGCTCGCTCGCCTCCCCTTGATTGATGGCATTGATGATCAAGGTACTCTGCGGGCCAGCCCGGAACAGGCGGGCATAGGCTTGGGTGAACTCAGCCAGTTTGTCTTTCACCAGCCGTTTGACAAAGCTATGGCTCATCAATTGTTGCGGTACCAACTCCAGCCAACCGCTATTCTCCTTCACCGGCTGCAGATGGGCAAAGCCAGCCTCATCATAAGCAAACGGCATCAGGCCCGATGCCACCAGACGTTCGCGAGTCACCTCCGGCAACTCACTAAAGCTGCTCTCGCCGTTGTCATCCCGATCGGCGCGGATCGCCGCCACCAGCTGGCCGTAATAGGCCAGCACCAGGGGGTGCAGCGGGGTAAAACGCTCCTTCTCCTCGATCTTGCAGAGCCCAACCCGCAACAGTCGTTTCTCGTCCAAACCCAGGACGCTATGCAGACGGATCTGCTGCAACGCGGCTTCATAGGCACTGACAACCGCCGCGGCCAGTGCACTGTACCCATCCCCCCAACTGACCAGACTTGGCAGTGTCTTGTTGCGAGTCAAATAGTCATACAGAGCCGCATAAGCGTCATGCAGTGCCGGATGAGAAGTTTGCAGGCTACTCAGGCGCACCGGGTCACCACAGCTCCCGATATAGATCAGGCGCTCATCGACCAGACGGGCCTCGAGCGCCAATAGTTGCTGCCGCACCCCAACGACGGCGTGCTCGGCATTGTCGAGGATGATCTTACCCTTGGCACGATTGTATTCACCGTTGTAGTCGTCACGCAGCAGCTTGGCAAAGCGCTCCTTGTCAAACAGCAAGGGTTGGCTCACCCCCTCTTCGGCGGCCGGTCCTTCGATATTGATCGGCAGACGAGCCTCACCATGGCACAGGGTGAAATGGATCATCTCGCTTTGATTCGCCTGCTCGGCAAAATCGACCCAGCTATAACGCTGACAATCGACCTCGTCATCATCATCGCCCAGGTGCAAACAGGCACCCTCATCGGCGCTCAGCTGCAGCCGATCTTCATCCATCAACAGGGTCAACCAACCATGGCGGGGTTCGACGCGAAACGAGTTCTGGATTGGCTCGAGGTAAAAGCTCCCTTCTTTGAGGAGCAGACAGCGCAACTTGTACTGTTCGGAGCGATTGTCACGCTTGAGCTCGATACTGAAAAATGTGGGTTGGCCATCAAAGGGCAGCGTCAGATCGGCCCTGCACCGCTTGCCACCGGCTCGATTGATCTGCTTGTGCAGCTGCTTTTCCAATGCTTTGTTATGGGCCAGCTGAAGTTGATCCGGCTCCAGATCACTGCCGGTAAATGTCAGTGTCATGGTTAGTTCGGATGCGGAAGCAGGAACCTGGATCAGCAGACTCAGCTCTTTTTGCCCAGCCTTGGTCTGACTCTTGGCGCGCTGGAACAGAGAGCCCCCCGCCATATCCGAGCCTAGCTCGATGTCATCGAGCACCAGTTTTTGTGCCTTGTTGGCATCTATTTCATCCAGATAGGTCTGGAAATCCAGCTGACGCCAGTCTGCTGGCTCTTTCACAAAATGTTGCTGGATAAACTTGGGACCAAACTTGTTCAGTTGGATATCCAGTTGATTGGCATAGTGCTCAACACTGAATTCGATATGCCGACGCAGGCTACGGTTTTCATCCAACCGACGGCGGATCTGCGCCGTTTGGCCACTCATCTTCTGGATCAAGGGGTCATCAAATAGACCCAACTCGCTGAAATCAAGTTGACCATCCTCCAGTGAGCGATAGAGAGAGGCAAAACCAAAGATGGTCGCCCCCTCCTCTGTCACCATCTCCAGTTGGTCGAGCAACAGGCAGTTCGATAACTCCCGCATGTCACTGTAGGGATCAATCAAACTGGCCAGCCGCGTTTGTAGTGTCTGCGGATGCCAGATAGCACCCATGGCGGCGACATCGAGCGCGCTATTGATCAGGGTATCCAGCATGCTGTTATGAATGATCAACAAGGCAGTAGAGGCAAACTCACCGCTGCGGCTGGCAACCGCATCACGCAGATGGGAGATGTAGTTCTCGGTGCAGCCCAAAGGCGCTTCGCCGTGCAGAACCGGCAGCAAAGCCACGCCATTGCACATCACGGTGGGCAAGGAAACGCCAGCCAGGGATAACGTTTGCCCGGCCGCTAAACGGACAAAAGCCTGATACAGACGCTTAGAATTCTCGGCATCGGGTGATTTGAACTGATAACGGGTGCCTGCCTGGATGTCGCTCCCCACCCAGTCCATAAACTGCTCGGCTAGGTACTGCTCATATGGTTTTGCGGACATAAACGGCATCTCCACTATCACTCATTCTTTCCACATTGCCCATGCGCTCATAGAAACTGACCAATACCTGCTGGGACTGGTTGTCCAGATAGAAACCGCGTTGTTCAAAGCCCTTGATCAGCTCATGCAATCGCAACTTGTCGCGCTCGCCAATCGCCAGATTGGTCAACAACAACAGCTGATCCTGATTCAAAACCAGAACCCGTCCAGCACGACCACGGGACTGAATGAAGTTGGCACCGACCTGTTTTTCCAACTCTTTCACGTACTTACCATTGATTTCACTGCGGGTATCTTTTTCGGATTCAAACTGCTGCATGGCCAGTTCGCGTAATTGCTCAAACGCCTGGGGCACAGAGCAGGCTGACTCCAACGCGGGTAAAGAGCGGGATACAGCAAACGCCTGCAAGTAGCGATTCAGATCCGCGAGCAGTCGCTCTTGGTCGTCATAGGCGACCGCTTCTTGATAGATCCGCCACAACGGTCGTTTAGGGGTTTGGCTTTGCAGCACCTCTAACGCAGAGAGCATCGGGAATAGGCGCTTGCTCGATTCGGAGAAGAGCTTGTGGCCATAGTGCTGGACCGCGACCCGCTCTTTGCTGGCCTTTTCATTATCCAGAATAAAATAGAGTGGTTTACTGACCGGCTCTCCAGCCTTCCAATCCGTCACATGAAGAGCCAATTGGGCGCAGTAGGTAAAGGCATACAACTGCAGCATATGGGTTAACTCTTGCAGCAAATACTGCGGATGCTGCGCCAAAAAAGCGAGATCGCTCAGGAAGGCATTCGCCAGATAGGGAAGATATGGCTGCTCCTGAGAGCTCAATGCGCTGCCCTGTTTCAGCTGGCCACGCAGCACCGACAGCATTTCTTGCTCAATAAAATTGAGGTTGTCGTTTACCTCTTCAGGCAGGTAATAGTTTCCCATGAGGCCCGCAAATAGCTCGCCCATCCGTAGATTTTCAGCGCCGAGTTCGCTTTTACCACTGCCTTTACGCTGCGCCTTGAACAGCAAGAACAGCGGTGAAATATGAAATACCGCCTCGGTGGCAAAATACATGCGATCCAGCACAGGCCAGAAACCAGGCTCATCGAGCTTGGCAATAAATCGGGATTGGCAATCCTCGCGAAATTGCTCAAATGGGTAATGCTTCACCAAGCGTTTGAGGGCATGCCCTAATACCAGACCTGTGATGGTGTCCCAATTAAATTCGTTGCCTTTGTTGCGGATCGGGAGATAGCTGTTGAGCTTGTTTTTATCAGACGGGGTTAATCCCTCGGGAATCGGATACATCATGGCTTAGATCACCCCACTGACAGCGATCATGCCGTCATCCAGACTGGCGCTATAGCTTTTGCCAGATTCATAAAACTTGAGGATTGGGCTCCGACGAGCCACTTCACTGATCTGATCAACAATCTCATCCAGCAACACAATGGCATTTTTGTCGTATTTGTTAGGGCAATAGCCCCGATTCAAACGCCAAATCAGTTCGAACAAATTGAGATTGATGGCAATCGGTTTGAGCTCGTATTCGCCTTGTCTATCTGCCACTTTGATAAATGTCTGGAACTGCGAAACCTTCTCGACCCGCTCGTAATGGACGCGAGTAAAATCGGCCTTGATGGTGATCGACGCAGCCAATTTGACGCTCCCGAATTGCCCCAGGAACCATTCACCCTTTTCTAACTCAGGGGCATTGCGGTTGGCATAACGAAATACGGCGCTGATCAGTTCATTCATATAGAAGGGGCGCAGAGCCAGTTTGAGTTCGTTACTGCCGTCATAATCACTATGCTGCATCCAGACCTGGGCATAAGAGCTCAGTAGACTCTCGGCAAAATCGGCAGAAAACTGCTGATGATAGTCGTTGCCCAGTGACTGATGCTGTAACAGGTAAAACAGGCGGATCATGGAGGCGGCCTCACCGGCCGTCTCCCGCTCTGCCGAGAATTGAATTCCCAATTCAGCCAGAGTTTGTAAAAACGCATCGAGCTCTGGATCTGGCAGTGCCAACTCATAACGCAAAACAAATTGATCCAGCGCCCGGGTGTGCAGCAACGCAGGATCAAACTCTTCCAACCGGGCAACCAACTCGTTATCCGATCCCGAAAACAGGTTATCGAACAGATAACCTGGCCCCAGCAGGAGGTGATGCAGTAAGTCCAGCAAGGCGCGCGTGGTGACAAACTGATCCTTGTACAGACGAGCCTTAAACAGGTTGGTAATAATGACTTCCTGCACCGAGGGCATGGCCAGCAATCGGTAATTCGCGAGCAGTTGGGCATCGGCACCGGACTGCATCTGCGGCTTGGCCAATAGATAGAAGAGATTGCAGTCATCTTGCTGGGTCAGGCGCGAAAACAAGTGACGAACGAACTCCGAATAGCCTTCTGCATCCTGGCTAAATTGAAATTTCGGATACTGTTCAAAATCGAGAAAGTGAAAGCGCTCAAAAGAACAAGAGTCATCATCCCGATCAAACGAGCGATAGCCGCTATCCAAAAATCCATCGATCACGGTGCGAATGTAATGATGACGCGGGGCCCCTTCCTTGGCGAAGTTAGCCAACATGCCAATGTTGATGCCCAACACGAGAGGTCGTGGATCAGCAATGGCTTCATCAAAGAGTTGGTCGAGAGCCTCAATGGCGGATTGGTGGGGTTGAAAGCTATGGGTGGCGTCGAGATGAAATCTGAATTTATTGTGGTAGGTCTCGTAGGCGCGAGTCAGGATCTCGGACTTACCATCGCCACTACTACCGCAGAGGAAGATGATCTCGTTGCTACGAACGGCCGTCAGCAGTTTTTTGAAGTCACGTTCTATGTCCTGTTCAACATAGAGATAGGCCTTCAGCTCGTCATAGACATCTTTGGTCCGCTGACTAACAGTGGATACCGAGAAAGGTGAAGACTTAGCAAGAACACCCAGTGCCTGCCGGAGTGTGATAGTGCTCATATCGCCATGTTTTATGAGGATTTTCTGGATTCTATTACAGTTGACAAGGTAAGTGCCATACAGAACCGTCACGAAAGTAGGTAATTAGCTCAAATGGCGTCTAATTCAGAAGGGCAGCCAGTTCAGGCTGGCAACACCGGTGCTCTGGGAGCCTGACCAGTAGGATATCGATTCACAATCGCGAGCCCCCCTCACTGAATACAGACCCGGGATTTTCCTGCTCGTTTAGCTTCGTACATAGCCGCATCGGCCCTGTTGACCAGTTGATCGGCGGTGTTTGTATCGTTGGGCTCATGCAGCACGATACCGATACTGGCGCTGATGGTGACAGCCATAGACCCCAGAGGTATCGGGCGTTGAATCACGGCCAATATTTTTTCTGCCATGTGATTGGCATCCGTAATGCCGTGCCTCAGGTTTTCCAACACGACAGTGAATTCATCCCCCCCCAGGCGCACTGCGGTATCAGTTTGTCGAATACATTCTCGCAGCCGTGCAGCGACAACACGCAGCACAGTATCCCCTGCATCATGCCCTTGGGTGTCGTTGATCTGCTTGAAACCATCCAGATCGAGAAATAGCAGCGCCAACGCGATCTGATTGCGTTTGGCTCGAGCCACAGCCAGCGGTAACAAATTGAACAGCGCACGGCGATTGGGCAATCCGGTCAACGCATCATGCAATGCTTCATGCTCACGGATGGCATCGGCCTTTTTGCGCTCGGTAATGTCATGTAAAAAGGCGCTGAAAATGGTTTTCCCATCAATCGCTAAAGCACAGATACGAACCTCTACCGGCAGGGTCTCGCCATTGCGTCGCACCGCTGTCAGCTCGATCTGTTCTTTCAATACATGGTCCTCTCCCATCGTCAGGTAACGCTGCATCCCCACACGATGCGCTTCACGCTCGGATGATGGGATAATCAATTCATCGAGTTTGCGGCCCAGGGCTTCTTGCTTGCTCCAGCCAAAGGTTTGCTCCGCCTGTCGATTCCAGTCGCTGATCACTCCGGCCTGGTCGATACAGACATAAGCGTCATTGGCGTTCTCGAGCACCATGTGCAATTCGGCTTCGCGTTTGCGTAACTCCTGCTCGGAGCGCTGTTGTTGTTCCATCGAGGAAGCGAGCATGGTATTGGCCAAGCGTAAATCTTTGGTTCTGATCTCGACCCGTTCTTCCAGGTCTTTGCGTAGCTCGGTTAATGAGGCTTCGGCTTCCTTGCGGGCTTGTATATCTTTGATAATCGAGACGAAATATTCCAGCTCACCCTGCTGACTCATCTGTTTGGTGACAATCAGATGGATCCAGACAATGTTCCCATTTTTGTGGAGGTAACGTTTTTCCAGTTCATAACGATCTACTTCGTCATCGATCAATTGGCGCAACAGGGATAAGTCGGTATTGAGGTCATCCGGGTGGGTAATATCCTGGAAGGTCAGTTTGATCAGTTCATCCTCGCTGTAACCGACAATCTGGCAGAGCGCCTCATTGACACGGATCCAGCCACCATCAGGAGCAACCAGTGCAATCCCTACGCCTGCACGCTCAAATACGGTTCGAAAGCGCGCCTCGACCGCCTCAATGGCCTGCGCTGAATGGGATATCTGATGACGGGTGAGGATCACGGCCTCACGCAGTTGCACCTCCTTGCTCACCAATGCCGCCAGATCAATGAGGATGTTGGTTTCATCCGCGCTTAACTGTCGGGGTTTGGAATCGATGGCACACAAGGTGCCTATCGCCAAGCCCCCCGCACTGCGCAAAGGCACCCCCGCATAGAAGCGAATATTCGGATTTCCGGTCACCAGCGGATTATCCTCGAAGCGCGCATCCTGGGTCGCATCTACCACTACCATAGGCGCGGTCTGCGTGATGGCATGGGCACAGAAAGCCACTTCACGGGGCGTTTCGGTCGCCTCCAGTCCCACCCGCGACTTGAACCACTGCCGATCCGCATCCACCAAGGAAACCAAGGCGATGGGCACATTCAATATTTGGGCAACCAAGCGCGTTATGCGGTCAAAAACGGGCTCTGCCGGTGTGTCCAGAAGATTGAGGGCATGCAGTAATTCCAGTCGTTCTGCTTCATCGGGGGGTGTTGGGTATGGAGCCATGGTCGGCATATTCAGGAGGGCGGTTGCTTAGTATAGGCATACTAAGCATCTGTATTTTGCGATCAAATCCAGAATGGAGACCCGCGCAGGATAAAATAGGGTGGTCACTCTCTTTCAGCGTGAGTAGCAACAACGGCCTCAGCACCATAAAAAACGCCACCGCTAGGGTGGCGTTTGCTTGGGTCTCACGAATATCTCGACGAACGAATTCCGACAGCGGATGGCGGCTTACAGCGCCAGACGGAGGATCTGCTTGACGTCATCCGGGGTGATATCGCTGTGCTCACCCAACGCCACATGGCCATGCTCGGTCAGCTTGGCGGCCACCTTGTCGATCACCTCCTCGCCGAGGCCATAGGCGGACAGACGCACCGGATTGCCCATAGCCGTGAAGAAGGCTTCGGTCTGCTCGATGGCGGCGCGAGCCTTTTGCTCTTCGCTGCCCTCACGTACATCGAACACCCGCTCGGCGTATTGGGCCAGCTTGGCTTGCTTGGCAGCAAACTTGTGCTTCCACACCGCAGTTTGCACTATGGCCAAAGTCTGGGCATGGTCCAGGCCGCACAGAGCCGTGATCTCATGACCAATCATATGAGTCGCCCAGTCGGTCGGCACGCCTGTGCTCAGAGTACCGTTCAACGCCATGGTCGCAGTCCACATCAGGTTGGCACGGGCGTCATAATCCTGGGGATTGGCCAGCGCAACCGGGCCCTCTTCGATCAGGGTACGCAACAAACCTTCGGCAAAACGGTCCTGCACCTTGGCATTGACCGGATAGGTGGTGTACTGCTCCAGGGTGTGCACGAAGGCATCAACCACACCGTTGGCGATCTGGCGCGCCGGCAGCGTATAGGTGGTGACCGGATCCAGAATGGAGAAGCGCGGTTGCACGAACGGCGAGAAGAAGAACAGCTTGTCCTGAGTCTCCGCCTTGGTGATCACAGCGCCGTTATTCATCTCGGAGCCGGTAGCCGCCAGTGTCAGCACAGTCCCCAGCGGCACCGCATCGCTGATCTTGCTGCCATAGGTTTGCAGGATTTCCCAGGCATCGCCTTCGTAACGAGCGGCCGCGGCAATGAACTTGCTACCGTCGATGACGGAGCCACCACCCACCGCCAGGATATAGTCAATGGACTCGGCCTTGACCACGGCGACCGCCTGCATCAGGGTCTCAAAATGCGGGTTGGCTTCGATGCCACCAAACTCCTGAAAACTACGGCCCGCCAGCGCAGCATGCACCTGATCCAGCACGCCGTTCTTCTTGATACTGCCGCCACCATAGGTGATGAGCACCTTGGCGTCGGCCGGGATCTCTTCGGCCAGCTTGGCGATCTGCCCTTTGCCAAAGTGAATGCGGGTCGGGTTGAAGTAGGTAAAGTTATTCATCATATGCCCTTGTCTAGTCTGAAGTGCCGATAGGAATACACGGCGGCGCCAGAAGCATGCCGTGGATGACGACTATCATAATAGTTGCTAGATTAAGCGCCGGTAAGCGACATTCATGGCAAATACTTGCCTATTTCTACCAAGTTAATGCAATCACCGATGAGGGAGGCGACGATGACCCTGGCCCGCGCCATGCAAGGCTATGTCGAACAGATGGGACTGCAGCAGCTGGAAGGCTCCATCGCCACCAGCCTGCCTGGGGTGCGCTTCTTTCGGGCGTCGCGGGGCAATCCGCGGCAACCCCTCACCTATCAGTCCGGACTGCTCATCATGGGGCAAGGCCACAAGATCATTCATCTGGGGGAGCAGCAAGTCGCCTATGGCCCCGACTCTTATCTGGTCGTCGGCGTACCGCTGCCGCTGGAGTGCGAGGCGCACTGTAGCCCGGATGAGCCCATGCTCGGACTAGCCGTCGACATCGATACCCAGTCCCTGCACCGACTGGTGGAGCAACTCTCTCCGCCGGAATCACCGATGGAGCCCTGCCGCAGCATCGAATGTGGTCTCTCCAGTGTCAGCCTGTCACCCCCCATGCTCAGTGCCTGTGAACGCCTGCTCGGCGCCCTGACCAACGAGAGTGAAGCCAGCATTCTCGGACCCGGCATACTGCAGGAGATCCTCTATCGCGTGCTGACCGGCCCCTATGGCTATGTGCTGCTGGAGCTGGCCCGTCACGATAGCCACTATGCCCGCATCGCCCGGGTGTTGGGGCGCATTCACCGCGACTATGCCGCCCCGCTGACGGTCGAAGGGCTCGCCACCGAAGCCCATATGAGCGTCTCGTCATTCCATCGCGCCTTCCGTCAGGTGACGCGGGTCTCACCGCTGCAGTACATGAAGCAAATCCGCCTCAACCGGGCGCGGGAGCTGATCCAGCGCGAAGGCCGCGGCATCGCCGAAGCCGCCACTCTGGTGGGCTACAACAGCCCCTCCCAGTTCAGCCGCGAATACAAACGCCATTTCCAGAACAACCCCCGCGGCCACCAGACCAATAGCTGATGCCGTTGGCTGGCCAACCGGCCAACAGCGTGGCGAAGCCGTTAAACGTCATCATCCGCAGACAGGCCCGCTATAACAGCTGCCAGTGCCCGCCCTTGCGCGGTCCGACGAAACGCAACCGCCCGTCACTGACCAAGCGGGCCGCCGCTCGTTCGACCGCACTGCGCGATTTGCCAAGCCGAATGGCTAGCTCTCTGAGTGTCAATTCAGGCTCAGCCGACAACATCTGCAACAGGAGTTCAGGGGTTTTTGCTGCAGGCTCACCCGACATTTTTACCGGCGTTTCTGCCCGCGTTTCTACCGGCGTTTCTGCCCGCGTTTCTGCCCGCGTTATTATCGGAGTAACTGGCTGCCCTTCAATAGCGTTAGCCAGGGAATCTCGCAAAGCCTCGAGCAGAAACAGAATAAAATCAGTGCAATCACTGCGACTATCCGCTCGACTCAATTGCTGGTAATAGGCCTCCTGCCGGGACTGAATGACAGTCTCAACCGGCAGGAACGCGAGTACCGACTGCCAGCGACTCAGGATCAGCGTCTGCCACAAGCGTCCGATTCGACCATTGCCATCATTAAAGGGATGAATGAACTCCAACTCATAATGCAGGGCACAAGAGGCTATGAGTGGATGAGCCTCAGTATGAGCCAGCCATTCAAGCAACTGCGTCATGAGTCTGGGAACTTGGCTCGCAGGTGGCGCCATATGAACGAGCTGACTACCACGGTAGATCCCGACCCCTTGCGTCCGCCATCCGCCAACCTCATCACAGAGACCCAGCATAAGACGGCCATGTGCGGTTAATAGATCAGCAGGAGAAGCTGGATCCCAGTTTGGCAGCGCCTCATAGGCCGCAAATGCATTGCGTACCTCTTGAATTTCCCGCGGCAATCCCAGGACCGCTTTACCATCGATAACCGCGGTGACCTGCTCAAGACTCAAGGTGTTGTGTTCAATCGCCAGCGAAGCCTGGATAGTCCGGATACGGTTTTCACGACGTAAAAAAGGTACCTGCGAGCTCTGCGTCGAACGCCACTGCCCTACCAACTCGGCGATCTCGGCAACCCGGCTCAATAGGGCATGGGTCAACTGAAATGGCGGAGAATAAGTCGAGGTCATGGCATAGCTCCAAAGCAATCAATCAGGTGCTCTAGCTTACCAGATCCATCTTGAGCGGGTGTGCGGGAGTTCCATCCCGCAGCTCGCAACAATGACCGGGTTCGCAATCTTGGAGCACGCTGTCAAAATAGGCTTTGGATGAGATAAATTCAGCAAAGAACAGTGAAGGCGCTCCGCAGCCAACCAGTGCAATAGTCGTCTTTGTAATTTGTTCGCACCTTACTTAGCCAGTTCGGAACTGAAAAACGTATAGGTATTTTTACCCCGCTTCTTCGAGGCATACATGGCAACATCCGCCTGATGCATTAATATTTCATAATCATTGGTGTCAGCCGACGACACACTAATACCGACGCTGGCACTGATGGCCACGGCATTACCAGAAACTTCATCACCAATAGCAGGAATTAAAAATAGAAGACGATCCATAATAGCATTTACAGCATCAGATCCTGGTGTAACCAATAAGGCAATGGCGAACTCATCCCCACCAAGACGAGCGACCTGATCTCCCAGTCTCGTTTCTCGCTCCAGCACATCGGCAACGGCCTTCAATAGCATATCGCCATGACCATGACCCAATTGGTCATTCATCTGTTTGAAATTATCCAGATCCAGCAAGCAGAGGGCTATTTCATATTCACGAACAGACTGCAGCAATAATCTCTCTATTTTCTCCTGAAAATAGCGTCGGTTGCGCAATCCGGTCAAACTATCAAAGTTGGCCCTCAGCTTTAACTCCCGACGCTGTAATTCAAGATTGGCATTCTTGTGGTTCAGGGTTGTAAAGCGTTCAACCCCGTGCTTGAATATTAATGTAGTGATACAGGTCAGGGTCAGCATACACAACAATAAAAATGAAGCAATGCTGTCGTATAACGGATGTTCACGACTGTAGATCTCTAATATCCACGTTCTCCCTGGCATCGGAATATTATAACGAAATGTTCGTTGAGGTGGCGCACTATTAGTGTCTTTCCGATTGATAGCAATCTGGCGATACTCATCGTCTTTATCAATCAGGCGCATAAAAAAGCGACTCTGGCTCTCGTTTCCAAATTCGGAGCGCATTAATACTTCGGGTGTCATTAACATCACAAGAAAACCCAAAAACCTTCCTGAATTTTCACTACTTGTGGAATTTTGAATATGGACCGGATGATAAATGGCAATCATGGATGCACCATGCGGATCCGTTAATTCAGAAAATACTGGCGTAGTAAATACCAAGCCGCTATTCATAGCCATCATCCGCAGCGTGTGATTAATGGGGCGGCCATTAATATCAATTCCAAAATAGTTTCCCCTCTGTTCTCTGGGTTCGACATACATGATGGGGAAATAAAAACTCCGCAATGGCGATGTTATTTGCTGACGATCTGGATATTTAATATCAATAAATCCGTGATCATGTCCCATTTCGTGCAACAGTCTAGCTTCATATTTTTTACGTTCTTCAGTCAGAACGTATGGCGCCCACATAATAGCCGAAATTTCTTGTTCATTTCTTATCAAATATGATGAAAAACTTTTAAACTCATCCTGACTGACAAAATCAGAAACAACAAATAAAGCGGCAAATGAATTCAGGATCTGCGGTGCGCGAGTAAACAACAAACTAGCCCTGACACTTTGTTCATACGTTTCTTTTTGTAATTCAGCCAACATTCTGGCCTCATCACTTTTTCTTATCCCTTGATAGGTATAGATAGACAACGCAATACCAGAGGTAAATATAATGATGGTGAAAAACCACTGTAATATACGTCGCTGCGCCATGCATCACCCCTTGTAATTCTTATGTCTCCATCCGGAGCTTCTCATTTTTTCTTATTGACACATCACTGTTTATTAACTGGTTCGTGACATCTGTGTCCCATCGCTAATCTGGTGAGCAGGCTAGAAGATGTCCAACAATAAATCCAGAATGTGCAAAGCAATTATCATTTTGCGCATTCAGTGGTGAAAGAATAGTGGATCCAGAGGTATTCTGGCTAATAATCAACGGCAATTAACCTAGCGGTTGTGCGACATCAGCCCAGATATCCGGTTGAGACAGGCATGATCCCCGCAGCTTGAAACAGCCATCGGCAGGGTACAGCATCACTTTTTCGTTATGGATGGATATGAAACCTGAATATGGATGTTGCAAGCGCCTCTCCCGCATCAGCCGTGGCCTGATGCTTCTCGCCTGCAGCCTGTTCTCGTCCCTGGCTTGGGCCGCCCGCGTGCCCTTGGCCGACTATTTTGTCGAAGGCTGGACCACCCAGGATGGCCTGCCCCACAACAGCATCAATGCCATGGCGCAAACGGCAGAGGGCTATCTGTGGTTTGGCACCTGGGAGGGTGTCGCCCGCTACAACGGCCGGGAGTTCAAACTCTACGAACGCAGCCCGCGGACCGGGTTGCTGGATTCGGGCATTCAATCGTTACAAGCGCAAGCCGATGGCAGTTTATTGCTGGCCGGGGCTCGCGGCAGCCTGGTCCGCGTCACTGGCGACCAGTGGCAGCCCTATGTGCCGGCCGCCACCATGATTAATGCGGTGTGGAAGGATCGCCAGGGCAATCTGTGGCTGGCGATGGAAGGCAAAGGCGTGGTGATGCGTCCGGCCAGCCGCGATGGCCAGTCCAGCAACAGTCAGCCGATCCTCGCCAATCTGAGCGCTTACCGCTTCGCCGAAGATGGGCAAGGTCGAGTCTGGATTGCCACCGACCGGGGTCTGTATGTGGTCGAACAGCAACGCCCTCGCCATGTCGCGCTCTCAGACGCCGTTCCTGCCCCCCGGATCTTTACCCTGGCCCAGCAAGCCAACGGCCAGCTACTGCTGGGTACCGAGAAAGGTCTCTGGCGGCAAGAGGGCAATCACTTCAAACCGCTGGAGCCCGCACTGGCCGATGCCGCCGTCACCAGCCTGCTATTCGATCAGCAGCAGGATCTGTGGATTGGCACCATGAACCATGGCGTCTACCGCCTGAGCCCCGCAGGACTGGAGCGCCTGGAAACTGAAACCGTACTGCTGAAGAACCGGGTACTCTCCTTGTTGCAGGATCGGGAGCAGAACATCTGGATTGGCACCAACGCCGGACTGTTCCGGTTACGCGCCGCCCCCTTCACCACCCTGACCTCCCGTCAGGGACTCAGCGGTGACTATGTTCGCGCCGTACTGGCCCACTCCGATGGTAGTGTCTGGATTGGCACCAGTACCGGCTTGAACCGCTGGCAACATGGCCAAGTGAAATCTATCCCCTCGCCCGATGGCGATGCTCCCATCTCGGTGCTGAGTCTGGCCGAAGCCGCAGATGGCAGCGTCTGGGTCGGCACCTATACCAATGGCTTGCTGCATTGGCAGCACAACCACCTGACGCCGGTGCGGGATCAGCACTCGGGGCTCAGCAGCAATGAAATTCGCGCTCTGCTGGTCGATCAGCAGCACAACCTCTGGCTGGGCACAGCGGCAGGTCTGGACCGGATGACGCCGGAGGGCCAGATCCGCCATTACACTGCGGCCGATGGTTTGCCGGCCGATTTTGTCATGTCGCTGTACCAGGATACCCGGCAGCGGATCTGGGTCGGTACCGGGGTGGGCGTCGCCCTCTTTGAGCAGGATCAGTTCAAGACCATCCCCATCCATCAGCTGGAGGGGGCCGAATATGTGTTTGGTTTTTACGGCGAGCCCAATGGCATCTGGATGGCGACGGATCGGGGCCTGGTGCACTACCGCTTTGCTGATGGCCACCTGAGTGTGGTGGGCCGCGCCGCTGGTTTACCGGTCGATAAACTGTTTCAGGTGGTACCGGATCGGCTGGGTGCCTTCTGGCTAACTTCCAATCGCGGCATGTTCCGCATTCAGCAGCAGGACGCCCGCGCCATTACCGAGGGCCACGCTCACCAGTTGCAGGTCGAAGTGTTTGGCGAGAGCGATGGCCTGGTCAGTGCCCAAGCCAACGGAGGCTCCAATCCGGCGGCCACCCTGCTGCGCACAGATGGCAGTGTCTGGATGGCCACAGCCCGCGGCGTGGCACGGGTCCGCCCCGAGCGCATCAACGATGCGGGCGAAACTCAGCTGCCCATAGTGATTGAAGCCATGGATGTGGATGGCCGCGCCCTCGCCCTGCGCCCGAACCTGGAACTACCGGCCGGGACCAGCCGGATCCACATCCGCTATGCCGGCTTGGGCTATGTGATGCCGAATCGTATCCTCTACCGCACCCAGTTAAGCGGCTTTGACCCGGGCTGGATCGAGCGCAACCATGAAGCCAGCGCGGAGTACACCAACCTGCCACCCGGCTCCTATCAGTTCCGGGTCATGGCCAGCTACCCCCATGGCAAGTGGCAGGGCCAGCAGGCGAGCTTACGTTTCACCATACAGCCCTTCTTCTGGCAGCGGCTCGAGTTTCAACTGCTGATGCTGCTGGGTGGCGGCCTGGTGCTGTGGCTGGCGGTGCAGTTCCGGCTGCATCGATTGCGCCGCAACGAGGCGCGCCTCACCCGTTTGGTGACGGAAAAAACCACGGCCTTGCAGGAGCAGGCCACGGCGTTTGAGCGTCAGGCCCGGGAGGATCAGCTCACCGGCCTGGCTAACCGGCGGGCGTTTGATGAGCAACTGCTCACTGCCTTCAACGCGGCGAAAGAACAACAAACACCTCTGGCGATGGCCATCGCCGATATCGATCACTTCAAACAAATCAATGACTGCTGGTCCCATGTGATCGGCGATCAGGCGATCTGTGCCGTGGCCAGAACCTTGCAGCAAGCCATGCCTGACTCGGGATTGCTGGCTCGCTGGGGCGGAGAGGAATTTACCCTGATATTTCCAGGGCTTGATGCCCAGCAGGCGCACGCCTGTTGCGAACAGATGCGTCAGCGAATCGCCGAGGCAGATTACACGCCCATCGCCACCGGCTTGCACTTGACCGCCAGCTTCGGCGTCTGCGATACCCACGCCATTACCCACTATCAGGAGTTGCTACGGTTAGCGGATCAGGCCCTGTATCAGGCCAAGGCTCATGGCCGCAATCGGGTGGTGTGCTGGCAGGAAACGCCGTTGGGCTGAGGTTGCTGATACCTCGTCACGACAGCCGTGGCGCTTGTGGCGGGGATGGCAAGCCACTCCAGGGCTCGGATTCTGGCTCGGCCAGAGGATCCATCAAGCCACGTGAAGAGGTTACTGGGTCTGTGTAGTCGGTGAGGGATGAGGCTTGAACGCCGTCTGCCATTCCTTCAACAAGACCTCGGCGGCCGCGCGCTCGCTGGGCGTCAGTTTTTCGCCCATCCGCACCCGACAAGCTTCGGCATCCGGGTAGCCATTGCTCACCGCCAGAGCGTACCAGGCATAGGCCTGTACCCAATCCTTGGGCACGCCAAAGCCATTGGCATAACCGACACCGACCTGAAATTGCGCCACGCCTTTGCCTTGCTCGGCCGCCCGACGGTACCAGGCGACCGCCTGTTTATAATCTTTGGCCACGGTTTCGCCGGTGGCATAGGCGGCGCCTAGCAGGATCTGGGCGGTGACATCCCCCTGCTCACCGGCCTGCAGTGCCCAGTAGATGGCCTGCTTGTAATCAATTGCTACCCCTCGCCCATAGGCATAGGCCACGGCCAAGGCCGACTGGGCCACCCGATCCCCTTGTTCAGCGGCTTTGCGATACCAGTACAGGGCCTGACTCTCGTCTTTCACCACACCGCTGGCGTTGGCATAGGCAGCACCCAGCTCGCGCTGGGCCAGCGGATGCTGTTGCTCGGCGGCCATATGCAGCCAAAACGCCGCTTGCTCGGCGGATTGATCCCGCAGATAAGCCTCGCCCACCGCATACTGGGCATCGGCATTGCCCTGCGCCGCCATGCGACGAAAGGCGGCAATGCCATCATCAGCGGCCGCTAGCGGCAGACTCATGCCCAGGCAGCAGAGCCAGACTAGTACTCGGATCACAGTGGATTCCTTCTTTCGCGATCAGGCACATGCCTGACCTTTAGTCGAGGGCAGCCAACGTAACCACAGGGAGATCTGTGATGATATGTTGTGGTTGTAGCAGTGTGCTGGCTAGCCATTTTTTAAGCGCTATCAATGTATTACCAGTTCAGCACGCAAGATAGCAGCCAGATGGAGATGTTGAAGGTGGATCAAAAAACCGGCACCCCAAGGTCCCAAGAACCCTGTATTCCAGCCTAGGCAGGGTCATCCTGGGCGTCAGGTCGCGGATCCAGCACTGCGGCGGCGGAATCGACGAACTCCGGCGCCCCGGTCGGTAATGAATTGCCATGGGGCAGGCTGAGCCAGCCGTGTAATAACCCTGCCCGACGCACCTTGCGTCGCCGGATACGCAAACGGACCAATCGCGACATCAGTTCTCCTCGCCTGTTACCTGAACTGGCTACTGTGTTCAGCCTTGCCTGGCCCAGTAAAGGCCCGTCATGGCGACAGCGCATTTGCACATCCAAGCATGATTCCGGCTTAGCATACGATTCATTTATGTCACATCACTGACATCACGCTGGGCGGCGAGTGGCAACACAAAGTGTTGGTAAAACCAGCCCAGCCCCACCAGACAGAGGCCCAAGCCCAAAAACGACGCCGCCCGGTAGAGACCTTCCAGATCGGCCATATCCCAGAGGAAAATTTTCAGCACGGCAACCAGCAGGATCAAGAGCGCCGCCTGACGCACCCGGGCGACGGCTAACCAGCCGCCGAACAGCATCAGAACTATGGCCGTCAGCAACCAGACCGCCGAATAGCTGTACTGCTCGCCATTGGAGACGGAAAAACCGGAAATATCGGCTCCTTGCCACCACTGCCGCACCATCAGGGTGAGATAGAGCATGCCGCTGAAAAACACAAACACAGCACTGACACGGCGCAGCCACTCCGGATGGGCCAAGAACGCCAGCGCCAATACGCTCAGCAGAGTCGGGATCCCCCAGGCCAGCAGGGTCAGATTCAGTATGGGCCATTCGCCCACCGAGGTCGTCACCCACAACGGATTAAACCACAGGCTGGATCCCAGCACCGTCATGGCCATCATCAGGATGAGCAGCAGGGGTGAGGCGATGGCATAAACCCGGGCCAGAGCGCCGTTTAGCCGCGCCTTCCAACCATACACCAGCGCCAGTGAGCCCCAGGTCACGGCGTTGAGCGCCGCATCGGCCAGGGT
>JBBRVG010000029.1:0-41808 GCA_038247115.1 Enterobacterales bacterium | reverse complement strand
TAACGGGCCTGTTCAGGCAGGCCAGCCCAGCGACTTTGGCCAGGAGGCCGTCATGACCATTCAGGAGTTTGCGACACTTACCGGACTGACGGTTCACACCCTGCGTTATTACGAACAGATTGGCCTGCTGGACCAAATCCAGCGGGCTGCATCCGGACATCGCATCTACCAGAAACAAGATCTGCTGTGGGTCGCCTTTATCAAGAAGCTCAAGGCGACGGGTATGCCGCTGCGAGAGATCCAGCACTATGCTCAGTTGCGCAAGCAGGGCAATGATACGCTGGAGGCGCGTCAACAGTTGCTGGAGCGACATGCCGACGCCTTGCAGCAACAGTTGGCCGAGCAGCAGGCTCATCTGGCAGCTTTGCAGGAAAAAATTGCTTTTTATCAGCAGGAGTTGGCAAAACAGCGCTTGATCTAGAGTGCACTCGAAGTTGTAGGCTCATGGCTTCGCAACCCAAGGAGAGTGAACCCATGAGCAATACACGTTTTGAAGCCGGTTTGCGCCGTCTGCATGAAATTGACGGTGAGGCAGGAGCCAAGGTCATAGCGGCACTGGAGTCTATTGCGCCGGATCTGGCACGCTACACCATCGAGTTTCCATTTGGTGATATCTACCAGCGGCCGGGTCTGGATCTGAAGAGCCGAGAGCTGGCAACCGTGGCAGCATTAACGGCTTTAGGCCATGCACAACCGCAACTGGCAGTGCATCTGCATGGTGCCTTGAATGTGGGGTGCTCGCCTGAGGAGGTCACGGAAGTGATCCTGCAGATGGCGGTCTATGCTGGTTTCCCTGCCGCTATCAATGGCATGCTGACGGCAAAAGCTGTGTTTATCGAACGGGGTCTGATCCCGGCGTAATGTCCCATTCACGCAGCCGTATGATCCCTAAGAGACCGGATATACCATCAAATAAAAAGGAGGCATCACTGCCTCCTTCTTCATGTCGCTGACTGCTATGCAGTCTTAGAACAGCTTGTCGCTCAACTGGAACATCTCTTCGTCGAATGGACGCTTCATGTTCTCGATGCAGTCAACGATGTCGTGGTGCACCAGCTTGTTCTCTTGCAGACCGATGCAGCGGCCGCCGACACCCTCAAGCAACAGCTCAACGGCGTAGGCACCCATGCGGCTGGCCATGATACGATCACGAGCAGTCGGGCTACCGCCACGCTGGATGTGGCCGAGAATGGTGGCGCGGGTTTCGAGGCCGGTGTGGGCTTCGATTTCCTTGGCCAGGGCATTCACGTCGGTGACGTGCTCACAGATGGTGATCATGGCGTGACGCTTGCCCTTGGCGATACCATCGTCGATCTGGTCCAGCAGTTCGTTCTTGTCGAAACCCTTCTCCGGCACGATCACGAACTCGGCGCCACCGGCTACGGCGGCCGACATGGCCAAATCACCACAGTGGCGACCCATGACTTCCACAATCGAGATCCGCTTGTGAGAGGTAGAGGTGTCACGCAGACGGTCAATCGCTTCCATCACCACGTTCAGTGCTGTGTCGAAGCCGATGGTAAATTCGGTACCGGCGATATCGTTGTCGATGGTGCCCGGCAGGCCGATGCAGGGATACCCCATTTCGGTCAGCTTCTTGGCGCCCATGTAGGAGCCGTCACCACCCACCACCACCAGCGCATCGATACCGTGCTTCTTCAGGTTTTCGATGGCTTCACGACGAACAGATTCTTCTTTGAAGGCCGGGAAACGAGCCGAGCCCAAAAAAGTACCGCCGCGGTTGATCACGTCAGAAACGCTATGGCGCTCCAGTTTGGTAATGCGATCCTGATGCAGGCCCAGGTAACCGTCACGGATACCATACACCTCCAGACCGGATGCCAGACCGGCACGAACCACAGCGCGAATGGCTGCATTCATACCTGGTGAGTCACCGCCGCTGGTCAGAACACCAATTTTCTTGATCATAGTGTGCCTCTATAAGTCGAAGTTTCTTGTACAAACTGGTGGGGCTGGCTGGCCCCGGCGTCTCGCGATGAACCCATGGGCTGCCGAGTCAGAGCTGGCAGTGGCGGTACTTTCACACATCCCCTCCGTCACAGAGGGAAAGTACCCGACAGGGCTATGCGGACACTATGAGGGCGTCTGATGACGCCCTCATGATGTTTTATTGCTTGGCGCCAGCGATGATCTGGGCAAAGTCTTCTGGCTTCAAGGACGCACCGCCCACCAGGCCGCCGTCGATATCGGCTTGACCGAACAGCTCAGCAGCAGTGGCGCCAGTCACGGAACCACCGTACAGGATCTGTACTTTGGCGGCGACGTCAGCGCTGAAACCGGCCAGATAAGCACGGATGTGAGCATGGACGGATTGTGCGATTTCCGGGGTAGCAGTCTTGCCAGTGCCGATAGCCCATACCGGCTCGTAAGCGATGACGGCATTGGCGAAAGAGTCGATGCCGGAATGGTCGATCACAGCCTTCAGCTGGGTTTCAACCACAGCCTTGGTTTCGTTGGCTTCGAACTGAGCCAGAGTTTCACCGATGCACAGCACAGGTACCAGACCGTTCTGTTGAATGGCTTCGTACTTGGCAGCGACTACGGCATCGGTTTCTGCGTGCAGGGTGCGACGTTCGCTGTGGCCAACCAGAGCGTACTTGCAACCAAATTCCTTCAGCATGACCGGAGAATTTTCACCGGTGAATGCGCCAGCAGTGTGTACGTCGGCGTTTTGCGCACCGTACTGAATGCGGGTGCCTTCAGTCAGCTTTTCAACCAGGCCCAGGAAGATAACTGGCGGGCAGACGGCAACTTCAACGCCTTCAGCTTTGGCAGCCGGTTCGACCAGTGCCTTGACCAGGGCTTCAACAGATGCTTTGGTGCCGTTCAACTTCCAGTTACCCATTACCAATGGTTGTCTCATTCTTTCATCCTCCAGATGGTGATTTGCTGCGGGGCATTATATGAGGTGAACTCGGCCCCGAATAGTCAGCGCTTGGTCACGCAGACTAATATTTTACCCTAATTACTGATCCATATCAGTTTTTGGGTTGGACATCGCTCATTCTTTCGACTGGTTTCGTAATTGATGCCAAATGGCGCCTATCCATTCGTGCAGTGCGGTCTCGGAATACATCAGGTAACGACCCTCCGGCAGATAGCCATAGGAGGGGATGGGCCGCTGGGCTTGCCGCCCCATATAATCGGTCGGCGCGGGTATCACCTGAAGACCCGCTTGACGCATGAGCCCCATGGCGCGGGGCATATGGCTGGCGGAGGTCACCAGTGCGGCTGGATGGTCGCCGATGATGGCTCGATAACGACTGATCTCGTCATGGGTATCGTAGGCATCTTCAATCAGGATCATCTCCTGACGAGGAATGCCGTAGTGCTCGGCAATCCGGGCATACATCTCGGCGCACGAGATAGGATCACTGCTGATGTTGCCGGATAGCACCAGTTTGGCTTGGGGATTACGCCGCTTGAGATCGATAGCTTCCAGAATGCGGGCATAGGCATTGCTGATGGGTTGACTGGTCAAGGGCACGCTCGGATCACTGACATGGCCATGACCGAGCACCAGGATAAAATCGACGCTCTGGTTCGCGGGGAAGGGCGGGTATTGCTGCTCCAGCGGCCGCAACAACTCCATGCTGACCGGACGCAGTGAAAACAGGATCAGCAGCAGGGTGCCCAGGGTACAGAGTGCCTTGCCCAACCGTTGGCGGCGGGTAAACCATAGCAGCAACAGACCGAGCACAATCAGGGTCAGGGTGAAGGGTAAGGGCATTAATAGCCCACCAAGCCATTTTTTTAACCAGAACATGGATGATCTCTGAGCGGCCGTCCGCCGCGCCGTTTGCAGGGGTATAGGGATGTGCCAGAATAGCCCTCCCTTGAGTGAAACGGAACCGCTATGGTGAGTGCAGATCACAGCTTCGACGGCATGGCCGACAAGTTTGCCCAGAACATTTATGGCACCAGCAAGGGTCGCATTCGCGCCGCCGTGGTGTGGCAGGATCTGCAGGGATGCCTCAGTCGGCTGGGGGAGCGCCCGTTGCGAATATTGGATGCTGGCGGTGGCTTTGGTTATTTCGCCCAGCAACTGGCGCAGATGGGGCATCAGGTCGAGTTGTGCGATCTCTCGGCGGACATGCTGGAGCTGGGACGTCAGCAGATCGAAGCCAAGGGCTTGGGTGATCGTATCCGTTTGATTCATTGCCCGATCCAGGAGCTGGATCAACACATTGAGGGTGAGTTTGATCTCATCTTGTGTCATGCCGTGCTCGAATGGTTGAGTGAACCCCGGCAGACCTTGATATCCTTGCTGCGCTATTTGGCGCCGGGCGGGATCCTCTCGGTGTTGTTTTATAATCGCAACGCCTTGTTATTCCAGAGTCTGGTGGTGGGGAATTTCGATTATATCCGCGCCGGCCTGACCAAGACTCGCAAGCAAAAGTTGACCCCCAGCAATCCCCAACTGCCCGATGAGGTCTATGACTGGCTGCAACGGGACGGTTTGAAGCTGATCGGCAAGACAGGGGTGCGGGTGATCCATGACTACATGCGTCACAAGCAGGATCAGCAGGAGAAGTTCGATGATCTGCTGCAGATGGAACAACGTTATTGTCGCCAGGAGCCTTTTATCGCCCTGGGCCGCTATATCCATGTCATGGCGCAACGGCCACTAGTCCATGGAGAGAGCACAGTGATTGAGAAGAGAATGTCATGACGCAAGAAGTTTCCCGCGCCACAGAGCGCAGCTTGCCCGAATTGACCCTGCCGGAATTGGTGGGCTGGGTGAAGCAAGAAGGGCTGTCGCTGAATCTGGCCAATGATCGCTTGGCCTTTTTGATCGCCATCGCCACGCTCTCCCGGGATGACTCGACCCATGAGCTGACCGAAGCCGCGCTGCATGATGCCTTTGGCTATGTCAGCCAAATCTTCGGTCAGATGGACGAGACCCTGAGCCATAGAGCCAACAATGCCATCAATGAACTGGTCCGACAGAAGCTGCTGTCGCGCTTCAATGCCGATCCGGTCGAAGGCGAGAGCCTGTATCGTCTGACACGGCTGGCGATGGGTATTGTCGAATTTTTTGCTGAACAAAAAGAGGTCAGTAGCGTCAAGCTCTCCTTGCTGCTGGAGCAGGTCGCCAGCGAACTGGCCAAAGCCTATCAGGCGGCGAGCGAGAACGATGCGCTGGCCCACTGGGATGAGCAGGTTTATCCGCGACTGAAATATTCGGTGGAGGAGATACTGGCGCGCATCGATCTGACCCAGCGCGCCATGGATGAGCATCAGAATCAGGTCAAGGCCGAGATTGCCGATCTGCTGAATCTGGATTGGACCCAGGCGATCCACAGCTGCGAGAAGTTGCTGCGCGAGACAGGCCAGACCCTGCGCGAGCTGCAGGATACCCTGGATGCCGCGGGTCACAATCTGCAGGATGGCTTGCTGAACATTCAGGAGGCGACGCAAGGTCGGGAAGAGCTGGCCCATATCGAGGCGTTGACCCACACCCTGCAGGCACGTCTGGATGCCATCATCAATTGGGGTCAGCAATGCATCGAATTGTGGGCTCGTTACGACCGCCATGTGCACAAGTTTATCCGCACCGCCATCGACATGGACAAGAACCGGGCGTTCAGCCAGCGCTTGCGGGAGTCGATCCGCGAGTTCCAGAACCACAACTGGTTGATGGTGGTGGCTCAGGAGCATCGCTTGCTGGAGCTGCGTGACGAAACGCTGGCCCTGCATGGCGACGAAATCACCGGCGAGCTGCCGAGCGAGTTGGAATATCACGAAATTCTGGATGTGAACAATCAACTGGCCGAGCGTATCCAGTTGCATCTGGATGCTTTCCGCGAGCAGGGTAAACCGCTGGATATGGCCGAGGTGCTGCGCGACTACCTGGCCCATTATCCGGACTATCAACACTTCGATGTGGCACGCTTGCTGATTGATTCGGCGATCCGCCTGGGACACTCAGAAGCGGAACTCTCCAGCGCCAAACAACCGAAATGGAAACCCATCAACGAATCGGGAGCTAAGGTACAGGCCCATGTCATTGATCAATACTGATTTTCCTCTCGCACTGCGCATGGCGCAGGCGATTGCCAACCCTTTGTTCCCGAAACTGGATACCTGGTTGCGCAGCGGACGCCATATCAGCGCCGATGATCTGGATAACCACTCGTTTTTGCTCGAATACCACGATGAGCTGGAGCGCTTCTACGCCCGCTATCAGGTGGAGCTGATCAAGGCGCCGGAAGGCTTCTTCTATCTGCGGCCTCGTGCCAGCTCGGAAATTGGCACCTCTGTGCTCTCGGAGTTGGACATGCTGGTGGGCAAGGTACTCTGTTATCTCTATCTCAGCCCCGAGCGGCTAGCCAATGAAGGGCTCTTTTCCCTCACCGATCTGCAAGAAGAGTTGCTGACCCTGGCTGATGAGCGGCAATTGCTGCGTATGGTCAACCAACGCAGCGGTGGCTCGGATCTGGACAAGCGCAAACTGCTGGAGAAGATGCGCACCTCCCTGCGACGTCTCAAGCGCCTCGGCATGGTGGTGCAGGTGGGGACGGGCGATAAATTCCGCGTCAACGAGTCGGTATTCCGCTTCGGTGCCGATGTGCGCAGCGACGAGGATCCGCGCCTGGTGCAGTTGCGGATGATCCGGGAAGGGGAAGCCATCTTGCATGATGACGAGCTACCGACCAGCGAACACTTGCTGGACGAGAGTGAAGATGAGCTGGAAGAAGAACAACTGGGACTGGACGTATAACGATGCGCGGCAAGTTTATTTCGATGACTATGGTCAACTGGAACGGCTTTTTTGCCCGGACTTTCGAGCTTGACCAGCTAGTAACCACGCTTTCCGGTGGCAATGGTGCCGGGAAATCCACCGCCATGGCCTCGCTCATCACGGCACTGATCCCGGATCAGACCCTGTTGCACTTCCGCAATACCACCGAAGCGGGCAGCTCCAGTGCCAGTCGGGATAAGGGGCTCTACGGTAAGCTGCAACGGGGTCATTGCTACTCCCTGATTGAGGTGCTCAATTCCCGGGATCAGCGACTGTGGGTCGGTGTCCATCTGGAGCAGGTGGCCAACCGGGATCACAAGGTCAACATTACCCCCTTTGCCCTGGTGGACGTGCCGGCGGGTATCCAGCCCACCGAGCTGCTGCTGGAGAAGCTGGATGAGGACAAGGCCAAGGTGCGGCCGTTCAGCGATCTACGCAAAGCCGCCGCCGAGCTGGGTGCGCTGAAAGTTGCCAAGTTCAATTCGGTGACCGATTATCACAACTTCATGTTCGAGTTCGGTATCCTGCCGAAGAAGATGCGCGATCAAAAGGATAGATCCCGCTTCTATCGGCTGATCGAAGCTTCCCTGTACGGTGGCATCTCCTCGTCGATTTCCCGCTCGCTGCGGGAGTACCTGTTGCCGGAGAACTCCGGGGTACGCAAGGCGTTCCAGGACATGGAGGCGGCCATCTATGAAAACCGCCGCACCCTGGATGCCATCAAGGAGACCCAGTCCCAGCGGGATCTGTTCCGCAACCTGATCACCGAAACGACCCACTATGTCGCGGCTGACTACATGCGCAACAGCACCGAGAAGGCGCGGCTCTCCGAGTCGGCGCTGGCCGGTCGTCAGCAACTTCAGGACAAGCACCGCTTGCTGCGGGAAGAAAAGCAGCGCGCCATCTATCTGGCGGAAGAAGCCGAGCAGATGCAGGCGCGGGAGAAGCATCTCACCGATGAGCTGGAGGCTGCCTCCGAGCTGTTAGCCCGGGTGATCAACGGTGTGGCGCTGGGCAAGAAGATTGAGCAATACCGTGAGGATGTCACCGATATCGGCCTGCGGCTGGAAGAGCAGTTGGCGATTGTCGAGGAGATTAGCGAGCGTAAATTCGAGCTGGAGCAGAAGAAACAGCAGACCGAAGGCGAGGTGGATAGTCTCAAGACCCAGTTGGCGGACTACCAGCAGGCGCTGGATATCCAGCAGACTCGCGCCATCCAGTATCGCCAGGCCATCAAGGCTCTGGAGAGTGCTCGTGAGCTGTGCGACCGCCCGAGTCTGGATGTGACCGGCGTGGCCCGGGAGCAGAGCCTGTTCAAGGAGCAGGAGCGCCAACTCACCGAGGCCTTGCTGGCGGTACAGCAACGCCTGAGTCTGGCCAAGGCCGCTGCCAGTCAGTATGACGCCGCACTGGCGTTGCTGACCCAGGTTGCAGGTCCTGTGCCCCGTGAACAAGCCTGGGAGAGTGCCCAGCAGGTGCTGCGGCAGGGCCAGCAGAGCCGGGATCTGGTCAACCGCAGTGCGCAAATCCAGCATGCACTGAGCGACTTGCAACGGGATGCCGAACAGCGGCAACAGCTGGCGCGCTGGCAAGAAGAGTTGCAACGTCAGCACCAGATCAGCTTGCCGGATGAAGAGGCTCTCGAGCTGGCTGCCGAGCAACAGCAGGCACGCCTGGAGCAGTTAGCCGAGCAGCTGGACGCCGGTCGTCAGCAAGGGGCTCAGGTTGAACAGCAACTGTTGCAGTCCCGCACCCGTATCGATCAATTGAAGAAGATAGCGCCGGCCTGGCTGGTGGCACAGGAAAAACTCGACAAGCTGCGCGAGCTCAGTGGCGAAGCACTGGAAAATCCGCAGGCGGTTTCCCAATCCATGCACAAGGCGCTGGCCGCCGAACGTCAGGCCGAGACCGAGAAGAACCAGTTGCAGCAACGCAAGCTGGATCTTGAGGCCCAGATCCGGCGCTTGCAAAACGTCGGCGGTGAAGTGGATGAACGGCTGTCTCGGGTCAGTGAGCAGCTGGATGGTGTCTTGTTGTGCGATGTCTATGACGACATCAACATCGAAGATGCTCCTTACTACTCTGCGCTTTATGGCCCGGCGCGGGCGGCGATTGTGGTGGCGGATCTGGATGCGGCTCTGGAGCGACTCAAGGCGCTGGAGGATCTGCCGGATGATGTCTATCTCATTCAAGGCAATCCGGAATCCTTTGATGAGGATCTGCTGGATGCCCGCGAGCTGGAGCAGGCGCTGGTGGTGCGCGGCAGTGATCGTCAACTGCGCTATTCTCGCTTCCCGACTGTGCCGCTGTTTGGCCGTGCCGCCCGTGAGCAACGGATTGCCGCACTGGAGGCTGAGCGTGAAGCCCTGATCGATGCCTATGCCACGGCGGCCTTCGAGCAGCAAAAGCACAGCCGCACCTATCATCACTTCAGCCAGTTTATTGCCGAGCATCTGAATGTGGCCTTCGAGGCGGATCCAGAAGCTGAGCTGGAGCTGCTGCAAGCTCAGGCTCGCGAGTTGCAGTCCCGGCAACAGGAGCGTCAGCAGCAGGATGCCCAGTATCGTGCCGCGCAAGAGACCACGCGCGCCGCTCTGAGTCTGCTGCAACGGCTGCGTCCGCTGTGGCATCTGGCCCAGACCGATGCGGGCGCCGAGCGCTTGAGCGCCGCCCGGGCCGAGCTTGAAGCCTTGCAACAGGCCGAGCAATTCCTGCGGCAGAAGGGGCAGGCGTTGAGTGCTCTGGAAGGACAAGTGCATCTGCTGCGGGAGGATCCCCAGAGTCTGGATACCTTGCAACTCGCAGCGACCGACGCCGAACAGCAACTGACTCAGGTACGGCGGCAAAGCTTTGCACTGGACGAGTTGCTGGCGCGCAGCAGCCATTTTGTCTATCAGGATGCCGAAGCCATGCTGGGGCAAACCTCCGAGATCAGCGAGCGCCTCAAGGCCAAGCTGACCGATGCCGAGCTGGCACGGCGGCAATTGGCCGAATCGGTGGCCCAGATTGTCAGCCGCTTCACCGACGCCATGCAGGTCAGGACGGCACTGCAATCGGGGCTGGATGCCAAGCGTCAGACCCTCGGCGAATTCGAGCAGGAGCTCGGTGCCATGGGGCTGGTGGTCAGCGTGGATATGGAAGAGAAGGCCCGTCACCATAAGCGGGAAGTGGAAGAGCAGCTGGTGCGCACTCGTTCTCGTCGTACCCAGGCCGAAGCCCAGTTCCAGGTCTGTCGTCGCGATATCGACAGTCTGCAGGGCCGATTGGCCCATGAAGGCAAGGATTACAAACTGGCGCGCAAGCTGCTGGTCCATCACAAGCAGAGCTGGAACCGGGTGTTGCGTCTGGCCCGCGACAACGATGTGGAAAAACGGCTGAATCGCCGCGAACTGGCTTATCTGGATGCCGACGAGCTGCGCTCCATGTCGGACAAGGCGCTGGGTGCCTTGCGTCTGGCGGTGCATCACGACGAGGAGCTGCGGGATGCCTTGCGTCTGTCGGAAGGCAATCGCAATACCGAGCAGAAGGTCGGCTTCTATGTGGTGGTTTATCGCTATCTGAAGGAGCGCATCCGCCACGACATTATCCGCTCGGATGATCCGGTCGAAGCCATCGAGGAGATGGAGATCGAGCTGTCGCGGCTGGCTGATGAGCTCAAGCAGCGCGAATCTCATCTCTCCTTGAGCTCAACCGAGGTGGCCGCCAAGATCACCAATATCATCCGCCGCGAGCAGAATCGCATCCGGGTGCTGAACCAGGGGCTGCAGAATATCGCCTTCGGTCAGGTCCATGGCGTGCGCTTGAATGTGAACGTCCGCGATGCCTATGCCCGCTTGCTCAATGCGCTCGGCGATCAGGCCACCTTGCATCAGGACTTGTTTGCCGATGAGGCGCTGACTTTCTCCGAGGCCATGGCCAAATTGTTCCAGCGCCTGAACCCCCATATCGATCAGGGGGAACGTAGCCATCAGGTATTGGGTGAAGCCTTGCTGGATTATCGCAATTATCTGGAGCTGGAAATTGAAGTGCAGCGCGGTGTCGATGGCTGGCTGCGAGCCGAGAGTGGCGCCCTGTCGACCGGTGAGGCGATTGGTACCGGTCAGGCGATCCTGCTGATGGTGCTGCAGAGCTGGGAAGAGGATGCCAAGCGCTTGCGGGCCAAAGATATTCTGCCGTGCCGCTTGTTGTTCCTGGATGAAGCGGCGCGTCTGGATGCCAAATCGATTGCCACCCTGTTCGAGCTGTGTGAGCGGCAGGATATGCAGCTGTTGATTGCGGCGCCGGAAAACATCAGTCCAGAGAAAGGCACCACCTACAAGCTGATCCGCAAGGTACACGGCAAGCATGAGCATGTGCATGTGGTGGGCTTGCGTGGCTTTGGTTACGGCGAAGATCGCATGTCTGCTTGATGCAATTCCTGAGGTGACGAACCAACGCTTAAGGTTGGGATAAGCCTGGGGTGTTAGTTTGGATGACAACAGAACTCGGGTTCGGGTGTTGGAAGGGTGAATGACGCCAAAGCTCGAACGGTTCAGATCGCATAATTGCAGCTTATGGAGCACGCAAAGAGATGGATAAACATGACGTAGGACGTTGGGATCTGGTGGTTCGTTCCACCCACTGGCTGGTTGCCATCGGTTTTGTCACCAATCGTTTTATTGATGAGCCGGGCGAGACGGTACATGTCTGGATTGGCTGGAGCATTGCCGCTCTGGTGGTGATCCGTCTGCTTTGGGGTTTATTGCCTGCCAGTGGTCCGGCCCGTTTGAACCAGTTTTTCCCATGGCCGCAGGCGATCCTGGCTCACCTGCAGGACTTGCGCGATCGTAAGCCTCACACTGAATTAGGCCATAACGCTCTGGCTGGCGTCATCATCTGGTGCTTCTGGTTGGGGATGCTGGGCATGGCTGGGACCGGTTGGGCCATCGACAACACCGATATCGAGATCATGAGCGAGCTTCATGAGACCCTGGCGAATATCATTACTGTCTTGGTGGTGTTGCACCTGCTGGCACTGGTGGTGATGTCCTGGTGGACGCGCTTTAACTACCTGAAAACTATGAAGCCTGAGTTTCATAGCAAGAAGGCCAAGCCAGAATAAGCCGTGTAATTCCTCAAGCCAAGATATAAAAAGGAGCCATTATGGCTCCTTTTTTGTTTGCTGATATCGTTTTGTCGTGCGACTATCAGGGGACCTGCATGGCAACTGGTGCCGGTTCTGTGACCTTGTGTGGCGGGCTCGGTTGCCAGCCCAACAGTGCCAGCATGACAAAAAAGCCGACGACATAGGCCAGTACCACATGCCAGCCATGTCGTACCCAGCGCACAGCCGAGCGGGATTCCGGATACATGTTGGAGAGCGCCACCCCGGCCGAGGAGCCAAACCACAGCATGGAGCCACCAAAGCCGACGGCATAGGCCAGCATGCCCCAGTCGTAACCACCTTGCACCAGACAGAGCTTGGTCAGCGGTATGTTATCGAACACCGCCGAGATAAAGCCGAGCGCGAAGGTGGTGACCCAGGAGGCTGGGGGGAGTTCATCGACCGGCATCAAGGAAGCGCAAGTCACCAAGGCGACTAGGAAGATGGTACCGGAGAAGGCTTTCCTGAGCTCAGACCAGGGGGTTTTAACAAACAGAGCGCCCAGCAGGATGGCAATCCAGACGCCTAGTGCCGGGAAGTCGAGCAGATAGTTGGTGGCGATGGCCAGTATCAGGATGGCGCCGACTACGACTAGGCGGGACCAAGCGACAATCACCCCAGTAGCGGCATCCTTGATGATGGGCTGGTATTTATCCTGCTGACGAGCGGCGATGACACCAAAAATAAGGAGAGCCACGACGGCGGCTATATAGGCGTTGATGACCTGCAAGGGGCTGACACCATCGATCCACATCAGGGTGGTGGTAGTGTCACCGACCACAGAGCCAGAGCCGCCCGCATTACTGGCTGCGACTATGGCCGCCAAATAACCGATATGCACCCGTTTATTGAACACCACGAAGGCGATAGCTCCGCCGATCATGGCAGCAGCTATGTTATCGAGGAAGGCACTGAGGACAAAAATCATCACCAGCAGGGCAAAACCACCCTTCCAGTCATCGGGTAAAAAACGTGGCAGGATTTTTGGGAGATGAGATTCGTCGAAGTGTTTGGCCAGAATGCCGAAGCCAAACAACAAGCCAATCAGATTCAGCAGAATGCGCCACTCGCCCTCATGGCCATGACCACCGAGCAGGTGGTGGGGAAAAGAAAAGTCATCCAGCAAGCTGTATTTGGCCAGCAAGATAGATGCGAGCCCTGCCAAGGCGACCCACATGGTGATTCGATGTAATACGGCGACGCCCAGCAGGGTCAGAGCAAACAGCACAAATTCGATACGGATCCCGGCCGGTACTAATAATTGAGCTGACAGCTCGCTGGCAGCGACGGGGAAGGTGAGTAGTAAAAGCGGCAACAAAGGGAGCAAAACCAGGCGTTTTGCACGTTGAGCAAGGAGAGTCATTGGTGTTGTCCTGTGATCTCCTCCGGCGCTCAGCCGGTTGGCCGGAGGAGTCGAACATGATTATTGCTGGGAAATAATCCAGTGTTGGAAGTTCTTGCGGGTTTCGGCATCGGCCTGGGTGTACCAGTACTTCAACATTTCCAGCGTCTGGACATTCTTGTCCACGGTACCCTGAGCGTTACCCTTGGCATCCGGCGCAGCTGCTGCGGCCATGGCTGCCGTTGTCGCGACTGTCAGCTCGGCAGGTACTTGCTGAAAGCCCTTACCCATGGCTAGCAACTCGGCTTGATAGTCGCGGCCAATCTGTAGCCCCTCTTTTTTGGGCATGACAAAATGGTCCACGTTAACGGTGGCGCCAGATTTGGTGTCGATGAAGGTCAGCTTTTGCTGGGCAATGAATTGCTCCGCGGCGCGGTAATTCCGTGGATAAGTAAATCGGATGGCCAGCGCTTCATCACCCTTGAGATCCAGGTTGACCACCACGGGTTCACCGCTGAGCAGACGATTTTCACTCTGATCCTTGAAGCTGCCGTCAAAACGGATCACCAACTGATGAGCTCCGGCAGACAAATTGACCTTCCGCTCTCCATTCAATGCCCCACTTGTTGCAGTCTTGCCATCCAGTAAGTAGACGACATAGGGGCGCGGGATCTCGATCGTCGCCGCATAGGCCATAGAGCACAGCGAACTCGACAACGCACAAATCATGGCCAGTAGATGGGTCAGGCGCATCTTATCTCCTTATATATGATGGTGTTGATGCTGGTGAGCATCCGTTAGCACAGTGCCATTTTTGCAGTTTTAGCCGATTGCAGCAATCGGATGCTGAGGCCGCTGTGACGGCTCCTATTCCGGGGCATGGTTTGGCACCAGGTTTAGTCGCCGATCCGGCGACGGAAGGGGGGCAGCGCTGCCAGTAATCCTTTGCCATAACGACGGGTCAGGATGCGGCGGTCCAGCAGTACCACACGTCCGCTATCGCCTTCCTTGCGGATCAAACGTCCGCACGCCTGGATCAATTTTCGCGAGGCATCGGGGATCGTGATCTGTAAAAATGGGTTGCCACCCCGGGCCGTCACCCACTCGGCTTGCGCCGCCTCAATGGGGGAGGTCGGCACAGCAAACGGCAACTTGGTAATGATGAGGTTGGTCAACTGGTTACCGGGCAGATCCAGTCCTTCGGAAAAACTGCCGGTCCCGAACAGTATGCTGGGTTGCTGATGGGCACAGCGCTCTTTGTGCAGACTCAGCAAGGCATTGCGCGAGGCTTCGCCTTGCACCAGCAGGCTCCAGCCCTGGTCTCTGAGACCGGCGGCCACTTCTTGCATCTGCCAATACGAAGCAAAGAGCACCAGCGAGGCTTGCTGGTCCGTCAGGTAGTGCGGCAGTTGCAATATCAGTTGCTGGGTAAAATCCGGGTCGCTGGGATCACAGCCGATATCCGGCAGCCAGAGCTCTGCTTTTTGGTAGTCAAACGGTGACAGTAAGCGCAGATACCGCGAGCCATCATCGGGGTAGAGGCCAATCTGGTTGCGGAAATGGTCGAAGCTGTTGAGGGCCGTCAGGGTCGCAGAGACCAAAATGGCACCGTGACATCGTGACCACAGCAGGCGATCCAGCCAGCTTCCCATCTCCAGCGGCGCGGCCTGGAGTTGAAAATCAGGTTCATCGGTGTCGTGTGTAACCCATTTTGCGACTGGATGTCGGCTCTCCAGCTCTTTATAGAGTTGCCATAGGGTCTGCATCTGCAGGCTGCGCTGCTGGGCATTGCCTAGCTCTGCCAATAAGGCTTCACCATCCCGGCGGGGTAGCTCTCCCAATTTGATGGCTTCAGTCAGCCCCTGTTGCAACCGTTCCAGAAACCGACTCAACTTGCCAGTGCCTTCACCGAGGCTCTGCGCCAGTGCTGCCAGCTCTGCAGGCAATACGCCTTCAGCAAACCGATACTCCGGGCTCTGACTGAACCAGTCTGCCTGTCCCTTGATGAGTAATTCCAGTTGCCGCAGATCATGTACCAGTCCATAGACGGTTTCGCTGAGCCGGGCAGAGTGACTGCGGAGGCTCTCGCCTTGCACTACTTTGGTTATCTTATCCCCAAGATGGGGCAGTTTTTGTAACCAACTCAGGGTATGACCCACCCGTAGCTGCGCCGATGCCTGATCGCGAGCGAGCGTTGGAAGGTGATGGGCCTCGTCTATGATGTAGATGCAATCTTCGGGGGCTGGCAGTACCACACCACCACCCAATGCCAGATCGGCCAGCAGCAGCGCATGATTGACCACCAGGACGTCGATCTCGTTCATCATGGCCCGTGCGTGATGAAACGGGCAGTTTTGATGATGGTCGAACAGCGGGTTGCAGATGTGACGCTCGGCGGCGATTTCCTGCCAAAGCGACTCCTCCAGACTCTGCGGCCAGCTATCCCGATCACCGGCCCATTGGCCTTGTTGATAGGCGTGCCAGAGTGACTGGTAGATCTGCCGCTGTTCCGCGTCAGGACTAAAGCTCAGCAGCTCCTGAAAACTCAACTGGGTATTGGCGATGTTGACATCCGCCAGCTGCGCCAGCCGCTGGGCACAGCAATAACGTTGTCGTCCTTTGACCAGAGTAAAGGTGAAATTGTCGCTGCTGATGGTATGAAACAAGGGTAGATCTTTGGTGATGAGCTGCTCTTGCAGCGCCAGGGTCGCGGTGGAGATGATCAGTTTCTTCCGAGACTTGATGGCGCAGGGGATAGCGCCTTGGGAATAGGCCAGTGACTTGCCGATCCCGGTTCCCGCTTCAGCCACCAGGATCCGCTTGCCGACCCCATATTGGCCACACAAAACCTTGACGATTTCCGCCACCAGATAATTTTGTTCTTTTCTTGGCACAAATGCTGCTAGGTGTTGGTGCAGCCGTTTATAGCTCTGTTGAACACTGGTTTTGATGGCTGCAAACGGCATTTAGGATATTTCTCTGATGGGCGAAAGCGAAGTATATCGCTCTGTGAGCTGGCTAACAAAATCTGACTTTATTGTGTTGGCTGTCAGCAGCTGAATCTGTGCGAACAGCAGCATAATATGAGTCAAAGGCAGGCATATCAGCTTGAAATGTAAAAGATTATGCTAACGACAATCTTGTTCTAAGTTAGTTCATTTTTTTCTGTTGATTGCCTCACATTTTGTATGATAGTCTCGAAAACAGAGTGGTGGAAACGCCACTTTCACAGGGAATATAAGGACTTAGTGTTTAATTTCAGTAGGCAAACCATTATGAAAAAGACTCTTCTTGCAATTGCTATCCCAGCTCTGTTCGCTGCATCTGCGGCTAATGCTGCTACCGTGTACGAAAAAGACGGTCAAAAGTTCGATGTGTATGGTCGAGCTCAAGTCAACTACTACAATGATGCAGCTTCCGACTCCAGCGGTTCGACTGTTGAAGGCACGGGTCGTCTGGGTCTGAAGGGCTCTACTGCGATCAACGATACTTGGTCTGCCATTGCTCGTAGCGAATGGAAAGTTGCTGGTGAATCCAGTGATGATGGTACTTTCAAGGTCCGTCACTTGTATGCAGGCTTCGATGGCAGCCAGTACGGTACCATTATTGCCGGTCAGACTGACACCGCCTTCTACGCCGTTGTCGCTCCGACTGACGTGTTCAACGAGTGGGGTTCCTACGGTAACAGCTACTGGGGTTACCGTGATGGCGCGGCCAACTTCAGTGGTCGCCAAGAAGGCCAAATTATCTATACCAACACTTTCGGTGGTTTCCGTGGTGGCATCTCTTACCGTTTAGCTGATGATGCTAACAACTTGGATAAGAGCTATGCCGCTAACCTTGGCTATGACTTCGGCTTCGGTGTTGGTGTAACAGTTGCCGCGGATCAATATGATTCACAAGACGGCTTGGCTGATCAAGATGATTGGGGTCTGTCTGCTTCTTATGGCACCTTCGGCGAAGGCCTGTATGCTGGTGCAGTTTATACCCAGTCTGATATCGAACAAGCTGGCATCGAAAACACCCACAAGGGTTACGAGCTTGCTGCCGTATACTCGCTGACCAATGGTCTGGGCTTCTTGGGTGGTTACAACTACACCGAAGATGAAAATGATGTCGAGCTGACTGATGAATTCTTGCTGGGTGCCATGTATAACTTCACCAGCAATTTCTACGGTTATGCTGAATATCTGTTGGATCAACGTGCTGAAGCTGATGATCAGTTCACTGTTGCTCTGCAATACAACTTCTAATACCGATTGGCTTACTGGTTAAGTCGATAACAAAGGGCAGCCTAGGGCTGCCCTTTTTGTTGCAAGATATTCATCGTCATACGGCCTAATCGATGGATTAATGTGCGGGTGATGACGGCTTTCTCCGCCAGTGGTTGCAATGAATGGCGGGGTTGCTAAGCTAGCGCCTTAACGTATGCTGCGCCCCGTTATGAGCTGTTTATCCAACAGATCCAGGGCTTTTATTTTTTTTATCGGTAGCCATCATGAAGCCAGAAACCCTGTCTTTTATCGCATCCTGCATCAAGACCATTCCTGATTATCCGAAACCGGGGATCCTGTTTCGGGATATTACCAGTCTGGTGGAGCATCCGCAGGCGTTCAAAGCCACTATCGATCTGCTGGTCGAGCATTATCGCCATGTACCGTTGGACAAGATTGTCGGCACCGAGGCTCGGGGCTTCATCTTCGGTGCTCCAGTCGCCGCTGCCTTGGGGCTGGGATTTATCCCGGTGCGTAAGCCCGGAAAATTGCCGCGCCCTGTGTATGAAGAGAGCTATGAACTGGAATATGGTCAGGATTGCTTACAGATACATGACGATGCTATTCAGCCCGGGGACAAGGTGCTGGTCATTGATGATCTGTTGGCCACGGGTGGGACTGTGGAAGCCGCGATCAAATTGATCCGGCGCTGCGGTGGGCTTGTCGATCAGGCGGCTTTTGTGATCTCGTTGCCGGATCTGGGTGGTGAGGAGCGCTTGCGAGCCATGGGTGTCGAGCCGCTGAGCCTGGTGCAGTTTGCGGGTGAATAACAGTTTGATGGCTATTAACAGCCTGACGGCTTAAGGAAACAGAAGGGCTATGGGTTATCAGGTTCTGGCGCGAAAGTGGCGTCCCCATTCGTTTCATGACGTCGTGGGTCAGCAACATGTGTTGACGGCGCTGATCAACGCTCTGGACCAGGGACGTTTGCACCACGCTTATCTGTTAAGTGGCACCCGCGGTGTGGGTAAAACTACCATAGCCCGTATTCTGGCCAAGTGCCTGAACTGTGAAGAGGGGGTTAGCAGCACCCCTTGCGGTCATTGTGATAGCTGTCGCGAGATCGACCAAGGTAATTTTGTCGACCTGCTGGAGATCGATGCCGCTTCCCGCACCAAGGTCGAAGATACCCGCGAATTGCTGGACAATGTGCAATACCGGCCGGCGCGCGGGCGCTACAAGGTGTACCTGATTGACGAAGTGCACATGCTGTCGCGTCACAGCTTCAATGCCTTGCTCAAAACCCTCGAAGAGCCGCCTCCTTACGTCAAGTTCCTGCTGGCGACGACCGATCCGCAAAAGTTGCCGATTACTATCCTGTCCCGTTGCCTGCAGTTTCATCTCAAAGCGCTTACCCGGGAGCAAATTGTTTCCCAGCTGGTGCGAGTGCTGGATGCCGAGGCGCAACCTTATGAATTGCCAGCACTGGCCGCTTTGGCCAAAGCGGCGGATGGCAGTATGCGTGATGCCTTGAGTCTGACCGACCAGGCGTTGGCCCATGGCAGCGGCCATGTGCATCTGGATCAGGTGCTGGCCATGCTCGGCACCCTGGACCACCGTCACCTGCACCAGATATTGCTGTTGTTGGCGCAGTTACAAGGCCCGGCGTTGATGGCCAAAGTCAACGAAGTGGCGCAGTTGGGGCCAGACTTCGAGCTATTGCATGCCGAGCTGGCGAGCTTGCTGCACCGCATTGCTTTGGCGCAGTTGCTGGGCGGCAGTGCCGATCCGCTGGCACTGGATAGCGAGCAAGTGGTTGCCTTGGCTCAAACCTTTACCGCCGAAGAGATCCAGCTCTATTACCAGATTGCCCTCACCGGGCGTCGCGAGTTACCCCTGGCTCCCGATGGCCGTAGCGGCTTCGAGATGACCTTGTTGCGGATGCTGGCCTTTTCGCCACGCAAAGCGGCAGATAATGCCCGACTGACCGTCATGCCGGTCGCCATGACCGGTGGTGATATATCCGCATCTCTCGCCATATCCCAGACTACTCCCACAGGCCCGGCGGCACGTGCGCCGGATCCCCGTCCGGGTGTCGACCAGACTGTGCTGCGAGCCAGTGAGTCGGATTTTGAGTCTTCAGCCGCTGAAACCCGCCTTGATATGGCCGAGGTGGAGGAGGATGTTGCCACCATGGCGGCGCAGGAAGCGCTATTTGCCGAACAACAGCGGCTGCAAGATGAAGCGGCCAGTTGGCAGAGCACAACATCCTCGCTCGCTCAGTTCAATGAACCATCAACTTTGGTTTCTGCCCCCGCCATCGGAGCTTCAAATCCCACTGATACTGGTCTAAATCAGCTTTCGAGTCCGGCTGAAGGTGGTTTAAATCAGCTGCTGCAGGTGCGTAATCGCCTGCGTAGCCAGCAAAAAGAGCCAGTGGGCAGCGATACGCCTGCGGCTGGTAACCGGTCGCCGGCTGCTTATTCCCCTCCTGTCGCTCGTCCTGTACCCGCGCGTCCTGCACCGGTTGCAAGGCCGGCGACTGAGCCTGCTGTGGATGCTTCTGCCGCACCCTCATCGTCGCGCCCTGTGGCGGCGCCAGCTGCCGCCATTCGGCCTGTTGCTGCACCCCCGGTGCTGGATGACCGTCCGCCGTGGGAGGCTCCATCGCAGAAGCCCTCACGCCAAGAGGCCCCGGCCGCAGAAATCCCGGCTTGGCAATCACCGCCTATTGAAGCTTATCAAGATGACGCTGGCGCCAGTCAGCTGATGCCGCTGGCCTATGAGTCGGCGTCGGAGCTGGCAACAACAGCATCCGATGCCGTTGTTCAACTCCCGAGTGCGGCTCCAATGACGGCAGGATCCAGAACCATGCCCAGAGCGGCATCCGTCAGCCCTGTGTTGCCATTGCCGGAGGCGGGCTCTGCTGCGTCAGAGCCTCTGGATCCGCGCTGGCAATCGAATGATTTGCTGGCTGGTAGCGGCGATCCCTGGGCGGAACTGATAGCGGCCAGTGGTATGGGCGGGCGTCTACGGCAGTTGGCATTGCAAGCCAGTCGTCAGGTAGACGGTGACCACTGGTTGCTGACCTTGCCGCCGGAACATCGGCATCTGGTCTCAGACAAAGCCATAGCGGCGCTGGTGGAAGGTTTCTCCCGTCATCTGCAGCAGCCGGTGCAGATCCAGATTGAGGTGGGGGCACCCACACAGACAACACCGATCCAGATTGAGCAGCAACGTTACGCCGAATTGTTGGTTGCTGCGCAGCAGGATTTGGCGCAAGACCCCCATATCCAATTTTTGATCCAACGCTTTGGTGCGCAACTGGATGCTGATAGTATTCTGCCATTGAAGCATTAGGCGATAACCTCAACAGAAGAGAAGAGCGATGTTTGGAAAAGGTGGGATCGGCAATCTGATGAAGCAGGCGCAAGCCATGCAAGATCGTATGCAAAAGATGCAGGAAGAGCTGGCTCAGATGGAAGTGGTGGGTGAGTCGGGCGCGGGTCTGGTGAAAGTTACCATGACCGGCGGTCACAGTGTTCGCCGCGTCGCCATTGATCCAAGCTTGATGGATGATGATCAGGAAATGCTGGAAGACTTGATTGCAGCGGCATTTAACGATGCAGTGCGTCGGGTCGAAGAACAGAACAAGAGCAAAATGGGTGAACTGACCGGTGGTATGCAATTGCCGCCTGGTTTCAAGATGCCCTTTTAATCAGGCATGAAGCGGGAGATGACTCCCGCTTTTGTTTTGTGGAGTTGCCATGAAATTCAGCCCCCTGCTGGATGATTTGATCCGTGAATTGCAAGTATTGCCCGGTGTTGGCCCTAAATCGGCGCAACGGATGGCATTTCAATTATTGGAGCGTGAGCGTAGTCGCGGCCAAAAACTGGCGCGAACTCTGGAGCGAGCGCTGACCGAAATCGGCCATTGCCAGCACTGCCGTACCTTCACCGAAAACGAGCTGTGCGAGCTGTGCGCGAACCCAAAGCGTGCCGAAAAGCGTCAGCTGTGCGTGGTCGAATCGCCTGCCGATGTGGCGGCCCTGGAGCAGACCCATCTCTATTCCGGTCGTTACTTTGTGCTGATGGGGCACTTGTCGCCACTGGATGGCATAGGCCCCCGTGAATTGGGGCTGGATCTGCTGGAGCAGCGTCTGCAGCAGGAGCCACTGGATGAGTTGATCCTGGCAACCAATCCCACCATCGAAGGGGATGCCACCGCATTCTACATTGCCAATCTGGCACGCCAGGCCGGTATCGTCGTGACGCGAATCGCCCATGGTGTTCCCGTCGGCGGCGAGCTGGAGCTGGTCGATGGCACCACTTTGTCCCACTCCCTCAGTGGTCGTCGTCCTCTGGAGTAAGTCACAATTTTCAACCCCGGGCTCGGGTCCGGGGTTGAAAAGCATAATCCTGCCCCCATCTTGCTTTCAGTCGTAACAACACTATTCATCAAGGAAAGCAACGATGACCGAAGCCACTCACATGGAAACCCACGGGTTTCAGACCGAAGTCAAACAACTGCTGAGCCTGATGGCGCATAGCCTCTACTCGAATAAAGAAGTTTTTCTGCGTGAACTCATCTCCAATGCGGCGGATGCGGCCGATAAGCTGCGTTTCAAGGCACTCTCCAACGCTGACCTGTATGAAGATGACGGTCAGCTGCGCGTACGGCTGATCCTGGATAAGGAGAAGCAGACCCTGACCATTTCCGATAACGGCATCGGTATGACCCGGGATCAGGCGATTGAACATCTGGGCACCATAGCGCGCTCCGGTACCGCTGAATTCTTTAGCCACCTGTCCGGTGATCAGACCAAGGACTCGCAACTGATTGGTCAGTTCGGGGTCGGTTTCTATTCGGCATTTATCGTCGCCGACAAGGTGACTGTCCTGAGTCGTGCGGCCGGTGAGTCCAGTGACCGCGGCGTCTGCTGGGAATCCGATGGCTCGGGCTCTTTTAGCGTGGCTGATGTGAATAAAGCCAGCCGCGGGACTGATGTGATTCTTCATCTCAAGGCCGAGGAGAGCGAGTTTCTCGATGATTGGCGTTTGCGCTCTGTGATTGGTAAATACTCGGATCACATCAGCATTCCGGTCGAGATGTGGGAGCAGCCTGAGGCTGAAACCGAGGATGGCGCCGAGAAAACCGTGACGGCTGGTGAGTGGAAGCAGGTGAATCGTGCCACCGCGCTCTGGACCCGCACCCCTCGTGACATTGAGGATGCCGAGTATCAGGAATTCTATAAGCACATCAGCCACGATTTTGAAGATGCTCTGGCTTGGGCCCATAACAAGGTTGAAGGCTCTCAGGAGTACACCAGCCTGCTGTATGTGCCAGCCCGTGCGCCCTGGGATATGTGGAATCGTGAGCAGAAGCATGGCTTGAAGCTGTATGTGCAGCGCGTTTTCATCATGGATGACGCCGAGCAGTTTATGCCGACCTACCTGCGCTTCATCAAAGGGGTGCTGGATACCAACGATTTGCCGCTGAATCTGTCGCGGGAAATTTTGCAAGAAAACAAGGTGACAGTGCAGCTGCGCAAGGCTTGTACCAAGCGGGTTCTGAGCATGCTCGGCAAGCTGGCTAAAGAGGACAGTGACAAGTACCAGCGTTTCTGGGCTGAATTTGGCAATGTGCTCAAAGAAGGGCCAGCCGAAGATTATGCCCACAAGGAAGATATTGCCAAACTGCTGCGCTTTGCCTCCACCCATACCGAATCCGATGCCCAGAGCGTCAGCCTGGAAGACTACGTCAGCCGGATGAAGGAGCAGCAAAGCAAGATTTACTACATCATTGCCGACAACTACACAGCCGCCAGCAAGAGTCCGCATCTGGAGTTGCTGCGCAAAAAGGGTGTGGAAGTGCTGCTGTTGTGGGAGCGCATCGATGAATGGCTGATGAACCATCTGACCGAGTTTGATGGCAAGCAGTTTGTCTCCGTGACTCAGGGTGATCTGCAACTGGGCGATCTGGAAGATGAGGAGAGCCGCAAGCAGCAGGAGTCCCTGGCAGAAGCCAATCAGGCGCTGGTGGCTCGCGTGCGTCAGGCTCTGAGCGACAAGGTGAAGGATGTGCGCATCAGTCATCGCCTGACGTCCACTCCGAGCTGTGTGGTCACCGATAGCCATGGCATGAGCAGCCATATGATGAAGCTGATGCAGGCGGCGGGTCAAAAAGTACCAGAGCAGAAATTTATTCTGGAGCTGAATCCCGAGCATGCCTTGCTCAAACGGATCGATGCAATTGCAGACGAAACACTGTTTGGCGAGTGGTGTGAACTGCTGCTGGAACAGGCACAGTTGGCTGAACAAGGAGGGCTGCAAGATCCGTCCGGCTTTGTGGCCCGTTTGAATCGACTTTTGATGGGATCATGATCCCAGCTGTTGTCATGAGGTAAAGCCGCGCGGATGCGCGGCTTTTTTTTCATAAAAATTAAGAATTTAACGGCTTGTTGCCGCTTGGTTAAGGGTGCAGATAGCGAGCAGTTGCTAGACTGTGGACTGAATGGCCGACAACTTGAAACTTGGGCGTTTCGCCAGTGACTGCTGCTATCAGTCGGGTTGTCACAACTTGTTCAACAAAACGTTGCCATGTCCAATACGGATGAGACAATTGCCGAGAATGCAACGCAAGGAGTCGTTATGCGTCTATTTTATCTGCTGCTTGCTATGGCTTTGGGCTGGGCTTTCCCCGGAATCGCTGAAACACTCACCTTGTGGAATGGGCACAGTCTTGAACATCTGCAACCCGAATTGGACCGCTTTGCCAAACGCAGTGGTCATCAGGTGATGCAACAACACTTTCGCGCCGATCAGTTTCGCGACAAGGTGATGTCATCGGTCCTGCTCCCGGATCTCTACTTTATTCCCAGTGATCAGATCAGTAATGAACAGGAATATCACCTTGGTACCTGGCCAGCGTCGATTGCCACTGAATTTGGTTTGCGTGAGGATGGGCGTCTGCAGGGGAGTTGGTACGGTATTCCGATCAATATGGGCAATCAGCTGGTGATGTATTATCGCAAGGACAAGGTCAAACCTGTGTTGACCCTGGAAAGTATTCCGGATCAACAGCTGGCCTGGCCTCGTGAACAGGCGTTCTGGTTTATGACCTTTTTAACGGCCAATGGTGGCTGGCCATTGCAGGACGGAAAATTCTCACTGAATACCCCCCAGATGGTAGCGGCGTTGACGCAATATCAGCAGACCATGGACCGCTTTCCTGCCAGTAATTGTGAGCTGATGTGCAATGAACAGGCGTTTATCAAGGGGGATGTCACCTACCTGATGGATGGCGATTGGGCTTACCAGATGCTGCATGATGTGTTGGGCGATAAGTTGGGCGTTGCCTTGCTACCCACTCTGGGGGGCAAGCCGATGATCCCCCTGAGTAGCTCCTATGTCCTGGCCATGCGGGCTGATATTTCAGCGGCTAAACAAAAGGCGGCGGTTGAACTGGTGCATTTTTTACTCTCGGATGCCAGCCAGCGCTCCTTGTATGAGCGCTCCAAGCTATTTCCGGCGGTGGACCGGGTTGTGGAGCAACTGGCCGGTAACATGTCTGAGGATATGAAGACACTGCATCGCCAATTGCAACTGAGCAAGGCGATGCCCAATGATCGGAAAATGTTGATAGTCTGGCTGGTGATGGGCAAAACGCTAAAATTATTCTTGGCGGGTGAGTACGATGCTGCCGAGGCTGCGCACAATATGCAGTCATTGGCTGAGGAAGAGGGATACCATCAATGATCCGACTGAGTCGGTTTCTGATCGTTTTGATGCTCTGTATGATCATAGTGCCCTTGCTGGTGCTCAGTGTGATCCACTATCAGGGCTTGAAGCAGTTTGCGACCCAGGCTTTGATGACACAGCTGGATAGCGAGGTCCATGTTACCCAAGAGAAGCTGGATAATGAGCTGCGAGCCATCACCAGCGGTTTACGCTTGTTGACCGGGCATGAAACCATCATCAAGGGGGTTTCCAGTCTCTACTACAGCTCTCAGGTACGAGAACGATTCGAGTCATTTACCAACCGCTATAACATGGTTTCTTCCTTGTATCTGCTGACGCGTGATGGCCGGGTCCGGGAGAACTTTGGTGGCAAGATCCGGCCTGTCGAGAAGAGCCGGGAGATCCTGGAGGTCGTGCATAATCTGGGACGCGCCTATGAATCCGGTGTGACGGGAGGGCGGGTGGTGGTGATCGAGTCGCCGGAGCTGGTTCCTGGCGATGATCACCGGGCTTTGGTGTTTATATCCATCATCAATAGCGTCATAGTGCGCAATAGTGATTCGCTACAGGGCTATCTCATCGCTGTCGTGCCATTTAGCAATATGCTGGCACAGGTCAGCCCCTCTTCTAAATTGCACAGTTCTGTCATTCAGCTCGGGGTGGCGTTACCACCGGATGAAGCAGGCCAGATCAGCCAGAGTCTGCGCTTGATCATTGGCGAGAAAGATTACTCTCCCAGCGTCAATCTGTATGTCAAAGTCAGCCGCTCGCCAGAAAGCATGAGTCAGGCCGTCACCGAAGCGATCCGTCCCTTCATCAGTTACCAGCTCGTGGTCATGCTGGTGATGATAGTGCTGTTTGTGTTGTTTTCCCGTCCTATCTTCCGTGCTTTCAACGTCTTGTATGGCATCATTCAGCGCATGGAGGCCGGACAGCTGGTGCAGGGAACAACCTCGCGAATTTGGGAATTTGCCCACACCGAACGTCTACTGATCGATATGCAGGCCCGCATCCGCCAGCAGCTCACAACACTGGAGCATAACAACCGCGATCTGGCCCATCTGGCCGAGGAGAAGGATCGTTATCTGCACGAGCTCAGCCAGCTGAATCATAGTCTGGAAGAGAAGGTCCAGGAGCGGACCAATAAGCTGGCGTTGATCCTGCAACGCATCGAAATCAGCAACCGCATCTACAACCAGGTGATCCATTTACGCCAGGAGCTGAGCACAGAAAGCCCGGATCAGGCAGTTCTCAACGCCGTGATCAAACGGGTGCAGGCTTGCGAGCTGGGCGTACCCTTTATGGTGGTGCTGACGGTTCCCAATTCGCCTGTGATGTCCTATCGCCATCCGGATTTTGTCGGCGAACCTTTGCTGCCGGTACAGGAGTCGAGTACGGATTATCATATCAACGACGGTATTTACAGCATGCCGTTACCGCCGCCATTTGGTGGCGGTTGGCTGTTGTTTCAGGCTCCGAGCCTGCGTGAGGAAGAGCTCAAGGGCATGTTGTTGTTTGCCCGCGAGCTCAGTAGTTTCCTCGAGAACCGGGCTTTGACGAACCGTCTGGCCTTCTGGGCTCGCACCGACGGCCTGACCGGACTGGGAAACCGCATTGCCTTCGATCAGACCATGGCGGGTCTGGAAACCTCGCTGGACAAAGAAGCCGGATTATTCCTCATCGATGTCAATGGTCTCAAGGATCTCAACGATACCCGGGGCCACGAAGCAGGGGATGCCTTGCTGCGCACTGTGGCGAGTCGTTTATTGAACTGCCTCAAGGATCTGCCCGGTTCGTTATACCGGATTGGCGGTGATGAGTTCGTCATCCTGCTGGAAGGCGATGCCGTCGCCAGTCACGATTTATTACTGAATCGTCTGCAGGAAGCCCAGTTCCAACCGGCTAGTCTGGCGGGGCGTGAACATGGCATCAGCTTCAGTGTCGGTTACGCCGATAGCAAGCATACCCCCTTCTCCTTGCTGTATAAGATGGCGGATAAAGCCATGTATCAACAGAAGCAGGCTTACTATGAGCGGAAGCGCTCGGGCCATGAGCAAATGCTTGAGCATTCAGGAGAAAGCGTGTAATTTTCGCCTCTCAAGATTTTTGACGTTAATTGCATGGACCATAGGGGATACATAATGCGCATTATTCTGCTGGGCGCTCCAGGCGCTGGTAAGGGTACGCAAGCCCAGTTTTTGATGGATAGATACGGCATTCCGCAGATTTCTACGGGCGACATGCTGCGAGCCGCTATCAAGGCGGGGACCCCTCTGGGTTTAAAAGCCAAGGAAGTGATGGATCAGGGACAACTGGTCTCCGATGACATCATCATTGGCCTGGTCAAGGAGCGCATCGCCCAGGAAGATTGCGTCAAAGGTTTCTTGCTGGATGGCTTCCCGCGGACTATCCCGCAAGCCGATGCGATGAAAGAGGCCGGTGTTGTCGTTGATTTTGTGCTGGAATTTGATGTGCCGGATGAAGAGATCGTCAAGCGCATGAGCGGCCGTCGCGTGCATCCAGGCTCGGGCCGGGTGTATCACGTTGTGTTCAATCCGCCCAAAGAAACCGGCAAGGATGATGTCACGGGTGAAGATCTGGTGATCCGCGCTGATGATGAAGAAACCACGGTGCGGAAGCGTCTGGATATCTATCATCAGCAGACCGAGCCGCTGGTTGGCTATTACAAGGCTGAGGCCGCAGCCGCTCGTACTCGTTACGAACGTCTGGATGGAACCCAGGCCGTTGATGTGGTTAGCCAGCAGTTGGCCAAACTCCTCGGCTGAGCTGTGATCACATGACACAGGGCGCCCGTATCATTGGTACGGGCGCCTTTTGCATTTTAAGGAGACAAGATGCCACAACGCGGAGTCATTCTGGTTAATCTGGGGACACCTGTCAGCGCGACGGCGCAGGGTGTTCGTGAATTCTTGCGTGCCTTTCTCTCGGACCGTCGGGTGGTGGATGTGCCGCGCTGGTTGTGGTGGCCGCTACTGCATGGCGTGATACTGCCGCTACGCAGTCGGCGGGTGGCCAAGGCCTATGCCCAGATCTGGCTACCAGGTGGCTCGCCGCTGATGGTTATCTCGCGGCAACAGCAAGCGGCGGTGCAAGAAGCATTGCAGGGGCTCGGGTATGGGGTGCCGGTCGAGTTGGCGATGAGCTATGGCGAGCCCTCGTTGCAGACGGCCTGGTCGCGCTTGCAGGCCCAGGGCGTCGAGGAAGTGGTGATACTGCCGCTGTATCCGCAGTATTCCTCGACGACCACGGCGCCGATCTTTGACGGTTGGGCACGGGTTATGGCGTCTGAACACAGGATCCCGACCACTCTATTTCTGGATGACTATCACGATCATCCGCTCTACATTGCCGCCTTGAGCCAGAGTATTCGACACCATTGGCAGCAGCATGGACAGGGTTATCTGTTGTTCTCCTTTCATGGCATCCCCGAGCGCTATGCCGAGCGGGGCGATCCCTATCCCCAGCAGTGCCGGACGACAGCGCGCCTGGTGGCCGAGGAGTTGGCTCTGGACGCTGAGGCATGGGGAGTCTCGTTCCAGTCTCGTTTCGGCCGCGAGCCCTGGGTGCAACCCTATACCGATGAGACGTTGATCCAGCTGGCGCATTCTGGCCAACACCAAGTGGATATCATCTGCCCGGCGTTTGCCGCCGATTGTCTGGAGACGCTGGAGGAGATTGCGGTCGAGGGGAAACAGAGCTTTTTACAGGCGGGCGGAGAGCGCTATCACTATATTCCGGCACTGAACGCCGAGCCGGCTCATGTGCATTTATTGACCCAGCTCATCACGCAAAGGTTTGCCTGATCCCCAAGGAGGCGAAAGCCTCCTTTCCCCCCTATGCAAGGCTGGGGAATATGCTAGTATCCGCGGCCTTTCGTCCTGGTCTGGTGTCGCCTACAGCACTCATTATGAAATTTCCTGGTCAGCGCAAATCCAAACATTACTTCCCGGTCGGACGGCGAGATCCCTTGCTGTCGGCCGTCAATCCTCTGTCGGCGCGCAGCCCGGGGTACATCATAGGTATCGATCAGACTCTGGTCGATATCGAGGCCCATGTGGATAGCCAGTTCCTGCAACGCTATGGACTGAGCAAGGGACATTCGATGTTGGTGAGCGATGCGACGGCCGAAGCCATGTATCACGAGCTTGTCTCGCGCCAACTCATCGAGAGTCAGTTTGCTGGCGGCACCATTGGCAATACCTTGCACAACTACTCGGTACTGAGCGACTCGGCGTCCATTCTGCTTGGGGTGATGAGCCGGAATATCGAAGTGGGCGGCTATGCCTATCGCTACCTGTGCAACACTTCCTCCAAAGTTGATCTCAACTACTTGCAGCCGGTTGCCGGTCCCATTGGTCGCTGCTTTACCTTTATCTCCGACGATGGGGATCGTAGTTTCGGCATCAATGCGGGCATGATGAACCGATTGACCCCGGAGCATATACCGGAAGCTCTGGTGGCAGGCGCCTCGGCCCTGGTCATCAGCGCCTATCTGGTGCGCGGTGAAGAGAGCGATACCATCAAGGCGGCTACCATGAAAGCTGTCGAGCTTGCGACCCGGCATTGTGTCCCCGTGGTATTAACCCTGGGCACCCGTTTTGTGATTGATGCTGATCCCCAGTGGTGGCGTGATTTTATCCGCCAGTACGTCACTGTGGTGGCCATGAACGAAGATGAGGGCGAGGCATTGACCGGTCTGGCGGATCCGCTGGCGGCCTCTAACCAGACCCTGGAATGGGCAGATCTGGTGCTATGTACCGCCGGTGCCCAGGGGCTCTATATGGCCGGATACACAGAACAGGCAGCCAGGCGGGAAACCAGCCACCCCCTGTTGCCGGGGACTATCCCGGAGTTCAATCGTTACGAGTTCAGTCGCCCCATGTTGCAGCAAGATTGTCAGCAACCATTGCGGGTTTTTGCCCACATAGCGCCGTACATGGGCGGTCCGGAAGCCATTAAAAATACCAACGGGGCAGGCGATGGGGCTCTGTCGGCGTTGTTACACGATATGGCGGCCAATCACTATCACCGGCAGGCGGCGCCCAATTCCGCCAAGCATCAGTTGCCGTTCTTGAGTTACTCCTCGTTCTCCCAACTGTGCAAATATGCCAACCGGGTCAGCTATGAAGTGCTGATGCAAAGTAGTCCACGACTATCGCGCGGATTGCCGGAGCGTGAAGACAGCCTGGAAGAGGTGTATTGGGAGCGGTAAGCCGCTATCAGAGTTCCATGCCCATGCTTCCATAACAAAAAACGCGCCTACAACAGGCGCGTTTTTTATGGGTGTTTGGGATTCCCTGGCTACGGATCCGCTTTTTCCGTTTTCATAGCATTGGCCGATTGTGGCTCTGCTGCCGGGGTTAGCGCCGATATTCGTGGCCATAGCTCTGGATCAGCCGCTTGGTCACTTCATGCTGCGGTGCGGCAAAGACCTGTTGAGTCTCGCCGCTTTCAACCACCTTGCCCTGATGCATGATGATGACCTTATCGCTGATATGGCGCACCAGACCGAGATCATTGGCCACGATCACATAGGCAATTCCCAGCTCTTGCTGCAACTTCAGCAGCAGATTGATGATCTGGGAGCGCACCGAGAGATCCAGCATCGAGAAGGTTTCATCGGCCACTATGATGCGCGGATTCATGATCAGAGCTCGGGCGAGGGCCACGCGCTGTTTCTGGCCTGAGGAGATCATCTGCGGGTAGAAGAGCGCATGTTCTGCCAGCAAGCCGACCATGCGCAGGGTTTCCTGCACCTGATGGGCGCGCTCTTCGGGGGTCATGGCTGTATTCAACATCAGCGGGGCTTCCAGGATCCGGCCAATGCGCAATCTGGGATTCAAGGATGAATTAGGGTCCTGAAAGATCATCCGGATCTGCTTGCAACGCTGCTCATAATCATCGGGAGCTATCAGCTGGCCATCGACGCGAATTTCCCCCTCGCTGGCGGCGACCACACCCGCCAGTATCTTGGCGAGCGTGCTCTTGCCGGATCCGGCTTCGCCGACCAGGGCCAGGGTTTCACCAGGCTCCAGAGTAAAACTGATCTGTTCGAGGGCACGCACTGCCTCCTTGCGAAACAGGCCATGACGTTCAATAAAGCTCTTACCAATATTGGTTACGCGCAACAGCGGCTCGGCATTCATTTTTTCGCTTCCTCCATATTCAGCGGGAAGTGGCAGCTGTATTGCTGATTTTTGAGTCGGGTGATGGGCGGCGTCTGGACACATAACTTCTGGGCATAGGGGCAGCGTGGGCCCAGGCGGCAGCCGATCGGCAGATGCTGCAACGGCGGTATAGCCCCTGGTAGGGCATTGAGCCGTGATTTATGGGGCAGACGGCCACTGAAGTCGGGGATCGCATTCAACAAGGCGTTGGTATAGGGGTGATGAGGGGTTGCCAGCAATTGCTCGCGGCTTCCGGTCTCGACCATCTGCCCGCAGTACATAACGGTAATGGTCTCCGTCAGATTGGCGATGGTGGAGATATCGTTACTGATCAGCAATATGGTGGTGTTGTTGTTCTGGTTCATCCGATCCAGCAGTCGCAGCAATTGCGCCTGAGTGGTGGATTCCATGGCACTGATGGGCTCATCGGCAACCAACAACCGGGGTTTGATGGATATGGCCATGGCGATCATCACCTTCTGACACACCACTTCGGAGAGTTGGTGGGGGAAGGCGGCCATGACTTTTTTATGATCCTTGATTCCGACCCGGTGCAGCAAGCCGATGGCGTGCTTCTTGCGCCAGAACAGGCGTTGCCACCAATGGCCTTCGAATACCCGGCTCGGGATAACCTCGATGAGTTGGGCGCCGATCGGCATGGAGGGATCGAGACAGGAGCGTGGTTCCTGAAAAATCATGGCAATATCTCGGCCAATGACTTTACGCCGCTCACGCGGGCTCAAACTCATCAGGTCGATGTCGTTGATCCGCATCCGATCCGCCGTGATGCGCCAGTTTTCTTTTTTCATCCCCATGATGGCTTTGGCGACCAGACTCTTGCCAGAGCCTGATTCACCCACAAGACCCCGGATCTCTCCCTCGTTGAGGGTCAGATTCACGCGGTCCACGGCCTTGACGCGACCTTGTGGGGTATCGATTTCGATGGTGAGGTTGCGAATATCGAGCAATGGCATCAATCAATACCCTTCTGTAACGCGCTACGCAGTCCATCGCCCACCAGATTGGTGACCAGGACACTGAAGATGATGGCGAAACCGGGCAACGTCACAGTCCAGGAGCCGATATAGATGAGATCCATGCCGTCTGCCAGCATGGTTCCCCATTCCGGAGACGGCGATTGAGCACCAATCCCCAGAAAGCAAACCGCACTGATGTCCAGTATGGCCGTGGATAGCGCGCGGGTGGTTTGCGCCACTATGATGTCGACGATATTCGGCAAGATTGCCAGTCGCAGAATGCGCATTGGTGGCGAGCCATCCAGCCGCACCGCGACTATGTACTCTTTTTGCAGCTCGTCATTCACCGCGTTGTAGGTCGCGCGGATAAACTGGGGTGTCAGGGTCAGGGTGACGGCCAGCGCCGCATTATCCAGACCTGGGCCCATCACGGCGACCAGCACTATGGCCAGCAACAGCGATGGGATGGACAGCAGGGTGTCGAGCATATGGTGCAGAACACTGGACTTCAGCCCCCGGCTCATACCCGCCAGCAGACCGACGGCACAACCGCACAGCATGGCAATCAGGGTCGCGACCACGGCACTGCCGAAGGTAAGTCGGGCACCGTAGATCAGTCGGGTCAGCAGATCCCGACCGAGATCGTCAGTACCCAAAAAATGCACGATAGTGCCGTGCGCGACCCAGGAGGGCGGCAATAATAGCGCATTGGGGTCTTGCTGCAGCGGATTGTAGGTGACAAAGGATGGTCCGAAGATCACCACCAACAACAGACACATCATGCCCCACAAGGCGGCCATGGCGACCGGATTTTCCTTATAGGCCAGCCACGTCTGGGTCACCGGTGAGGGGATGCGAATTTCCGGATAGGTTTTAGCCTTGCTGGCCATAGGCTTCCTTCCTTTTGGCGGGATAGAGCAGGGTGGACAGTAGCTCGGTGGTGATATTCAGTACCACCAGTACGCTGGAGATCAGCAACATACTGGCCTGGATGGCCACATAATCACGGCTCATGATGCTGTTTATTAACCAATGACCGAGGCCGGGCCATTCGAAAACCTGCTCGATGACAATGGCCGAGGTGATGATGGCGCCGAATTGCAACGACAATTGTGGCAAGATCGGCGGTAGGGCATTGCGCAAGCCGTGGCGGAAAATAACTGCCAGTGGTGACCAACCACGACTGAAGGCGGCCTTGATATAGTTTTGCTTGAGCACCTCCAGCATAGAGCTGCGTACCAGGCGCGTGACCTCGGTGATCGGCAGCAGGGCTAGGGTCAAGGCGGGCAGGCACAGGTGTTGCATCGCGCTCATAAACGCCGGCCAGCGTTGGGGTCCCTCCATCAGCCAGGTGTCAATCAGCATGAAGCCGGTCACCGGTTTGATTTCGTATAACAGATTGAGTTGACCCGAGGAGGGCAACAGCTGGAAGTGCATCGCAAAAGCCATGATCAGGAGCTGGGCTAGCCAGTAGACAGGGATGGAAGAGCCCAGCACGCTGAATCCCATGATACCGGTATCCAGCCAGCGTCCCTGATTCAGTGCGGCAATGGTACCTAATGGAATGCCGATCAGCGTGGCCAGCAGCACAGCGGCCAGACAAAGCTCCAGCGTGGCAGGAAGATGCAACATGATGGTTTCGAGGATCGGCCGCCCCGATTGGCTGGAAACCCCAAAGTCGCCGGAAAACAGGCGGCGCAGGTAACCCATATAGCCGCTCCACAGACTCTGGCCACCGGGACCGAGACGATACTCCAGCCAATAGGCGAACAAGCTGAGGATCAGCAAGGTAAAGATCAACAAGTTGAGTCGTCTCAGGGTGTAGATCAGCATGTTTTATTCTCGATAGGCCCGTTTGAAGGAGAGCCCCCCCATGGGAGTCAGTTCCAGATTATGCAGGTTCTTCCAACCGGCATAGAGATATTGCGAATGCGCCAGAGGGATCAGCGGAACATCCTGATACACCATTTCCTGCATCTGCTGATAGGCTTCGATACGTTGCGCCATTCGAGTGGTGGCAATGGCTTGTTCCAGTAACCGGTCAAACGCCGGCTCGCACCAGCGGGAGTAGTTAGCGCCCTTTTCTCCGGCATCCTGGCAACTGAGCAAGGGCCGGAAGAAGCTGTCTGGATCGGCGGTATCCGCATTCCAGCCCATCACTATGGCATCATGGCGCCCTTCCTGGAGCAGGATCTGCATCAGGGTGCCACGGAGTTGGGCGACTTGCACCTCGATCCCCAGCTTGGCCAGATCACTCTGGATCAGCTGGGCCGTTTTCTGCGCGTTCGGGTTGTAGGTTTGATTCGAGGGTTGTACCCAAAGCGTCATCTCGAACCCGGCCTCGAGTCCGGCCTTTTTGAGCAAGGCTTTGGCGGCAATCGGGTCGTAGCTGTATTCGGCGATGTTGGGATTGTGCGCCCAGGAGATGGGGGGGAGCAGGGTATTGGCCCATTCACCGGTGCCGAAATAGACGGCTTTGAGTAAATGATCACGATTGATGCCCATGGCAATGGCCTGGCGCACCCGCAAATCGTTGAATGGTTTTTTCCGCACGTTCAGCGCTAAAAAGGCGGTATTGAGCGCACTTTCCTCATCGAGTCGCAGGTTCGGTTGCTTTCGGATGAAATTCAGCTGGCTGGCCGCAGGAAATGCCATGACCTGGCACTCGCCGGTCAGTAACTTGGCCAGGCGTTTAGTCGGCCGCGGGGTATAGTCGAATGCCAGTCGCTCCAGCGCTGCAGGCTGATCCCAGTACAGCGGATTGCGATGCAGGCGAATGAATTCATTGCTGCGAAATTCGTTCTGCATGAAGGGCCCGGTGCCGACGGCCAGTTGATCCAGCTGCGCGGGCCGACCACTGAGCAGCAATTCCTGGGCATATTCCGCCGAGAGGATCACCGCATAGTCACTGGCTAGATTGGCAAGAAAGGAGGCATTGGGCGCATGGAGTTCAAACAGGATCTGATGATCACCCAGTTTACGAATATCCCGGATCTGCTGGCCGAAGCCTGTATTGTCAAAGAAGGGATAATGACCGCCGGAGATGTCGTGATAGGGGTGACTCGGCATCCGCATGCGGTTGAAGCTGAATAGCACATCGTCAGCCGTAAAGCCGCGGCTGGGGCTGAACCAGTCAACCCGGTGGAATTGCACCCCTTTGCGTAAGGTAAAGGTGTAGGTCAGCCCGTCGCGACTGATGGTCCACCCCGTTGCCAAGGCTCCTTCCAGACGCTGGGTAGCAGGATTGACGGTCAGCAGTCGATCGTAGAGTTGATGGGAGAGGGACGAGCCGAGCGTGCCTTGACCATAGAGTTGCGGGTTCATGCTGGAAGGAGCACTCTCGACACAGTAGACGGCACCATTTTGCTGTTGTGCCTCATCCTGTTGGCACCCGGCGAGCAGTAACCCCACGCCGCAGAACAGCAGGACGCGTCCTGCACGCCATATCCCCAAAGTGCTCATCATTCATTCATCTCATTAGCAACAGGCCTAGTATTGAGCCCATATTTGCGGAGTAATCCTCGCAGCTGATCGTAACTTAAGCCAAGGGATTGTGCAGCTAATCTCTGGTTAAAGTGTTGTTGCCGCAATGTTTGTTGTAATAACTGCCGTTCATAGTCGGCCAGATGCTGTTTCCAGTTCAGCGGAGTTGCCGGTAACGAAATCTCTTGCAGTGTCTCCGCCTCGGGACGCCATGGCGAGGCAAATGGATCCAGAACCAGCGACGCCAGCGGCAGATCGGGCTCTGCCTGTCGATACAGGCTGCGTTCTATGACATTCCGTAGCTCCCGCACATTGCCTGGCCAGGAGTGTGCAAGCAGTTGCTGCTGAACCTCGGGAGTAAATCCGGCAAAGGCAGGTAGCCCCAACTCCTGGCTCAGGCGCTCGGCAAAGTGCTGGCCGAGCAACAAAATATCTTCACGGCGCGCACGCAATGGCGGCAGTGTGATGACATCAAAGGCCAGCCGATCGAGTAAGTCGGCCCGGAATTGGCCGTTACGGCTCAAGGCAGGCAAGTTGGCATGGGTAGCGCAGACCAGCCGCACATCCACCTGCAGGGATTGCTGTCCGCCGACGCGTTCGAACTCGCCATATTCGATCACGCGGAGCAGCTTCTCTTGCAAGCGGGAACTCATGGTGGCGACTTCATCGAGAAAGAGCGTGCCGCCATCGGCGCGTTCAAAACGACCGGGATGACGCTTTTGCGCCCCAGTGAAAGCGCCCGCCTCATGGCCGAACAGCTCGGTTTCCAGCAAGCTCTCATTGAGTGCCGCGCAATTAATGGAGATAAAGGGCTGCTGCCACCGGGAAGAGAGATAATGCAGCCGGTGGGCAAACAACTCCTTACCGGTACCGCGTTCACCAATCAGCAGCACGGGGCGCGGGATCTGCGCCAATCGAGACACCTGCTCCAGTACCTCCACAAAAGCATTGGATTCACCTAGCAACCGTTCATCTTGCATGTCATCACCTGGTTAATTTCACCAACTATTGGTTTATTTAATCATGGCTGTTACCGGACTCGACGTGTGATTTTATTTTTTAAGTATATTAATCATATATTTATTTAATCTTTACTGTCTGGCCTGATTATTGCTCTATCCCAAGTGATAGCTGTATCTGGCGAAATCAACAGGCTACGCCTGGATACATTCGTGACACAGGATCTTGTAAGGAGACCATCATGGGTATTTTTTCTCGTTTGACCGACATTGTGAATGCCAACCTCAACAGCTTGCTGGACAAAGCCGAAGATCCGCCCAAGATGGTGCGATTGATCATCCAGGAGATGGAAGAAGGATTGGTTAGTGAGCGCTCCAATCTGGCTCGTTATCTGGCCGACAAGAAGGAATTGCGTCGGCAGCAGGAGCGGAATCAACTTCAACTGCAAGACTGGCAGAGCAAAGCGGAATTGGCCTTGCAAAAGGGCCGTGACGATCTGGCTCGTTCAGCCTTGATCGAAAAGGGTAAACAGCAGCAACTGGTGGATGCCTTGAGCCAGGAGTTCAGCGCCGTTGAAGAGGGCATTGCCAAGTTGACGACTGAAATCGAGCTGCTGGAAGCCAAGCTGGAGGATGCGCGTGGGCGTCAAAAAGCCATGTTACTGCGTTCGGCTGCGGCCCAGAGTCGCCTGAATGTGCAGCAGCACGGACAGCGCGCGACGCCGCACTCCATCATGGAGAAATTTGACCGGATGGAGCGCAAGATCGAGGAAATGGAAAGTAAAGCCGATGTATACCATCCCAATCCTAATTTGCAGCAACAGTTTGCGGAACTGGAGGCCGACGATGCCATCTCCCGTGAGTTGGCTGCCATGAAGGAAAGGTTGCAAACCGCTGCCACTAAGGAGGAGTAAATGAGCGCCGTCTGGATAGTTTTTGTGGTGCCTGCGATCCTGTTCGTGTTATTCGTGGCACCGATCTGGCTGGTGCTGCACTATCGCAGTAATCGCCAGTTGGGGAACGGCCTCAACGAACAAGAGTTGGCTCGCCTGACGGCTCTGGTGGCCCAGGCCGAGTTGCTGCAACAACGAGTGCATACCCTGGAGCGGCTGCTGGATGTTGACAATCCGCAGTGGCGTGGCGATGGGGAACAGCGAGGAGGTGGTCATGAGTAAGAACCTGTACCGGGATCCACAACGGGGCGCGCTGGGGGGAGTCTGTGCTGGATTGGCGGATTACCTGGGCGTCGAAGTCTGGGTGGTGCGGCTGGTCGCAGTGACGGCGCTGATTTTCGCCTCGTTCCTGACGATGCTGCTCTATCTGGTGGCTTGGGCCATGCTGGATAAAAAACCCAGAGCCGAGGCTGGAGCCAACGCCAGCTATGGTTCGGCACAACTCAAGCAGCACGGCTGGCAGCAAGGCTTGATGCCCCATCAGGCCCTGGATCGCACGGCCCAGAAGCTGGATGCTCTCGAGCGGCGGCTGCAGGCGATGGAACGCTGTGTTACCTCCAAGGAATACCAACTCCGTCGCGACCTGCAGAGGCTGTAATGACCCTGTTTGACAAGCATCAGTGGCAACAATGGCAGGACAAGGCAGAGACGCTGGTCAATCGTTCACTGGATCGCCACCTGCGATTGGCGGTGACTGGCCTCTCGCGGAGCGGGAAAACCGCGTTCATCACCGCCTTGGTGCAACAGCTGGAGCAGGCTGGTTTTTCCGCCCGCCTGCCCCATTGGCAGGTGCTGCAATCGGGGCGTCTGCTGGGGGCTCGCCGAGTGCCGCAGCGGCATCACCACATACCGAGCTTTCCCTATGAGGCCGGGCTTGCCAGTCTGTTTGCCGATCCGCCGCAGTGGCCCGAGCCAACACGAGGCGTGAGCGAAATCCGGCTGGAATTACGCTTTGACAGCCATCATCCCCTGTTGCGCCATCTCAAGCGGGATGCCAGCTCATTGTTTCTGGATATCGTCGATTATCCCGGTGAGTGGCTGCTGGATTTGCCGTTGCTGGAGATGAGCTATCAGCAGTGGAGCGAACAGATGCGGCATCAGCTGGCGGATCCGGTCCTGGCCGCTGCCGCCAGCGAGTGGCTGGCATTGGGAGCCGGCTTGTCGCTGAGTGAGCCGGGTGATGATGGCGCCCTGCGGACCCTGGCCGCCCGTTATACCGACTGGTTGCATCATTGTAAGTCCCAGCTGGGTTTGTCGTTGATCCAGCCCGGGCGTTTCGTGCTGCCGGGAGAGTATGTGGATGCTCCCATGCTGCAGTTTGTGCCCTGGGTCTGGGATCCGCTGGCGGCGACTGCCATTCCTGGCTCTTTGCAGGCGATGCTGGAGGAGCGTTTTGCCTCCTACAAGCAGCATCTGGTCCAGGGATTTTATCGCGATCATTTCGCCTCCTTTGACCGTCAGATCGTGCTGGTGGATTGCTTGCAGCCATTACAAGCGGGCGCCCGGGCATTTGCCGATTTGGAGCAGACATTGGCGCTGTTGATGCGGAGTTTTCACTATGGTCAGAGCAGTTGGCTGCGGCGACTGTTTGCCCCTCGTATCGACAAGCTGCTGTTTGCCGCCAGTAAGGCCGATCATGTCACGCCGGATCAACATGCCAATTTGCAGAGTCTGCTGCGGGATTTGGTCCAGCGCGCGTATGGCGTGGCGCGATTTGAGGGCATCACCATCGAGTCTCTGCCCATAGCCTCGGTGCGCTGTTGTGAGTATCGGCAGGTGACTCATGAGGGACGAACCCTGACCGCATTGTCAGGTACCACCCTCGATGGTGAGCCGGTGCACCTGTTTCCCGGTGAGGTGCCTGCCGCGCGTCCGGGCAGCGATTACTGGCGCGCGGATACCCCGTTCGGGTTTATCGCGTTACGGCCTCCGAGCTTGCAACCCGGCGTAGCTATGCCTCATCTGCGCCTGGATCAGGTCCTGGAGTTTTTGCTGGGAGATAAGATGCAATGAATACGACGGAGGAACAGAAACGGCTGCAAGGGCGTATCGATCTCCCCTTGCCAGCGGAGGAGCCAACCTTGCCGCCTCAGGGGGCCATCCTGTTGTCGGAGTCAGAATTAGCTCACAGTCAACCCTACGAGGATCCACTCGCCAGTGCCACTGACGATTTGGTGCCGCGGGCGTTACAGCGTCAACCGTTCGGAGCGCTCGGCTGGGGATTGGCCGGGGTTGCCTCGCTCAGCGTGGTCCAGTTGGGGAGTTTCGTCTGGCAATCATTTCAGGATTCCTGGTTGTGGGGCGGACTCTGGGCTGGCGCACTGGGACTGTTAGCAGTCGGCGGGGCTCGACTGTTGTGGCGCGAGTGGCGCGAGCTGCATGTGCTCAAACGACGTCAGGATAGCCAGAGTCGGGCCCGGGTATTGCTGCAATCGTCCCAACCGGATGGTGCCCGTGCCTTTTGCGAGGCGTTGGCGGCTCAGACCGGTGCCCATCGATTGGCAGGGTATGCCCGCTGGCAGGCGGATTGTGAATTACATCATAGTAGCGTCGAACAACTGCAACTCTACAGCCAACAAGTGCTCAGTGAGCAGGATCGTCTCGCCCGGGCCAGCATTTCGCGCTGGAGTGGTGAGGCGGCGGTTCTGGTTGCCATCAGCCCGTTGGCGAGTGTGGACATGCTGCTGATCCTCTGGCGCAGCCTGAAAATGATTGATGAGGTGGCCTCCTGCTACGGTATCCGTTTGGGTTATTCCAGCCGGATCCGGCTGTTGCGACAGATTGCTCGTCACATGCTGTATGCCGGAGCCGCCGAGCTGATCACCGATGTGGGTCTCGACTGGCTGGGGGCGGAGCTCTCGGCTCGTCTCTCCGCCCGGTTGGCGCAAGGGGTTGGTGCGGGCTTGCTCACGGCTCGCCTTGGGTTGCAGACCATGCAGGTATGCCGCCCGATCCCCTTTATGGCTGACGAAAAACCCCGCCTGGGGCAGATCCGTCGCGAATTATTGTCGCTGTTGGCCAGCAAATTGGGCCGTGTGTTGACAGGGACGCCGGTCATGGTCCCAGTAGACGCCGCAATAGGCGCTGAAGTCGAGACCACGCGATTGAGCCCGAGCGGCCAGCCATCGAACGTTGAATAATCCGTTGTGCTGTGTCGCGATTAAAACCTTGGTTCGTCGCTATGCCAGGGTAAAAATAGATTTCATATGAAGCCATATTGATCCACAGTAATGTCACAACTCACCACACACTCAAATCTCGCGTGCTGGAGCCACGAAACAGCAGCTACGCGGATACATGATGGAGAACAAGGAGCATGGGAATGAGCGGATCCACACGCATGGTTGCAACAACGAAGAGCCGGGCTTTGACGAATCGCTGGCGGCGACTCTTTTGGCCGATGAGCGGGTTATTGCTGGCATTGGGGTTGAGTGGTTGTGATGTCAATCGTATTCCTACCTTGGATGAACAGACCAAGGCGGCTTGGGCGCAGGTCGAAAATCAGTATCAGCGTCGCGCCGATCTGATCCCCAATCTGGTGGCAACGGTCAAGGGATATGCCAGCCATGAACGGGAGACGCTGCAAGCTGTCACCGAGGCCAGGGCCAAGGTGGGCAGCATGCGTCTGGATGCGGCTGCCTTGAGTGATCCGGCCCAGATGAAAGCCTTTGAACAGGCGCAGGGGCAACTCAGCGGAGCGCTGCAACGCTTGATGGTGGTAGTGGAAAAATATCCGGATCTGAAAGCAAATCAGAATTTCCTGAGTCTGCAGGCGCAACTGGAGGGTACGGAAAACCGCATCAGTGTGGCCCGGCGTGACTATATTGCGGCGGTTCAGGCCTTCAATACTGAAATTCGCACCTTCCCGGGTCTCATCTGGCATAAAGTTCTGTATAGCGAACTGCCACCGAAAGAAAACTATGAAGCCACTAAACCGGGTGCCGAGCAGGCTCCCGAGGTGAACTTCTGATGGGTGTGATTGCCAGACGCGCAACCTGGATGGCTTGCTGTCTGACCCTGTTGTTGCTGTTCTCCGTCATGAC
>JBBRVG010000028.1:0-44797 GCA_038247115.1 Enterobacterales bacterium | reverse complement strand
CCGGGTTTGAATTCCTCTCCAACCGCGCCGGATTTGGCATTATCCAGTCCCTGATCCCGTACGATGAATCCTACAGTTATGGCCGCACCTTTCTGGTTGGATTAGTCAATACGCTGGTAGTTTCAGCATTGGGCATCATGCTGGCGACCGTGTTGGGATTTTCGGTTGGCGTTGCCCGTCTGTCTCGCAACTGGTTAGTCGCCAAAGTCGCGACTTTTTACGTCGAGACTTTTCGTAACATTCCTCTGCTGCTGCAGATTTTCTTCTGGTACTTCGCGGTATTACGTACCTTGCCATCTCCCCGGCAAAGCATGAACTGGGGGGATGCTGTTTTTTTAAACATTCGGGGTCTATCACTTCCGGCGCCTGTCTTTAGTGATGGCATCGGCGGGATTGTGATTGCGCTGTTCGTCGGAATGATCGGCAGCTGGGGATTAGTCCGCTGGGCTAAAAAACGCCGAATTGCCACGGGTCAACAGATCCGGACCGGGTGGATAGCTCTAGGGTTGGTGATCGGATTACCAACTCTGGCATTCTTTGTTTGCGGACGCCCTATTGCGATTGATATTCCACATTTGCAAGGTTTTAACTTTAAAGGCGGGATGACCATAATTCCCGAGCTTGCCGCACTATTGATCGCTCTGACTATCTACACGGCGGCATTTATTGCCGAAATAGTCCGTTCAGGCATTAATGCAGTGAGCAAAGGCCAGACTGAAGCTGCTGACGCATTAAGTCTGAGTCGCAGCCAATCGTTACGGCTCATCGTCATACCCCAGGCGCTGCGGGTTATTATTCCACCGCTGACCAGCCAGTATCTGAACTTGACCAAAAACTCATCACTGGCAACCGCCATTGGTTATCCCGATTTGGTGTCGGTGTTTATGGGAACCACATTGAATCAGACTGGGCAGGCGATTGAGGTCACGGCGATGACGATGGCGGTGTATCTCACTATCAGTATCTCGACCTCATTCCTGATGAATGCTTATAACCGCAAGATTGCTTTGGTGGAGCGATAATTATGGCTGTTTATCCTGAACAAATGGCACAGTCACTGCCGGAGCACAGAGTCGGGGCGCTGGCTTGGTGTCGCAAGAATCTGTTTTCCACTTGGACCAATAGTCTGCTCACTCTGGTCTTGCTGTATATCTTGTTACCGCCGTTCTGGCACCTGGTGCAGTGGGCTTTTATCCAGGCGGATTGGGTAGGGGATCAACGGGAGCAGTGTGATTCCGGTGGCGCCTGTTGGGTTTTTATCAATGTACGCTTTTCACAGTTTATCTACGGATTTTATCCAGAGGGTGAACGGTGGCGTGTCGATCTGATGTTTGCGCTGTGCGCACTGCAGATGGCAGCCTTAATGATCAAGGGGATACCCGGTAAAAAATGGTTCGCCCTGAGTTTCTTCGGCCTATTTCCATGGCTAGCACTCTGGTTGTTGCGCGGTGGCATCCTGGGCCTGACTTCTGTAGAAACCCACTACTGGGGCGGTTTGATGCTGACGCTGGTACTGGCTCTGGTCGGCATAGTGGCAGCATTACCGATCGGGATCATTCTGGCATTAGGCCGTCGCTCCAGCATGCCGGTGGTCAATAGTATCAGCGTTGTGTTTATTGAATTCTGGCGTGCGGTTCCCTTAATTACCGTACTGTTTATGGCTTCGGTCATGTTGCCATTATTCCTTTCCGCTCAAGTCGAACTGGATAAATTATTACGCGCCCTGATCGGTATCATTTTGTTCCAGTCGGCCTATATGGCTGAGGTGATTCGCGGAGGATTGCAGGCGATACCGAAAGGCCAATATGAAGCGGCTGAAGCATTGGGTTTAAGCTACTGGCGGTCTATGGGGCTGGTCATTCTGCCCCAGGCACTGAAAATCACAATTCCATCGATTGTGAATACGTTCATTGCACTGTTTAAAGATACCAGTCTGGTTACAATTATTGGTCTATTCGATTTGTTGGCAGTAGGTAAAGCCGGGTTATCCGACCCGAATTGGCTCGGATATTCAGTAGAAGCCTATGTCTTTATCGCCCTGATTTTCTGGATTTTCTGTTTCGGCATGTCGCGTTATTCCCAGTATCTGGAACGCCAACTGCACACCGGACACAAGCATTAAGGAACCAAGCATGAACAACAAACAGGAAGTCGTGGTTGAGCTGAACGACGTGAATAAATGGTACGGTGAATTTCATGTCCTGAAGAATGTTAATTTGAAGGTCGGGAAAGGGGAGAAAATTGTTATTTGTGGCCCTTCCGGATCCGGGAAATCGACAATGATCCGCTGTATCAATCGCCTCGAAGAACATCAAAAAGGGGATATTATTGTTAAAGGCACCCCATTGACCCATGACATCAAGAATATCGAATCGGTTCGACGCGATGTCGGCATGGTGTTCCAACATTTCAACTTGTTCCCTCACCTGACGGTGCTGGAAAACTGCTGCTTGGCACCCATATGGGTCAAGAAAATCCCGCGGGCCGAGGCTGAAGCAACAGCGATGAAATATCTGCAACGGGTCAAGATCCCGGAGCAGGCATTGAAGTACCCAGGACAGCTCTCGGGTGGGCAGCAACAGCGTGTCGCCATTGCGCGGAGCCTGTGCATGAATCCCCAGATCATGCTGTTTGATGAGCCAACTTCGGCACTGGATCCGGAAATGGTCCGTGAAGTGCTGGATGTTATGGTTGAGCTGGCGGGCGAGGGGATGACAATGCTGTGTGTGACCCATGAGATGGGTTTTGCCAAACAGGTGGCAGATCGCGTGATCTTCATGGATAGAGGCCAGATCGTTGAAGAGAACACTCCCGATGAATTCTTCAATAACCCACAATCTGAGCGTAGCAAGCTGTTCTTGAGCCAAATACTACAGCATTAAACCATGACAAAAAGGCGCCAAATCGGCGCCTTTTTTTGCTTGCGTGACTAGCCAAAACGACCCCAAAGCCCGGGTTATGCCACTAGGGGGCGGCTAGCTCTGCTCTTGTTGATCATCTTCGGCTGTCAGCATATGCCCGAGTTTGCCAGCCTTGGTTTCCAGATAAAATTCATTAAATGGATTCTTGCCTTCTTGCAGCGGAACCCGCTCGACAACCGGGATCCCCATTTTTGCCATCGCATTGAGCTTTTTGGGATTGTTGGTCATCAAGCGCAGCGAGGTGACGCCAAGCAGTTTGAGCATATCGCCACAAATGGTGTAATCACGCATATCGGCGGCAAAACCAAGCGCCACATTGGCATCCACGGTATCGGCCCCTTGATCCTGCAGGTTATAGGCGTGGATCTTGTTGAGCAGGCCTATGCCTCTCCCTTCTTGGCGCACGTAGAGCAAGACACCGCGCTGTTCTGCAGCAATGCGCTGCATCGCTGCCTGAAGTTGAAAGCCACAATCGCAACGCAAACTGAAGAGCGCGTCCCCGGTCAGACATTCGGAATGAATGCGGCTCAGCACAGGTTCTGGTGTCGTGATATCACCCATGACCAGGGCGGCATGATCCTTACCCGTCGCTGTCTCTTTAAATCCGACCAGTGTGAATGTGCCCCAAGGCGTGGGGAGCTTAGACGATGCAATCAGAGAAACACTGCTCATTAATTTCCTCTTACGCACAACAGGATGCGTTGGTTTGAAGCTTACGCTTAGTTAGCAAGCAATAAAAAATATGATCCACTTCGCGATTTTCGCCTGATTACTCACTCATTGGCAACCGCTGTGCGTGATAAGAATTTAGAAATAACTGACTTTTATACTCAGGATTGGTCTTCGGTATCTTGCCAATGGCTTATTGGGTATAATTCGCGGCAACGATTTTGAAGGCGAACATGTTATTCCTGTTGCATGGGGCTGGCATTTTTTCGAGCTAATGCATTAGAAAGTGGAGAAATTTTGATGGCGGAGATGTTGACCCCCGTTATTACTATCGATGGGCCGAGCGGCGCAGGCAAAGGGACCGTCTGTCAGCGTCTGGCTGAACGGTTAGGGTGGCCCTTGCTGGATTCAGGTGCCATTTACCGCGTATTGGCCCTGGCTGCAGGACACCACAATGTGGCACTAGACAAGGAGGATGATCTGGTGGCCTTGGCCAGTCATCTGGATGTCAGCTTTTTGCCTGCAGCCGATGGCGTTCAGGTGATCCTTGAAGGTGAAGAGGTAGCCGGTGCCATTCGCACCGAGGAGATCGGTAACGCGGCGAGTAAAGTTGCCGCCTTCCCTCGGGTTCGAGAGGCGCTGTTGCGCCGCCAACGCGCCTTTCGCCAGGCCCCTGGTTTGATTGCCGATGGCCGGGATATGGGAACCGTGGTTTTTCCGGATGCTGAGGCTAAAATTTTCCTGGATGCCAGCGCAGAAGAAAGGGCTCGGCGCCGGCTCAAGCAGTTGCAGGAAAAGGGATTTGATGTTAATTTTGATCGCCTTTTAGTCGAGATCCAAGAGCGTGACGACCGCGATCGTAACAGAGCTGTGGCGCCTTTGCGGCCTGCTCCTGATGCGCTGGTTGTGGATTCTACCGCTATGGATATCGACACGGTTGTAGAGACTATTCTGCAACACGTGATGCAAAGAATTGAAATCCGTGCGTAAAGCGCTGATGGAGATACGTCTGTACCAAGGAATGGCATAGGCGAATTTGAACAACCCCGCTCTGGCCGGATTGCCGGGTGGATGTTATTTACTCTCAAGTTATCAAACACATGACTGAATCTTTTGCTCAACTCTTTGAAGAGTCTCTGAAACAACTCGAAACCCGTCCCGGTGCCATTGTTAAGGGTACTGTCGTTTCCATCGCGAACGGCTTTGTCCTGGTTGACGCTGGTCTGAAGTCCGAATCTGCTATCCCAGTTGAACAGTTCAAGAACGCTGTTGGCGAACTGGAAATCAACGTTGGTGACATCGTTGACGTAGCTCTGGACTCCGTAGAAGACGGTTTCGGTGAGACTCAGCTGTCCCGTGAGAAGGCTAAGCGTCACGAAGCTTGGCTGCAACTGGAAAAGGCCTACGAAGAACAGGCCACCGTAATTGGTCTGATCAACGGCAAGGTAAAGGGTGGCTTCACGGTCGAAGTGAACACCATTCGTGCCTTCCTGCCTGGTTCTCTGGTAGACGTGCGTCCGGTACGCGACACCGCTCACCTGGAAGGCAAAGAGCTTGAGTTCAAAGTTATCAAGCTGGACCAGAAGCGCAACAACGTTGTTGTTTCCCGTCGTGCTGTGATCGAAACCGAGAACACCTCTGAGCGTGATAGCCTGTTGGCCAATCTGCAAGAAGGCCAAGAAGTTAAGGGTATCGTCAAGAACCTGACCGACTACGGTGCATTCGTAGATCTGGGTGGTGTTGACGGCCTGCTGCACATCACTGACATGGCTTGGAAGCGCGTTAAGCATCCTTCCGAAATCGTCAATGTTGGCGACGAAATCGCTGTTAAGGTCCTGAAGTTTGACCGTGAGCGTACTCGTGTATCTCTGGGTCTGAAGCAACTGGGTGAAGATCCGTGGGTTGCTATCGCCAAGCGTTACCCAGAAGGCGCTCGCCTGACTGGTCGTGTAACCAATCTGACCGATTACGGCTGCTTCGTTGAAATCGAAGAAGGCGTGGAAGGTCTGGTTCACGTATCCGAAATGGATTGGACCAACAAGAACATTCACCCGTCCAAGGTTGTGAACGTTGGTGACACTGTTGAAGTCATGGTTCTGGATATCGACGAAGAACGTCGTCGTATCTCCCTGGGTCTGAAGCAGTGCAAGTCCAATCCGTGGCAGCTGTTTGCTGAGACTCATGCCAAGGGCGATCGCGTCTCTGGTAAGATCAAGTCCATCACTGACTTCGGTATCTTCATCGGCCTGGATGGCGGTATTGATGGCCTGGTTCACCTGTCTGACATCTCCTGGAATGCTTCTGGCGAAGACGCAGTTCGTGAGTTCAAGAAGGGTGACGAGATCTCCGCCGTTGTTCTGCAAGTTGATCCAGAGCGTGAACGTATCTCTCTGGGCGTGAAGCAGATCGAAGAAGATCCTTTCAATAAGTACCTGTCTGATAACAAGAAAGGTGCTATCGTTAGGGGCAAAGTGACTGCCGTTGATGCCAAGGGTGCCACCATTGACCTGGAAGAAGGCGTAGAAGGTTACATTCGTGCCTCCGATGCCTCGCGTGACCGTATTGAAGACGCCACTCTGGTGATGTCTGTCGGTGACGAAGTTGAAGCCAAGTTCATGGGTGTTGACCGTAAGAACCGTACCGTTAGCTTGTCTGTCCGTGCCAAGGACGAAGCCGATGAGAAGGCTGTTATGGAAAACCTGAACCAACAAGAAGAAGTTGGTTTCAGCAGCGCCATGGCTGAAGCGTTCAAGGCTGCCAAGGGCGAGTAATCTCCCTTAGAGAGCAAAGAAGGGCGGTCTAGACCGCCCTTTTTATATGTTTGAAATAACGTGAATCCCTGAGGAGTGCCTTATGACCAAGTCCGATCTGATTGAACGACTTTCTGCCAAGTATCTGCATCTCTCATCAAAAGATGTGGAAGTCGCTATTCGGGAAATTCTGGAGCAAATGGCCATCACCTTGCAAAGTGGTGATCGGATTGAAATTCGGGGCTTTGGCAGTTTTTCATTGCACTATCGTGCACCACGGGTCGGACGGAATCCGAAGACCGGTGAGAAAGTTGAGTTATTAGGAAAGTCAGTTCCCCATTTCAAACCTGGGAAAGAGCTTCGTGAACGCGTCAATGAAAGTATTGCGTGAACATGGATGACCCGCTTCGGGTGCCACTTGTTTGTCCGTCTTGGGGGTATCAGTGCGAGCCTTATTGAGTGTGATCGCTCTTGCCATTATTGTTGCCTTGGCATTGACCTTGGGGGCTGAGAATGGCCTCTATGTGAAATTCAATTATTTAATCGCCGAGGATGAGTTTCGGCTCTCTTCCTTGATGGTGGTCTGGTTCTCTGCCGGTTTTGCCGTCTGCGCGCTGTTATGTTTATGGGGGCTGATCCGCAGTCGCATGCTAATCCACCAACTCAAAAAGCAAGTCACTCGTCTTGGTGCTGAACGTGATCGACTCGAAGCCGCTTCCGTTGCTGCTGAGTCGTCAGTGAATAATTAATGCTCGAGCTTCTTTTCCTCTTATTACCCGTTGCCGCCGCTTATGGCTGGTATATGGGGCAACGTGGTGCCCGGCTGGATAATCAGCAGTCGAGCCACAAATTATCGCGTAATTACGTTGCCGGTATTAACTTTCTCCTTTCTGAACAACCCGATAAGGCAGTTGATTTATTTATTGAACTGCTGCAGGTCGACGATGAGACGCTGGAAACTCATCTGGCATTGGGCAATCTGTTTCGCCAGCGAGGCGAGGTTGATCGCGCCATCCGTATTCACCAAAATCTAATTGCCAGACCCAGTCTGACCTTTGATCAGCGTAATTTATCCATGCTGGAACTAGCCCGGGATTTTATCGCTGCGGGTTTACTCGACCGAGCAGAAAATATACTGAGTGAGCTGGTTCGTCACGACGAGCATGAAGAAGAAGCGGCGGCGTTACTGATTGGTGTTTATCAGCAGATGCGGGATTGGGAAAAAGCAATTTCCGTCGCAACCCGTAGTCGTAAGAAACTAGGGGACAAAATCCTGCCGCCACTGGCCAATTTTTACTGCGAATTAGCTGCACAAGAGTCGCCCGAGACAGGGGATAAACGGTCAATCAGTTTCTTAAAAAAAGCCATCAGCGTTGATGAGAATTGTATTCGAGCCTCGCTTGCTCTTGCCGATATTTACCTTAAACAGAACGAAAAGAGTCTCGCCGCTGACATATTGGCGCTGATCGGGGACAAGGACCCTGATTTTGTCTCCGAGGCGCTGCCGCTGCTGCAACGCTGTTTCCCGATCTCAGATCCGCGTTATAAAGCCATCTTATTGAAGTGGCTTGAACAATCTTCATCAACCAGTATTGCCTTGGCGTTGGCCGATTTAACACACGCGGAGCAAGGTGTTGTTGAAGCAGAGCAGTTAATTTTAAAAGAGCTCAAGCGTAATCCCACCATGCGTGCATTTTCCCGCTTGATGGATTATCGATTGGCAGAGTTGGATAGTACGCAGGCCAAAGAAAGTATTTCTCTGCTGAAAAATTTGGTGGAAAAACAGATTTCGATGAAACCCAATTATCGGTGTCAGCGCTGTGGATTCTCGACAAAAGTCATCTTCTGGCAGTGCCCATCGTGTAAACAGTGGGCCAGTATTAAACCCATCCGCGGCTTGGATGGAGAGTAGTGGGAGTTTTCATGCAAGAACCTCAAGATCTTCAAGGATCTAAAATTATTGTTGCTCTGGATTATGCTAATAAAGCGGATGCCTTGGCATTTGTCGCGCGGATCTCTCCCGCCTTGTGTCGACTGAAAGTGGGTAAAGAGATGTTTACCTTATTCGGTCCTGAGTTCGTCAGGAGTTTAGTTGCCCAGGGGTTTGACGTATTTCTGGATCTGAAATTTCATGATATTCCCAATACCGTGGCCAAAGCGGTTGCGGCCAGTGCCGAGTTAGGCGTCTGGATGGTGAATGTTCATGCGTGCGGTGGTTTACGCATGATGGAAGCGGCAAAGCAATCGTTGGCAGGCTACGGCAGCAAGGCTCCCTTGCTGATTGCGGTGACGGTTCTGACCAGCATGGAGCAGGATGAACTCCAGCAAACTGGCGTATCGGGATCCTTGCAGGATCAGGTCCTGCGCCTGGCAACTCTGACCCAGCAAGCCGGATTGGATGGTGTCGTTTGCTCGGCTCAGGAAGCATCATTGCTTAAGCAGCAGTTGGGAAATGAGTTCAAGCTGATTACGCCGGGCATACGTCCTGCAGGTTCGGAACTAGGTGATCAACGCCGCGTGTTAACCCCCGTCGAGGCCTGCGCGCAAGGCTCCGATTATCTGGTCATTGGTCGCCCCATCACCCAGGCGGTTGATCCTGCCGCAACCTTGACGGCTATCAATCAATCGCTCGTTTCTGCGTAATGCCGCTATTGGGCCGACGGTGTGGTCGGCTCTTTAGCAGCTCGACGATACCATAGCAGAAGCAACAATCCGGTCAGTATCCCACTGATGGCTCCTATGACATGAGACTCCACATGTACCCTGGTGCCAATCAGCTCAGTGGTGACGCTGTCCGTGCGCCACAAATCCCACCCCAGTTTGGCGAACAGCCCGAGTAGCCACCACCAACCCTGGCGTTCCCGCTCTTGAATCATGAGAAGTGCGGATATGGCAAATAACCCATGCAAGGCGCCGGAAAGACCCCAGTAGAAATGGGTCGTAGGAACGAGCGCGAACAAGAAGAGATCGACCAGTGCCACCTGCAGCATCAACACCCAGACGCTTCGGTAGCCGGCCAGGCGTTGAGGCAGCAGCAAGCAGATAAAAATCCAGGCTGCAAGATTCATCAGCAAATGGTTCAGGTTGTGATGCAGCCAGCCCCCCGTGATCAGACGCCACCACTCGCCCTGGAGAATGGCCGTCCTGTCATAGGAGAGGGGAACCGATCCCGCGATAAGCTGAAATAGGGTGGCCAACAGACAAACGGTAAATAGGGGTAACAACGGAATTATGTTGCAGATATATTTGTTGTTCATCGCTAGACCATGAGAAATAAAACAGGGGGCCGAGCCCCCTGTTTTATTTTGGCAGGATTAGATCAGGAAGTCGTCCAGTGTTTTGCCTTGTTCTTCAATCGCTTTACGAATGGCGACCGGTTGACGGCCTTGACCAGTCCAGGTGCGGTGCTCACCATTTTCATCAGTATATTGATACTTGGCCGGGCGTGGCGCCCGCTTGCTAACTTTTTCGCCTGGAGCTGACGCCCCAACCGGGAATAGTTCGGCAGGGTCAATCCCATCAGCGCGTAGCATGTTCATATATTCGGAAATTTTGCGTTCGCGTTCTTCACGGGACTTGCGATCTTCTGCTTCATCCAGTCGGCGCTCTTCAACAACCGAGGTCAATTTGGCAAGACCTTCTTCGAGTTGTTCCAGTGTCAAATCACGAGCCACGGCCCGTAAGCTACGAATATTAAGCAATACTTTCAGGAAATCGGTCATGTTAGTTCTCGGTTGACAGGGATTTGAGTTAATTATTGTGTCGTTAGAATAATAATGCAATCTATATATAGATAATATTTTAAGCTGTGAGGTGTTGAATGACGGTTTATAGCTATTCACTAGACGTCGATGCCATTGATATGGAACAAGCGGGCGATTGTTGAATCAGAATTCAATCATAAACGACAATTCGTTCTCTTGCGATGAAGGTTAAATTATCATCGAGGAAATAAGCCAGATATGGGGAGAGCCTGCGTATTTATTTCCAACGCTGTCAGCTCACAGATGACAACCTATCGTCGGTATGATCTTCATCCGACTATATGATGCCACTTCAGCGGCCGTTTAATCTTCCAGCCGATGAATCGATGCAACCTGCGCTCTCTATGTGATGATATTCACCGTCAATGACCAGAATAGAGCTTTGCCTTACGCCATTGAGTTCCATCAGTCATATCAACCAAAAACCTGTTTCATAACCTGATGCAGTCTTGTGGTGTGGATGCTGGAATCCGGCATCTGTGGCCATAAAACCAGCAACTGTGACTGGCTTGCGAGGCTAACCCGCTGTCGGCACTTCGCTCATGCCCAGCAATCTGGCATTATAGCCGCCACGTTGAAAGGGGGAACTATGGCGTCACTGCACTATAAGTTTGCAGCTATGAATTCAGGGAAATCGACCCAATTGATTCAAGCTCATTTTAATTACTGCGAGCGAGGAATGGTACCCTATGCCATGACTCCGGCAATTGATGATCGTTACGGCGTCGGGATTATTACGGCTCGGGTTGGATTAGAGCTGTGTGCCGATGTGTTCACCGCTACCAGCGATCTATTTGATATAGTGCAGCAGCGAATAGAACAACAAGTTCTGGATGTATTTATCGTCGATGAGGCGCAATTTCTGACGCGCAGCCAAGTCTATCAACTGGCAAGGATTGTGGATGAGTTGAATATTCCGGTGATTGCTTATGGTCTGAAGAGTGATTTCCGGGGCGAACTATTCGAAGGCTCCTACCATCTACTGTGTCTAGCCGATAAGGTGGAAGAGCTTAAAAGTATCTGCTGGTGCGGAAACAAGGCCCATATGAATGCACGGGTTGCAGAGAATGGTCGTGTCCTACGGGACGGTAATCAGGTCGAGATCGGCGGGCATGATAAATATGTGTCGTTATGCCGCAAGCATTATCTGCAAGGACTCGCCTTTAAGCCAGCCGGATAATCTGGGCAGTTTAGTGGGCAGACATGACCTGGTCTGCCCATTGTGTGGATTCCAGAAACAATTCGATGGTTTGTTTTTCTTGCAGATTCATTTTCCCGGCGCGCAATTTAACCCGCTCCCAATTGAGCTGTTCATAATCGGCAACGAATGCCAGATAAAACGCCAACTCACCTTTCTTATCCAATAATGCCTGTTTGATGGCTGCTGATAAGGGGATTTGTGCCAGGATCTCGGCAAACGGCTGATCAAGAATTGCCTCCAGCAAGGAGAATAAACCGCATAAGAAGGCTTCTGCCGGATCGGTCCACCCTTGACGATGCAATGACAATAATTCACAGAACCGACCACGGATCAAACTCATCCGGTACAGTTCAGTCGACTTATTTTCACCGCCACTGGTGGCACTGACCAGCGAGACGAAACGTCGCATCTCCTGCTGGCCTAAAAATATGGTGGCGTGCCGAAATGAAGTAATGGGCTGAGCGGCCTTATAACGCAGGTTATTGACATAGCGCATCAGTTTATAAGCCAGGGTCAGATCCCGGTTCAGCAGCGCCTCTATACGCTCGTAATCCAGCTCTGGCGAGTTGACCTCTTTGAGCAGTTGCATGACCGTCAGCTGGCTATCGGAGAGTGTCTTGCGCTGTACTATTTCTGGTCGACTAAAGAAATAGCCCTGAAACAGGGTAAAGCCCATCTTCTTCGCCGCGGTGAACTCTTGTTGGGTTTCAACTTTTTCTGCCAGATAAATGAGGTGGCTACCTCTGTGCTGGCTGATAAAACGGCTGATGTCGGCATGGGCTGTCAGCCGGAAATCAAACTTGATGATGTCGATGAAGGGCAGGAATGCTTCCCAGCGGGGATCCAGCGTGAAGTCGTCCAGCGCCAAACGGTAACCTTTCTGTTTCAATCGTTTGACACATTCCAGCAACTGTTCGTCCGGCTCGGCATCTTCCAGGATCTCGATCACCACCTGCTCAACCGGTAGCGAGTCGGCCAAGCCATTTAAAATCAGACTGTAGGGGAAATTGATGTAGCAGGCATGCTCACCCACCAGTTGCTGAATGGGTTGACTCAAGAACTGCTCGGCAATCAGACAGGTGGTGGCGTGTTCCGCACTGACATTGGGGAACTGATTATTCAGTCCTTCACGGAACAGCAGCTCATAGGCCACTGGACTTTGATGGTGATCCAGGATCGGTTGTCTGGCGACAAATGAATACATCGTGGTCGTCCTATTGCTCGCTAACTACAGCTGTCAGTATGAAAAGTGACATGCTATTTACCTGTACTGAGGCAAATTTGCAGTACTTGGTGCCTTGTGGCAACAGGGGGGAGCTGATTTAGCGACATCACCGGCACTTCATCGATGCAACTGCCGGAAAATCGAACGGCTATAACGAATAAGGGCCCTGACGGGCCCTTGAATTGACTAGCGAAGCTTAGTGATCAGAAGCGATAGTTCGCTTGCGCGGAGGCGAGGAATGCCGAAGCAGAGGATTGATACTCGGCATTGGGCAAACCGGCCGAGAGTTGCTCGCTGATGGTGACATCCTTACCTTGCAGATAGGCAACCCCGACATCCAGACTCAATGCCGGTGTGGCTTGATAGCTGGTACCCAGGCTGTACCACAGACGTTCGGTATCCGGAATACTAATTACGTTGTGGGCGGCTTGACGATCCAGCGCCAGACCGGCCCGCAGGGTCCACAGGTCATTCAGGTAATAAGTCCCGCCTATGGCATAGCGCCAGCTGTCAGAGAACTCTTCTGGCTTGCTGAAGCACTGCCCGGCAGTACCGTCATTACAATCCGGGCTGTTGGCGGTCAACTCCTTGAATACGCTCCAGTCGGTCCATTGCACTGAATAGTGCACGGCAAACTGCTGGGATAGCAGGTGATACCCGGAGAATTCGGCAATGGCCGGCAGTTCCAGATCCAGGGTGCCATCGACTTCCTTGAAGGTCAGTGGTGACAGGGAGGAAACACCGGATGCACTGCCTGAAAACTTGCCCTTGAAGCTCAAGGTAGTGCCGGAGCGGTAACTCAGGCCCCAGCGATTGGCCTCATTGAGCTCGAATAAAGAGCTGACATTCCAACCCCAGTCCAGGGTATCACCGCTCAAATCAACCAGCGCTGTGTCGTTGCTCATTAGCGGGTTACTGGCTGATGCGGCACCGGCACGACGGATCAGGGTGGCATCGGCATATATAGCGGAAACACCGGCGCCGAAACTCCATTGATCATTCAGACGATAGGAAATATTCGGATTGAAGTTGTAGGTCATCAGCTCGCTCTTACCGCCAATCAGGCCAGCCGCATAATTGTGATCGAACTCGGTGGATAGACCAAAATTGGTGAATAGCGCCAGCCCCCAAGCCCATTGCTCATTCAACGGCTTGATCAGGTAAAAGGTTGGTATGAAGGCACTGGGGGCTATGTCTTGAGCATCCAGATCCGAAGCGCTGACCCCTAGTGCGGAAATACCACTCTTGCCTTCCAGATCGATATTGGGTTGCACATAAGTACCTGCCACGCTGAGTTCCATCGATTTAAAACGGCTCATGGCGGCAGGATTGCGAGACAGCACGCTGGCATTATCGGCAATGGCGGCTTCACCGGCAAACGCCCGACCCAGACCCGTGGCCGAGTGTTCGTTCAGGTTGAATGCGGCGGCGTGCGCCTGTTGCATGGCCATGGTGGCCAGTACAGAGGTCAGGGTTAATGCGAGAGTATGCTGTTTCATGCTAATTCCTGTTAACGGGTGTTAACCCAATGGCGCGCCGATCTTACTTGGCGCCATCAGATGCACAAATCAGACCAGCGGGGAAAGCATAGTGATCTGTCGCAGAAATGCAGGATAAGTAGCATTTTTCGTGGTTTTTCTCGGCGGTTATGGGGAATTGGCACTAACAAAGACCGTGCGGATTGAGTCTTTCAAGCTGCTTCTGTTCGGTTTCTCGCCAGTTTAATAAGCCTCGTCGCAACGCTGTGGCTGACCATGAGCCAGGAATTTCGCTGTAGCAGGCGGCCAATAATAGTTCCATCTCGGGCTGCAGAGCCGGGTAGCAGGGAAGGGTTTCCAGACAGGTTGGTTGCAGTTGGGGCCAGCGTTGTGCGCCCCATACCAGCAAGGCCTGATGTACCAACTGCGGATCTTCGGTCTGCAAGGCGCGTTTGAGCTGACGCCAACTCAACTTGTCATCGATATATTTCAGGCGTGGCATGGAGGGCAATCGCCGTCCGGTGAACCACCAGATCAGTAGTGTGACCAGCCAAGCCGTCGCAAAGCCGATCGTCAGCCAGGGCCACTGTGTTGGGGTGGGATCCACGCCTGGCAACGGGGAGACAGGAGACGCGTTGACGGCCGTTTCGATAGTCAGCTCGGGCTGCATCAGGCGTATCGATTCGAGTTGACCTGTCGTTATATTCCACCATTCAAGGGTCAGATCCGGCAGGGTAAAGGCACCGGGCTGCTGCGGAATAAAGGCTTGACGCACAACCCGCTCGGCAATGAGCTTGCCCTGGACCACAGATTCATGGCTACTGCCGCCATCCTCGTAGCTACGGACTCCTGCCAACTCGGGTAAGGGAAGCTGCGGCAACTGTTCCAGCGGGGTACCCTCGGCTTTGAGGGTCAGCACCCGCAACAGTGGCTCACCAACCCGATAGGGGCCTTTTGCGGTTTGCCAATGACTCTCCAGCGTTATTTGGTTACTGATCAGGGCTGTCGGCGTTGTTGCTTTGACCGTGAGAGCCAGATTGTCTCCCTGCTGCAAGAAGGGGGTATTCTGGCGCCCGGAACCCATGTTCTGGCCCTGAACCAGGGGGCCCTGCAGCACGTATTCGCCCGCTTGCTCCAGGGTCACTGCGTAGTAGCGGCTCAGGGTGCGGATCCGTTTGCCGCGAATGATTTCATTATCGATGGCGTCGTCACCAATTTGCCGGATGCGTGCCGCATTCAGCGACGGCGGTGAAATAGCATCAATCTGTACGCCTGGCGGCTGCGATAGCTTGATCCGATACAGCGCGACCTGACGGGGAACCAAGGTCTGATGATCCAGGCTGACATCCAGAACTCGCGGCTGTGTTTTGGGTGCCTCTCCGCGCAGAACCTGCAGAGTGATCGGTTGGGTCATAAAGCCTGCGATGGGTAGCGGCGGTATCTGTTGAGCACCGGTGCCCAGCGGCAATAACGGGATCTGCCACTGACTGGCAAACCGGGAGCCCTGACTCTGGCTGGCAAAGCGAACTTCACCCACGATAAAACCACGAAATAAGGGCCGGATATCCAGAGCGCCCACATCCAGTTGATCATCGGCGCTGATGGTCAGCACCAAGCTTTGCTGTTCATACACCCGGCTCTTATCGGTATGTGCCTCGATTATTTCCAGCCCATGAGCCGGCATGCAGAGTAGTAATAGCAGAGCGAGCAGTTGTTTTACCATGTTTGAGCAGGCTCCCGGTGCAGGCGGCGTTGCTGTTGCAGGCGCAGGCGATTTTTCATCAGATTGCCCGGCTCTTCCGCGACCAGATCCAGTACCTCGCTGGCTCCCGCGGAGGAGGAGGGTTGACGACGTGTAGCCGCCTTCTGCGGGGCTTGTCGGGCCTGTTGTTGCTGCAGCCATTGGGCGACCAGAGCGCGGTTAAAGCGGGCATCTTCGAGTTCGGGTTTCTGTTGCAGTGCCAGTTCATATGCTTCGATCGCGGCCGCAAACTCCTGCTGATAGGCCAGACAATTACCCAGATTATACAGCGCCTCCGGATCATCACCGGCCTGCTGGTAGGCTGCTGCTGCTTCCTGGTAGCGGCCTGCCCGGAACCAGGCATTGCCCTGCCAGAGGGGATCGGTAAATTGCGCCGCTGCGGCAGCAAACTCGCCGCGCTGGTAGAGGGCCATGGCGTCTTCTGCTTCCACCCTGGGCGCTGACAGCAGCGAGCAGCCCAGTAGCACCACAAAAAACCAGCCGCGCTGAAAGCCCGCCACCAGCACGAGTAAGGGCAATAGCAACCAATAGCCCACATCCTGTAACCGTATTTGTTGTGCGCCGCTGGCCGTACCCTGGCCATGCAATGGATGCAGCAGTCGTTCGAGATCCACCGGCTGATTCTCGTTTTGCAGCAGATGGCCACCGGTGTCATGGGCTAGTGTTGCAAGTTGTGGCAGATTGCTGCGGGCGACAACCAGTTGCCCCTGCCGATCCTTGAGTAAGGAGCCATCTTTCAGGCGGATGGGGGCCCCGGCTTCGGTGCCGACCGCGAGTATGTCGAGTGCCTGTTGCTGAGGTCGTAATAAGTCGGTAATGGTCTGCCGCTGGGTGGCCTGCAGATCATCACTGATCAGCAATAACCTTCCCGACTGGCGCTGCTGGTTGCCGAGCATGGTCAAGGCGAGCTTGATGGCGGCAACCGGATCAGAGCCGGCGACGGGCATCACCTCCGGCTCCAGCTCACGCAATAAGAAGCGCAGTGTCTCGTGGTCATCGGTGGGTGGCGTGATGACATAGGCATCGCCGGCGAAGGCGATCAGGGCAATCCGCCGTCCCGGCGATTTTTCCAGCAGATCAAACAGTTGGTAGCGACTGCTGAGCAGCCGGGAGGGCGCAACATCATCAGCCAGCATGGAGCTGGAAGTGTCCAGCATCCAGATCCAGACGTCGTCGCTTTGATACAGGGCGTCGGCTTGTCGGTGAGCCGGGCCCGCCAGCGCCAGTACCGCGAGACTCCAGGGTAGCAGCCACCAGAGCGCGAACTTGCGGCCCGACTCGGCTTGCTGCCCCCGCAGGTAGCGCAATATGCTCTGCCGGATAAAGGTTTGCCCGGTATGGTGCTGGCGCCAGTGCCAATACAGCAGCAGGCCTGGTAACAGCAGCAGTAAGAGGCACCAGGGGCGTAATAGGGTCCAATCAGCCATGACGACGTCTCACCAGAAAGGCCAGCCAGAGGCTCAGCAGCAGCGCCAGCGCCAGCGGATAAGCATAGAGCTCCAGGCGGGGTTGATAGAAATGCTGACTCTTTTCCATCGGCTCCAGCGCATCGATCTCCTGATATATCGCGGCCAGTGACTCCGGATCCCGGGCGCGGAAATAGTGGCCCTGAGTGACACGGGCAATCTCGCGCAGCGTCTGTTCATCCAGGTCTGCGGCTGGATTATCGGTCGCCGAGGCCAGGGGATCATCCAGTGCAACCTCGGCCCCGAGCCCTATGGTGTAGATCCGCATGTTGTGCTGGGCGGCCAGGGTAGCAGCCGCCAGCGGTGAAACTGTGCCCACGGTGTCGCGACCATCACTGAGCAGGATCAACAGCTTCTGGCGACTGCCTTCATCCCGGAAGCGCTTGATGGATAGGCCAATCGCCTCACCAATCGAGGTGAGATAACCCGCCATGCTGAAATCCAGCTCGTCGATAAAGCTTTGTAAGGTGCGCCAGTCACTGGTCAGCGGCGACATCAGATAGGCGTGATCGGCAAATAATATCAGCCCGATCCTATCCCCGGCCCGTTGGCCGACAAACTGTCGCAACTGATGTTTGACCACCTGCAAGCGATTAACGGGGCGCCCTTGCTCCAGCATATCCATGGTGCGCATGCTGTCCGACAAGTCGATGGCTAGCATCAGATCCCGATGGGGACGCTCCAGTGGCTCTGGCTCGCCGAGCCAGGCGGGGCGGGCCAGAGCCATCAGCAGCAGACTCCAGATCAGGAGCGCGAGCAAAAACAGCGAGTAACTCCGGTGAGGCGCCTGTTGGCTCAGATGGGGCAGAGTGGCCACATACAGCGGCTCCATCTCTTGCTGACGGGCCGGCAACAGCCGGATCAGCAGGGGAAGCGGTAACAGCAACAAGAGCCAGGGCCAGCCTAACGTGACCATAAACACCTCACGATCTGGGCTTGCAACCAGCGGCGACAGCTCCGCAGCAGCGCCTGTTGTTCCTGCTCGCGGATCCGTCGTTGGCCATATAACCAGCCATTCCACGAGGCGGCGAAGGGCATGAAATCGCCCTGTGTGGTTTGATCCAGAAAGCTCAGCCAAGCAAGTCCATGCAGCGGGGCTATCTGTGAGCGTGGCCATGTCAGCAGAGCGGTTGCCTTGAGCCAGTGATTGAGTGCGGGCACCCAGTCGGGGTGTTGCGACTTCGCCTGGCGAGATAAACGAGTCAGTTGTTGATAGGCTCGCAGCAGGGGCCACAGCCGATAGCACAAGAAGCACACGCCAGCCAGCAAGATGAATACCAGAGTGAGGCTGAGCGCGCCGGTCAGAAGATCGGCTGCCGGTGGCGGGCCAGGATGAATATCCTTGAGCTGCTGCAGCGGATAACTCATGGGTTGGCTCCTGCCGCCCGTTTCTGCGGATGGCTGGTATCCAGACAGTAAAATCGCTGACTGGACTCTCGCAGCTGGCGCACTATGCCATGCTGCCGATGCATACCGACCTGACGGTAATGCTGGACGAATCGGGCATCATGGCTGGTCAGAAAGCCCTGTTGCCGGCCATTGTCGGCCGCCAGTGTGCCTTGACCGACGAGCTGCGCTTCCAGACGATCCATGATCTGGTAGCAATGCACCTGATGGGATTTGTTCAAGCGTTTCAACCACAGCCAGGACGCATCACTCATGCGATAGAAATCGCTGATAAGGTGGATCAGACTACCGGGACGTACCGTACGGCTGAGCAGTTTGAGCCCTTCGGTGATATTCAGCAGCGGCTCGGGTCGCGTCAATCCTAACTGATAGGCTTGCAGCAGCTGTTGCAACCACATGAGCAGGTCCTTGCGGCGACCTGCCGGATTGTGCCGGATCGCTTCGGCTCCCAATAGTATGACGCCGCCGACCTTGTCGCCCTGCTCCAGCGCCTGCCAGGCGGTGGCGGCAGCCAAGATGGTGGCTAACCGGGATTTTAGTTGGCCTTGCGAGCCGAAATACATGGCCGGATCCAGATCCAGCAAGGTATAGACGCAGCGATCCCGCTCTTCACGGAACAATTTGGTGTGCGGTTTGCCGGTGCGGGCGGTAATGCGCCAATCGATACTGCGCACATCATCGCCAGGCAGGTAGGGGCGCACTTCGGCAAACTCCATCCCGCGGCCCTTGCTGCTGGCCTGATGAAGACCTGTGCGTTGACCGCTCACCTGACGTGAGGGCAGAAGCTGTGCCAGCGTGGGCGGGCGCAGCAACTGCTCCAGACTCAAGGCAATGCCATCGTTCATGTCACCACGACCCGTTGCAGCAGGCGGGCGATTACCTTGTTGGCATCAATGCCATCGGCTTCGGCTTCCATACTCAGGATCAGGCGGTGGCGCAGTATTGGGTAGGCGCAGGCTTGCACATCGTCCGGGGTCACAAAATCCCGGCCTTGCAGCCAGGCTCGCACCCGCGAGCAACGGGCCAGCGCCATGGTTGCCCGTGGGCTGGCACCATAACTGAGCCAGCGGGCCAGCTCAGCATCGTAGCCAAGGGGGCGTCGGGTCGCCATGATCAGAGTGACAATATAGTTCTCGATCGCCGTGGCCAGTTTGACCTTGAGCACTTCCTGACGGGTGGAAAAGAGCTGCTCCTGGGTCAGGCGCGGTGGCGTGATCTCTGCTTGCTGGGCACACTCGGCGTAGTTAAGGCGCAGGATCGCCAGTTCAGTCATGGCATCCGGGTAGCCGAGTTGCAAATGCAGCATGAAGCGGTCGAGTTGGGCCTCGGGCAGGGGATAGGTCCCTTCTTGTTCCAAGGGGTTCTGGGTGGCCATCACCAAAAAAAGTTCGGGTAGCTGATAGCTCTTGCGGCCTATGGTGATTTGGTGCTCGGCCATGGCTTCCAGCAACGCACTCTGTACCTTGGCCGGGGCGCGGTTGATCTCATCGGCCAGCAATAAATGATGAAACAGCGGACCGGGTTGAAATACAAAACTGCCATCTTGCGGACGATAGATATCGGTGCCGGTCAAATCAGCGGGTAGTAAATCCGGCGTGAACTGGATCCGGTGAAAACGGCCTTCGATGCAGTTGGCGAGCATCTTGATCGCACGGGTCTTGGCGAGCCCCGGAGGGCCTTCGACCAGAATATGGCCATCGGCCAGCAGCGCTGTGATCAGTCCATCGACCAGCTCGGGTTGTCCAACAACCTGCTCATTGAGATAGGCTCGCACCGCATTTATCGCTTGTCTCGACATATCAACGCCTTAGTTCATCCTTAAACGGCGTCATCTTACTACTGGACCCGGATAATGGGCAGGCTGCAATTGCGGCAGCGCGTCACATTGTGAGCCAGACTCAATAAGTAGTTGTAAAAATACCGTTAAATCATGGTATGAAAAATGGTCTGACCTCTTTTGAGCAGGAGCACGCTATGACCCGAGCTTCATGTTTACGTACGGCGCAGGGCGAACGGATTGCCCTGGTCGGCGGCTTGCGGAGTCCATTTGCCAGGCAGGCCTCGGCCTATCTGGGAGTACCGGCCGTGGAGTTGGGCCGTCAGGTGGTGGATGAATTGATATGGCGCACGGGTGTGGATCCGGCTGTGGTGGACTTGCTGGTCTTTGGCCAGGTGATCCAGATGCCGGCAGCCCCCAATATTGCTCGCGAAATCGTGCTGGGATCCCAACTGGATGTGGCCACCGATGCTTACAGCGTCAGCCGCGCTTGCGCCACCAGTTTCCAGGCTGTGGCTAACGTGGCTGAAGCCATGCTGGCGGGCCGCTGCCAGGTGGGCATTGCCGGTGGTGCTGATTCTTCGTCGGTGCTACCGGTCGGGGTGACGGCCAAGCTGGCACAAACCCTGTTGCTGCTGAGCAAGGCGCGTACGCTGCCCCAGCGCCTGCGGCTGATCAGTCAGTTGCGGCTGGCCGATTTTAAACCTGTGGCCCCCGCGGTGGCAGAATATTCGACCGGATTGAGCATGGGGCAAAGCGCGGAGCAGATGGCTCAGCGGCATGGCATCGGCCGCGAAGAGCAAGATGCCTTTGCCCATAGCTCCCATACACGGGCCGCAGCGGCTTGGGAGCGGGGAGATATTGCCGAGGAGGTGGCCCCCATTCTGAGTGGCGGCCGTCATGAGCCCTTGTTGCGGGATAACTGCATCCGCTTTGATTCTGACGAAGCCAGCTACCGACGGCTCAAGCCGGTATTTGATCGTCAATATGGCACTGTGACGGCCGCCAATGCCTCACCGATGACCGATGGCGCTGCCGCCTTGTTGCTGATGACCGAAACCCGGGCTGCTGCGCTGGGTTTTACCCCGCTAGCCTTCTTACGCAGCTATGCCTTCGCCGCCTTGCCGGTGCAACATGACATGCTGCTCGGACCCACCTATGCCATTCCTCTTGCCTTAGCCCGTGGCGGTTGCCAGCTCAGTGACATGGGTCTGGTGGATATGCACGAAGCCTTTGCGGCTCAAGTGCTGTGTAACTTGAAGTTGATGGCGGATGAACGCTTTGCCCGCGAGGTGTTACGGCAAGAGCGGGCCGTGGGTGAAGTGGATCCGGAGCGCTTCAATGTCCTGGGCGGCTCCTTGGCCTATGGGCATCCATTTGCCGCGACGGGGGCTCGCATGATTTTGCAAACGGTGCGGGAATTGCGACGCCGGGGAGGCGGGCTGGGGTTAACCACGGCCTGTGCGGCCGGTGGCTTGGGCGTCGCCATGATCTGGGAGGTTGCAGAATGAGCCAATTTTTCCGTATCGAAGTCGAACCGACCGGCATCATCCATCTGACATTGGATGTGCAGGGTGAAAGCGTCAATACCCTGCAAGAAGCGCTGATCCCCGAGTTTGCGGCCTTGCTGAGCCGTTGGCAGAGTGATACCAGCATCATGGGCTTGATCATCGACTCGGCGAAGCCGGGCAACTTCATTGCCGGGGCGGATATCCATATGCTGGATGGCTGCACCAGCGCCGAGCAGGCGCAGCAATTAGCCGCACAAGGGCAGCAACTGTTCGCTCGCCTGGCCAGTCTGCCATTCCCGATCGTTGCCGCTATTGATGGCTCCTGCCTGGGTGGGGGCCTGGAATTGGCCTTGGCATGCGATTACCGCCTGGTCACAGAGTCGCCCCAAACTCGCCTTGGATTACCGGAGATCCAGCTCGGGTTGATTCCAGGCTCCGGGGGAACCCAGCGACTTCCGCGCCTGATCGGCCTGCCCAAAGCGCTGGATCTGATGCTGACCGGGCGTCAAATCGATAGCCGGACCGCCTGCCAGTTGGGGCTCGCCGATGCGCGCGTGGCAACATCTGTGCTGCTACAGGCGGCCACCGATTGGATTGGAAAAGGCAAACGGCACTCGCGTTTGCCTTGGACGCAACGTTTGATGAGCGAGTGTGCACCGCTACGGTGTTGGTTGATGGCCCAAGCCAGCAAGCAAACCCGGGCCAAGACCCGCGGCAATTACCCTGCAGCCGAACAGCTGCTGGCGACGGTGGAAACCGGTCTGGCCCAGGGGATGAGTGCAGGATTGGACGCTGAGGCTCGAAATTTTGGCCAGCTGGTGCTATCGGCGGAGTCTCGGGCGCTACGGAGCCTATTTCACGCCAGTACGGCGCACAAAAAAGAGAAAGCCTATCAGGGGGCCCAGCCATTGCCGGTTCGACGGGTGGGCGTGCTGGGTGCCGGATTGATGGGTGCCGGAATAGCCCATGTCACCCTTGATAAGGCCCGGCTGCCGGTCCGAGTCAAGGATACTCGCTATGATGCGGTGGATAAGGCCATCAGCCATTCCCGGCAAGCCTTGCAGCGCCAGTTGAGCAAACGGCGGATCAGTGAGGCCGGCTTCCGGGAGCGTCTGGCACGGTTGAGCGGTTGCATCGATTATCGGGGCTTCCAGCGACTCGATGTGGTGGTGGAGGCGGTGTTTGAAGATCTGGCACTCAAACGCCTGATGGTTGCCGAGGTGCAATCTGCCGGTCATGGCGCGACCATCTTTGCCAGCAATACCTCCTCATTGCCGATCAGTCGAATCGCCGAGGGGGCGCCGGATCCAGCTCGTGTGGTGGGGCTGCACTATTTCAGTCCGGTCGAGAAGATGCCGCTGGTCGAGGTCATTCCACACTCGGGAACCGCGCCTGAGGTGGTGGCCACTGTTATGGCGCTCGCCCGTGCGCAGGGCAAGACGCCGATAGTGGTTCAGGATTGTGCCGGGTTTTATGTCAACCGGATCCTGGCCCCCTACATGAATGAAGCCGTGACCCTGCTGCTGGAAGGCGAGACGATTACCGATATTGATCAGACACTGCTGAATGCCGGTTTTCCGGTGGGGCCGTTGGCGCTATTGGATGAAGTGGGGTTGGATGTCGCCGCAAAGATAGGTCCTATTCTGGTCGACGCCCATGGTGCGCGCTTTACGCCGAGTCCGGTGCTGGAAGCCATGCTGTCCGATGGCAGAAAGGGGCGCAAGAACCAGCAAGGCTTCTACCTCTATCCGGCGCGAGGGAAAAAAATCGCTGACAATCGACTCTATGATCTACTCAAGGTGCTGCCGCTGAAGCGCCTTGAGCCGTCACTCATCGTCGATCGCTGTCTGTTGCTGATGCTCAACGAAGCCGTGCTATGCCTGGATGATGGGGTGATTGCCTCGCCACGGGATGGCGATCTGGCGGCTGTGTACGGGATAGGTTTTCCGCCCTTTACCGGTGGGCCATTCCGTTATCTGGAGAGCCGGGGATTGGCATCTGTCGTGGTCCGTATGCAGGAGCTGGCGAGTCATTATGGCGAGCGGTTTGCCCCCTGTGCCGGCTTGTTGCGTCGCGCCGAAGTTGGAGAGCTGTTTTATCCCCACGGCGGCTTAACCGGCGAGGAGCACTGAGCTTGGCGGGATCAGAACAGCGAGGTGCGAGCAAGGTTCAACCACCGGGGCTGTGATTGCCCCGGTGGTTGCAGTTAGTTAGACGTTGCAGAATTTACGGCTGTGGCGCTGGAATGACTCCAGATCCTCAATCAACTCACCTTCCTGGATCCGGTTTCCATCCTGATGCGGGTCCCCGTAACTGCACAAGATGACCCTGTCCGCGCGGCTACTGCGCAACGAGCGCAAGAAGCGGATCATCTCAGGCCTGCTCATGTGGGCAACCGCTTCGGCAACCTTCTCCCGTTGATTAAAGTGGAAGTCCCGACTGCCCACGCTGACCCACAAGCGTTGGCTGCGGGTTCGCAGATTGGCGTCCTTCTCCTGTAACTGACCTAGCAGACCCTGTTTGCTCTCTTGCCAGGTCTGTTCGGATAACTCCATCAACACCAGATAGAAGTCATCGATAAATAATTCGATAGCATCCAGTAGCTCCTGGGGGCCGGCCACCGGGGATTGAATATACAGGATCAACCCTGGATGGCGATTGAGCGGTAAATTCCCGGTACCGACGACATAACCGAGCTGCTGGCGAGTTCGTAATTCATGAAAAAACGTCGAGGCCAGTAGATGATTCGCCAAGGTGAAACAGGCGATGTCTCGCGGATGGGCTGACGGGGATTGGTAGTAGATGAGCAGTGCCGAGTCTTGATGGGCACAGGCCAGCTCACGGCGCAGGGTGCCACGCTGGCTGATATCGACCAGGCGACGCCGTGTTTCACGGCTGGGTAGGCTCAAGGGGGTCAATTCCCGCTCCAGCAGCCCTGCGACTTGCCGCACTTCCTCTTCCAACCAATCGCCATGGGCCAGCACCTCCAGGTGGACCGCTTTATACAGTTGTCGCACAAATTCCGGCAACTCACTGTGGGTGATCTCGGTGAGGTGGGGGATCAGTTGCTCGATGGGCGGATTGTTCGGTTGCAGTACACAGGTCAGATGGGTGAACAGCTGGGAAATCGGCCGCCCCTTGTTCTGGTTTTGCCAGTTCTGCAATAGTTGCTGTTTGATGATATTGAAGCGCAGCGGATCGACCCGGCCAAAGGTGCGATTCTTCAGGATCAGCTCCAACAAGCGGGGCAAGCGACTGCTGAATCCGGACAACTGCAAGGTGAAACCACCTTGGTGGGCATAGATGTCGTAACTGAGCCCGGCGACTTCTGCGGGATAGGTCAGCTCATTGAGATGATCGATCAGCAATTCCACCGTCAGCCGCATCAAGGCGATATGCCGGGCTGAACGCACTGCATGTTCACTGTCGACCGCCACGAACAAGGTTCCCTTCGGCACTGGGTACTCCTGATCATGGAGATGCCAGACACGCATGCCTGCACGCTCAATCAGACATTGCGGTACCGGATAGACAGGATCCACCCCATGGGGCTCCAGGCGATCACAGATGAAGGGGTTGGCCTCGGGCAGCGTCAGTTGCCCATCCAGTGGCGCCGGATCGCGCCAGCGTCGTAACCAGAGACTCTCAATCGGTTGTACCCGATAGGGGGTGTCGTACCAGCGGGCTACCCGATCGGTTTTCACATGGGGCGCAGCCAACTGAATACGCATATTATCCGGCGTCAGATAGTCGAGCATGTGATGGATTTGTTCGGCATCGAACTCTTCCATCAGATAGTCCCCGGACACTATATGTTCCGGGGCATAGTGGTGCATGTTCACGGCCAGGTGCGACACATTGTCGATGGCGCGATTGCCCTCCTGGAAGCGAAAAATGGCATCCAGAACCTGACGTTTTTCCTGGTAGCGCCAGGCCTCGACCCCTTGTTTGCGGATCAGCGCCAGATAACCGAACAATAATTCGATGATGCTGCCTTCGTGGTGAACCCCTTCCGGGGTCAGGCCAAAGCTGACGCAGAAGTCCTTGAAATTACTACCGCCGACGCCGCTACCTGCGGATAACGTGTTCACCCAGCCTTGATGTTTCAGCCAGGAATAGAGACTGCCCTTACCCTCGTACCCCAGCAGGTGACTGATGAAGGTCAGCGGCTTGGTGCGATACAAGGGCTCTATGCTGGGCAGGGAAAAACTGATCACCAGTTTCCGGCTTTCGCGTACCGGTTTGATCTCGATCCGGATCCCCATATCTTGTGGGCGATAGAGCGGCATCTGGATGGCATGGCGCTCGATTTCACGCTCGGGAATGGCTGAAAAATAGGTTTCTACCCATAGCAATTGTTGCGCGAGGGAGGCATTGGATTGCACCACCAGGGTCATGCGATCGGCACTGTAATGCTCGTGATAAAACTGGAGCAATTCATTGCGGATCGACTCATTAGGTCGATCCCCGAGCGTTTGCCAGTTGCCGACCGAAAACTTGGCGAAGGGGTGATCCGGATTGACGGTTTCCTTGTGCACCTGGTAGGTCCGGCGGACATCATCCTGCAGTTTGAGTCGAAACTCGGAGTCGATGGCGTTACGCTCTTTATCGACGAGTTGACCATCAAAGGTGGGACAGATAAAAAATTGCGCAAAACGCTGCAACCCCTCGGCAAACCACTCGTGCTGGAGGTCAAAGTAATAATTGGTAAATTCGGTGCCGGTCCAGGCGTTATTGCTACCGCCGTGCCGATTGATGAATTCCTGATATTCCCCTGGCCGTGGGAAGGTTTCGGTACCGAGAAACAGCATATGCTCGAGAAAATGGGCCATCCCTTGCCGCGCACCCGGGTCATCAAAATGACCGGTATTGACGGCGAGGGCGGCGGCTGATTTCTCGGTCTTGTGGTCTTCAATCAGCAAAACTCGCAGCTGATTGGGCAGGGTCAGGTAACGGTAGGCGCGATGATCATTCGGACTGGTATGCACACGCAGGATTTGATGACCCATGGATACGCTCATTTTATTGATCTACAGGGTTATTATTGACTGGTGCTGACGGGTGCGCAAACCGTTTCTGCGAGAGCCACCCATTGTGAAGCCCTCGCTAAGTCAGTAAACTCGCGCTGTTTTCTTGTGTTTATTCTGGGAACCCTATCGATGAAAATCGTGATTATGCGCCACGGCGATGCCGTTATCGGTGCCGATGATGATGCCGCTCGAGCCTTGACGGCTACAGGGCGTCAGCAATCCCGGAATATGGCCAACTGGCTACAGCCCCAGCTTCCGCAGGTGGATCTGGTACTGGTGAGTCCTTATTTGCGCGCTCAGCAAACCTGGCAAGCCATCAGTGATCTGTTCCCGGGCGCCAAGGTAGAAACCGTCGCTGAACTGGTCCCCCATGGTCGCGCCAGCCGCGTGGTGGATGAACTGCTGGCGCTGCAGGATGAGATCGCCACTGTACTGGTGATTAGCCATTTGCCGCTGGTGGGATATCTGGTGGCCGAACTTTGCACAGCTCAGGTGCCGCCCATGTTTGTCACCTCGGCCATGGCCGCAGTCGAGCTTAACGATTCCACGGGAATCTTGCTGTGGCAACAGGCGCCTCATCTGCTGAAAAATCTGTGATTTCGGCCCGTTAAACGCATTAAATCGCTGATTTTCGCGTTTTTGCAGATTGATATCGCATCAGAGTGGAACTTTTCTCGCTAATCTATGCCAAAGATTGCGTGGTACGAGAAAAGGTAAACAACCATGAGAATTTTCAAGAAATATTTGCCGTTCATGATTGCCAAGTACGTGAAAACCTTCTTTAAAGGGCGCATTTATATTCAAGGGCGCGGTGGGTACGAGTTTGACAAGGGGCACCTGGTGATGCCGGCAACGGCGGATCATGTGCATAAAAATACCGTTACCGAGGTGAATTCCACCATTAGCCAACTCTCGAATGCGGCGTAACGGACCGGCTTCGGAGTTTGATAACCACAGATTTGAAAAACGGGCTGCCAATGGCAGCCCGTTTTGTTGGTGTTGAATCGCCCGCTATCGCAACCACTCGATGCAGAATCCATGCATATGAATTCCACGCCTAGAACCAGAGGGCAATGATCAGGGTTCCGGCTAGCGTCAATAATACGTTGGCTACCGCATAGGTGCCTGCATAGCCCAAGGCGGGGATCGAGCTTCCCGACATGCTGTTCACCACTTCCATGGCCGGTGCCGATGTCCGGGCTCCGGTGATGGCCCCCAGTAACAATGCCGGATTCATCTTCAGCACATGGATGCCAAATAGATAGCCGATCAGTACCGGCACCACGGCCACCACGGCGCCTGCAACCAGCACCAGCAAGCCATTGTCGTTCAAGTGGCTGATGACACCGCCACCCGCCTTGAGACCTATGCTGGCCATAAACAGCGTCAATCCCAAATCCTTGATAAAGCGCAGCACACCGGATGGGATATAGCCTACGGTCGGGTGGGTCGAGCCCAGATAGCCCATAAAAATGCCACCGAGTAACAAGCCAACGGCATTGCCGAGCCCAAATTGAAAGGGGCCGAACACCAGCGAGATACTGCCGATCAGCAGGCCGCAGACAAAAAAGGTACTAAAGGCCACCAGATCGGAAGCTTGACTGTGAATGCTGATAAAGCCTATCCGGCTGGCCAAGCGCTCTACCCGGTGCTTCTCGCCACTGATCTGTAGCACATCGCCTTTTTGCAGCATGATGTTGCGATCCAGAGGCATCTCGATTTGCGAGCGTACGATGCGATTTAAAAAGCAGCCCTTGCCAGTCAGATTGAGCTCGATGAGATATTTGCCAACATAATTGTCGTTTTTGACCACTATCTCTTCGGTCACAATTTGTAAATCCAGCAGATCCCGATCAAATACCTCTTTGCCGTTGCGGTAACTCAGATCGAGTTTTTCATGGCTCTCGGGGTAGCCGAGCAGGGCTATATCGTCACCTTCCTGGATCACGGTATTCCCATCCGGACTGGCCGCCACAATGCCATTGCGTCGCAGGCGTTCTACATAGCAGCCGGTGTGGGGATAAATACCGGTCTCGCGCAGGCTACGGCCGCTGATCCACTCCGCTAGTTCGGTTCCGACCCGATAGGCGCGTATGATCGGCAAATAGGTCTTGCGGCCGTATTGATCCGAAAGACCTCGTTCGCGGGCTATCTTATGAGCCTCTTCACACAAATCGAGTTTGAACAGGCCCGGAAGATAGCGCACCACCAGCATCAACCCGAGCAAACCAATCATATAGGTGAGGGCATAACCGACGCTCATGTTATCGAGTAGCTGACTGATGCTGGTATTGTGCGGAATACTGAGATAGCCACTCTGCAGACTGTCCTGGGCACCGACTAGCGCCGGGGTGGAAGTGAGTGCTCCGGCAAGAATGCCTGCCGCAAGGCCGGGTCCCAAATCGAATAATTTAGCCAGTCCGAACGTCAACAACAGGGCTGAGGCGAGGATCACCAGAGCCAAGCTGATATAGCGCAGCCCATCTCGTAAGAAGACGCTGAAAAAATGGGGACCTGCTTCTATGCCAACGGCAAAGATAAATAGCATGAATGCAATGTTGCCAGCGCTACCGGTGAGGCTGAAACCCAACTGACCAAACAGCAAGGCGGTAAACAGCACCCCTATGGTATTGCCGATTTGAAATGAGCCGATACGCAGTTTGCCGACCAGCAAACCGATCCCGAGCACCACAAAAATCAGCAAAACCTCATTCATGTGGAGCATATTGGTAATATCAATGGTCATGGAATAGTGTTTTTCTAGCTGAAAGTCTCAATATTATGCTACTTGGCGATATAATAAAGAAGTGCTGCTTGCGACTGGTGATTAGCCGTCCAGACCGATAGACTTGCCAGCCTTTGGCTATGCCTGCACGCGGGAAATAATAAAGTCATGCTCTATCGCCGTTTTGAAGCCCTGGATCAGCTGCTGACTCGTTATCAGCCATTCTGGCAGTGTCAGCCCTTTCATTGGCGCGACAACTGTTGGCGTGAGAGTGCTCCGGAGCTGGCGACATATCTTGATCAGTTATCGCCGGAGCAAGTGTTTGAGCTGGAAGCCGATCCGACCCCCTTGATGGCACTACTGACGCCCTGGTTTCCTGAGATTGAGCAGTTGTCCGCGCTCTGTGCTCTGCCATTCAACTCGAGAGATCCCGAGCCGGTACCCGAAGTGTTGGGACATTATATTCCGGGGCGGAAATGGCAGCAGTTACGCCATTTTGCTGCCGCTCTGCCCGGCGTGCGCGGGCCGGTACTGGAGTGGTGCGCGGGGAAGGGGCACTTGGGGCGTCTGCTGGGTTTTCAGTCGGGCCAATCGGTGCTCAGTCTGGAGTGGCAGGCCGAGCTGTGTGATGGCGGACAACGCTTGGCCAAGCGCGCCAAGGTCGCTATGAATTTTGTCTGTGCCGATGCATTTTCGGCGTCAGCAAGGGAGCTCATCAGGCCAGAGCAACATGCTGTTGCCCTGCATGCCTGTGGCGCCTTGCATATGCGTTTACTTGAAGTGGCCTGCCAACAACAAACTCGTGCCCTAAGTATTTCCCCCTGTTGCTATCATCTCATCGCAGGCCAGGAGTATCAGTCGATGTCTGAAGCGTGCCGCAATAGCGCGTTACGGCTTACGACCCAGGATCTGCGCATGACGGTGCAAGAAACCGTCACCGCAGGACAACGAGTGCGTCGTTTGCGGCAGATAGAGCTGACCTGGCGGCTGGGCTTTGATCTGCTGCAGCGGGATATTCGCGGCGTTGATGAGTATCTGCCGGTACCCAATCTGCAGAAAAGCTGGCTTTCCGGAACCTTTAGCGACTTTGTGAATTGGGCGCTGGCAGCCAAGGGATTAGCCTTGACTGATGATATGACAGCCGAGCGAGTCGCCCGTTACGAGCAAGCCGGTGCCGAGCGGCTGCCGGTGATGGCAAGAATGGAGTTGGTGCGGCATCTGTTCCGGCGCCCCCTCGAACTCTGGCTGGTGCTGGATCGGGCGCTGTTTCTGCAGGAGCAGGGATATCAAGTGGAACTCAGCCAGTTCTGTGCCCGGGAGTTGACGCCGCGGAACATCCTGATCCATGCCGAGAGGGCTAGTGCCGCCCCGGATGGGGTTAACGTTTGAAGGAAGCAGCCGCCGCGTCGCTTTGCTCAATCAACACCAGCAAGGCGGCATCGCCGCCCCATTCCCGGGGGGCCTGATGAAAGGCTTCAACGAGCGGGTGCTGGGCCAACCAGAGCGGTACCTTTTGTTTGAGCACATTTTTGCCATGGCCATGCATGACGCAGGCACAGCGGATCTGCTGGCGGCGACAGGCTTCCAGCAGGGCGGCGATCTCCAACTTGGCTTGCTGCTGGGTGAGGCCGTGTAAATCCAGCAACATGTCGGGGTAGTAATCACCTCGGCGTAGTCGTTTGACCTCGAAACTGGACACATCGCTGCGCACATAGCGCATGGGCCCTTCATCGCTGAGATGAGGGACAAATTCATCGGAAAAGTAATGGCTTACCCCCAGGGTTTCGCGGACTTCACGCTGCAGCGCTTTCTGCTTGACCGTCCTGTGGGTGGGACTTATGGTATCCTGCCTAATTTGGCGGGTACCCGCCACGGCCTCGCGGAACAGCGCCAGATCCTGTTCATCGAGATCGGTATTTTTCTTCATTAATCAGGTATCTGCACTTTGTAGTGGGATAAGTATCCCGAATTCTACGCGACCCGGAGGCGGTTTTGGAAAAGATTATCATCGATGAGGCGGTCAGTGAGCTGCGTACCGTCAACGACATGATGCGCTGGGCGGTCAGTCAGTTTAATGGAGCGGGTCTGTTTTATGGCCACGGCACCGACAATGCCTGGGATGAATCGGTCCAGCTGATTTTACCCACCTTGCATCTGCCGCCCTATATCAGCGAAGAGATCCGCACCGCACGTCTGACCCGAGCCGAACGCCAGCAGGTGGCCGAACTGGTCGCCCGTCGGGTGGAGGAGCGGATCCCCGCCGCCTATCTGACCAACAAGGCCTGGTTTTGCGGACTGGAATTCTACGTCGATGAGCGGGTGATAGTGCCACGCTCACCGATTGGTGAGCTCATCGGCAAGCGGTTTGCGCCCTGGTTGAACCATGAGCCAACACGGGTGATGGACTTGTGTACCGGCTCTGGCTGTATCGCCATCGCGCTGGCACAAGCCTTTCCAGAGGCAGAGGTCGATGCTATCGATATTTCCCCGGATGCGCTGGATGTCACCCAGATCAATATCGAGATGTATGGCTTGGAGCAGCAGGTGGTGCCGATGGCTTCCGATCTGATGAACGATCTGCCTGCAGGGCTGACTTATGATCTGATTGTCTCTAATCCGCCCTATGTCGATGCGGACGATATGTTTGATCTGCCGGATGAGTTTCGTCATGAGCCGGAGCTGGCGTTGGCCGCGGGAGAGGATGGCTTGATCCTGGCGAAGCGGATCCTGGCAACAGCCGGTGATCGCTTAAGCGAGCAAGGCGTGCTGGTGGTGGAGGTAGGTAATAGCTATGTCCATCTGCAGGCTCAGTACCCGGATGTTCCCTTCACCTGGGTGGAGTTTGAGCAGGGTGGCCACGGGGTTTTTGTAATGACCAAGGCGCAACTGGATGCTTGTCGCGACCAGTTCGCCGCGTACAGGAGTTAAGGATTTATGGCAGGGAATAGCTTGGGTCAACTGTTTCGCGTGACGACCTTCGGCGAGAGTCACGGGCTGGCGTTGGGTGCCATTGTGGATGGTTGTCCACCGGGATTGGAATTGAATGTCGAGGATCTGCAGCATGATCTGGATCGACGGAAACCGGGGACCTCGCGCTTTACCACCCAGCGCCGCGAGCCGGATGAGGTCAAGATCCTCTCCGGAGTCTTTGAAGATAAAACGACCGGAACTTCCATCGGTCTGTTGATTGAAAATACCGATCAGCGCTCCAAGGATTATTCCGAAATTCAGGACTTGTTTCGACCAGGCCACGCCGATTACACCTATCACCAGAAATATGGGGTGCGGGATTACCGGGGCGGTGGTCGCTCTTCGGCGCGTGAAACGGCGATGCGGGTGGCTGCAGGTGCCATAGCCAAGAAGTATCTGAAGCAGGCTTACGGCATTGAAATATACGGCTTTCTGACCCAACTTGGCCCTATAAAAGCCGAGCGTCATGAGCGGGATATCATAGAAACGAATCCTTTTTTCTTTGCTGATCCGGATAAACTGGAGGCGCTGGATGAATTCATGCGCGAGCTGAAAAAAGAGGGCAACTCGATTGGTGCCCGCTTGCAGGTGGTGGCCAAGCAGGTGCCGGTTGGCTTGGGTGAACCTGTGTTTGATCGTCTGGATGCGGATATTGCTCATGCGCTGATGGGGATCAATGCGGTCAAGGGGGTCGAGATCGGCGACGGCTTTGCGGTGGTCGAGCAACGAGGCTCCGAACATAGAGACGAGATGCGCCCGGAAGGTTTCAGCAGCAATCATGCCGGCGGTATCTTGGGCGGTATCAGCTCCGGTCAGGATATTGTGGCGACGATTGCACTCAAACCCACCTCCAGCATTACAGTGCCGGGCAAGACCATCGACACCCAGGGTCATCCGGCGGAGATGATCACCAAGGGTCGACATGATCCCTGCGTCGGTATCCGTGCCGTTCCGATTGCCGAGGCTATGCTGGCACTGGTGCTGATGGATCATCTAATGCGTCATCGCGCCCAGAATCCTCATGTGGTAACGACCACGCCTCATTTGGCGTAATCGCCCTTGTATGACAATGCTCGCAATTATGGGCGCCAAAAAGAAGGCCGTGCAATGCACGGCCTTCTCGTTTGGACTACCCCGGGAAAACTGGGGTAGCAGAAGCAATTTGCTTATTCGTTGAGACTCTTGTGCAGTTTGACCACAGCTTGCGAACTCTTGCGCAGACGGATGTTGAGCATCTCCACTCCCAGTGAGAACGCCATCGCAAAGTAGATGTAGCCCTTCGGTATATGCAGATCGAAGCCTTCGGCAATCAGGGCAAAACCCACCAGAATGAGGAACGAAAGCGCCAGCATCTTGATGGTCGGATGTGTATCCACAAAATCACCAATCGCTTTAGCGGCGAACATCATGACACCGACCGCAATCATGATCGCCAGCACCATGACGGGTACATGGCTGGCCATGCCCACTGCCGTGATAACCGAGTCGAGACTGAAGACGATATCCAGAATGGCGATCTGCACCAGTGTGGCCATAAAACCGTGGGCCGCTCTGCCTTGGGTACTGGATTCTGTTTCGTCACCTTCCAGACTGCCATGAATTTCATGAGTACTCTTGGCCAACAGGAACAGGCCGCCGATGATCAGGATCAGATCCCGTCCGGATATAGCCTCGTTCATAATGGTGAACAGAGGTGTGGTCAGGCGCATGACCCATGCCAGCGAGAGCAGCAGGAGAACACGCGTCACCATGGCGCCCGCCAGACCCAGCACACGAGCCCGTTGCCGCTGTTCGGGGGGGAGCTTACTGACCAAAATCGAGATAAAAATGATGTTGTCGATACCGAGGACGATTTCGAGCAAGGTCAGCGTGGCCAGTGCCATCCAGGCGCTGGGATCCATTAACCATTCAAACATGAGCAGATCCTGTAGTGGTGGTATTTAACGGGCTGATGACATGCCATCCTATAGCCCATAACAAAGGTGCCAAGTCTACCAGTCTGGCTGAAGAGAACAACCGCCGTGAGATGACCATTAAAAGCAAAAAAATCGGTACTGGCTGGCGTTGGTAACTGGTAAAAAATCTATGACTGAGGCAGTATTTGCGCCTTCGGCCCGATTACCCTTCAGGCCGTGCTGATTCGCCTTATCCCTGGCGCTATACAAGTGATCGGAACCACATGAATATATTTGAATTTGAACAGCTGTTGCTTGCGCAGATTGATAACTTGGTGGCCAATGGTTCTGATGATGAACTGTTTGCCAGCGGCTATCTGCGAGGTCATATTTCACTGGCAGTCGCCAATTGTGAAATGCATGGCCGGACTCACACCCGCGATGTAGAAATGAGCGTGTTGCGTGGATTGCAACAAGCCTGCCTGAATGGTGAATTGCAGGATGCAGATCAGAAACTCGTTGAGGCTATGTGGCAGCGTTTGTTGTCACAAGTCGTGCGGTAACCGAGTTCTCCTGACAAACAAAAAGCGGGCATTCAGGCCCGCTTTTTGTATTAGGCCGGGGTCGCCGAGAGTCGTGCGACGGCCTGATCGGTGACATCGTAGATCAGAATAGCCAGATGCTGGATCTCGCCGGTGAAATCTGGCAACGGCATTATTGTGATGTTCTGATACATATGGGTAGCTGTGCCCGTGATGGGCCGATAGTTAGAAAAATGAAACAGGAAGGGGCGCTGCTCCCAACTGATGAAGGCCTTGTTGTTGAGCGTCTTGACCATGTTGAGTTTCCGATCAAGCCAGACGCGGTCGAGTTCGGGGTAGAGCTCGAATAGATCCTTGTCCTTGACTTCATAGCTTAACCGGCTGCTATGACTTTCCATGAAGCCATTCCAGACCTGGATGCGATTCTCTGTATCCAGCACCACCAGTCCCACTTCAAGATTTTGGATGATGTTCATCAACCAGTGAAATTCTCTGATTTCCATTGCTGTCGCCTCACATCAGATGCAGGATCTTGTTGTTCATGAATTGAATTGAATCTTCGGTGAAGAGCAGTAACAGGTCACATTGCACTTGGTGATCCCGGATTTGATAATTGATTTCGATAGCCAGGGTGCGGCGCCAACGATGGCGGTTGGCCTGGATCAGCTCTTCGATGGGCCTGTGCTGCCCGAGCACAACCGGGTGCCCCTGGCTGAACGGTGTATCCAGCTGATTGGCAAAGCCGCGTAAAAAGGCGCCGATCAGCACATTGGACATGTCCATTAACAACTCCAGCTCGACACTTTTGGTGACCTGGTCGGTATGGCCCATCAGTTTGGCTAAATCCGCGAAGCTGGAGTCATGAAACAGGACCAGAGCTTCCCCTGCGATCCCGGCACCGATAAAACCCTGGCATACCGCCGAGAGGGTGCCGGAACTGGCGGCCGAATTCAGGGCCATGTGCAGTTCGCTGACTTCCAGAACGTTCACGTTGGGGATTGGTAGTATGACAAAACCACCCAACATGCGGGCCAGCAGGTCGGCGGCTTGCCCCATGGCTACGTTCGCCAGCTCCTGATAGACATCCCGAGCCTCAACGGTAAGGTTGACGCCACCTTGAGTGGTGAGCTCGGTCTGGCCGGGCTGATAGAGGTCCAGCCGCAGCAGCAGCGCAAGAATATCTTCACTACTGCAAGGTTTCTTGATGAAATCCAGGGCTCCGAGTTCCAGCACCTGGCGACGGGCTTCGGGTTGAATATCACCGGAGACTACAACGACTTTGGTACGAACTTCCTGCTCCTTGAGCGCTTTTAGTACCTGATAACCATCCATGATGGGCATGGTCAGATCGAGGAAGACCAGATCACCATGGCCACTCAGTATCTGCTCAAGACCTTGCTGGCCATGTTCAGCAAAATGCAGGGTAACGGGCCAGTCGTTCGGTAGAGCGCGAGCCATTTGCTTGCGGGCAAATGCGGAGTCATCACAAATTAATACATTCAACGCCACTCTCCCGTCATGTTAGCAATATGTTTCCAACAGAGTATAAGAGCTAGTTCGTGGAACCACTGTTTAAAGAATCTACGGATCGTCGTTCTGCAGTGATTCTTTTTGCAAGCCTTGCTCCTGCTCACAATTAACGGGATTTGGGGCGCTCCGCTGTTTGCTGTAGATTAGCGGTAGCTAAAGGAGATGCCATAGCCATGAATAGTACTATTGATCTAATCTGCCACCATGCGTCGGTTCGCCACTTCACCGAACAGCCTATCGATCCGGCCCAACGCGAGGCCATACTGCACGCTGCCCGTGCGGCTTCCAGTTCCAGCTTTTTACAATTGGTGTCAATCATTCGCGTGACAGACCCAGCCTTGCGACAACAGTTAGCGCATCTGGCAGGCGAGCAAGCCTATGTCGCGACGGCCGCCGAGTTCTGGGTGTTTTGCGCCGACTTTCAGCGGAACTACCAGATTGCTCCAGAGGCCAAGCTCGGCTTTGCGGAACAGTTGCTGATGGGGTGTATTGATACGGGTTTGATGGCGCAGAACGCCTTGACGGCCGCTGAATCCTTGGGATTGGGTGGCGTCTTGATCGGCGGACTGCGTAATCATCCCGCCGAGGTGACCGCCTTACTGGCATTGCCGACTCATGTCATTCCTCTGTTTGGCTTATGCCTGGGGCATCCTGCCACACCTGCCGAAACCAAGCCTCGGCTCCCGGTTTCCTTGATGTTCCATGAAAATCAGTATCCGCCAGAACTGGATCGGGCTGCCCTGGCCGAATACGATGACACCATGCAGCACTATTACGCCAGTCGTAGTTCCCATGCCAAGCAACAGAACTGGAGCGGACAAATTCGCGCCATTCTGGGCAAGGAAAGCCGTCCATTCATGTTGGCGTATCTGCAAGGGCAGGGGTTTACCATCCGCTAGTCGTTAGCCGCTGATGTCATGCCGCTTGGGTGATTGCTCTGACAGGGCGCGGGGTTTTTGCTATTCTGCCTCGCCTCTGTCTTGCGGGAGTTCTTCATGCGCCCTTTTTCCTGGCTATCGCTATTTCTGATTGCAATTTATTTCGTCTACGGCGCTTATGTGCCTTTTTGGTCCCTATGGTTGGAATCTAAAGGTTTATCTGCGGAGCAGATCGGCTTGTTGATTGGCTTGGGTCTTGGCATCCGCTTCGCCGGTAACCTGCTGATCATGGGCAGAGCCAACCGCGCCAGTTTATTGATCCCGACTTGTCGTTATCTAGCGGTCTTGAGCTTGCTCTGTTACCTGGGCTTTTACTGGGTGGATAGCTTCTGGGCACTATTGGCGCTGATGCTGCTGGCGAATTTTATCTACCCCACCTTGCTGCCGCTGAGCGAAGCGCTGGCGGCGCGAATGATGCTGCAGGTCAAGCTGGATTACGGCAAGGTCCGGCTGTGGGGCTCGGCGGCGTTTATTGTGGGTTCGACGCTAGTCGGTGCCTTGGTCCAGCACTACGGCGCTAGCTGGGTGTTGCACGCCATGATTCTGGGCTTGCTACTGTTGACCGGGTTAAGTTGGTTACCAATGGCCCCCGCACCGCAGGATGCGGCGTCCAGCGGCAACAAAATCGGCTTCCGCTCTTTGCTGACTGATAAGTCGTTTCTGACCTTTTTAGTGGTGGTTTCCCTATTGCAGGGCAGCCATGCCGCTTACTACGGTTTCAGCGCCTTGTACTGGAAAGCCCATGGCTATGCCGAAAATGTGATTGGTTACCTCTGGGCGCTGGGGGTTCTGGCCGAGATCCTGATGTTTGCTCTCAGCCGTCGCCTGCTCAAAGGCGTCAGCTATCAGCAACTGTTTTTCATCGGTGGGCTAGGGTGTGTACTGCGCTGGATCATGCTGGCCAACACCACAGAGCTGGTCTGGCTGGGCGTCGCCCAATTGCTGCATGCGGTAACCTTTTGCGTCAGTCATCTGGGGGCCATCCGCTATATGACCCAGCAACTGCCAGCCGAGCAGGTGATACCGGCACAGACCCTGTATGCGGCCTTACCAACCGGCATCTTTATGGCTGTGTTAACGGCTGTGGCCGGTTTTGGTTATCAGCAGGTTCAGGGGCAGGTGTTCTGGTTAATGGCACTGCTGGTGGTGCCGGTGTTCTTTATCCGAGTGCCCAAGCGCGGTTTGAGTGCTGTTGCTTAAAACATTGGCCGCTTGCGGCGGCCAATGTTGGAAACTCAAGATGGCCCCTAGTCGGGGCCATTGGGTTATTTACTGTGTCGCTCGCGCAGACGAGTAACCACATCGGCCAGCTCCAACCCTTCGTTTTGCAACAAGACCGTCAGATGATAGAGCAGGTCGGCGGATTCATTGATCAGCTCTTCCCGATCCTTGGCCATGGCGGCAAGCGCCACTTCCACGCCTTCCTCACCAACTTTCTGCGCAATACGCTTGGTGCCCTTGGCATACAGACGAGCCGTGTAGCTGGACTCCGGATCGGCACTCTTGCGGGCGGCCAAGATCTGCTCCAGCTCGGCCAGAAACCCGAGCGGTGGTAGCGGATGGCCATCGAAACAGCTCACGGTTCCGTTGTGACAGGTTGGGCCTATGGGCTCGGCGGCGATCAGCAGACAATCCTGATCACAATCCGTGGTGATAGCGCGTAGCTGCAAGAAGTGGCCCGAGGTCTCACCTTTGGTCCACAACCGCTGTTTAGTGCGGCTGAAGAAGGTGACATGGCCGCTAGCCAGGGTTTGACTCAGGGCTTCAGCGTTGACAAACCCCTGCATCAGGACTTCACCACTGGCAACGTGTTGGACTATGACCGGCATCAGGCCGTCTACCTTGTTCCAGTCGAGGGTACTTGCATCAAATTGCACGGAATTAGTCACGGATCTGCACTCCTTGGTTACGCAGATAAGCTTTCAGCTCAGGAATAGGGATTATGCCCTTGTGGAACACGGAAGCCGCCAGAGCGCCATCCACATCAGCCAGCTCGAAAGCATCGCGGAAATGCTCCATCTCGCCCGCACCGCCCGAAGCTATCAGTGGCACCCGGCACAGGCCGCGGATTAGTTTCAACTGCTCTAGGTCATAACCTTTGCGCATGCCATCCTGGTTCATCATATTCAGGACGATCTCACCGGCACCACGCTTTTGTACCTCGGTCACCCATTCCGGGGTGGTCCATTGGGTGATGCGGGTGCGGCTCTCATCACCGGTATATTGTTTGACCTGATAATGGCCGGTGTCGGCATCAAAGTAGGAGTCAATCCCCACCACCACGCACTGCACACCGAAACGTTCAGCCAGCGCCGTGATGAGCGTGGGATCGGCCAGTGCAGGGGAATTGATAGAGACCTTATCGGCACCAAACTCCAGAATGCGTCGTGCATCCTCGACACTCTTGATGCCGCCGGCGACACAGAAGGGGATATCGATCACCTCGGCAACGCGGCTGACCCAGCTCTTGTCGACCACACGGGCATCGGATGAGGCGGTGATATCATAAAACACCAGCTCGTCGGCACCCTCTTCGGCATAGCGTTTAGCCAGCGGGACTATGTCACCCATCACCTCATGGTTGCGAAACTGTATCCCCTTGACTACGACGCCGTCTTTCACGTCCAGGCAGGGAATTATGCGTCTTGCCAGCATGCGATAGCCTCCTCGGCAGTGAACTTGCCCTCCAGTAGTGAGCGTCCCAGAATCACGCCACCCACGCCAGAGCCCTTGAGCGCCTCGATATCGGCAATGCCACCGATGCCACCGGATGCCTGAAATTTCACCTGCGGGTACTGTGCCGCCAAGGATTGATAGAGTGTGACATTGGAACCTTGCAGTGTGCCATCGCGGCTGATATCGGTGCACAGGACATGAGTCAGACCGGCCGGTAAAAAGCGCTCGATCAGATCCTCGATGGTGACACCACTGTCTTGCTGCCAACCAGCCACCGCGATCTTGCGGCGGCCGTCGGCGTCAATGTTGACATCCAGCGCCAGTACTATCTTGTCGGCCCCATATTTTTCCATCCAGCCCATCACCAGCTCAGGGCACTTGACGGCGGTGGAGCCGACCACCACACGATTGGCACCGGCATCCAGCAGGTCTTTGACATCCTGCTCGCTCCGGACACCACCGCCAATCTGCACTGGTGCACGGGTGTTTTTTAGCAATTCGCGGATCACAGTGAGCTGCCGCTGGGAGGCATCTTTAGCGCCATCCAGATCGACCAGGTGCAGTTGGGTGGCGCCAGCTGCGACGTAGAGATCGAAACGCTCCTGAGCCGACGCTGTGTATTCGGTTTTCTGGCCATAGTCGCCCTGATAGAGGCGAACCACCTTGCCGTTAATCAGATCAATTGCCGGAATAATCATGGCTACCTCTTAAAGCTCAAGGAAATTCTGGATCAAACGCGCGCCGCTCTTGCCGGAGCGCTCGGGATGGAACTGGGCACCGAGGAAGTTATCCTTGCCAACCACAGCGGTAAAAGGCCCGCCATAGTTGCAGGTCGCCAGCGTCGCGGCTGTTACTTCCAGGGCATAGGAGTGCACAAAGTAGAAGTAACTACCGCTGGGGATCCCCTTGAACAATGGATGAGTGCCATCGTGCTCTACCTGATTCCAGCCCATGTGCGGCAGGCGAAGATCACCGACCTGCATCAGCTTCACCTTACCCGGCACTATACCCAAACAGTCGATATCCGCTTCGCCGCCCATATGCTCTTCCGAGGAGTGCGCCAGCATCTGCATCCCCAGGCAAAATCCGAGTAGCGGTTGCTTGGCCTCACGGACCAGCTCGACCAGGCCGCGCTCGTGCAGATTGTGCATGGCGGCGCGGGCCGTGCCGACACCGGGCAGGATCAGCTTGTCGGCGCTGCGAATATCGGCGGCCTCCTTGCTGACTTTGGCGTTGATACCCAGTCGTTCAATGGCCATGCGCACCGAGGAGAGGTTGGCGCAGCCAGTATCTATGATGATCAATTTTTGCGGTGCCAGCATGATGTTACAAGACTCCCTTGCTGGAAGGCAGCTCGGTGCCTTCTACCCGGATGGCCTGCCGCAGGGCGCGGCCGAACCCCTTGAACAGCGCTTCGACCTGATGATGGGTGTTGCCAGCACTCACCGACAGATGCAGGGTGATCGCCATCGCATCGGAGAGAGAGCGGAAAAAGTGCGGCACCATCTCGGTGGCCATCTCGCCCACCATGTCGCGGCCAAACTCGGCATCACAGCGGAACTGGAAGTAGGGACGACCGGAGAGATCCAGTGCGGCCGTCACTTCCTGCTCGACCAGCGACTCCGGGAAGGCATCAACTCGGGCCTGGACTTCATCCATCGCCAGCACGAAACCGAAGCGCCCGATGCCACGTTTGTTGCCCAGCGCCTTCTTCAGGGCTTCACCCAGTGCCAGACCTACATCTTCTACCGTGTGGTGATCATCGATATGCAGATCGCCCTTGACGGCCAGTTGCAGGCGGAAACCGGCATGGGTCGCGATCTGATCCAGCATGTGATCAAAGAAGCCGATACCGGTGCTGATCTGGTTGCCGCCGCTGCGATCCAGGTCGACGGTAGCCTGGATCTCGGTTTCTTTGGTGTTGCGGATCACGGTGGCGGTGCGGCCTTGGCCCAATAGCTGATCCCGGATGTGATTCCAGTTACAACTCACTGGATTGTATTGAATTCCAGTGATGCCCATGTTCTCGGCCAGTTGCACATCGGTGATGCGATCGCCGATCACGTAGCTGTTGGCGTGATCCAGCTTACCGGCTTGTAACAGCGGCTTGACCAAGCCCAGTTTCGGCTTACGGCAGGTGCAATCCTCATGGGGAAAGTGCGGGCAGATCAGTACATCAGCCCAGTGCACGCCCTGGGATTCAAAGATGTGCATCATCAGATCTTGGGGCGGCTGGAAGTTTTCCAGCGGCAGGCTGGCAGTACCCAAACCATCCTGATTGGTGACCATGATGAGTTTGAAACCGGCGGCTTGCAGCTCGCGCAGTACCGGGATCACCATAGGCTCGAAGCGTAACTTGTCGAGACGGTCGACCTGCTTGTCGGTAATGGGCTCCTCAATCAGAGTGCCATCCCGGTCGATGAATAGAATGCGTTCCTTGTTCACCATCTTCTCCTTGGCCGTTACAGGCGGTTTAACACATCGAGCACAGCGGCCATTTCGGCTTCATCACCGATGGTGATACGTACACTCTCTTCGAGCATGGGCTTGGTACCAAAATCCCGCAGTATGATCCCGGCATCGACCATGGACTGGAACAGTCGGGAGCCACTTTCGAACCGCGCCAGCAGGAAGTTGCCGTGATCATCGAACACTTCTTTGACGCACGGTTGTTTGAGCAGTTCTGCCTTTAGTTCAGCCTTTAGACGGTTCAGCCACAGGACCCGTTGACGCATGGTGTCGAGACCGCTATCCGATAATGCCTGGGCGGCAATCTGGGCTACCGGCTCGGGGATCGGGTAGGGAGCGATCACCTTGAGCAGCAAGCTGATCACTTCTGGATGGGCAATGGTAAAACCACAACGCAGCCCCGCCAGAGCAAACCCTTTGGAAAGTGTCCGCGTGATCACCAAATTCGGATAGTCATTGATCAAATCGACCATGCTAAATTGCGGGCAGAATTCGATATAGGCCTCATCCACCACCACGATACTCTTGCCGGCGGTGGCATCGAGAATGGCCAACAACTTGTCACGTTGCAGCAGGGTTCCGGTCGGATTATTGGGTGAGCAGAAGAACAGCACCTTGACGGGCTTTCCCTGCTGCAGGGTATCGAGGATCGCCGACACATCGGGTTGGAAATCAGGCAGCGGTGGCAGAGTCCGCATGCCGACGCCACAAGTCTCGGCGCTGATGCTGTACATGCCATAGGTCGGCGGGCAGAACAGTATTTCCTCTTGTCCCGGCTCGCAGAAGGTCCGGATCAGCAGTTCAATTGCTTCATCCGATCCCCGGCTGATCAGCACCTGGTTCGGCTCGACGCCGGCATAGGCTGCATAGCGGCTCAGAACTTCGGGTGGCTGACATTCCGGATAACGATTCAGGCGGCTGCAATCGAGTTGATACGCTTCGCTCTTCGGCGATTCGTTGGCATTGAGGAAGATATGTCCTTTACCACCGATCCGGCGAGCCGACAGGTAGGGGGTCAGATCCTGAACGCGCTTGCAGGCGAGCTGGGTCAAATAGGTTGGAGCTGAAGTTTGGGTCTTGGTGCTCATGCCTGTTGCTCCTGACGGATCACATCCATCCGAATGGTGACGGCGCGCTTGTGGGCGTCCAGACCCTCGGCATCGGCCAGGGCCGTGACAGTGGTGGCCAAACCTTGCAACCCTGCGGCGCTAAGTTCCTGCACCGTGTAACGGCGCTGGTAATCGGCCAAACCGAGACTCGAAGCCGTACGAGCATACCCGTAGGTTGGCAAGGTGTGGTTGGTACCACTGGCATAATCACCAACCGACTCCGGCGTCCAGGCTCCCAGGAAGATAGAGCCAGCGTTCTCCAGGCGTCGCAGTAGTTGCCGTGGCTCCTGGGTCTGCACGATCAAATGCTCGGGCGCATAGTCATTGGAGATGATGCAGGCCTGGGGCAAATCATCACAGATGATGGTCAAGCTGGAGGCCAGTGCCTTGCTGGCGATCCCGGCGCGGCTCAGTTGCTTGAGTTGCTGCTGCAATTGGATCTCCACCTGTTCTGCCAGGGTGACACTCGGGGTGACCAGAACGACTTGGGAATCAGGGCCATGCTCGGCCTGAGAGAGCAGATCGGCAGCCACAAACGCCGGATTGGCGCTGTCATCGGCAATGACCAGCACTTCGGAAGGACCGGCCGGCATATCGATGGCGGCACCGCGAAAATCCATGCTGACCTGACGCTTGGCTTCCGTGACCCAGGCATTGCCCGGGCCGAAGATTTTATCGACCTTGCTGACCGTGTCGGTACCGTAGGCCATGGCGGCAATCGCCTGAGCGCCACCCATGGTATAGATCTCGCTGACGCCACACAGGTGAGCGGCATAAACGATCTCGTCGGCGATCGGCGGTGGTGAACAGAGCACCACTTTGCGGCAACCGGCGATCTTGGCCGGTATGGCCAGCATCAGGACAGTACTGACCAGAGGGGCGCTGCCACCGGGAACATACAGGCCGACTCGACTGATGGCGTGAGTGTGCAATTCACAGCGCACACCCGGCTGGGTATCCAGAGCCAGAGGCACACTTTGTT
>JBBRVG010000027.1:0-45195 GCA_038247115.1 Enterobacterales bacterium | reverse complement strand
GAGACTCGAACTCGCGACCCCGACCTTGGCAAGGTCGTGCTCTACCAACTGAGCTATTCCCGCATCACAAGGGTGTGTTAGAGAGAGTTTTTGGAGCGGGAAACGAGACTCGAACTCGCGACCCCGACCTTGGCAAGGTCGTGCTCTACCAACTGAGCTATTCCCGCAATATGCTCTCTAGCACGGGAGCCGAATTATAAGGAGCGACCGCTTGATTGCAAGGGCTTTTTTCTCGTTCGCTCAAGAACAGAGCAACCGCGAGTGCGGCTGCGCTTTTTTTCTGCAAAATCACACTTTAAACACAGTTTCCCGGTAAAACTGCAATTCGGCGATCGACTCGCGAATATCATCCATGGCCAGATGAGTGCCCTTCTTTTTGAAGCTATCCAGCAACGCGGGCTGCCAACGACGGACTAACTCCTTGATGGTGCTGACATCTACATTGCGATAGTGGAAAAATTGTTCCAGTGCAGGCAGGTGACGCACCATGAAACGACGATCCTGACCAATGCTATTCCCGCACATGGGGCTACTGCGTTCCGGTACCCAATCGCGAAGGAAATCCAGACATTCCTGCGCCGCGGCAGCTTCGTCATACTGACTCGCTCGAACTCGGGCAACCAGCCCTGATTCGGTATGTGTCCGGGTACACCAGTCATCCATGGCCGCCAGAACCGCATCGGACTGATGCACCGCAATGACAGGTCCCTCCGCCAGCACTCGTAACTCTTTGTCCGTCACTATCATGGCGATCTCCAGAACCTTATCCGTCTCCGGATCCAGCCCTGTCATCTCCATATCAACCCAAATTAAATTTTGCGCATCTTGCGTCATCTTTTCACCTTTGTGGGACAAGTCAGCTCGCTCCCATGTATCATAAACCCTTGATTGCAAAATTACGAAAGCAGCAAACGCGTGACAAAAAAGAGCAAGTTAACCCAAGGTCAGCAGCGCAGAGTCAATGCCAACCAGACCCGACGCCTGAAAAAAGAAGCGCCGGAGGTTGATGACAGCCTGTTGGGCGCCCCTCAGGAGGGTCTGGTCATCAGCCGTTTTGGCCAACACGCCGATGTGGAAGATCAAACCGGTGTGGTACATCGCTGCAATCTGCGCCGTACCGTGGGTAGCCTGGTCACCGGTGATCGGGTGGTGTTTCGTCTGGGCGATGAGCATCTACACGGCATCCGCAGTGTGGTAGAAGCCGTGCATCCCCGGCGCACCGAGTTTTCACGCCCGGATTTTTACGATGGCCTCAAACCCGTTGCAGCCAATATCGACCAGATCGTGATCGTCTCGTCCGTCATGCCTGAGTTTTCAACCAACCTGGTCGACCGCTATCTGGTTGCTGCCGAGACCATGGAAATACCGCCGCTGCTGGTATTGAACAAGATAGACATGCTGACCACAGAAGCGCGTCTGCAACTGGAACCGCTGTTGGCCCAATACCGCCACATCGGGTATGAAGTCTTGCTGGTCAGTTGCGAAAGTAACGAAGGGATCCAGGAGCTCCAGGCGCGACTTAAAGACAAGATCAATGTCTTCGTGGGTCAATCCGGGGTCGGTAAGTCAACCTTGGTCAACAGCCTGATGCCGGAAGCCGCGGCCTTAACCGGAGATATTTCCGATAGCTCGGGTCTGGGTCAACATACCACCACCACAGCCCGGCTCTACCACTTCCCCAGCGGAGGCATACTGATCGATTCGCCGGGGATCCGCGAATTCGCTCTGTGGCATCTCGAAGCGGAACGCGTCACCTGGTGTTTCGTCGAGTTTCGTCGCTACCTTGGCGGTTGCAAGTTCCGCGATTGCACCCATGGTGATGATCCGGGATGTTTGATTCGCCAAGCCGTTGAGGCGGGCGACATCAGCCAGGAACGCTACCAGAATTATCACCGGATCCTGGCTTCGATGAATGATGCCCCTCCGACTCGTCACATTAAAAAAGGCTAACCTCGCTTAACGTTCTGCACGGACTCTAAGCTCCTTACCGATGGGAAATAGACCATGACTCTGATTGATGCCCTGAAAATCGCTGGTCAGTACTGCCTGCCCAAACACATAATCTCGCGCTGGGTTGGCAAATTGGCCGCAGCCGAAGCCGGAAACCTGACGACCCGGTTAATTCGTTTATTCATAGCGCGTTTCGGCATCGATATGAGCGAAGCCGCTCATGAAGATCCGGCTCATTACAAGACCTTCAATGCCTTCTTCACCCGCGCCCTCAAAGCAGGGCTGCGTCCTGTGGTGGATGATCCCTTGCTACTGGCCCTTCCCGTCGATGGCTGTGTGAGCCAACTCGGTGATATTTGCCAAGGTCGTGTGGTTCAAGCCAAGGGGCATGATTTTAGTGCCCGAGAGTTACTCGGCGGCGACGCCAAACTGGCCGCTCCATTCCAGGGTGGCAAGTTCGCCACCATCTACCTTTCGCCCAAGGACTACCACCGCATTCATATGCCGCTCGACGGTGTGCTTGAGAGCATGGTCTATATTCCTGGCGATCTGTTTTCCGTCAATCCATTGACCGCAGCACATGTACCGAATCTGTTTGCCCGTAACGAACGGGTCGCCTGTATCTTCAGAACTGAGATAGGCCCTGTGGCTCTGGTTCTGGTGGGAGCCACCATAGTGGCCAGCATCGAAACCATCTGGGCCGGCACCATCACCCCCCCTGCAGGGAAGAAGGTGACCCGTTGGGATTATTCGGGCGAACAGGCCATCACCCTGAAAAAGGGTGAGGAAATGGGATTGTTCAAATTGGGCAGTACCGTCGTGTGTCTATTTCCGCCAGAAACCATCAGCTTTGCCGACAACTTGCAACCAGGCACCCAAACCCGCATGGGGCAGATCTTCGGTCGATTTCGCTAATTAAATCCGCACATCAGAAAAAGGGGCCGCACCAGGCCCCTTTCGCGCTGTTATTTCCAATGCCTCCATTCATCATCAGATCCTTCACCAGATCCCACACATTCCACTATCGAATCGTACCTGGGACCTGCGTCCATTCTCTATCTGCACTATAGTTTTCAGAAGACCGGTAACAAATAACAACAAAGGTCAACCGCGAAACATGACAGAAGCAGCACGGATAACGGGTTCATGGATAAGCCGTCCACCGGCACCGAACTATCAACACGGAATAGGGAACCGACTATGAAGCTGAATATCCGACAAAAATTGCTGCTGGCATTGGCAATCCTGCTGATTGTCACCGCAGGCATGCAACAGTTGTATAACCGACAGTCCATGATGGCTGCAGCCAATGAAGGAGTCACTCGATTTGAAACCAGTGTCGCCGAGGTACAGATCAATGCCCTCAAGAGCTGGCTCGATACCAGTGCCGCCATTGTAGATAGTGCGATACAGGGCTTCAGCCAGGGTCAGGATCCCCGCCCCGCCTTGGCTCAAGCCGCCAAGGGCGGCAAGTTTGACATGATCTATGCGGGAACCAATAAGGGCGAGATGATTGTATCGAACGACTGGTCAGCCCCAGAGGGATACGATCCACGTCAGAGACCTTGGTATAAAGATGCCATCGCCGCCAATCGGATGATCATCACAGCGCCCTACACGGATGCTAGCACCGGCCAACTCATTGTCAGTATGGCGGAACCGTTTAAAGAGGGAGCCACAGAAGGCGTCATCGCTGGCGATATCAGCATCACGAGCCTGATCGAAAATGTAAATAGTATCGCGCGTGAAGGTGTCTACGGTTTGTTAGTGGATGGCGAAGGTAATCTAATCGCTCACAAAGACCCAGCTCTGACACTTAAACCCGCGACGCAACTGGCATCAACGCTTAATAAGGCGCACATCCAGCAACTGGCAACCCAGGGCAAGCCGGTCAAAATGAATATTGCCGGTCAGGACAGCATTGTCTTTTTCGCTCCGGTTCCTGGCTACGATTGGTTTTTTGGCCTGGTATATGATGAAAGCACCGCCTTTGCTGACAGCAATCAGCTCTTGCAGCGCTCATTGCTGGCGACCGTGTTGCAATTGTTACTGGTAGCTGGTGGCGCGGCCTATATCATTACCCGTTCCCTACAACCGCTGGCAGCCATGGGCGATGCCGTTGCCGAATTGTCCCAAGGCAATGGCGATTTGACACGCCGCATAAACATTCGCAGGGATGACGAGGTGGGTGTGGTCGCGCGGCAGATCAACCTGTTTATCGATATGCTGCAAGCCATGATGAGTGATCTGGCCAATTCAGCTCGTGAACTGGATGCCCAGGCCAAACAATCTCACAGCATGGCCAGTCATAACGACCAGAGTCTTGCTCGCCAGCAATCTGAAATTTCCCAAATTGCCACCGCAGTCCACGAGATGTCGGCCACCGCCAATGAAGTAGCAAGCAATGCTGAACAGGCTGCAGCAGCCGCTCACGCCTCGGCCGATAGTTGTGAACACGGCAAGCAGGTGATCGCCCGTAACCAACACTCGATCACCAATCTGGCCAGCCAAGTTGAGCAAGCCTCAAACATCATCCAGGAACTCGAAAAGAACGCTCAGGAAATCAATACCATTCTATCGACCATTCAAGGGATCGCCGAACAGACCAACTTGCTGGCACTGAATGCCGCCATCGAGGCGGCACGAGCGGGTGAGCAGGGGCGCGGATTTGCGGTCGTAGCGGATGAGGTCCGGGTTTTGTCGAAACGGACACACTCCTCGACGGAAGAGATACGCGCCATGATTGAGACCCTACAACGGAATACCCAGCAGGCGGTGAGCACCATGCATCAGGGTCAACAGCTGGCGCAGAACAGCGTCGATGATGCAAAGAACGCAACTCTGGCGCTGGATCAGATCACCCACTCCATCAGCGAGATCTCGGACATGGCGACCCAGATCTCCAGTGCGGCGGAGGAGCAAAGGGCTGTCACCGATGAGGTCGGGCGAAATATTCAAGCCAGCAAAGATGTATCAGATGAGTTGAGTCAAGCCGCCAACAGCGCCAATCAATTGGCAACTCGGCTCAAGGATATTGCGCGCCGCATCAACGAACAGGTGACCAACTTCCACGTTTAATCACTCAACCCCGGCCTCAGGGCAGCTGAAGCCGGGGAATTTTCTAGCTCAACAGGACAGACCCTTTACTAATTTGATGTAAAACAAAGCGTTACATTTCAATCATCGCCACAATCCCCGCTCGATAACATAGGCTCCTTTTGTATCAGGTAAAAGGAGAGTTGTTTCTCATTTTTGTCGTGGGATTTTGCCTACAATTTCGTAACATTTTCCGTCGTTCGATTCCTGATCCCGCTGTTTATATGAATCGAACGTCATCTCAACATCCAAGCTTGGAATGCTATTCACCATGGACTCAGTGCCGGAGTCTGTTGTGCATCTTTTCTCAAGGAGGCAGAAGTGGACATAGTAAAGACCGATGTTGCCATCGTTGGTGCTGGTGGTGGTGGCCTGCGTGCTGCCATCGCTATTGCTGAAGCCAATCCATCTCTCGAGATCGCCCTGATCTCCAAGGTCTACCCGATGCGCAGCCATACAGTGGCCGCCGAAGGTGGAGCGGCCGGCGTAGTACGGGAAGATGACAGTTTAGAAAATCATTTCAACGATACTGTCTCCGGGGGCGACTGGCTCTGCGAACAGGATGTTGTGCAAAACTTTGTCGAAAACTGCACCAAAGAATTGATCCAGCTGGAGCATTGGGGTTGTCCGTGGAGCCGCAAACCGGATGGCAAAGTCAATGTACGCCCTTTTGGTGGCATGAAAATCCCCCGAACCTGGTTTGCTGCCGACAAATCCGGCTTCCACATGCTGCATACCCTGTTTCAGACCTCGATCAAATATCCATCAATCAAACGTTTCGATGAACACTTTTGTCTCGACCTGCTGGTCGAGGATGGTCGCGTCCAGGGCGTTGTCTGCTTCGATATTCAAAACGGCGTCACACGGATGATTCAGGCCAAATCGGTCATCATAGCTACCGGTGGAGGCAGCCGCACCTATCGTTTCAACACCAATGGCGGCATTGTCACCGGTGATGGTATGGCCTTGGCGTATCGCCATGGCGTGCCACTGCGAGACATGGAATTTGTGCAATATCATCCCACCGGCTTGCCCGGTTGCGGCATCCTGATGACCGAAGGCTGCCGGGGAGAAGGTGGCATCATGATCAACAAGGATGGCTACCGTTATCTGCAAGATTATGGGCTGGGTCCGGAAATTCCCGTCGGCCAGACCAAGAACAAGTGCATGGAGTTGGGGCCGCGAGATCGGTTGTCCCAAGCTTTCTGGGGCGAGCAGCAAAAGGGCCGCACGGTGCAAACCCGGCTGGGAGATGTGGTCTACCTGGATCTGCGTCACTTGGGGGCCAAATATCTGGAAGAGCGCCTGCCCTTTATCTGCGAATTATCCAAGGCCTACGTCGGTGTGGATCCAGCCAAGGATCCGATCCCGGTGCGTCCGACGGTACACTACACCATGGGCGGGATCGAAACCGATGGCCGCTGCGCCACCCGGATGCCCGGTCTGTATGCCGTCGGCGAATGCGCATCGGTCGGCATCCACGGCGCCAATCGCCTAGGATCTAATTCGCTGGTTGAAATAGTAGTATTCGGCAAAATTGCCGGTGAAGACGCAGCCAAATTTGCCAGTGCTCACCCCCATGGCAATACCGAAGTGCTGTATAAACAAGCGGTTGCCTCTGTGGCCCAAGCCATGTCGCTAATGGAAGGCGACGGCACTGAAAACCCGGCCAACATCCGTAACGAGATGGGCGATGCGATGGAAAAAGGTGTCGGCATTTACCGTACCGAAGCCTTGATGCAAGAAACCATCGACAAATTGGCCGAGCTCAAACAGCGTTACAAGAATATCCAGATCAAGGATAAATCCTCAGTCTTCAATACCGACTGGCTCTATGCCATTGAACTGGGCTTCTTGCTCGACGTCGCAGAGTCGATGGCCCACTCCGCTATCGCCCGCAAAGAATCCCGCGGCTCGCATCAACGTCTTGATGGTTATGAAGAGCGGGATGACGTGAATTTCTTGAAACATACCCTCGCCTTCCGCAACGCCGAAGGAACACCGAGCATCGATTACAGTCCGGTGAAAATTACCAAGTCACAACCGGCCAAACGGGTTTATGGCGCCGAAGCCGACAAACAGGAGGCCGCAAAACATGACTGAGATGATGGATATTGAGGTACTGCGCTATCGTCCGGAAGAAGATGCCGAACCTTGGTGGCAAAGTTTCAAGGTTCCCTTCAGCCATGAAATGTCACTGCTGGAAGCCCTGAACCATATCAAGGACGAGCTGGATCAGACACTGAGCTTTCGCTGGTCCTGTCGCATGGCCATTTGCGGCTCCTGCGGCATGATGGTGAACGGGGTTCCCAAGCTAGGTTGCAAAACCTTTTTACGCGACTATCCAGACGGCAAGATGAAAATCGAACCCCTGGCCAACTTCCCCATAGAACGGGACCTGGTCGTGGATATGAGTGATTTCATCGACAAACTCGAAGCGATCAAGCCCTACATTATCCCCAAAGTGACGCGGGAGCTCAGTGAGGGTGAATACATCCAGACCCCGGCTGAACTAGCCAAGTACCGCCAGTTCTCGATGTGCATCAACTGTGGACTCTGTTATTCCGCGTGCCCGCAGTACAAGATCAACAAGAGTTTTACGGGCCCGGCGGCATTAGCTCTTCTGCACCGCTATAACGCCGACAGTCGCGATGGCGGCAAGGCTGAACGCATGAAGCTCGTCAATCAAGACTCCGGCGTGTGGAGCTGTACCTTCGTCGGCTACTGTTCTCAGGTTTGCCCGAAAGGCGTCGATCCGGCTGCCGCCATTCAATTGGGTAAGGTGGAAAGCAGTAAGGATTACCTGATTGCTATGTTCAAACCAGGGGAATAACTCGATGGATAGCACACAAAGTAAACGCAAGCCCTATGTCCGCCCCGTTGAAAAAGGGTGGTGGTTGAAGAACAACTTTTATATTCACTACATGCTGCGTGAAGGCACTAGCGTATTTGTATCCATCTATGCCGTGATTCTTCTGGTGGGTTTATTACGCCTGAGCCAGAGTGCGGTAGCTTTTCAAGGCTGGCTGGATGCCTTGAGTCATCCGTTATCCATACTGTTCCATCTGGTTGTACTGGCGGCCTGCTTGTTTCATGCCAAAACCTGGTTTGAACTGGCGCCGAAAGCCATGCGCATCATGCAGGGTGAAGCACCTATCCCGGATAAACCCATAGTGCTGGCCCAGTACATAGCACTGGCGGCCGTGTCGCTGCTGGTACTCGTCGTGGCGCTGGTCGCTTGAAGGAGAAAATTATGCGACGTTCTGATGAACCTATTTACTGGGGACTGTTTGGTGCTGGCGGTGTCGTCACGGCTATGCTGTTGCCGATCATCGTATTGATTACCGGTATTCTGGTGCCGATAGGGATCTTGCCTGCCGATACGCTCAGCTATGACAAGATCCACGGGTTAGCGACTTCCTGGTGGGGAGCCCCCATACTGCTGGCTGTCATAGCACTACCGATTTGTCACGGTATGCACCGGATTTACCATGGCCTGCATGATCTGGGTATCCACACCACACGCCTGCATCACTATCTCTGCTACGGCTTCGCATTTCTGGTCTCGGCCGCCGCGCTGACCTTGTTAGTGCAGATGGCCTAAGCACAGATCACAAATTATCGACAGACAAAGGCACCCGGAGGTGCCTTTGTGTTATTTGCCATATAGAATTCACTTGAAACCAAACACGGCGTATCGATTTATGCTAAAAATGACGCCCAAGACTTACATGTATTAGCCTCGTTTATCCTTAACTCACACCAGAGATTGAATTTGGTGCGGTAGCTCTCACTTTACCCCCTTGGGAACCCTTAACTGGGAACAGTCGAGCGATTAGGATAATGACATCCGTTTTTTAGTTTTACCAAGGAAGGGAAAGATGACCCAATCCAAACGACTTTTCGCCATCCTATTTGGCTCGCTCTTGCTATCTGCCTGCGGCGGCGGCGGAGCAAAAGATTTATCCGGGGGTGGCGGTACCGATAATGGCGGCGGCGGCAACTCTGGAACACCATCCGTCGCAGTGACCACCAAATCGTGCACCGATATTGCAACGCCGGCAACCTGCACAGCAGCGACCGAGCTGCCCGCAGAAAAGCCAAATCGTGTTGAAGGTGTCGTCCTGGATGCTAATGGTAAGGCGGTTGCTGGCGTTCTGGTCGCCGCCAGCACAGATAACGGCTCCATTGCACCAACCAAACAGATCACCGATGGGCAAGGTGTTGCAGCCTTCACCTTGACTGCACCAGCGGCGAATGCCGAAGGTGCTGGCTCAGTCACCCTGACTTATACTCAAGACGGTAAAAATTATACTGGTGACAAAGTTTTCACTTATAAACCGGGGGCCAATGCCAGTGAGGATTATCAGCTTAGCCTGAGCCTGAAGGTCTGTGCTGACATCTCTGATATTTCTACCTGCCAAGATGCTTCGCGTCTGCCAGGTTCAAGAGCCAGTCTGGCCGAAGCTATATTACTAGACCCTGCGGGTAAAGGGGTTGCAGATACTATTATCGAAGCAACGACATCACTGGGTAGCATAGCCCCAGCCAGTACCAGATTGACCGATGCGACAGGACGAGCGACCTTTTTATTATCCAAAACACTAACCGATGCTGCAGGTGGCGCTGGTAAATTTACCATCAAAAGTAATGCTGGGAATAAAGAGCAGACTGCCAGTAAACCGTTTGAATTTGGCGCAGCAAATTTAACCCTGAATCTCACCAGTAATGCTCCTGCGGGTGGGTTAACGGCGGGAGCGGTTGCTTTGCTGACAGCAGAAGTAAACCTAGATGGTAGCCCCTATCCAGATCCTATCGAGGTAACATTCAGTTCTGGATGTTATGAAGCGCAAAATGCCACCCTGGACTCCCGAGTTACAGCCCGCAATGGTATTGCTCAAGCGACCTATCGCGGGATGAAAGGCAATAATGTTTGTCGGGACAGCGATACAGTGACAGCAACTATTGACTCTTCGACCTTTGATAAAGTCGTAATCAATAACCTATCAGCCCCGGCTCGCTCTATTTCGGCAGGAACGCCTACGCCTGACATCATTTATTTACGTGGCTCAGGAAAAAATGAAGTCGCCAATGTTACGTTCACCTTATTAGATGAGCAGGGCACTCCGGTAGCAAATAAGGCGATTGACTTTGAACTCAGTGCGTTCCAGACCATTGAGGATGTATATAGTCGCCCCAGGCTCAATACGGCACAGGCAACAACGGACCAACAGGGAAATGTAACCGTCACACTCAATTCTGGTACTTTGCCTGGAGCGATTCGGATTATCGCTCGTATGCATGATGATCCAACAATTCAAACCGCATCGAGCCCAATTGCCATCGGCACCGGTTACCCAGATAACAATAGTGTTTCATTTTCCGCCGACAAATATAATATCGAAGGCTGGAACTACGATGGCGAAGAAGCAAAGATCACGCTGCGTCTCGCCGATCGATTCAATAATCCAGTTCCTGATGGAACCAAGGTATTCTTTATCACTGAAGGTGGCAGCATAAGTGGTAATGCAACAGCATCAGATGGTAACGCGTCTGGAAGTTGCAGCTCGGTAAAGGGCATATGCCAGGCAACATTGGCATCTCAGGAACCTCGTTCGCGTGATGGACGGATCACCGTCACTGCTTATGTCGAAGGGGAAGAGAGTTTTTGGGATTACAACGGTAACGGAATCTTTGATCGCACCGATATTTCAGCTGCCGGCATTCCCAACGATCAGACCGCTGCTGATGTCTCACATTATTTGTTACCTTATAAAGATGTCGGCGAAGTATTTACTGACATAAATGTGGATGATGCGACCGCAACCAACTCAGATATCGATGGTTTCCGGACCAATATTGATACCTTTATCGATGTAGATGGCGATGGTATTCGCAGCCTCGGCGATGGTAAATACACTGGGCAGTTATGCAGTCAGCAAGCTAAAGATGCTGGGTTTTGTGTCGATACATCGAAGAACGAAAAAACATTTGTCAATCTGTTCAAAAACGCCGAATTTATTTTTACTGGCGTATTCAACAATGCAGGAGCACATACTAAATTTGATCAGTATGTAAATATTTGCGTCATGCGAAAAGCCAAGGATGCAACTGCATATGCCAAGCTAAAAACTCATTCGTGTTCTATCGATGACAATTCACAGGATCTGTTTATTTCCGTATGGGAAAGATCAATCTATCCAGATATAGTCGATCTAAGAACACAGAGTGTACAGGAAAGTGATGGAGATCAACCTCTCGGCCCATGGACTATTGCATTTGCCACAACCGATACAAACCATGATGGCTATATTTCATTCAGTGAATTTTCTCTGGTCTATCCGAATACGGAATGGCTGTTTTCACTTCTGGATACAAATGCTGATAGTTTGCTGTCGAGCATCGAAGCCAGTAAAACAATCGGCGTTACACCTGGTGGAGCCTATGTAAACTTCACCCCCACTTACGTGATGCCTGATAATACTGAAAACCCCATGCCCGCCGGTAGCACGTTCAGTGTATCCACAACGAATGGTGGTGAATTAACTCCAAGCGGCGTTAGTTACAATTCACCTTATCCAAGCACTACACGTCCTGTTCGATATGGTCTGACAATTGGACAAGAGTCTGAGCCAAATAAAAAGTCAAGTGGTGTATTGAAGGTTTCAATCAAGAGCCCCAAAGGGGAGGAACTAACCACCCCATTTACTGTTTTAGATAACGGTTAATCCTAAAAAATAATAGGACAAGATAAGTTCAATGCCGTTCAGTTAAACAACTGAACGGCATTTTTATTGATTGCAGATCAATTAGAAAAGAATATTCAGATTCGGATTCGTCACCTCCGGTATTATTCGGCTCCATTTGATGAATAGCCTTTTGCTGTAGCTTGTGCAGTTACCCATACCGCTCATCCCTCGCCAGCCATTCCTCTACGTAACGCAGTAAAAACCTACGCATTCAGCGATGTGAAATTGTAAGATGCCTGATGACCAGCGCGATAGCACACTGATGGTGTTGCATATAAATTCGCCGCTTATCAATGACCTAGACAGATAAACAATCGGTAACCCTCTGATGGAAAAACGTAATCTGGAACAGCACACTCCCATGATGCAGCAGTATTTGGGCCTTAAGGCCCAGCATCCGGATATCCGTCTGTTTTATCGGATGGGAGATTTTTACGAGCTGTTCTACGAGGATGCCCGTAAGGCATCCCAATTACTGGAGATTTCCCTGACCAAACGCGGTCAGTCGGCGGGCAATCCTATCCCGATGGCAGGGGTTCCCTATCATGCGGTGGAAGGTTATCTGGCCAAGCTAGTACAGCTCGGTGAGTCGGTAGCGATCTGCGAGCAGATCGGCGATCCAGCCTTGAGCAAGGGCCCCGTCGAGCGGCAGGTGGTGCGGATTGTCACCCCGGGTACCGTCACCGATGAGGCCTTGCTGAGCGAGCGCCGCGATAACCTGATCGGAGCCCTCTATCATGATGGCGAGCGCTTCGGTCTGGCGGTTCTAGATATCAGCTCCGGGCGATTCAGCATCAATCAGTTTCCAGCCGAGGAGACTTTGCTAGCCGAGTTGCAGCGCCTGGATCCGGTCGAGTTGCTCTATCCTGAGTCCTTTGCTCACTTGCCATTACTCGGGCAGCGCAAAGGGCTGCGTCGCCGCGCCGAGTGGGAATTCGAGCTGGGTACAGCCCGGCATCTATTGTGCCAGCAGTTCGGGACTCGGGATCTGGTCGGCTTTGGCGTCGAACAGGCCACCACAGCACTGTGTGCGGCCGGTTGCCTGATGCAATATGTCAAGGATACCCAGCGCACCGCCCTGCCCCATATCCGAGCCATCCGGTTGGAGCAGACCGAGCATATGATAGTGCTCGATGCTGCCACCCGACGAAATCTCGAGCTGACGCAAAATCTGGCCGGCGGTCAGGAAAATACCCTGGCAGAAATTTTGGATGCCACTGCAACCCCGATGGGCAGTCGGCTGCTCAAACGCTGGATCCATCAGCCGGTGCGCAATCGCCCGATTATCAGCAACCGCCAGCAAATCATCGCCGAGCTGCTGGCACAAAATCTGGCCAACGAGTTACAGCCGCTGCTCCGCCAGATTGGTGATATGGAGCGGGTACTGGCTCGGCTGGCGCTCCGCTCTGCTCGCCCCCGGGATCTGAGCCGCCTGCGCCATGCATTTCAGCAACTTCCGATGCTGCAAACTCTGCTGGTAAACAGCAATAGCGAAGCACTGCAGCTGCTGGCGGAACGGGCCTCCACCTTCCCCGAACTGTGCACCCTGCTGGAAGCCGCGATTGTCGAAACACCGCCCGTGGTGATCCGCGATGGCGGTGTCATGGCACCGGCTTATCACCCTGAGCTGGATGAGCTGCGCGCCCTGGCTGCCGGAGCGACCGAGTATCTGCAACAACTGGAATTGCGCGAACGGGAGCGCACCGGCATCAACACCCTGAAGGTGGACTACAACAAGGTCCATGGTTTCTATATCGAGGTGACCAAGGCCAATGCCCATCTGGTTCCTGCTGACTATGTCCGCCGCCAAACCCTGAAAAACAACGAGCGCTATATCATTCCGGAATTGAAGGCCTATGAAGATAAGGCGCTGACCGCGCAGAGCCGAGCGCTGGCGCTGGAGAAACAACTCTACGAAGCCCTGCTGGATTTACTGTTGCCCCATCTGGCCGAGCTGCAGCAATCGGCAGCCGCCGTGGCCGAGCTCGATGTACTGAGTAATCTGGCCGAGCGGGCGCAGACCCTGAACTATACTCGCCCGTACATGACTGAGAACGCCGAGATCCGCATCGAGAACGGGCGTCATCCGGTGGTAGAGCAAGTGCTGAGCGAGCCGTTTATTGCCAATCCGGTTGACTTGCATGACCAGCGACGAATGCTGATCATCACAGGACCGAATATGGGCGGTAAATCCACCTATATGCGGCAGACCGCGTTGATCGTTCTGATGGCGCATATCGGCTCTTTCGTACCGGCTGACAACGCCCACATAGGGAACATCGATCGGATCTTCACCCGCATCGGTGCCTCGGATGATCTGGCCTCCGGCCGTTCTACCTTCATGGTAGAGATGACGGAAACCGCGAACATATTGCACAACGCCACCGAACAGAGTCTGGTGCTGATGGATGAAATCGGCCGCGGTACCAGTACCTATGATGGTCTGTCCCTGGCCTGGGCTTGTGCCGAGCAATTGGCCAGCAAGATCCGAGCCTTCACTCTGTTTGCGACCCACTACTTCGAGCTGACGCAGTTGCCGGCGCAGATACCGGCACTGGCGAACGTCCATCTCGACGCCGTCGAACATGGGGATGGCATAGCGTTTATGCACGCCGTACAGGAGGGGGCTGCGAATCGCTCCTATGGCTTGCAGGTAGCGAGCCTGGCAGGCGTTCCCAAAATCGTCATTCAACGGGCAAAACAAAAGTTGCACGAATTGGAGCAATCGAGCCATCGACCTTCAGACCAGATAGCCCCTAGTATTCAGCCTCACGCCTTTGACGCGATTGAGTGTGAAGCTGTACTAGCCCTCAAGGCGCTGGATCCGGACGCTCTGACTCCACGGCAGGCTCTGGATGCACTCTATCGTTTGCGACAGCTGCTGTAGCGGATGTAACGGACTCTTGCCGCAGAAAGGCGGAACAAATCGCCTGGGGATGGCGCCCATGAAAGCGGCATCTCCGGGTCAAGGTATCGAAACGCTGACAATCCCGACAATGCAAACGAGCCACCCTGCTCTCTCCTCCCTTATATCTCCTGATTCTGTGGTACGCCCTCCAGAATGCCGCCCATAAAAACGGGGCCCTATGGCCCCGTTGTATTATCTCAGTTGCAATTATTCGCCATTGAACAGCGCATCGACTGAGAGTCCTTGCTGGGTCAGGATATCCCGTAACCGCCGCAATGCTTCCACCTGGATTTGGCGAACCCGTTCGCGGGTTAGTCCGATTTCCCGCCCTACGTCTTCAAGCGTTGCAGGCTCATATCCGAGCAGACCAAAACGCCGCGCCAAAACTTCACGTTGCTTGGCATTGAGCTGTTCCAACCAGTGCACCACGCTGACGCGCATGTCTTCATCCTGGGTTTCCAGCTCAGGCCCCATACCCCGTTCATCAGTGAGAATATCCAGCAGGGCCTTGTCACCATCACCACCGATGGGGGAATCCACCGAGCAGATCTTCTCGTTCAGTTTCAGCATGCGCGAAACATCTTCCACGGGGCGATCCACGGCCGCGGCGATTTCCTCGGCGGTCGGTTCATGATCCAGCCGATGCGCCAACTCACGAGCCGTACGCAGATAAACGTTTAACTCCTTGACCACATGGATCGGCAGACGGATGGTGCGCGTCTGATTCATGATGGCACGTTCGATAGTTTGACGGATCCACCAGGTGGCGTAGGTCGAGAAGCGGAAGCCACGTTCCGGATCGAATTTTTCCACCGCACGGATCAGTCCAAGATTGCCTTCTTCCACCAGATCCAGCAGAGCCAGACCTCGGTTGTTATAGCGACGGGCAATTTTAACCACCAAACGCAGGTTGGACTCAATCATCCGTTTGCGAGCCGCAGCGTCACCACGCAGTGCCTTGCGGGCAAAAAACACCTCTTCTTCTGCGGTCAGTAACGGAGAGAATCCAATTTCACCCAGATAGAGTTGGGTCGCATCCATCGAGACTCGAAGTGATTCGGTACCCGGTAATTCCTCTGTCACGGCTTCGTCAACGTCATCCACCTCGGCTAAGGCCTCGATGGATTCCATTTCTTCGTCAACCTCGAAAACGTTTTCAGATATTGTCAGTTCTGTGTCGCTCATAGGTTGTTCCCCCAACCCGTCAGAAATATCGCTTCAGGGTATTATCGTTTCGGAAGAAATCGCACCGGGTTAATGGACTGCCCCCGATAACGGATTTCGAAATGTAGCCGCACATCTTGAGAGTCACTGCTACCCATATCGGCTATGCGTTGACCTGCTTTAACTTCTTGTTGCTCTTGCACACGCAATACATCGTTATGGGCATAAGCGGACAGATAGTCTTCGTTGTGCTTAATTATTATTAAATTTCCGTAACCTCGAAGAGCACTTCCAGCGTAGACCACCCTGCCAGAGGCGGCAGCAACCACGGCTTGGCCGCGAGTTCCTGCTATGTCTAAACCTTTGTTGCCCTGCTCAGAGAGCGAAAATCCTTGGACAATTCGACCGCGAGTCGGCCATTGCCAAGTTAAATAGTTGTTGTAATTCTGTGTACTTCTGGCTTGAGAGTATTCCTTTCGCTCGGGGGCAGCAAGCCCCCTGGACACAGCTCCGCTCGAGTTTTGTACATTATTTTGTCGTGGATCACGCTTCGCCATAGAAGATCCGGATGCAACCGATTCAGGTTGTGATCCAAGCAACAACAGCTGTCCCGGGTGAATGGTGTACGGTTTCTTCAGATCGTTCAGACGAACCAGAACCATCATGGTGGTGCCATGATTTTGTGCCACCATGGACAAGCTATCCCCACGCTTGACCACATAACGACCAGCTTTCGGATTATCCAGGTCCAGTTTCAGGATCTGACCAGCGTAGATGGCATAAGGGGGCTCGATGCCGTTAAATCGCGCAACGGCCTGAAAATCAAGACCATACATCCAGGCAATGGCATACAGGGTATCGCCAGCCTTCACGCGATAGCGGTTTTTAGCCAAGGGTTGGTTATTGGCCACTGAAACTTTAGCGCCATGAGAAGCCTGTTTTCCCGCTCGACCACCGGCGTCGCGCACAGGGGCCGCCGCCTCCTGACTACTACAGGCAGCCAACAGGATCAGAGAAAAAAACGTGGCCAGAACTCGCATCATCCTTACGCTTCGCAACATCAACCCTTGAATATCAAATAGGCGGCGATTGCCGCAACCACACAGGACCAACCAATCCAATCGATGTACTGGCGCAGTTTATGCTCCATGCGCGCTCCGCCCCACTTCATGAGTGCAGCGACCAAAAAAAAGCGCGCACTTCTCGAAATAATGGACGCCAGCATAAACGGCAACAGCGCCATTTGCATCATGCCAGCCGTCACGGTGAACAATTTATACGGGATCGGCGAGAAACCGGCGAGGAAAACCACCCAAACATCCCAGCGTTCAAACCACTGTTTGATCAATTCGAACTTCTCCTGGTAACCCAGGAGTTCAATGGCTGGCAACACAGCCACATCAAACAACCAATAGCCAAGTAGATACCCGGCGAGGCCGCCCAATGCCGAAGAGACAGCGGCAACCAGGGCGTAACGCCAGGCCCGCTGCGGATGGGCCAGGCACATGGGTGCCAGCATGACGTCTGGCGGAATCGGCCAAAACACGGACTCGACAAAACTGTTCACGGCCAGAAACCAGACCGCACGGGGATGCCGGGACCATTGAATCATCCAGGCATAGAGGTGGGAAAAAAGCTTCACAGCAACTCCCCATGCACAAGAGGAACAAAGCGAACCGCTTCGAGGACTTCGGTACGAATTCTCGTCCCTGATTTTTCAATCAGCAATAATTCCTGCCGACTCTCGCCAACCGGAATAATCAGCCGCCCACCATCCCGTAACTGATGGATCAAGGCATCCGGTACCATTCTGGCCGCCGCCGTCACTATGATGGCATCAAAAGGGGCCTTGGTCGGCCAACCAGCCCAACCATCCCCATGCCGGGTCGAGACATTGTGCAGATCCAGGCGTTGCAAGCGGCGCTTGGCCTGGTATTGCAGCGTCTTGATCCGCTCCACTGTGTAAACATGGCTGACCAGTTGCGCCAGCACTGCGGTCTGGTATCCAGAGCCGGTGCCAATCTCCAGCACAGTCACGGGCTGAGCCACCAACAGTTGCTCTGTCATGCGGGCCACCATATAGGGCTGGGAAATGGTCTGGCCAAATCCGATCGGCAGCGCCATATTCTCCCAGGCCTGATGGGCAAAGGCCTCGTCGACAAAAGCATCCCGGGGGACATTGGCAACAGCAGCCAGCACTCGCTCATCACGGATGCCCTGATTCAGTAACTGCTTGATGAGTGGTTGCACCGCATTGTTACGCAAAAATAATCACAGCCCCTCAATCCACGCTTGCAAACCTGCTAGATGCCGATACGCAGTGATATCCACCTGTAATGGCGTGATAGAAACATACCCGGCCTCAATGGCGGCAAAGTCCGTCCCTTCTCCCGCATCCTGAGTGGCCCCCGGAGGTCCAATCCAGTAGATGGGACGACCGCGAGGATCCTGCTCCACAATCACAGCCTCGGCGGGATGACGACAGCCCAGCCGGGTGACCCGCATGCCCTTGATCTGTTCCAGCGGCAAATCGGGAACATTGACGTTGAGGATCTGATCGGCCGGTAGCGGCTGCCCCATCAACGCCTGAACCAATAGACGAGCGTAGTGGGCCGCCGAAGCAAAATGCTGGCTTCCCACCAGGGACACCGCAATCGCTGGTAGCCCCAGATGCCGACCTTCGGTGGCTGCCGCCACGGTACCGGAGTAAATTACATCATCGCCCAGGTTCGCACCGTGATTGATACCGGAAACGACCAAATCAGGCGCTGGCTTGAGCAGTTCATTGACCGCAAGATGCACGCAGTCCGTTGGCGTCCCTTTCACCGCAAAGAAGCCGTTGTGGGCCATGGTGTCAACGCGCAGCGGGTTTTCCAGCGTCAGAGAATGGCTAGCGCCGCTATGATTGCGATCCGGCGCCACCACCACCACCTCAGCGATGGTACTCAGCGCCTCACTCAGTGCCAGTATCCCTTCGGCATGGACGCCGTCGTCATTACTGACCAGAATCTTCATGACCTTCCGCCTGCTCGACCAGCACCAACTCCCGGATGACGCTGGTTGCGTAACAGCCAGCAGGGAGCCAGAAACTCAGTTGCAGACCGTCATCTTGCCACTGCCAAGCCCAGTTCATAGGTTTCAGGATCAGGGGACGACGCTCCTGATTCAGTCCAGCGGCCTCCAGTCCCTCTTTCCAACTGGTAAACGTCTCCAGCTTGCTGGTTTCAAACTCCAAAGCATCCCCTTGTGACCCGGCTCGGCCACGCCCCCATAAGGGTGCAGTCAGTTGCAGATCGCCTTCTTGCAATCGCTGTGTCAAAGCATCACTAACTTCCGGCTCGCTGAAAAAGGAGTGGGTGCCAGCCAGCATCAGGCAATCTCCAGCCAGTAGGGTCCGGGATAACCCGGCTTGCAAACGCTCGCTCACCAGATGGTTAAACAGATAGCTGCGTGCTGCCGAGAGGAAGAGCGAACGCTTGTCGCGATCCTTGACCCGCTTGCCTTGGAACATCGACTCGGCTGCATCCAAGTTATTACCACCGCGACCAAACCGCTGATCACCGAAATAGTTAGGCACACCATGTTCGCCAATCGCCGCCAGGCGCGCATCAAGCTCGGCGCTCTGGGCCAGATCTCGCAGCAATATGCGGAAATTATTGCCTTTAAGGGTGCCGGTACGCAATTTGCGCGAGTGACGGCTGCGCTTGAGGATCTGGATGGTCTCACCTTCCACAGAGCTCAAGTCCGGCTCATCTTTCCCGGGGACGTGGATACCAAACCACTGCTCGGTCACCGCATGGCGATCTTTCAATCCACCCCAGGTCACAGCGCTGCGCTGCACACCTGCGGCTTTAGCCAGCAAGCCTGCAACCCAGGCGGTGTTCTCACTCCGTTTGCGCACATAGACCAGGATATGCTCTCCGGCACCGTCCGGCTCGAAGCCCATGTCTTCGACGACTACGAAATCTTCAGGCTGTTGCTTGAAACGCGCCGAGTGTTGCGGTTTCCCATGCAAATAATTCCATTCTGGCAAGCTCATGCTTTTACCACCAATACGACTGCTTCCACGGCTATGCCCTCTTTACGTCCGGTAAACCCCAGTTGTTCACTGGTGGTGGCCTTGACGTTGATCTGTTGAATGGTGGATTGAAGGTCGGCGGCCATGACAGCTCGCATACCCTCAATATGCGGCGCCATCTTGGGCGCCTGCGCTATGATGGTCACGTCCAGATTTCCCAGACGGTACCCTTCAGCTTGTACTTTGGCATAGACATCCCGTAACAGGATGCGGCTGTCGATGCCTTGATAGGCCATATCATTATCTGGAAAGTGGCGACCAATATCCCCGGCCGCGATCGCGCCGAGCAGGGCATCCGACACGGCATGCAAGACCACATCGCCATCGGAATGGGCCAGCAGACCTTGTGCATAAGGCACTGGAACCCCTCCCAACATACAGGGTCCTTCGCCACCGAATTTGTGGACATCAAAGCCATGACCAATACGAATCATGCACTTGCCTCCTGTTGGCTGAGAAATAGTGCGGCCAAGGCCAGATCCTCCGGGCGGGTCACCTTGAGATTATCGGCACGCCCTTCGACCATCAGGGGATGCCAGCCAGCCAACTCCATGGCCGACGCTTCGTCGGTAATCACTGCACCGGACTTCAACCCCTGCTGCAGGGCAGCTTCCAGCTGCCGGGTCCGGAAAAACTGCGGTGTCAGAGCATGCCACAGCTGATTGCGATCGACAGTTTTCTGGATCCGACCGCTCGCATCGCTACGTTTCATGGTATCGCGCACCCGGTTGCCAAGAATGGCGCCATCGCCTGCCAGTCCGGCATGGATCAAGGCATCAATATCCTGGTGGCTAATGCAGGGTCTGGCCGCATCGTGAACCAACACCCAATCGCTCTCGACCAGAGCCAGCCCTTGCAGTACAGAGTCAGCTCGCTCAGCGCCCCCCGTGGTGACAAGAATCCGCGGATGACTCGCCACCGGCAGGGTGGCAAAGAATTCGTCATCGGCGGCGATTGCCACCACCACTCGTTCGATGCGGGGGTGATCGAGCAGGCGCTCCAGGGTATGTTCAATCAAAAACTTACCTGCCAATGGCAGGTATTGCTTCGGGCAACTGGTGCCCATACGACGGCCAACACCGGCAGCCGGAACCACAACGGTAAAAGTCAGCATCATCAATCACTCTTGGGTAGGGAGCTCGGCAAGCTACTGGCTTTGCCATCTTTCGGTAAAATACGGTAGAAGGTCTCTTCAGGTTTGATAAAGCCGAGATCGTTGCGAGATAGCTCCTCGATGGCTTCCAAACCGCTCTTGAGGTCATCAATCTCTTTGTAGAGCATCTCGTTGCGCTCTTTGAGTTGTTGGTTATCGGCTTGCTGGCGCAGCACATTATCCGAGGTCTGGCGGTATTCCACCAAGCCATTCTTGCCAAACCAGAGTTGCTGTTGCAGTACGCCCAACACCAGCATCAGAACAAGGGTAAATAGTCGCATCGGTGATCCTCCCGGCGGCATAGTTTCCCACATTACGGCGCAAAAGAAAGCCCCGCCGTTTGGCGGGGCTTAGCGTACTTTCGCGAAGTGCGTCAGCGATTAAGCTTGACCCTTCACTTCCTTCAGACCACGGAACGGAGCCTTCTCACCCAAAGCTTCTTCGATACGGATCAGTTGGTTGTACTTGGCAACACGGTCAGAACGGCTCATGGAGCCAGTCTTGATTTGGCCAGCAGCGGTACCAACAGCCAAGTCAGCGATGGTAGCGTCTTCGGTTTCACCGGAGCGGTGGGAGATAACGGCAGTGTAACCGGCATCCTTGGCCATCTTGATAGCAGCCAAGGTTTCGGTCAGAGAACCGATCTGGTTGAACTTGATCAGGATGGAGTTAGCGATACCGTTGTCGATACCACGCTTCAGGATCTTGGTGTTGGTTACGAACAGGTCATCACCCACAATCTGGATCTTCTTACCCAGCTTTTCAGTCTGGTAAGCGAAACCTTCCCAATCAGATTCGTCCAGGCCGTCTTCGATAGAGACGATTGGGAACTTGTTGGTCAGGTCTTCCAGGAAGTCAGAGAAACCGTTAGAGGTGAAGATACGACCTTCGCCCTTCAGGTTGTATTCTTTCTTCTCGGCGTCATAGAACTCGGATGCAGCGCAGTCCATAGCCAGGGTGATGTCGGTGCCCAGCTTGTAACCGGCAGCGGCAACGGCTTCAGCGATAACTTCCAGAGCTTCAGCGTTGGACTTCAGGTTAGGAGCGAAACCACCTTCGTCACCAACGGCAGTGTTGTAGCCCTTGGACTTCAGAACCTTGGCCAGGTTGTGGAACACTTCAGCGCCCATGCGGACGGCTTCTTTCAGAGTCTTGGCACCAACTGGCTGGATCATGAACTCTTGGATGTCGACGTTGTTGTCGGCATGCTCACCACCATTGATGATGTTCATCATCGGCAGCGGCATGGAGTAAACACCGGCAGTGCCGTTCAGTTCGGCAATCCAGGCGTACAGCGGCATGCCTTGAGCAGCAGCTTCAGCCTTGGCGTTGGCCAGGGAAACAGCCAGAATCGCGTTGGCGCCGAAGTTGGATTTGTTTTCAGTACCGTCCAGATCAATCATGATTTGGTCGATGGCAGCTTGGTCCTTGGCATCTTTGCCAACCAGAGCAGCAGCGATCGGGCCGTTAACAGCGCCGATTGCCTTCAGAACGCCCTTGCCCATGAAGCGAGACTTGTCACCGTCACGCAGTTCCAGTGCTTCACGGGAACCAGTAGAAGCACCAGACGGAGCAGCAGCCATACCAACGAAACCACCTTCCAGGTGAACTTCGGCTTCTACAGTCGGGTTACCGCGTGAGTCAATGATTTCACGAGCCAGTACTTTAACGATCTTAGCCATTGTATCGATCCTCGATGTTTGAAATAAAACAACACTAAAGTTGCAAAAAAATGCGGCTGCGAAACTATGCCCACGGCCGCGGATTTTGTCGACTTAATTTAGGTGACGTTTCTGGTATTCACCTGCCGCCCGAATGAAGCCTTCGAATAACGGATGACCATCCCGCGGGGTGGAGGTAAATTCCGGGTGGAACTGTACCGCCACAAACCAGGGGTGATCTGGAATTTCAACAATTTCAACGAGCTTCTTGTCCGCTGACAAACCAGTTACTTTCAGCCCTGCCGCTTCGACTTTCGGCAGCAAGGTATTATTCACTTCGTAGCGGTGACGATGGCGCTCATAGATGGAATCATTGCCATACATGGCGCGAACCTTGGAGCCTTCGGCCAAGTGGCACAGCTGGGAACCTAGACGCATGGTGCCGCCCAGATCCGAGCCTTCCGAACGCTGCTCAACCTTGCCTTCGTCATTGATCCATTCGGTGATGAGACCGACGATTGGATACGGGCTGTCCTTGCGGAACTCACTGGAGTGCGCGCCTTCCAGACCTGCCACGTTGCGGGCAAATTCGATCATCGCCACCTGCATCCCCAGGCAAATACCCAGATAAGGGATCTTATTCTCGCGCGCATATCTAGCCGCCAGGATCTTGCCTTCCACACCGCGCTCACCAAAGCCGCCAGGCACCAGAATAGCATCCAGCCCCGCCAGCACTTCGAGACCCTTGGTCTCGACATCTTGGGAGTCGATGTACTTGATATTGATGTTCAGATGATTCTTCAAACCACCATGCTTGAGGGCTTCATTGACCGACTTGTAGGCATCCGGCAGCGAGACATACTTGCCGACCATGCCGATGGTGACTTCACCGCTGGCATTGGCCTGCTGGTAAATAACCTTTTCCCACTCGGAGAGATCGGCTTCGCCGCAACTCAGACCGAAGCGATCAACCACGAATTGATCCAGACCTTGCGCCTTGAGCATCGCCGGGATCTTGTAGATGGTGTCCACATCCTTGAGCGATACCACGGCCCGCTCGGGGACGTTACAGAACAGCGCAATCTTGGCGCGTTCGTTAGCCGGAATAGTCCGGTCAGAGCGGCAGATCAAAATATCAGGCTGGATACCGATGGAGAGCAGCTCCTTGACGGAGTGCTGGGTCGGCTTGGTCTTCACTTCACCAGCCGCCGCCAGATAAGGCACCAGGGTCAAGTGCATGAACAGGGCGTTGTTACGGCCTATGTCCACCGCCAACTGACGAATGGCTTCAAGGAATGGCAGGGATTCGATGTCACCGACGGTACCGCCGACTTCGACGATGGCCACATCCTGACCTTCCGCGCCGGCAACCACCCGCTCCTTGATGGCGTTGGTGATGTGCGGTATGACCTGGATGGTTGCGCCCAGATAATCACCACGGCGCTCTTTGCGCAGCACATCGGCATACACACGGCCAGTAGTGAAGTTATTGCGGCGACTCATTTTGGTACGGATGAACCGCTCATAGTGGCCCAGATCCAGATCCGTTTCGGCGCCGTCTTCGGTCACGAAGACTTCACCATGCTGGATTGGACTCATGGTGCCCGGGTCCACGTTGATGTAAGGATCCAGCTTCATGATGGTGACCTTGAGGCCACGGGCTTCCAGAATAGCCGCCAATGAGGCCGCTGCAATGCCCTTACCCAAGGATGAAACCACCCCGCCTGTCACGAAAATATATTTAGTCGTCATGCTGAACCTGAAGATGTTTAGGAATTACACGGGTGCGTGTCGGAGGTGTATCAAGACGGGGTCATAGTATAGCAAAGGCACCTCTCCCTAACAACGGACAAAAATTTAGCAATCATCCGTGTACGAGGATTTGCGTTACATCAACTTTGTTCCGATTGTTTGACTCTTTGCCACGCTTCTTCCATCTCATCGAGTGTGACATCGTGCAAAGTTTGGCCATTGGCAGCAATAATCGCCTCCACGCCGCGAAAGCGGCGCTCGAACTTGGCATTGGCCTGACGTAGCACCTGCTCGGGATCTTTTTTCAAATGTCGCACCAGATTGACGGTGGCAAACAGTAGATCGCCCAACTCATCGGCAACCTTGGCTTCATCCCGTTCGACCTGCAATACCTCGTGCATCACCTCGTCAATCTCTTCATGTACCTTGGCCACCACGGGGCCGAGTGTATCCCAATCAAATCCCACGGCAGCACAGCGCTTCTGGATCTTGTTGGCCCGGGAGAGCGCCGGTAACGCCAAGGGTATATCATCCAGAGCACTCAGCGCACTGGTATCTTTCTGTTGGCGCTCCTTGGCCTTTTCCGCTTCCCAATTAGCATTCACCGCCGCTGTGTCAGCAAACTCGGCCTCAGCAAAAACATGGGGATGACGACGGATCAGCTTCTCGCTGACGGTATCCACCACCGCCTCGAACCCGAACAGCCCCTGCTCGCTGGCCAACTGGCAGTAGAAGATCACCTGAAATAGCAGATCCCCCAGCTCGCCCTTGAGCGCTTCCAGATCGTGCCGCTCTATGCTGTCGGCGACCTCATAGGCCTCTTCCAGGGTGTAGGGCACTATGCTGGCAAAGGTCTGTTTTTTATCCCAGGGACAACCCTGTTGAGGATCCCGCAACCGGGACATGATGGCCAGCAGATCGGCCAATTGATAACGAGCTTGCGTCATGAAGAAGTCCAGTCAAACAACAGGGGCCGTAGCCCCTGAACAATTAAGGATGGCAAAGATGGGGTTACAACCGCTTGGCGTTGACCACATCATTCATCTGGTTGATTTTTGACAACATGCGGTTGAGCGCCTCAATGTTGTAGATCTCCATATCGATATCGATATCGGCGGTCTGCATTTTGATGTTGGAGCGCGAACGCATTCCCAGCACGTTGATCTTTTCGTTGGCGATGATGGTGGTGATATCCCGTAGCAAGCCGGATCTATCATTCGCCGTGATGCGTACCGTCAGGGTGTAACCGCCGGAATAGCTCTCCCCCCACACAGCCTCGATCATCCGCTCCGGATTGCGCCGCATCAGCTCCTTGAGCTGTTCGCAATCCTCACGATGGACCGAGATGCCCCGCCCCTGGGTGATGAAGCCGATGATGCCATCCCCGGGGATCGGCTGGCAGCAGCGGGCAATATGGGTCATCAGATTGCCTACCCCTTGCACGACTATGTGTCCCTTGGGCTGGCTCTGCACCCGGTTCTGACTCTTCTGCTCCAGCTGGGCCAGCAGTTTCTTCTCTTCCTCCTCCACGCTCGGCTTGTTGAGCTTGGTCTCGAAAAAGTTCATCAGCTGATTGATGCGAATATCACCCGCACCGAGTCCGGCCAACAGATCCTCGTGGTCGTGGACGTTATAGCGCGCGTACACCTCGCGCAGCATCTGCGCCTGTGCTTCCTTGCTCAGATGGAAGCCATGGCGCTCCATCTCTTTTTCCAGCGACTCCTTGCCGGCCAGTATGTTCTTGTCCCGGTCTACCTTGCGGAACCAGGAGGTCACCTTGGCGCGGGCACGGCTGGTGCGCAGGAAGCCGGTATTGGGGTTCATCCAGTCCCGACTGGGATTGGGCTCTTTCTGGGTGATGATTTCGATCTGATCCCCGGTTTGCAGTGCATAGGTGAAGGGCACGATACGGCCGTCCACCTTGGCACCGATGCAGCGGTGACCCACCATGCTGTGCACCTGATAGGCGAAATCCAACGGCGTGGCGCCGACCGGCAAGTCCACCACATCGCCCTTGGGAGTGAAGACGTAGACTCGATCCTCGAACACCTGGGTACGCAACTCGTCGACCAGGGACCCGGATTCGACCATGTCCTCTTGCCAGGCCAGCAGCTTGCGCAGCCAGGCGATTCGCTCTTCGTAACCGGAATCCTTGCCCTGAACCCCGCCTTCCTTGTATTTCCAGTGCGCGGCTATGCCGAGCTCAGCATCCTGATGCATCTGTTCGGTACGGATCTGGATCTCGACCGTCTTACCTTCTGGGCCAAGCACAACAGTATGAATGGATTGGTAGCCGTTGGGTTTCGGGTTGGCGACATAGTCGTCAAACTCGCGGGGGATATGGTGCCACTGGGTATGCACTATACCGAGCGCGGCGTAGCAATCCTGCAAGCGATGGGCGATCACCCGCACCGCGCGCACATCATAGAGATCGGAGAAGCTCAGCTGCTTCTTCTGCATCTTGCGCCAGATGCTGTAGATATGTTTCGGCCGACCATAGACATCGGCCTGCACACCGGCCAGTTGCAGCGCCTGTTTGAGCTCTTCGACAAAGCGATGGATATAGCGCTCGCGATCCAGCCGCTTCTCGTCCAGCAACTTGGCAATCTGCTTGTAAGTCTCCGGATGCAGATAACGGAAGGAGAGATCCTCCAGCTCCCATTTCAGCTGACCAATCCCTAAGCGGTTGGCCAGTGGGGCATAGATATTGGTGATCTCCTTGGCCACCAGCACCCGGGTCTCTTCATCGGCGTTTTTGACTTCCCGCAGGCAGGCGATGCGCTCTGCCAGCTTGATCACCACGGCGCGGACATCTTCGACCATGGCCAGCAACATGCGTCGGACGTTGTCGATCTGGGTATCGGAGACATCACCGGAATTCAGACTTTGCAGGAAGCGGATCGCTTCCATGTCGATGACCCCTTTGAGCAGTTGGGCAATGGTCGGGCCAAAGTCGTCTTCGGCTTGCTCCAGAGTCAGGTGTTTGGCTTCAACATGGGGGTAGAGGATAGCCGCGCGCAGGGTCTCCATATCCATGTGCAGGGTCAGCAGGATACCGACCATCTCGGCACTACGACTGGCCAACCGCATGGCTTCGCTATCGGTCTCACCCAAACGGGTCTGACAATAGGCGAATACCGAGTGCAGCGTATCCCGTTCCTCGGCCGCCAGTGGCAGCGTCTCTGTCCACTCCTGCAAATTGAAACCAGTCTTCAGATGTGTATCCCGTACCGCAACCATGGGCATTGATCCTTATTTTTCGTGCTCTACGCGTGCTGTTCGAACAACAGTATGGTCTCGACATGACCGGTGTGCGGGAACATATCGAACAATCCCCACCGGGTCAGACGGTATCCTTCGGCATGCAACCGCTGGCAATCCCGCGCCGCAGTCACCGGATTGCAAGAAACATACACAAGACGCTTGGGCGCCAGCTTGATCAGGTGCGGCATGGAGCCCGCTGCGCCGGGACGGGCCGGATCCAGCACCACCAGGCTGAAGGGTTCTTTGGCCCAGGGGGCATGAACAAATGGCTCATCCAGATTGCTCTGGAAGAAACGGACATTGCCCAGGCCATTGCGTTCGGCGTTCTGCCGGGCGCGCAACACCATCTCCATCACCCCTTCCACCCCGACCACCTCTTTGGCTCCGGCGGCCAGCGGCAGGGTGAAATTCCCCAGGCCAGAGAACAGATCCAGCACCTTGTCACCGGCCTCGGGCGCCAGCCAGGCCAGTACCTTCGCCACCATCTGCTCGTTAATGGTGCGATTGACCTGCAAGAAGTCACCAGGCAGGAAACCTATGTTCAGCTCTCCCAGTCGGTAAAAAGGTGCCTCCCGACTGGTCAGCGGCAGCGGCTGGTCCTCGCATTGCAGGTAACAAGCTAACTGATGCTCAGCCGCAAATTCCCGCAACAAGGCCAGATCACCCTCTCCCGGCTGGCCATTATGCCGCAGTAGCATCAAGGGGCCGTTATCGGCCTCACAGAGTTCGATATGGCCTAAATCCCGGAATGATTTCAACTGGTTACATAATGCTCGCAGCGGTTCTATCAGTGCCGAGAGCGATGAAACTAACACAGGGCAGGCGCTGACTTCTACCAAGTCGTGACTCAGACGGCGACGAAACCCGACCTGGGCACGACGTGCTTTTTGGTCATATTTGATCGCCAACCGGCAGACCCGGCGATAACGTTGATCATCACCCGTGATGATAAATTCCGGCGCCCCAAGCTCATAACCAGCCAGACGACTGAACAGGCTCTGCACGCCGGTGACCTTGGTCTCATGCTGCAGGGCCAGCGGCAGATGTTGGGTACTGCAGCCACCACACTGGTCATAGTGCGGGCAAAAGGGTGTTTGCCGCTCCGGGGATGGGGTCAGAATTTTCTGGAGCTGGGCGAACCCGTGCTGCTTCTTGTCATCGGTCAGACGCGCCTTGATGAGTTCGCCCGGCATGGCCCCCTCGACGAAAATGGTCTTTCCCTGATGACGGCCTATGCCGACACCGTGCAGATCCAGGCGATCGATCGCCAGTTCCAGGGTCGAGGTTTGTTTGGGTTTGGGCTGGGGCTTGAAAAACTGGGCCATAATGCTTGGTGCCTCGGAATGGCTATGTCATGATTGCTCGCGCTTTAGGTCCGACATTGTCCCACAAGAACCCGACTATGACCAAATATGGCCTCCGCGCGCGGGTGCTGGCATTCACCATACTGCCGACCCTGATCATAGGTAGCCTGCTTGCCGGTTACTTTACGTTTCACCGGCACCAGCAGCTCGAAGAGTACATCATAGAGCAAGGCATCAGTGTCATAGAGCCGTTGGCCATCGCCAGCGAATATGGCATGAAGCAGAATAGCCGCGAGCTGTTGAAACGGCTGCTCGGTCTGACCCATCGCAAAAACTCCTCCTTTATCAAATCGATTGCCGTCTTCACCAAAGACAACCAGCTGTTTGTCACCTCCAATTTTCATCGTGAGCTGAACATGTTGCGGCTCCCCAAGGACGCGACCATCCCCGAGCTGACCTCGGTGGAGTATGTGAATGATTTCATCATCTTACGCACCCCGATCCTGGAAGAGGTCACGCTGACCGAGACTGACCTGCTGGAGAGCAAACCCCAGGCGGTGGTGGGTTATATCGCTATCCAGATGAACACAGATCGCGCCATCATCATCCAGTATCGCGATACCGCTCTGGCCATTCTGGTCGTGCTAGCCAGTCTGGTGCTCAGCCTCTATTTCGGGCTGAATCTGGTGAATGTAGTTATCGATCCAATCAATCGCATGGTGCGCGCCGTCTACCAGATCCGTGAAGGTCGACTGGATACCCGGGTACGAGGCCATATGCAGGGCGAGCTGGACATGCTGAAAAACGGCATCAACGCCATGGCCAAGGCAATCGCCGAATATCACAACGAAATGCAGATGAACATCGATCAGGCGACCTCGGATCTTCGCGAGACCCTGGAGCAGATCGAGATCCAGAACGTCGAGTTGGATATGGCCAAGAAGCGCGCCCAGGAGGCCGCCCGGGTGAAATCGGAGTTCCTGGCCAACATGTCCCACGAGTTACGAACCCCGCTCAATGGCGTCATCGGCTTTGCCAAGCAGTTGTTCAAGACCCCACTCACCGGCAACCAGAGCGATTATCTCGGCACTATCGAAAAATCAGCCAAGAACCTGCTCAACATCATCAATGACATCCTCGACTTCTCCAAGCTGGAAGCCGGCAAGCTGTCCCTGGAGCAGATCCCTTTCAGCCTGCGGGATGTGGTCAATGAGACCATGACACTGCTGGCCCCCAGCGCCCATGATAAGGGGCTGGAGCTGTCGCTTCGGGTACACAGCGAGGTGCCAGATCTGCTCTCCGGCGATCCGTTACGCCTGCAACAGGTGCTGACCAATCTCACCGGCAATGCCATCAAGTTCACCGAACATGGCAACATAGACGTCACCATCAGCCTGCAAAAGATGGTCGAGCACAATCAGGTACCCCTGCGGATCCAGATCCGTGATACCGGTATTGGCATGAGCCAGCAGCAACAACGCCAGCTGTTCCAGCCGTTCAATCAGGCCGATACCTCTATATCCCGTCGCTATGGCGGCACAGGTTTAGGGCTGGTCATCACCCAAAAACTGGTGCAGCAGATGGGCGGTACCATCGAGGTCGACTCCACTCTGGAACAGGGCTCGCTGTTTACCATTACCTTAGGCATGCGTCTGGCCGGTTTGCCACAGGAGGAGAGCCAGCTGCACAAGTCGCTGCAGGACGAACCCGTATTGCTCATCGAAGCTGACCCTTGGGCGCGGGCCGCCTGCGAGGCGCAGTTGCAGGAGTGGAAGATGCGAGTTTCCAGCGTCGCCAACCTGGCTGCCGTGGACACCCTGCAGCAGCGCCACTTCATCACCTTGCTAATGGGCCTCTCCTCGATGCCGGATCTGCAGGCGATTCAACGGCAACTGGAACAGTTACCCTGCCACTTTGACCGCCTGGTGTTCCTGCTGAACTCCCACGATCCCAAGCTACAAGAAGCCCTGCTCGGCATGGGCGCCAGTTACTGCCTGAGCAAACCCGTGCCCCATAGCAAATTATTGGCCTCCTTGCTGGCACCCCAGAGCTTCACCCCCAGCCATCCGGCGCTGCCGGTGACCAAAGCCAAGCTAGCACTGAATGTGCTGGCAGTGGATGACAACCCGGCCAACCTCAAACTCATCACCGCCATGCTCGGCGATCTGGTCAGCGAGGTCCACTCCTGCCAGAACGGTCGCCAGGCAGTCGAGCTGGCCCAGCGGCTGGAGTTTGATCTGATTTTCATGGATATCCAGATGCCGATCCTGGATGGCATCAGCGCAGCGCAGGCCATTCGTCAGGAAGGCTGCAATCAGCAGACCCCGATCATCGCCGTGACCGCCCATGCCATTCCGGGTGAGCGCGAACGCCTGATGGCCCAGGGGATGGATGAGTATCTGGCCAAGCCCATAGATGAGAACCAACTGGAGCACTTGCTGAAGCTGTTCACCCAAGTGCAACCGACTGTGCTGCCAAGCCAAGGGCTAGCACTCGAAGATGGCAGCGCTTCTCCCGCCGCCGCAACAGCCGCATCCACAAGCAACAGCGCCGCACAACTGCCGACACCTGGGACAATCGCTGCTGCGGTTCCCGCCCACATAGCGCTTTATGATGCCGAGTTGGCGCTGCGACAAGCGGCTGGCAAACCCGAATTGGCCCGGGAGATGCTCGAGTTGCTGCTGGCCTCGCTGCCGGAAACGCAAACTCTGCTGGCCCAGGCCAACGACCTACCCACCATAGAGCTGCAGGCCGGGATCCACAAACTGGCGGGCGGTGCAGCTTACTGCGGCATGCCGGCCCTGCAGGCGCTGTGTCATCAGCTGGAAAGCGCCCTGCGTCGCGGCGCAACTGCCGATACACTGGAGCCTGAGCTGCTGGAGTTGCAGGATCTGCTGCTGCAGATCCAGACCCTCGTCCGCCCTCAAGGTACATAACGAGCGACAGGCCTGCGAACATAGCTCGAAATGACAGAAGGCAGCCCATGGCCGCCTTCTGTTGTCTGTGCTTCGAAAAAACTCAGCGACTCTGCCGCCCTTCGATCATCAAGCGCTTCATCTCGGCGACGGCCGCAGGCAAGCCTTCAAACACAGCACGGCCAATGATGGCATGGCCGATATTCAGCTCTTCCATCTCGGGGATGGCAGCTATGGGCTTGACGTTGTGGTAGTGCAAACCATGACCGGCATTGACGCGCAGCCCCAAGCCATGGGCGTAACGGGCCGCATCCTGAATGCGAGCCAGCTCTTCGAGTTGTTCAGCCGTGGTGGCTGCATCGGCATAACGGCCGGTGTGGATCTCGATATAGGGAGCCCCTGCCGCAACAGCTGCATCGATCTGTCGCCGGTCGGCATCGATAAACAGCGAGACCTGGGTACCAACCGCCGCCAGGCGGGCGATGGCCGCAGCCACCTTATCCGGCTGACCGGCCACATCCAGACCGCCTTCGGTGGTCACTTCGGTCCGTTTTTCCGGAACCAGACAGACAAAATGGGGCTTCACCCGGCAGGCGATATCCAGCATCTCATCGGTCACCGCCATTTCCAGATTCATTCTGGTTTGCAGCGTCTGCCGCAGGATCTCCACATCACGATCCGTGATATGGCGACGATCCTCACGCAGATGGACGGTAATGCCATCGGCACCGGCCTGCTCGGCCAGCGCCGCAGCCAGTACCGGATCCGGATAGCTGGTGCCCCGGGCATTGCGCAGAGTGGCCACATGGTCGATGTTCACACCCAGAAAAATCTCGCTCACTGCATTTTCCTCGCTGAAAGATGTTGGAATAGTTCCCGGCTCTTCAGGGGCCGGTTGCCCAGATAGGGCTTGAGGGCCTGACGACAAAACCGCTTGGCGGCCAGCAACTCATCGGCTGTCTGGAGGCAACCAGCACCCATCGCCACCAGATGACGCCCCTCGTAACGATCCATGCCTGACCCGTTCCCTGGGGCCTGCACAAAACCGTACTCCGCACGATACAGATAGTGCAGCTGCGGCTCAATGGGCAAGCCGCTCAGGGCATCGGTGGAAAAATCGAGCCCATAGCCAAGCGCCTCCAACAGCAGCAGTTCAAACTGCCGCAGCACGGGCTCGGGGGAGCCTCCCACCGTCAGCAGCTGCAGTGCCTGGCGGTAGTAGTCGAAGAGTTCATGGTAGGCAGTCTGCCGCTCCAGCAGGTAGTAGAGCAGCTCATTGAGATAGAGGGCGCTATAGAGAGAGACCTCGCGCAACTGGAGAGGAGGTCCCTCCACCTCCAGTTGTTCCAGGCTCTTGAGCTCCCCTTTCCCCCGCCAGCTGACCGACAAGGGGGTAAAGGGTTGCAGTAGGGCTTTGAGCGGCGAGCGGGCGCTGCGGGAGCCGCGAGCCACCAGCGTCTGGCGGCCCACACCAGCGCAGAACAACTCCACCAGCTGGCTAGTCTCCCGATAGGGACGGGTGTGCAGCACGAACGCCAGCTGCCGCTCCATGGTGAAGGCCTTAGTCGTCGCCGTAACCGAGACTGCGCAGGGCGCGCTCGTCATCGGCCCAACCGGATTTCACCTTGACCCACAACTCGAGGAACACCCGGGTCTCGAACAGGCGCTCCATATCCATTCGGGCCTCAGTGCCAATGGTCTTGAGCTTCTCGCCCTTATTGCCAATCACCATCTTCTTCTGGCCATCCCGCTCGACCAGGATCAGACCATTGATATGGAACAGGCCATCAGCCTCGACCTTGAAGCGTTCGATTTCTACCGTGACTGAATAAGGCAGCTCTTCGCCCAGAAAGCGCATCAGCTTTTCGCGGATGATTTCAGAGGCCATGAAGCGGGAGCTGCGATCCGTGATGTAATCATCCGGGAAATGATGTTCTCCGACCGGCAACAGGGCACGAGCCATGGTGCGGATCTTGTCGACATTAGTACCCTTCTCGGCGGAGAGGGGTAACACATCGGCAAAGTTCATCTTCTGCGCCACCATCTGGATGTGAGGCAGCAGCTCTTCCTTGTCATTCAACAGGTCGATCTTGTTGATGACCAGCACCACAGGACAACGCAGGTGTTGCAGTTTGCTTAGCACATGATCGTCATCGGAGGTCCAGCGAGTCCCTTCGACCACAAACAACACCATCTCGACATCGCCGATGGAGCTGGTCGCCGCCCGGTTCATCAGGCGGTTGATGGCGCGTTTTTCTTCCTGGTGCAGGCCGGGAGTATCCACATAGATGGTCTGATAGGCGCCATCGGTGTCGATACCCAGAATGCGGTGCCGGGTCGTCTGCGGCTTCTTCGACGTGATACTGACCTTTTGCCCCAGGATCTGGTTCAACAGGGTGGATTTACCAACGTTGGGACGGCCAACGATGGCGATAAAACCGCAATGGGTCTGCTCTGTCATTTAAATTGCTCCAGGGCTTTTTCGGCCGCTGCCTGTTCGGCTTTGCGACGGCTGGAGCCCACGCCGATTACGGTGGCGTCAACGCCCTCGATCTCGCACTGTACCGTGAACTCCTGATTGTGGGCCTCTCCCTTGACCTTAACGACCACGTAGCTGGGCAACGGCTTGCGCTTGCCCTGCAATAGCTCCTGCAGACGTGTTTTCGGATCTTTTTGATCGGCTCCGGGGCGGATCTCATCCAATCGGGGGGCATACCAAGTCAGCAATAACTGCCGCACCGGCTCCATACCCACATCCAGATAGATGGCACCGATCAGCGCCTCGACGGTATCCGCCAGGATCGACTCTCGCCGGAAACCACCGCTCTTGAGTTCGCCCGGACCAAGGATCAGGTATTCACCCAGATCGAACTCCCGCGCCAGCTCGGCGAGCGTCTTCTCGCGCACCAGGGTAGCGCGCATCCGGCTCATATCGCCTTCGCTGACATCCGGAAAGCGGTGAAACAACACTTCCGCAATCACCAGACTCAGGATGGAATCCCCCAGAAACTCCAGGCGCTCATTGTGGCGCGAGCCGGCACTGCGGTGGGTGATGGCCCGCTTGAGCAGATCTTCATCGACGAAGGTATGGCCGATTTGTCGTTCCAGCCGTTTCAGCTTGTCCATCACTGGATGCCACCTATACGGTTGAAACGCACGCCAGTCGGGATCCAGCCCGGGATGGGTGAACCCGGATCCCGCTCAAATTCGAAGCTGATCCAGATGAATACGGCCTTACCGACCAGATTGCGCTCCGGCACAAAGCCCCAGAAGCGACTGTCTTTGCTGTTATCCCGATTGTCGCCCATGGCAAAGTAGTGGCCTTCCGGCACCACCCATTCATCGGCCTCATTACCCGGCTGATGAAAATACATAGGCACATAATCCGGCTGTTGCGGGTTCTTCAGGATCCGGTGGCTGACATTGCCCAACTGTTCCTGATAACGCTCCAGGGGAACACCGCCCTGGATAAAGTCACCGCTACTGAGGAAGGTCTGCTCGACCTTGGCAATCGCCGGGCAATCCTGAGCAGCCGCGCAAGCAGGCTGGATAAACAGTTGCTTGTTGCGATAGATGATGCGATCCCCGGGTAAGCCAACGACACGCTTGATGTAGTCCACGGTCGGCTCTTCCGGATATTTGAACACCACCACATCACCGCGCTTCGGGTGTCCAGTCTCCAGCAAGGTGCTGTTGTTCAGCGGCTCCTTGACCCCGTAGGCAAATTTTTGCACCAGGATAAAGTCGCCGACCAGCAGAGTCGGCATCATGGATCCGGACGGGATCTGGAACGGCTCGAACAAGAAGGAGCGCAATACCAGCACAGCGGCAATGACCGGAAACACGCCTTTGCATTGCTCCACCCAGCCCGGCTCGCGCATCAGTGTCTCTATGGTGCCCGCATCCAGCGCCTTACCGGTCGCCGACTCCGCAGCCAATACGCGTCGTTGCCGCCACCGCAGCAGCACAAAGCGGTCCAGCAACCACACCAGACCGGTCAACAGGGTGGCGCCGATCAGTAACAAGGAAAAGGTATTGGCCATCAATTACTATCCTTACCGACATGCAGAATCGCGAGGAAAGCCTCTTGTGGCACATCCACTCGTCCCACGGACTTCATCCGTTTTTTACCTTCTTTTTGCTTGTTCAGCAGCTTCTTCTTCCGACTGACGTCACCACCATAACACTTGGCCAGTACGTCCTTGCGCATCGCCTTGACAGTGCTGCGCGCAATCACATGGTTGCCAATCGCCGCCTGGATGGCGATGTCAAACATCTGGCGCGGGATCAGTTCACGCATCTTCTCCACTAACTGACGGCCGCGGAACTGGGCATTGTCCTTGTGGGTGATGATGGCCAGCGCATCGACGCGTTCACTGTTGATCAGAATATCCAATCGCACCATGTCGGCGGTTTCGAAGCGCTTGAAGCCGTAATCCAGCGAGGCATAACCGCGACTGGTGGATTTCAGACGGTCGAAGAAATCCAGCACCACTTCGGCCATTGGAATTTCATAGGTCAACGCCACCTGATTGCCGTGGTAGACCATGTTGGTCTGCATGCCCCGCTTCTCGATACACAGAGTAATGACGTTACCCAGATATTCAGACGGTACCAAAATATGGCACTCGGCAATCGGCTCACGGACGGCGACTATGCTGTTAATCGCCGGCAATGCCGACGGGCTGTCGATGTGGATGGTGGTGCCATCGGTCTGTTCAATTTCATACACCACGGTCGGCGCCGTAGTGATCAGATCCAGATCGTATTCCCGCTCCAGACGCTCCTGGATGATCTCCATGTGCAGCATGCCGAGGAAGCCACAACGGAAACCGAAGCCCAGAGCCGTCGAGCTTTCCGGTTCGAAGAACAAGGAAGCATCGTTCAGGGAGAGCTTGTCCAGCGCATCACGGAACGCTTCATAATCTTCCGAGGAAATAGGGAACAGACCGGCATAGACCTGTGGCTTGACCTTCTTGAAGCCTGGCAACGCCTTGTCGGCACCGTTCTTGGCGTGGGTCAGGGTATCGCCGACCGGCGCACCGTGGATGTCCTTGATGCCACACACCACCCAACCTACTTCGCCACAACCCAGTCCGTCGGTATCCTTGCGCTTCGGGGTCGAGATGCCGAGACGGTCGACGCCCCATACCTGACCGGTGCTCATCACCTTGATCTTGTCATTCTTCTTCAGCGAACCATTCTTGATCCGCACCAGGGAGACGACCCCCAGATAATCATCGAACCAGGAGTCGATGATCAGCGCCTGCAACGGCGCGTCCGGATCCCCAATCGGCGCCGGGATCTTCTGGACTATGGTTTCCAGCACGTCATCCACACCCAGACCTGTCTTGGCGGAGCAACGCACCGCGTCCATGGCATCGATGCCGACTATATCCTCGATCTCCTCGGCGACACGCTCGGGCTCGGCTTGGGGCAAGTCGATCTTGTTGAGCACAGGCACCACTTCCAGCTCCATTTCCAGAGCTGTGTAGCAGTTGGCCAAAGTCTGTGCCTCAACCCCCTGACCGGCGTCCACCACCAACAGAGCCCCTTCACAGGCGGCCAGCGAGCGGGAGACCTCATAGGAGAAGTCGACATGGCCCGGGGTATCGATGAAGTTCAGCTGGTAGGTTTGACCATCTTTGGCCTGGTAGTTCAGGGTCACACTCTGTGCTTTGATGGTGATGCCGCGTTCGCGCTCGAGATCCATGGAATCAAGCACCTGCTCTTGCATCTCGCGGGTAGAAAGACCGCCGCAGATCTGGATCAGGCGGTCGGAGAGAGTCGACTTACCGTGGTCGATGTGCGCAATAATGGAGAAGTTTCGAATCTGTTTCATGGCTTATTCAGTCAATAGGTAAGCGTCACCTGACGCATAGAGGCGGGATTTTACTGGAATAGTGGTGTAACGGCTATCGCTTAGTCGGTTTGCTGCGCCGGAATGTTCAGCCCCAGCATCACAGGGCGGTAAAAACCGCCACCCAGGCGCTTGGCACCGAGTCGAGCCAGCAAGAAGCCAAGGCCGCCGCCCAGCAGAGCACCAATGATCTCGGAGGGCTCCTCTCCTACGGGCCACTGCACTGAAACCAGCTTGCCAGCCAAGGCGCCGAGCAGCAAAAACAACACCGGCACCATGTAGACCAGCAAGGCACTGGTCAACAGACTGCGCTCGGGAATGCCGATACGCACCTGCTGCCCGACATGCACCGGGGCTGTGAGGGCAATTTCCAGCAGTTGCGGCCGACCCGGCATCGCCTTGGCGATGGTGCCGACACCACAACTTTCCTGCTGATGACAGTGCCCACAGGCACTCTTGCGGCGGCATTCCACCTGCGCCCAGGTATCGCCAACGGCTACCACGGTAGCAATGGATTCAATCATGGTCTGACCCCCTTGGCGAGTGAATGCAGGGATTCGGCTATCCGCTGCGCCGTCTGCGCAGGAACCTCACCGACCACTGTCACTTCAACCTTATGATCATTCAACATGCGGAGCAAGCTGGTCGCACCCTGTCGGACCAGTTGATCACCCATACCGGCATCGGGCGCGGACAGGTAAATAGAGACATCCACCAAGCCATCACTGACCATCATGTAATCGACCATCTCCCCGGTACCCACCAGCGGATGCCGATCGGTGGACATCACCCGAAAGCCTTTGGGTAACCAACCCGGTGCCCAACCCAACTCCTGTTGCGGCGCCTGGTAAGCTTGTTCTGTGGTGACAGCCCGGGGCAAGGTGACCTTATCCAGCGCCAGCAACCAGCTGCTGGGTTCCGGCATGATCCGTAAATCCACGCCCATGAACTGTTCGACCAGATTGCCGCCCTCATCGATCAGATCCAGACGCAGCAACAGGCCGGAGGCCTGCTCCAGCCAGAGCACAAAACCATATTTGCTCGGATCCTTGGGCGCCAGACGCACGACCTGAACCGGCAAGCCGGCAATGCGATTGCGCCCTGTGACTACAGGATCATAGCTTTTCAGCACCTGCTCGAGATTCATGCCCAGCACCGCAGACCAGAATCCGGGCATCCGCGCCCCGCTCAAGGTGTACGGGTCGGCTCCGGCCTCGAAGAAGCTGATCTCGTTATTGCGCTTGAGATATTCGCTCGGACGGCCATTGAGGTAGATGAGATGGGAGAGCTCGCTCTCTTCGGACACTGCATGAGAAAAACGCAGCGGCTCTATGGTTCCCTGGCGAACCTTGATCAGCGAGAGCTCGAAATTGTAGTGGTGATAAGCCCGCTGCATCTGTTGCAACAAGGCCTCGGCAGATGGGGTGTCTGTCGAGGCCCGGGCACAGGTGAAGAGAGCGGCAAGAAGCAAAACCAGAGTCAACAGCCGCACGAAGAAGGTCTCTCCTGATTATTCATTAGCCTGATGCAGACGTTGCTGCAACTGATGGTCACGCAAGAAAGCCGCGATGCGCTCCCGCTCCGCCTGGCGCTGCTCCTGGGTCATGGCCGGTTGCGGCACATGCTCCAACGGCTGACGGTTGGTTTGAAAATTAACGCTGACCGGAGTCGCCACACCGCCAAAGGGTACCGTATTTAGCACAGGTGTCGGTGCCAACTGCGGGTTATTAGCCAGCTGATACTGTTGCACGCCGAGGATGGAAACGGCCGCTACCGAAGCGGCAATCGCGAATTGACCGCCATACCGTAACAAGGACGCCGCTACCGGCTGGACTCGCTCACGCCACGAAGCAGAACGCGGAGCCATAATAGTCGGTTCATCCTGCAACGCCAGGGCAACACGATCGGCCAGATCAAATGTCAGGGTCGCAGGCAACTCATTGCGCATCGCATCACCCACCAGATGATAACGAGCCCAGGTCTCCTGCTGCTCCATGTCTTGTGCCACAGCTTTAAGCCAGCTAGTCTCAGCCGCTTCGCCATCCATCAGCACAGAAATCCGTTCATTATTCGCCATAGTCAATCTGACCGCTCCTATTAGCGCTGCAACAAAGGCTGTATCCGTTTATCGATTGCTTCACGAGCCCGAAAAATTCGTGAGCGGACAGTCCCTACCGGACAATCCATCACTTCAGCAATCTCGTCATAACTCAGGCCTTCGATCTCCCGAAGGGTAATGGCAGTCCGCAAATCTTCTGGCAAGCTCTCCAGAGTCAAGGAGACTTCACGCTGAATTTCCGCCGACAACATCAGATTTTCCGGATTGGCCACCTCATGCAGGTTTTCAGCCCCTTCATAAGTTTCCGCATCCTGACTATCCACATCCATATCGGGCGGGCGACGCCCCTGAGCGACTATGTAATTCTTCGCCGTATTGACGGCAATCCGGTACAACCAGGTGTAAAAGGCACTCTCGCCGCGAAAATCCGGGATGGCACGGTAAGCTTTGATAAAGGCTTCCTGCGCCACATCAGGGACATCCCCGGGATTATTCACATACCTCGACACCAGACTGACCACCTTATGCTGGTACTTTTTCACCAACAAGTTGAAGGCGTTTTTATCGCCACGCTGTATGCGCTCAATCAACTGCTGATCAATACTGTTCTGGTCGCTCATTGGAGCCGGAAAACCCCCATCAGGTCGTAGCCACTATCGGCTCGAAATAAGCGCATATAATCAGACACACTGTTTTTATAAAAGTTCGCGCTTATGCAAAAAAACGTGATCCAGGCTGCATCGAATCAGAAAATTGGGCTAACATGAGCCTTTCCCACCCAAGCCAATGATACTTATGAAACAGAACGTTGAATACAGCTGTGATGTTCTTATCATTGGCAGTGGTGCCGCCGGCCTCTCCCTCGCGTTGCGTCTCGCTGAACACGTGCGGGTGATGGTATTGAGCAAGGGACCCTTGAGTGAGGGGGCCACCTATTATGCCCAAGGAGGCATCGCTGCCGTTTTCGATGAAAAGGACAGTATCGAGTCCCACGTCAGCGACACCCTGAATTCCGGAGCCGGTCTGTGTGACCGGGATGCAGTCGAATTTACCGCGCGTCATGCCAAGCGTTGTATTGAATGGCTGATCCAGCAAGGTGTGCCTTTTGATCAGGTGGAGTCAACCACGGAAGATGGCCTACCGGCTTATCACCTGACCCGGGAAGGTGGCCATAGCCATCGCCGCATTTTCCACACCGCCGATGCCACCGGCAAAACGGTGCAGATCACCTTGGTGGATCAGGTGCGAAGTCACCCGAATATCCAGTTGATGGAACGATTCAATGCCGTCGACCTCATCACCACCCGCAAACTGGGTCTTCCTGGCAACCGGGTGCTGGGTGCCTATGTATGGAACCGGAATCTGGAGAAGGTCGAAACGGTACGCGCCCGCTTTGTGGCGGTAGCAACCGGTGGTGCCTCCAAGGTCTATCAATACACCTCGAACCCGGATGTCAGCTCCGGCGATGGTATCGCCATGGCCTGGCGCGCCGGCTGTCGGGTGGCGAATATGGAGTTCAATCAATTCCATCCGACAACCCTGTTCCATCCGGAAGATCGTAACTTCCTGCTCACCGAAGCCCTGCGCGGTGAAGGCGCCTATTTGCGCCGCCCCGATGGATCGCGTTTCATGACCGATTTCGACCCCAGAGGCGAACTGGCCCCCCGCGACATAGTCGCCCGCGCCATCGATTACGAGATGAAGCGTCTGGGGGCCGATTGCATGTATCTGGACATCAGCCATAAACCGGCCGATTTCATCGTCAAGCACTTCCCGACCATTTATGAACGCTGCATCAAGATCGGCATCGACATCACCAGCCAGTCCATTCCTGTGGTGCCGGCCGCGCACTACACCTGTGGTGGTGTGATGATCGATCACAAGGGCCAGACCGATGTGCCCGGCCTGTATGCCATCGGCGAAGTCTCTTATACCGGCCTGCACGGTGCCAATCGTATGGCCTCCAACTCCTTGCTGGAGTGTGTGGTCTTTGCTCATGCCGCCGCCGAAGATATTCTGGCCCGTCTGCCGATGAGCAGTGAGCCGCCTTCCCTACCGGTATGGGACGAGAGCAAGGTGATCGATTCCGACGAGGAGGTGGTCATCCAGCATAATTGGCACGAATTGCGGCTGTTTATGTGGGATTACGTCGGCATAGTCCGCACCGATAAACGCCTGGCGCGCGCCAAACGCCGGATTGATTTGCTCAAGCAGGAAGTCCAGGAGTACTACACCAATTTCCGGGTCTCGAATAATCTGCTGGAATTACGCAATTTGTTGCAGGTGGCCGAGCTGATCGTCTATTCCGCGATTAGCCGTAAAGAATCGCGAGGCTTGCATTACAATCTGGATTATCCAGATCAGTTACCCAATCCGACTCCCACTATTCTGATCCCGGAAAACTTCTGATCGGCAATTGGATGATGAAACAGGAATGAAGCGAGGGGCATTAGCCCCTCGTTTGTTTTTAACCTGCGGCATTGTCGCTGTGCAGAATACCGAACCTCGACAGCATAACGAATGAGCCAGTTGGCTATTTGATAATCTCGTCGATGACATCGACGATGCTCTGGGTATGCCGCTTATAGGCGACAACGCCATTTCTTTTTTCAATCAGACATAACGAATAGTTGCCGCTAATATCCTGGATCCCCAAGGACTTCAAGCGCTCGATCCGCGCCTTGAAACTATCGATCTCCTTGCGCAGTCGATCTTCCTGGGAGCTGTAAGAGATAAAGCCGCCGCTCACCGATTCACCCGCAATGGTCAATGAAGCACCCACCGTCAATGACTTATGATTGTGGCTGACCTCGAAGATGCTATGGGCGTCGGTTGAACGATCCTCCACTTCCGGATATTTCAGCGAGATTTTCACATCCTTATAGGTGCCAGTAATCGTCTTGCCTTCCAGATGATCCGTGACCAGAAAATCATTTGCCTTCATATAGCTCGCAGCGAAGTTTTTGATTTCACCAATCATATTCGCCACCGAGGAGATAAATTGTTCATGCCTTATTTTACTGAGTCGGTCGAACTCTTCCTTGACGTCGGCATGTTCCCTGATTAAAGCCAGACTCATAATACTGCTCCTGTGCAATGAATTGTTTCATGGTATGGAATGGACTATTGAAAAAACTTGATCCATGCCAGAAAGAGTAGAAGAGAAAACCGAACTGTCAGCACAGATTAAGAAATAAAATAGACAGGCATTAACAATACATATTCAACAGGGAATCAGTGCGGATATATAACATCAGAAACATCTGAATATTTTTCCAAAATATCGATAACATCACATTCAACAAGCATATAAAGCCAGAGGTAACATCCTGGAATAAACATTCATGACTCGGCGCATAACGTAATATGCCGAGCCAGACGCCGATATTCCTGCGGCGCCAGGCTGTCGACAAATATCCATAATCGGCAGGGCTGAGCGCCTTGCAAATCCAGCCACAAAAAACCAGGACCGACGCGCGATCCGGCACCCAGCTCATAACGCCGCTGCTGCCAGTGCAGGCTATTGTCCACCCACTCCAGGGTGAACCGACGCCGGTTGGCCTGGTACCAGGCATAGCCCAGGCTCACAGCCAGGATCAGCAGGCACCCCAATCCATAGGATTTCGGTAACCACTCCCAGCTCAGCGCCGCCACCAGCAGGTGTCCGGCCAGCAACAAGAGTTGATGCCGCCAGGAGGGCTCAACCGAGATGACGAGTCTGGTGGTGGTCACGGATCACCTCGATCAACTCGCGGAATTCGGCATCGACCGGCGACTCACCGCGCAACAGCCAGCGGAATAACTCCAGATCCGAGGATTCCAGCAGCCGCACAAAGCCGCGCTGGATCCGATCGTCCAACTGAGGCAGATCCTCGTCCATAAAGGGCCGCAAGATGACATCCAGCTCCAGCATGCCTCGGCGACACTGCCAACGCAGCCGCTCCCACTCCTTGCCATCCAACATCTGTGACTCCCGAACTATTCCGCATCCGGCATGGTAACAAGCTCGCTTTCCGGCTGACAAATGGCAATCCCATCATTACCATGAAGGTCACAAAAAACGGATGCCTCCTTGAGGCCCAATCAGGAATTGCCAATGACCACGCTGACCGATGCCTTCTCTTTGCCTGCGCTCAGTCCCACCGAGCCTGGCCGTTATTTTCTCTCCCGTCTGGCCATCATCCGTCTGACGGGCTCGGACCGCGTCAAATACCTGCAGAGCCAGGTCACCTGCGAGGTAACAGCATTGCTTCCGGGCCAGCAGAGCCTGGGTGGATATTGCGATGCCAAAGGCAAGTTATGGGGCGAGTTTCGACTGGTGGTACTCGAAGATGCCTTGTTGCTGCTGACCGAGCGCAGCCTGCTGCCGCGGATGTTACCCGAGCTGAAAAAATATGGTGTCTTCTCCAAAGTCGAGATCCTTGATGCCACAATCGACTATTCGCCGGTGGGTGTGGCGGGCCAGGGCAGCGATAGCTGGTTCCAGGAACAGTTCGGTCTGGCCGACAGCGGCCTGCTCCCCGATGGCATGGCCATTCGCATCACCCCGGATCGCTGGCTTCTTGCCCGTGCAGCAGTACAGCCGTTGCCATCGCTGCCGGAACGGGCAGAAGCCGACTGGTGGGGGTTGGAAATCCTGGCGGGTTTACCCCATATGAGTGCCATCCATCAGGGTGAGTACATACCGCAGATGCTCAATCTGCAGGCTCTGGGCGGGATCAGCTTCAGCAAAGGTTGTTATATGGGTCAGGAGACGGTGGCCCGCGCCAAATACCGGGGCGCCAACAACCGCGGCCTGTTTATTTTGCAGGGTAGTGCCGACCAGACGGTGCAACCCGGAGAGTCGCTAGAACGGCAACTCGGCGAACAGTGGAAACGCTCCGGTCAGGTTCTGGATGTGTGGCAACACGAGGGGCTGATACTAATCACGGCCGTATTGCCGCTGGATACCGGGCTCGACGCCCATTTCCGTCTTAAAGATCAAATCGCCAGTCAGTTACAGCTACTGCCGCTGCCCTACTCCCTGCTCGACTGAGATCCCCTGCCACACCCTCCCAAACACGACCCTGCCCCCCGCGGGGTCGTCTTCAGCAAGATATCGCTAGCGCAAGATCAGCAGATCGCCCTGCGTTTGCTGCAACAAGGCGGGAACATGACTGCCTAGGGTGAGATGAGCCGCCTGAGTGCGACCGGCGCCGACAATCAACAATTGGCTTTGTACCGATGCCCGGGCTTGTGCCAGCAAGAGACTGAGATCCCCCCGAACCACCTGCCAGCTTTGG
>JBBRVG010000026.1:0-46806 GCA_038247115.1 Enterobacterales bacterium | reverse complement strand
TGATCAGCGTCTGGATATCAATGGGGTATCTTGTGGTGTCGGGAGTGGCTGCGCCGTTGCAGGCAGATGAGTGCCCAGGCAGCGATCGGTAAACTGAGCAATTGCAGCCATAATGCCAGGGGTTGGCGCCACAACACCAGTACCAGCCCAATCTGGATAAAGGGTTGTAATTCATACAGCCACTCGGGTGTTATCCAGCGCTTGCTGGAGTAGTGGATGTTATCAGTTCGTCGATTGGTGGAGCGCATCACCCAGATCAGGGTGCCACAGGTGTAGAGCAATAGACCTGCAAACAGCAGTAGCGGCTGATGCGTGATGACCAGCAAGAACAGCCCAGCCAGAATGTAGAGCAGGGGCAGCAACTCGTAGAGCAGACGTGGCAGCATTATGGTGTCCTCGCCAGGAGGTGACCTCACCTTAAAGATAGATAATAAATACCCGTTCAGCAATCCTTATCCTGGAGGAAGGACAAGTCGGGGTTGCCGTGTTAAAATTCGCTCTTCGTTCGATTAAGTCAGCCTTCCTTGATGTTAGATAATATCCGCGTTGTTTTGGTCAATACCTCCCATCCTGGCAATATCGGTTCTGCCGCTCGCGCCATGAAAACCATGGGCATTCACGATTTGGTGCTGGTGGATCCCGTAGAGGCACCGAATGGTCAGACCATCGCCATGGCGGCCGGTGCTGTGGATGTGTTAGCCAATGCTCGCACCGTCACCACCTTGGCCGAGGCGGTTGCGGACTGTGGCCTGGTCATTGGCTCTAGTGCCAGAAGCCGGACCCTGGAATGGCCGTTGCTGGATCCCCGTGAAGCGGGTGCTAAATCCATCCTCGAATCGACGCAGCACCAGGTTGCGCTGGTGTTTGGCCGTGAACGCACCGGTCTGACGAACGAGGAGTTGCAACAGTGCCATTATCACGTCTGCATCCCCGCCAATCCGGACTACAGCTCGCTGAATTTGGCCATGGCCGTGCAGACCATTTGTTATGAAGTGCGAATGCATCATCTGGCCAAAGACACAGTGCCCGAGGCCGTGGATGACTATCCACAACAGCAGGATTTAGACCGTTTTTATGCTCATCTGGAACAGTTGCTACTCCAGGTTAACTTTCTGCGCACCGACCATCCGGGTCAGGTGATGAGTAAACTACGACGCATCTTTAACCGTGCACGACCCGATAGCCAAGAGCTGAATATCTTGCGCGGCATCCTGACCGCAGTTCAAAAAACGCTGCGTAATACCTGACTCAAGGGTAGGGTTAAATACTTGACTGAAACACTCAGGCATGGGAGCATGATCTCAGCTTAATGTGATAGGGTGCTTTGCCATGAGACTGACTTCCAAAGGGCGTTATGCCGTAACCGCACTACTCGATGTGGCGTTACATGCTGAACAGGGGCCCGTTCCCCTGGCTGATATTTCCGAGCGGCAAGGCATTTCACTTTCCTATCTGGAACAACTGTTTTCCAAACTGCGCAAGCAAGGCCTGGTGTCCAGCGTGCGTGGGCCAGGCGGTGGCTATCGTCTGGGGATGGATGCCAACATCATTTCCATCGGTCAGGTCATCTCAGCCGTGAATGAATCAGTCGATGCCACCCGTTGCCACGGCCAACATGGCTGCCAGGGTGGAACTCAATGCCTGACTCACTCCCTGTGGCGCGATCTAAGTAGCCGGATCAGTAACTTCCTCGATGAAATTACGTTGGGTGAACTCGTGACTCAGGCCGATGTGAAACGGATTGCTGAACGACAAAACAAACAAAAACAGGTGGTGGTATCCCATGGCCATCAGTTGGAAATTGATCCGGTGAATATCACCGTCCAACTGGGTTAAACGATACACCAGCCCTTTTCGAGGTGTTTGAACAATGAAGCTGCCGATTTATCTGGATTACTCTGCCACCACTCCTGTGGATCCCCGTGTTGCCGAGAAGATGATGCAATGCCTGACCCTGGATGGCATCTTTGGGAACCCGGCCTCGCGCTCCCACCGCTTCGGCTGGCAAGCTGAAGAAGTGGTCGATGAGGCCCGCAATAACATCGCCGATTTGATTGGTGCCGATCCCCGTGAAATTGTTTTTACCTCCGGGGCAACCGAATCCAATAACCTGGCGATCAAGGGTATTGCTCACTTCTATCAGAAGCAGGGTAAACACATCATTACCTGCAAGACGGAACACAAAGCTGTGCTGGATCCCTGCCGTTATCTGGAAGGTGAAGGCTTCGAGGTCACCTACCTGGATCCGCAACCCAACGGTCTGGTCACCTTGCAACAGCTGGAAGCCGCCATGCGGGATGACACCATTCTGGTCAGCCTGATGCATGTGAATAACGAGATTGGCGTGATCCAGGATGTGGCAGCGATTGGCGAGCTGTGCCGTGCCCGCAAGATTTTCTTCCATGTTGATGCCGCGCAAAGCGTGGGCAAAATTGCCATTGATGTGGAAGCCATGAAGATTGATCTACTCTCCATGTCCGCACACAAGATCTATGGTCCCAAGGGGATCGGCGCTCTGTTCGTGCGACGCAAACCGCGAGTGCGTCTGGAAGCCCAGATGCATGGCGGCGGTCATGAACGCGGCATGCGCTCCGGTACCCTGGCGACCCATCAAATTGTGGGTATGGGCGAAGCCTTCCGCATTGCCAAGCTGGAGATGGCGGACGAAGAGGCGCGGATCCAGACCCTGCGCGATCGTCTGTGGCAAGGTCTCAAAGACATCGAAGAGGTTTATATCAACGGTGATCTGGAACGCCGGGTCCCGGGTAATCTGAATGTCAGCTTTGCCTATGTCGAAGGGGAGTCGCTCATCATGGCGCTCAAGGATCTGGCTGTTTCTTCCGGCTCGGCTTGTACCTCGGCCAGTCTGGAGCCCTCTTATGTGTTGCGAGCCCTGGGTCTGAGTGATGAGTTGGCACACAGCTCCATCCGTTTCTCCATCGGCCGTTTTACCACGGAAGAGGAGATTGATTACACGGTGAAGTTGCTGAATGAATCGATCAGTCGCTTACGCGAGATGTCACCGTTATGGGACATGTTCAAGGATGGTGTCGACCTGACCAAGGTCGAATGGGTTCATCACTAATCCGTTAGAATGCAGTTAGTTGGAGGTGATACATGGCGTACAGCGAGAAAGTCATTGACCATTATGAAAACCCACGTAACGTTGGGTCTTTCGATAAGAATGATCCCAATGTTGCAACGGGAATGGTCGGCGCACCAGCCTGTGGTGATGTGATGAAGTTGCAACTCAAGGTCAACGATGCTGGCGTGATTGAAGATGCCAAGTTCAAGACCTATGGCTGTGGCTCGGCCATTGCGTCCAGCTCCCTGGTAACCGAATGGGTTAAGGGGAAGACGCTGGAGCAGGCTCAGGCGATCAAGAATACGGACATCGCCGAAGAGTTGGCCTTGCCACCGGTGAAGATCCATTGCTCGATCCTGGCCGAAGATGCCATCAAGGCAGCCATTGCCGATTACAAGCAGAAGAAAGGCCTCGAGTAAGTATTTAGAAGGTGGATGAGAGATGGCTGTAACCATGACAGAAGCCGCTGCCGAGCGGGTTAGAAAATTCCTGCAAAGCCGTGGTAAAGGGATTGGCCTGCGCCTTGGCGTGAAAACTTCCGGTTGCTCAGGCATGGCCTATGTACTGGAATTTGTTGACGAAACACAGGGTGATGATGAAGTGTTCAATATCGCTGGTGTGAATATTATCGTCGACAGCAAGAGTCTCATCTATCTGGACGGTACCGAGCTGGACTTCGTCAAGGAAGGCTTGAACGAAGGCTTCAAGTTCAATAACCCGAACAAAAAAGGGGAGTGTGGTTGCGGCGAGAGTTTCACTGTATAACTGCAGCCCCCGGGGTGACGAATGGCCAGGCTATTCGCCACCCTTTTTGGTCATTATCACTGACGCCAGGTCTTGAGAGTGCATCGTGAATTATTTCGAGCTGTTTCAACTCCCCTCGCAATTCGAACTGGATAGCCACCAACTGGCCGAGACGTATCGCCAATTGCAGCAACAGTTCCACCCTGATCGCGTGGCTTCAGCGCCGGAAAATGAGCGCCTGCTCGCCATGCAGCAGGCCAGTAACATCAATGCCGCTTATCAGACCCTGAAAGATCCCCTGGCTCGTGCCGAGTACCTGCTGATGCTCCAGGGATTGGACATTCGTGGTGAACAGCAAACACTGCAAGATACAGCATTCCTGATCCAGCAATTGGCCTGGCGTGAAGAGCTGGAGGAGTTGCGGGAGTCTGCCGATCCGGAAGCCGGTATTCCGGTGTTTCAACAGAGGATCAGCAGTGAATTCAATCAGTTGATGCTTGCCCTGCAGCAAGCGCTCGCCGCAGCGGAACTGGCTTCTGCTGCCGATCTTATTCGCAAGCTCAAGTTCGTGCGCAAACTGCGCGAAGAATTGAGCCGCCTCGAAGACTCTTTGATGGATTTGTAACTTTTCATGGCCTTATTACACATTGCCGAACCCGGCCTCAGCGCCGCTCCCCATCAGCACAAATGGGCGGTTGGAATCGATCTGGGAACCACCAACTCACTGGTTGCCGTGGTGCGCAGTGCCAGTGCCGAAACCTTGGCTGATGAACAGGGTCGTCACCTGTTGCCATCTGTCGTGCATTATCAGGCCGATGGTCTGCGGGTTGGCCATGAGGCCAAACAGGGGGCTGCCCAGGATCCGCGCAATACGCTGTCATCTATCAAACGCCTGATGGGCAAAGCCGCCAGTGATGTGGATGAGCAACGTCTTCCTTACCTGTTCAGTGCCAATCCCCATGGCATGGCGCAGATTGAAACGGTGCAAGGCGCGGTGAATCCGGTGCAGGTGTCTGCTGAAATCCTCAAGGCTCTGGCGCAGCGTGCGACCCATACCCTGGGTGCCGAACTAGATGGCGTAGTGATTACCGTGCCCACCTATTTCAATGATGCCCAACGTCAGGCGACCAAGGATGCAGCCCGGCTTGCCGGATTGCATGTCTTGCGCTTGTTGAACGAACCCACGGCGGCAGCTGTGGCCTATGGTTTGGATTCCGGTCAGGAGGGGTTGATTGCCGTCTATGATTTGGGTGGTGGCACCTTTGATATCTCCATCCTGCGGTTACATCGCGGCGTGTTTGAGGTTCTTGCTACCGGTGGCGATTCCGCTCTGGGTGGGGATGACTTTGATCATCTGCTGGCGGACTGGTTGCTGGCACAAGCGGCACCGACTGGGGCGCTAACGCCTGAACAACAGCGCGAGTTGCTGGACTTGGCCTGTGCCATCAAGCAACAACTGACTGATGTTCCGAGCGTCACCGCCAGCTTCCTGGGGTGGCAGGGTGAGGTGAGTCGCGCCCTGTTCGAGTCGCTCATCGAGACGCTGGTGAAGAAAACCATACTCTCCTGTCGTCGCGCCCTCAAAGATGCCGAAGTCGAGGCCTCCGAGGTGTTGCAGGTGGTAATGGTCGGCGGTTCAACGCGTGTGCCACTGGTGCGGGAGCGGGTTGGCGCCTTCTTTGGCCGTACCCCCTTGACCAGTATCGATCCGGACCAGGTGGTTGCCATCGGCGCTGCCATTCAAGCTGATGTGCTGGTGGGCAACAAGCCTGAGACGGAGATGCTGTTGCTGGATGTGATCCCGCTGTCCTTGGGGCTCGAGACCATGGGCGGGCTGGTGGAGAAGATCATTCCGCGCAATACCACTATACCCGTGGCGCGAGCTCAGGAATTCACCACCTTCAAGGATGGCCAGACGGCGATGGCGCTGCATGTGGTCCAAGGCGAGCGGGAGCTGGTCAGCGACTGCCGCTCCCTGGCTCGTTTTACCTTGCGTGATATTCCGCCACTGGCCGCCGGGGCTGCCCATATCCGGGTGACGTTCCAGGTGGATGCGGATGGCCTGCTGGCCGTCAGTGCCCAGGAAAAGAGCTCGGGTGTGCAAGCGGCCATCGAGGTCAAACCCTCCTACGGGCTGCATGAAGACGAGATCGCCAACATGCTGCGGGATTCCTTGCGCTTTGCCGAACAGGATATCCAGGCGCGCATGCTAACCGAACAACAGGTCGAAGCCGATCGGGTGCTTGAGGGTGTCGAGCAGGCACTGCGCAAGGATGGCGCCACTCTGCTGGAGCGGGCCGATCGTGCCGTGATCGAAACCGCGCTGACGCGCCTGCGAGCCTGCCGGCAGGGTTCGGATGTGGAGGCTATCAAGTCTGCCATCGCCGGGGTCGACCATTGCACGGCCGAGTTTGCCGCGCGTCGCATGGACGCTTCCATCCGTCACGCCCTGCAAGGGCAACAGATAGACAAGGTGTAATATGCCAAAGATTATTTTCCTGCCCCACGAGACCCTGTGTCCTGAGGGTATGGTGGTGGACGCAGCTCGCGGTGAAACCATCCTCGATGTGGCGCTGCGGCACCATATTGACATCGAACATGCCTGCGAGAAGTCCTGTGCCTGCACCACATGCCATTGCGTCGTGCGTGAAGGCTTTGATTCTCTGGAGCCCAGCGATGAGCTGGAGGATGACATGCTGGATAAAGCCTGGGGGCTGGAGCCTGAGTCTCGCCTCAGCTGTCAGGCCCGGGTTGCGGATGCTGATCTGGTGGTGGATATTCCCAAATACACCATCAATCTGGCTTCCGAGCGTCATTAGGCGGCTGACTATCCACTCCATCGCCATAGATGGTCCTGTTGCCGTCAATTGTGCTGGTCTGGATCAGCAAAGCCGCATAAATTTAAGGCCATGCCACACAGGTGTGGCCTTTTGCATTCATAGTCCCCGTTTATAAACAAGGATTACCAGCCCTATGTCCGCCGTTATGAAAGTCATGCTCGCCGATCACGCTGCCGATGCCCAATGGGGTGAGAAGGCACTTATCAGTTTTAACCAGAGTGGTACTGCAATCCATCTTGAAGGCAGTGACGCCGATTGCCTGCGTCTGATCCAGCGTGCCGGTCGCCGTCTCGATAGCCAGGGGATCAAACAGATTGCTCTGGTCGGCAGTGATTGGGATCTGGAGCGTCGTTACGCCTTCTATCAGGGATTCTACAATCCCCGTGCCGGTCAAAGTCTGTACCTGGGGGATATGGCGGCCACAGAGCAGCGACAACTGGATGCACTGCTCGAAGTTACTCGCTGGGTGCGCCAGCTCACCAATGCCACCCCGGAGGAGTTGTACCCCCTGACGTTGGCAGAGCAAGCAGCCAGCTTCATCGGTCAACAGGCTCCAGAGGCCATCAGCTTCGAGATCATCAGTGGGGAAGCTCTCAAGGAGCAGGGCCATATCGGCATCTATCAAGTTGGTCGCGGCAGTGAGCGGGAACCTGCCTTGCTGGTGCTGGACTATAACCCCAGCGGTAATCCTTCCGCGCCGGTTGCCGCCTGTCTGGTGGGCAAAGGCATCACCTTTGATTCTGGCGGTTACAGCCTCAAGGGCTCGGATAACATGCTGCCGATGAAATCAGATATGGGCGGTGCTGCCATGGTCAGTGGCGCGCTGGCGTTGGCGATCCGGCAAGGGCTTAAGGCGCGGGTGAAGCTGTTTCTGTGCTGTGCCGAGAATCTGGTCAGCGGTAGTGCCTTCAAGCTGGGCGATATTATCACCTACCGCAATGGGGTTAGTGTCGAGATCTTGAACACAGATGCCGAGGGGCGACTGGTGTTGGCCGATGGTCTGCTGTGCGCCGTCGAAACCGGTACCCGTCATATTCTCGATGCTGCCACCCTGACTGGCGCCGCCAAGATGGCGTTGGGGCGAGATTATCACGCCGTGCTCAGTCTGGATGAAATGCGCTCGTTGCAGCTATGTCGCTGGGCGAGCGAGGAGAACGAAAAATCCTGGCCCTTGCCGCTGGAAAGTTGGCATCTGGGGCAACTGAGCTCCAGCTTTGCCGAGCTGGGTAATATTGCCTCAGCCGAAGGCACTGCAGGCGCTACCACGGCGGCGGCCTTCCTGTCCCGGTTTGTGCCGTCCGCTCTGGACTGGGTACACATGGATTTGTCGGCCTCGTACCAGAAAAATGGTAACGAGCTGTGGGCTGCGGGTGCCAAGGGACATGGTGTGCGGACCATAGCCCGCTGGCTGCGGGAGGTCTGTGCATGATGCAGGTTCATCTGGTTTCTCATCCGGCATCGGCCGAGTGGGGCGAGAGCAATCTGCTGAGCCACAGTCAACATGGTTTGCAGATCCATCTGCCGGATGGCTCGGCGCTGATGACACTGCAACAGGCGGCGCGGCGCATTGCCGGGCTCGGTATCAAGGCGGTCCAGCTGATGGGTCATTGGAGCATGCCCCAGCAATGGGCCTTTGCCCAAGGCTATATGCCGACGGCAGGCGCGGGGGATACAGTGACCCTGCGCTGGGCGGATGCACCGGAAACCGAATTGCTGGAGCTGGAACAGCGGCTTTATTGTGCCCATTGGGTGCGACGGCTGACCAATTTGTCACCTCAGGAGCTGGGGCCACTGGATCTGGCGCTGGAAACTGTCACCTTCCTCTCCGAGCTGGCGCCCAGCCAGATCAGTCATCGCATCCTCAAGGGCGATGCGGTGCTGGAGGCCGGATGGGTCGGCCTGCATGCCGTGGGGCGGGCCAGTCGGCGTGAGCCGGTACTGCTGGAGCTGGATTTCAATCCAACCCGGGATCGTCGGGCGCCCGTTGCTGCCTGTCTGGTCGGCAAGGGGATCACCTTCGACTCCGGTGGCTATAGCCTCAAGAGTTCAGAAGGCATGCTGACCATGAAGAGTGACATGGGCGGAGCGGCGTTACTGGCGGGGGCGCTGGGTTTTGCCATCCAGCAGGGATTAAACCAGCGGGTGAAACTCTTCCTGTGCTGCGCCGAGAATCTGGTGAATGACAATGCCTTCAAGCTTGGGGACATTTTGCATTACAAGAATGGTGTCAGCGTCGAGGTGGTGAATACCGATGCCGAGGGGCGTCTGGTGTTGGCCGATGGTTTGTTGGCGGCGGCAGAAACGGCTGCGCCACTGATTATCGATGCCGCTACCCTGACCGGTGCGGCTTATATGGCGCTGGGTGGGCATTATCATGGTCTGTTTGCATTGGACTCTGCGCTGCAGAGCCGCTTCATGCAGCATGCCGAGCAGCAAGCCGAAGCCTTCTGGCCATTGCCGCTGGCGCGCTGGCACCGCCAGCAGTGTCCGTCTCACTATGCCGAAACGGCCAATTCCCGACCGATCAAGGGTGGTGGTCCGGGGGGCGCCTCTAACGCCGCGGGTTTTCTTTCCCGCTTCGTTCCGCGCGAGGGCGAAGGTTGGTTGCATCTGGATTTAGCCGCCGCCTTCAGCGATAACGGCAGCGCACTCTGGGCGGCAGGTGCTACGGCGGCGGGAATGACCACGATAGCGCGCTGCCTGTTGGCCGAAACCGCAGGTTGAGCGACGAATGGCCCAGACAACAAGGGGAAGCCAAATGGCTTCCCCTTTTGCATCTTCAGTGGCGGATGCTGGTATGGCGACTTCAGCTGGCGCTGAATGGCGGCAGATCATCATCGTCCGCCGCCGGGTCATCCACCTGCAAGCGCGGTAGTGGATCCGGTGTGCGGCCCGACAGGTTCGGCGGCTCGCTGGTAAACAAGCGCACGGAATCCAGGCCGGAGTTAGGCGTCCGGGTGGGTGGCGTTATGGTAAAGGCGCTGAACTTGGGCTCTTTGCGCTCATCTTCCGCATCGATCACGGGTAGTGGTCCGCGCAGGCTTGGTGCGGGATGGGGATCAGGGGTATCAACCTGGATAGCGACCCGGCTCTCGGCTCGAGGCGAGAAGGGGGCTGCTGCCGAGGTCGAGGCTGTTGCTGTCACTGGCGTTGTCTGCAGCGGCGAGCTCATTGCTGTAGGACGAGTCGATGGACTGGGTGAGGGCTCCGCTGATGCGGCTGGCGTTGTGGGTGTTACCGATAGAGATGCCGCAGTCCGATTGGCCTCTTTTTGCAGTTGCCAGCGATCCAGAGGCGTCGGACTGCGGAAATTCCCTGGGTTTGTCCGCGAGGTTGGCGTGGTACCGGCAGTGGATCGGGCGAGGGCATCCTGCGCGGCTGTCGTCGGGCGCTGGATGGGGCGAGTGGCTATAGGGCCTGATGCGGTGGGCAGTGGACTTGGCCTGGGGGCGATACCGGGCGCCGGGTTGGTGGGGCGTGGTGCCGGATTGAGCCCTGTCGCCGGGCTGGGCGTCGAGGAGCGAATGTCGGCTCTCGATCCGGCTGCGGGCACGCTGCGTAACGGCTCTACCGGTTGAGTGATGGCAGATGGTCGGCTATTCAGCGGCATGGCTAAAGGGGCCGAGTGGGAAGGCGCATGACGCCCCGCCTGTTGCACCACTGAGTCGATATGCTGTTGCCCAACCGGCAGGCGACGCCCTTCCCGGTTACTGCGCAGACCCAACTCTATGAGCTCCATCACAGTGACGACGCTTTCCGGAGCCACGGGCACCGGCGTGCCGCGCTGGATGGCATCGCACATTTGTTGGTAAAAAGCCCGATAGTCACCGGTTTGATTGACGATGCTCTGCTGGCGCATCCCCTGTGCGGCGGGCGTGATCAACAGGCCTGGCCGAGGGTCACAGCCAAAACCACTATCCAGGGGGGAGCGGCCTGCTTTGAGTTGCTCTTCTTGGACATCCAGTCCGAATTTGTGATAGCTGCCGAGGCTGCCATGCACGGTGAAGCGGGGGCCTTGAGCCACCACCTGGGTGCTGGCATGCAAGATGACCCGCCGTGAGCCGTATTGGAGTACGGCATGGAAGAAATCGTCGGTCTTGGCGCCTGGACGTTGCTGGGCCATATCCAGCCATAAGGTCTCAGGAGCGCCGAAGAGTTGCACTGTCTGATCGAGCAAATGCGCACCTAAATCGTACCAGAGGCCGCTACCGGGAACGGCTTGTTCCCGCCAGCGATCCCTTACTTCAGGCCGATAACGATCAAAATGCGATTCCAGATGCAGAATATCGCCCAGGCTTCCCGAGCGGATCAGCTGCTGCAAGCTCAGGAAGTCCGCATCCCAGCGTCGGTTATGGAACACCGATAATTGCAGGTCATGTTCCTGAGCCAGGGCGATCAGCTCCCGCGCTTCGCGGCTGTCCAGGGTGAACGGCTTGTCGAGGACCACATGCTTACCGGCCAGTAGCGCGGCTTTAGCCAGCGGATAATGGGTGTCATTGGGCGTGGCGATGACCACCAGATCGATACTCGGATCCGCCAGTAGTTGCTCGCTGGTGGCGACATGCTCGACGGCGGGCCAATCACTCTTTACTTTGGCGCCATCGCGAGAAACTATGCTCTTGAGTTGGATACCGGCAATACTGTTCAACAGCGGAGCATGCAGCGTTTGGCCGGCATAACCGTAGCCAATCAAGCCTGCGTGGATATATTCGAGCATCGCTTCCTCCATGGGATCTGGATCAGGAAATTTAAAGATGAATGCGGGGGTGGGCCACAAGGGTAGCAAACCCCATCAGGGGGTGAAAGCGACTTGCAAGGGGGGTGAGCACAACTTCCAGGCGCCGCGCTGACGCGTGTCCCTGGCTCGCGGGTTCCCTTGTTTGAGAGTTGGTTAAAAGTTTTAACAAAAAGTAACATAAAGCCATGATCTGCTGTAGGTTTGCCATATAATCGGGCTGCAAATCGACAATTATCTCGGTCTTAAGGATCTCTCTATGGCTACAGAACGCACCTTTTCCATCATCAAACCCGATGCGGTTGGCCGTAATCTGATCGGCGATATTTATCACCGTTTTGAAAATGCCGGTCTGCGCATCATTGCAGCCAAGATGCTGCACCTGACTCGTGAGCAAGCCGAAGGATTTTACGCCGAACACAAGGGCAAGCCATTTTTCGATCCGCTGATCAAATTCATGACTTCGGGCCCGGTTATGGTCCAGGTTCTGGAAGGGGAGGATGCTATTCGTCGGCACCGTGAAGTGATTGGTGCTACCGATCCGAAAAAGGCCCAGGCCGGTACCATACGTGCCGATTACGCCACCTCTGTGGATCAGAATACCGTCCATGGTTCCGATAGCATCCCGTCTTCCGAGCGTGAAATTGCCTATTTCTTCAGCGACGATGAAATCTGTCCCCGCACGCGCTAATCTGCGTTTTTAGGTACCCTCCACTTTTAGGTACCATCGTTTTTTGGGTACTCGCCATTTTAGATACATCTGCAGGGAGCTTAGGCTCCCTGCCTCATTTTTAAGCCCTACACGGCGTCAGTGGAAACGAACCGGTATAATTTGTACAATGCGCGCCCGTTTTAGGGCTTTGTCCGCAGGATAAGGCCGTAGTGGGTCGTTTTGCGTATTCGTTCGCAGCCGATTCACTGTCATTCCCTTGGTACTATTGGTTATTCCGGAGCCTTTCATGAGCGACACTAAAATCAACCTGCTGGATCTGGATCGCAAGGCGATGCGAGCCTTGTTTGCCGATATGGGTGAAAAACCATTTCGTGCCGATCAGATCATGAAGTGGATCTATCACTTCGGGTGCGATGATTTTGCCCAGATGACCAATGTGAACAAGCAGCTGCGTGAGAAGTTGTCGTTGATCGCCGAGATCCGGGCCCCCGAGATCAGCCGGGAGCAACGCTCTATCGATGGCACCATCAAATGGGCCATGCAGGTCGGCGATCAGGAAGTGGAAACCGTCTATATCCCGGAGGATGATCGAGCCACGCTGTGCGTTTCTTCCCAAGTAGGCTGCGCGTTGGAATGCAAGTTTTGTTCGACGGCCCAGCAAGGCTTTAACCGCAACCTGCGGGTCTCCGAGATCATTGGCCAGGTATGGCGGGCCGCCCAGGTGGTGGGCTTTGTCAAAGAAACCGGTAAGCGCCCCATTACCAATGTGGTCATGATGGGGATGGGGGAGCCGTTGCTGAATATGGCGAACCTACTGCCTGCGCTCGAACTGATGCTGGATGATCTGGGTTTTGGGCTCTCCAAGCGTCGTGTCACCGTTTCTACCTCCGGCGTGGTACCGGCTCTCGACAAGCTGGGTGATGAAATCGATGTGGCACTGGCTATTTCCCTGCATGCCCCGAATGACAAACTGCGCTCCGAGATCATGCCGATCAACGACAAGTATGATATCCAGACCTTGCTGGATGGCGTCCGCCGCTACATGACCAAGTCCAATGCCAATAAGGGGCAGGTCACTGTGGAGTATGTGCTGCTCGATCATATCAACGATGATATGCAACAAGCCCATGAGTTGGCCGAGCTGCTCAAAGATACGCCGTGCAAGATCAACCTGATCCCGTTCAACCCGTTCCCGGGCAATCCGTATGGCAAACCCAGCAATAGCCGAATCGATCGTTTCTCGAAAGTTCTACTGGAACATGGCTATACCGTCATTGTCCGCAAGACCCGAGGCGATGATATTGATGCAGCCTGTGGACAGTTGGTAGGTGATGTCATCGACAGAACCAAACGTACCATGAAAAAACGGATGCAAGAGGAGGTGATTTCCGTCAAAATGCTTTGAAATCCAGTCCGTTATTGCAGAGTGTCATGAACAAGCGCATGAAAAAAAGCATATTGTTTGTCGCAACACTTTTGTTGGGGCTGCCTGGATGTGTGACGGAAACGACTTTTGTTGGCAAAGATACGGTGCGCAGCGATGTGGATCGTCAAACCGCGGCCAAGACCCGACTCAATTTGGGGATGGGTTATCTGGATAAAGGGGACATGACGCAGGCCAAGTTCAATCTGGAAAAGGCCTACCTGTTCGATCCTCACAACCCGGATATTCACTTGGCGAAGGCTTATTACTACCAAAAAGTTGGTGATTACAAATCAGCTGAAGCCAGTTATTTGTCGCTTATAGCATTAAATGGTGAAAATCCGGATGCCCATAATAACTATGGGGTTTTCCTCTGCGGGCAGAAACGCTACGCCGAGGCTGATACACACTTTCAGCTGGCGTTAGCGCAACCCGAATACATCCGGATGGATGATACCTATGAAAATGGCGCCGTTTGTGCGATACAGGCGGGTAACAAAGCCAAGGCTGCTGAATATTACGATCTGGCACTCGGCTATAGTCCGAGTCGCGGTAAGCTGTTGTTGGAAGCCGCAGATCTGGCTTTGAGCATGAATAATACGGGTAAGGCTGCGGGTTACCTGCAGCGTTACAGCAAGGGCGGTAGAAATACGCCGCAAAGCCTCTGGCTGCACCTCGAATTGGCTCAAACTCAGGGCGAATTGGCCGAATTGCATAAATTTGGCAATGAACTGGTGCAACAATTTCCGAAATCCGATCAGGCAAAAAGATATTTAAACAATGACTACTGAACAACACGACCAACCCCGTCCCGAGACGGCAACACCCGATAGCCCCGGTCAGCTGTTGCGTATGGCACGCGAAGCCCGTGGACTGACTCAGCCAGAAGTGGCTTCACGCCTCAATCTTCGTGTGTCGCTGGTTCGGGATATTGAAGAGGATCGCTTTGATCAGCGGACTGCTAGCACCTTCACCCGCGGCTATTTGAAGACTTATGCCAAGCTGGTCGGTGCTTCGGAAGAGCGGGTTGTGGCCGCCTATGAGCATCTGGGTTTGTCAGAAGTCAAATATGCGGAAATGCATAGTTTCTCGGGTCGCACGCGTCTGGAAGCCAATGAAAACCGGATGAGGCTGGGCTCCTGGCTGCTCTTCTTTGCCCTCGGAGCCGGTGCTTTGTACTGGATCCTGGGCCGCCCGGCAGAGAAGCCGGCCGTGGTCACCATGGATGAGCAAGCCCTGCTTGAGGCGGCAGGTCAGCCGGCGACTGATGAGTCCAACGCTAATCCCGTGGGTGAGCGTAATGAGTTGACGATAGCGCCGGCACAAGGTGATACCACCCGCGTGCAACCTGCAGCATCAGCTGCAGCGGTAGCCATCACCGTCTCTGCTGCCCAGGCTGCAACTCCGGTGGTTCAGGCTCCGGTAGCGGACGATATGACAAGCGGAGCAGCCCAGACTACGGCTGTGGCTGCAGCGGCCGGCCATGAGGCTGTGAGTCCTGCGGTGGCTCCGGCTGAGGCGGCTACACCGGTTGAAGCGGATGCCTTGGTGATCAGTTATAGCGGCAACTGCTGGCTTGAAGTCACGGATGCATCCGGTAAGAAAGTTCTGTCAGCGACTCGCCATGCCGGTCAGCGTGATGTGTTGAAGGGCAAGGCTCCTTTCAAGTTGAATATTGGCGCACCGAAGTACGTGACCGTCAGCTTTATGGGGCAAGCGGTTGATATGCAGCGTTTCCCGGTTGGCCGTCCAGCCCGTTTTGAGTTGCCATTGAAGAATTGAGTCTATGAGTCAATCCAGCTCCCCGATTAAACGTCGTTTATCCAAACAGATCATGGTCGGCAAGGTACCTGTGGGGGGCGATGCTCCTATCTCGGTACAGACCATGACCAATACCCGTACTACGGATGTCGAGGCGACTGTCGCGCAAATCCGTGCCGTGGAACGAGCCGGAGCCGATATAGTCCGGGTTTCTGTGCCGACCATGGATGCTGCCGAGGCGTTTCGTCTCATCAAGCAACAGGTCTCCATCCCTATCGTCGCCGACATCCATTTTGATTTTCGTATCGCCCTCAAGGTGGCCGAATATGGTGTCGATTGCTTGCGCATCAATCCGGGCAATATCGGCAACGAAAGTCGGGTACGTTCCGTCGTCGACTGTGCTCGCGATCTGGGCATTCCGATCCGTATCGGTGTCAATGGTGGCTCGCTGGAAAAAGATCTGATGGATCGCTACGGCGAACCCACCGCCGAGGCGCTGGTGGAGTCCGCCATGCGGCATGTGGATATTCTGGATCGCCTGAACTTCGATCAGTTCAAGGTCAGCGTCAAAGCTTCGGATGTGTTTCTGGCTGTGGGTGCCTATCGCCTGCTGGCGCAGAAGATTGATCAGCCTTTGCATCTGGGAATTACCGAGGCCGGTGGTTTCCGTGCCGGAGCCGTCAAGTCAGCCATTGGTCTGGGGATGTTACTGGCCGACGGTATTGGTGATACGTTGCGCATCTCCTTGGCGGCCGATCCAGTGGAAGAGGTCAAGGTCGGCTTCGATATTCTTAAATCCCTGCGTATCCGTTCCCGTGGCATTAACTTCATCGCCTGTCCTTCCTGCTCCCGCCAGGAGTTTGATGTGATTGGTACCGTGAATGCACTGGAACAACGGCTGGAAGATATTACGACCCCCATCGATGTGTCGATCATCGGCTGTGTGGTGAATGGTCCGGGCGAGGCCCTAGTCTCCGATCTGGGACTGGCAGGCGCTAACAAGAAGAGCGCTTTCTATGAAGAGGGGGAGCGGGTTGATCGCCTGGATAATGATACCCTGATTGATACGTTGGAGGCGCGGATCCGCGCTCGAGCGTCGCGATTGGATGCGGATAAACGCATTCCCATCGATGAGATATGAGAGCCAAGGCGACCAGGGGTCGCCTTTAGCCCCTTTATTTTACCTGGCTGATGAAAGTTCCTATAATGCGGCCAACTTTTCCCCTGCTTTCTAACGCATTCGAGACTTAACGTGGCTAAACAGATCCAAGCTATTCGCGGTATGAATGATTGTCTTCCCGAGCAAAGCCCGCTCTGGCAGATGGTGGAGTCCACTTTACGCCAGGTCGTTGCCTCTTATGGTTATGCCGAAATGCGCATGCCCATCGTCGAGATGACCAGCCTGTTTCAACGCGCTATTGGTGAAGTCACCGATGTGGTCGAGAAGGAGATGTATACCTTCGAGGACCGCAACGGCGACAGTCTGACTCTGCGCCCGGAAGGGACTGCGGGTTGTGTGCGCGCCTGTATCGAGCAGGGGCTCATCTACAATCAGGAACGCCGGGTATGGTATACCGGCCCCATGTTCCGTCATGAACGGCCACAGAAGGGACGTTATCGGCAGTTTCATCAGTTCGGGGTCGAGGTATTCGGCCTGAATGGACCTGATGTGGATGCCGAATTGATTCTGCTGACCGCACGGTTGTGGAAGGCATTTGGCATTAGCGAACACCTGAGTCTGCAACTCAACACCCTGGGTTCTTCCGAAGAGCGTGCCCGTTATCGGGATGCCCTGGTTGCTTTCCTCGAACAGCACCAAGATCAGCTGGACGAAGATTGCAAACGCCGTATGTATACCAACCCACTGCGGGTGTTGGATACCAAGAATCAAGGTATTCAGGAGTTGCTGGCAAATGCTCCCCGTCTGGCCGATTACTTCACCGCCGAGACCCAGGCCCATTTCGCCGGCTTGAAGGCTCTTCTGGACGACGCGGGCATCCAGTACGAGGTGAACGAGCGTCTGGTGCGGGGTCTGGATTACTACAACTATACCGTCTTCGAATGGGTGACCAGTAGTCTGGGATCCCAGGGCACCGTCTGTGGCGGTGGTCGTTATGATGGTCTGGTTGAACAATTAGGCGGCCAGGCCACGCCAGCGGTCGGTTTTGCCATGGGCATGGAGCGGCTGGTATTGCTGCTGGAAACCTTGGGGCGCACCGACGGTGTTGCCGCACCGGTGGATATCTACTTGTGCATGGTCGGTGAAGGCACCCTGTCGGCAGGTCTGAAATTGGCCGAACAATTGCGTGATGCTCTGCCTTCATTGCGACTCATGAGTCATTGTGGTGGCGGTAACTTCAAGAAACAGGTAAAACGTGCCGACAAGGTTGGCGCTAGGATCGCTCTTATTTTAGGGGAAGCCGAGCTGGCCAATGGCGAGGTAGGCATCAAATATCTGCGTGAGCAAGGCGACCAGCAGACACTGACGTTGGATCAACTCATCCAGCTGCTGGCCAGCAAAGGAGAATAACAAGTGGAAATTTACAACAGCGACGAACAGCAGGCCGAAGCGATTAAAGAGTGGTGGAAAGAGAATGGTAAAGCCATTCTGATCGGTGCCGCTCTGGGTCTGGTCGGCATGTTCGGCTGGCGTTACTACAATGAGTATCGTCAGCAGCAGATGGAAGAAGGCGCTGTCGCCTATGAAGCCATCGTCAAGCAACTGGCTGCCGGGGACGACAAGGCATTTGCCGCTGCCGAAACCTTTGTCAGCGCCCACTCCGGTGATAGCTATGGTGATCTGGCGGCTCTGCAACTGGCGGCTGCGGCAGTAAAAGCCGGCAAACTCGATGTTGCGGTTGCACAATTGCAGCAAGTGGCTGACAAGGGTAACAGCGACACGGTCAAGCCACTGGCCACGATTCGACTGGCCCGGGTCCTGATTGAACAGGGTAAATTTGATGAAGCCAGCAAGCGTCTGGATAGCATCAAGTCGCAGTCCTATCAGGCTATTGCCGCTGAAGTTCGCGGTGATTTGTTCAGTAAGCAAGGCGATAACGCCAAGGCGTTGGCCGCTTACCAGCAAGCCGCTACGGCCAGTGGTGACAAGGTCGGTCCTGAGTTGCAAATGAAGCTTGATGAACTGGCGCTGCCCAAGGCGCTGGTAACAGACTCCAAGTCTCCAGTAACAGAAGAGAAACCGAATGCATAACTGGTTGAAAAACCTGGCTATGACTCTGATTGCAGTGATGGTGCTACAAGGCTGTTCCCTGTTTAATTCAGAGGAAGATGTGGTGAAGATGGCGCCGGTTCCACAAGTGGAATCGCGCTTCGATCCCGAAGTATTGTGGAGCAAATCGGTTGGCAGCGGTGTTGGCAAATTCTATTCACAGCTGAGCCCGGTCGTCGCTGATGACCTGGTATTTGCTGCCGCGCGTGACGGCGATGTGATGGCGTTTGACAAGCAAAGTGGCGAGCGAAAGTGGACCCTGGATTTGTCCGATCAGCCTGAAAATGCCGATAAGCGCAGCGCTCGTCTGTCGGGTGGCTTGACCGCGTTTTATGGCAAGTTGTTCCTCGGCTCTGAAAATGGCTATGTCTACGCCATCGATCAGAGCGATGGCACCTTGTTGTGGAGCCAGCAGATCCCGGGTGAAGTGCTGGCGGCTCCGGTTGCCGATGGTGGCCGGATTGTCGTCGTCACCAGCTCTGGCAAACTGGTCGCGCTGGACGCCGAGAAAGGCGACATATTGTGGAGCACCGGTGATGACCAGCCCAAGCTGACATTACGTGGTCAGTCGACGCCAGTATTGGCGGCGGGTGGCGTTGTCTACGGCCGCGCCGATGGTCGTATCGGTGTTGTGTTACTCGATAGTGGCATGCTGGCCAATGTCTCCCGTGTTGCTTCGCCGCGCGGTGCCACCGAGCTGGATCGCATGGTCGATGTCGATGCGCAGCCGGTGATTATCGGTGATGAACTCTATGCTGTGGCCTATAACGGTCAATTGATGGCGCGCAAGCTCATCAGTGGGGAAGAGTTGTGGAAACGCAAATATTCCTCGTACCAGAACATGGGTGTCGGTCCGTTGGAGCTGGTCTTGACCGATGCCAAGAGCCATGTGTATGCGGTGGACCGCAGCAATGGTAGCGAGAAGTGGGCCAATACCCAGCTTTCCTACCGCAACCTGACGGCCCCGGTCACCTTCGGTGATTATGTGGTGGTCGGGGACGGTGAAGGCTATCTCTACTGGCTGGATGATGCCAGTGGCCGGATTGTAGCCATGCAGGAACTGGATAGCGATGGTTTGTATGTCGCGCCGGTTGCCGATGGCGATGTCCTCTATGTGCAGACACGGAGTGGCGACTTGGTGGCACTCAAACGCCCCTGAGCCCGGTCAACCAGTAATTTTTTGGCTCCTGATCCGGGATCAGGAGCCTTTGTCATTTAAAAACGAGGTCTTTTATGACTCCAGTTGTAGCCCTGGTGGGCCGCCCGAATGTGGGCAAGTCCACACTGTTTAACCGCCTGACCCGAAGCCGTGATGCTCTGGTGGCCGATTTTCCCGGTCTGACCCGCGACCGCAAATACGGTCAGGCCAAAGTGGGCGAAATGGAATTTATCGCTGTGGATACCGGTGGTATCGATGGCACCGAAGAGGGAATTGAGCTGAAGATGGCCGAGCAGTCCCTGCTGGCCATTGAAGAAGCGGACGTGGTGTTGTTTCTGGTGGATGCTCGCGCCGGTGTCACACCGGGCGATATCGTTATTGCCGGTCATTTGCGCCGTCAGCAGAAGAAGGTATTTCTGGTCGCCAACAAGACCGACGGCATTGATGCGGATCTGGTGGTCGGTGATTTCTATGCGCTGGGATTGGGCTCCGAGATCTACCAGATCGCCGCAGCCCATGGCCGTGGCGTGCACAGCTTGCTGGAGCAGGCGCTGACGCCTTACCTGGAAGTGTTGCAGAAGAAGAACAGCCCGGAAGGCGAGTCGGATGACGACGAATGGGATGATGCCTGGGATGAACCGGCACAGCTGGAGTTGGAACAGGTTGAAGATGAGGAAGACGCGCAGCCGTTTGCCGATCTGCCCATCAAGTTTGCCATCGTCGGTCGCCCCAATGTGGGCAAGTCGACCCTGACCAACCGTATGTTGGGTGAAGATAGGGTCATAGTATTCGATATGCCGGGTACCACGCGGGACTCCATCTATATCCCGATGGAACGGGATGACCAGCAATACATCATCATCGATACCGCCGGGGTGCGGAAGAAGAAGAAGATATATGAAACGGTCGAGAAGTTCTCGGTGGTCAAGACCCTGCAAGCCATCGAGGATGCCAACGTTGTGATTCTGGTGGTGGATGCCCGTGAAGGTATCTCCGATCAGGATCTGAGCCTGCTGGGCTTCATTCTGCACAGTGGCCGCTCCATCGTGATTGCGGTCAACAAGTGGGATGGTCTGGCTCAGGATGTCAAAGAAGAGATCAAGGCCGAGCTGGATCGCCGTCTGGGTTTCGTCGACTTTGCCCGCATCCACTTCATCTCGGCATTGCATGGCAGCGGCGTGGGCCATCTGTTCGAATCCCTGCAGGAAGCTTATCAATCGGCGACCCGCCGGATCGGCACCTCCATGCTGACTCGCGTCATGCATATGGCGCAGGAAGATCACCAGCCGCCGCTAGTGCGGGGCCGTCGCGTCAAGCTCAAGTATGCTCACGCCGGTGGTTATAACCCGCCGCGGATCATCATCCACGGCAACCAGGTCAAGGAGCTGCCGGACTCGTACAAGCGTTACTTGATGAACTACTATCGCAAGTCGCTGAAGATCATGGGTACACCTATCCATATCGAGTTCCAGGAGGGTGAAAACCCGTTCGAAGGCAAGAAGAACCAGCTGACCCAAAGCCAGATCCGCAAGCGTCGTCGTCTGATGAAGCATGTGAAATAAGGCGAGTTCTGCGCGATAGCGCTGGTTTGTTACCCGTAAAGGAGAGAGTCCATGGCTTTTATGTTGCAATGTCCCTCCTGTGAGCAAGAGGGACTGGATCCGCGTCATAGTCCCAGCCAATGCACAGCCTGTAAAGAGAACTTCAGCCTGGTGGCCCATTGCCCGCAGTGCGATGAAGTGCTGGAGCGGGTTCAAGCCTGCGGGGCTGTGGATTTCTTCTGTAACCGCTGTAACAACCTGGTGTCCAAGCGCAGCGCGCGTTTTGTTATCACCAAGCTGGCATAGCTGATTGGCATAGCCAGCCTCGGTATTCGAGCGAGGCTTACCCTGCCAGCAGAAACTAAAAAAGGAGCCTATGGCTCCTTTTTTCTTGTTTATTGCTTTTGGGTTTCTTGGCGTCCGTGCGCCCCGTGTGACAGCGTCTATTCGGGTCGTCTACCCGAGTAACTGACAGCTGAACAATACCTGACGACGCAGGCGGATTTTGCGTTTGATCGACAGCAATGCGCCGCGACGATTGGGCGCGCGAGTGAGCCGACGTTTTTGCGACAAAAGTCTTCTTCTTCGAATCATAGTGCGTTCTCCAGCCAAACTAGATGGCTCGTTTCCAAGATAACGCTACCATAACCAATACTGGTAGACAACTTACTAATAAATCTGAAAATTATGAGCGAATAGATCCGTCTTTAGCACCCGGGATCCGGAATGGAAACCGTGATCTGGGGCGAATAAATGGCCTCATTTGGACTAATTTAGCGCTGAGAGAATGCAAAGCGGGATTTTCTGGTCGTCAACAGGAAGGCTCTCGGGTTTTTTGGATACATAACCATATGAAAAACAACAACTATCAGTTTATGCGAGCCGATAATTATCACTGACATACTGGGGCTGCCCCGAGGCAAAGAAAGCCGCTAAAACGTTTGTCTTTGCGGTCGACATCACAGTGTCGGATTCCTATAATACGCGCACTTCCTCATTCCCCCCTTTCAACACTGTGAGAATAGGCAAAATGGAAATCTTACGAGGTGCGCCCGCTTTATCCGGCTTTCGTGTCAGCAAACTGTTACGAAGCTTTGAAGAGATGGGGCTCCCCATCCGGGATGTGTACGCCGAATTCGTGCACTTTGCCGATCTGTCGGCGCCACTCGACTCAGAGGCGCGCGAGACACTGGGCAAGTTGCTGACGTATGGCCCGACCATCGCCGAACATGCTCCCACTGGTCTCCTGTTCCTTGTTACTCCTCGCCCCGGCACCATCTCTCCCTGGTCCTCCAAAGCTACCGATATTGCCCATAACTGTGGTTTGAACCAGATCTCCCGTCTGGAGCGCGGTATTGCTTACTATCTGGACGCCCCGGAGTTGGATGCTGCCCAGCGGCAACAGGTTGCCAGCCTGCTGCATGATCGGATGATGGAAGTGGTGTTTGCCGATCTGGCGGCCGCCGAAGCCCTGTTCTCCCACCACGAGCCAGCGCCCCATATGGTGGTCGATGTGCTGAGTGGTGGTCGAGAAGCGTTGGAAGAGGCGAATATTCGTCTGGGTCTGGCGCTGGCAGAAGACGAAATTGATTATCTGGTTGCCAGCTTCATCAAGTTGGGACGCAATCCGAACGACATCGAACTCTATATGTTCGCCCAAGCCAACTCCGAGCATTGCCGTCACAAGATCTTCAATGCCGATTGGACCATTGATGGCATCGAGCAGCCGAAGTCGCTGTTCAAGATGATCAAGAATACCCATGAGCTGCACAGTGACTATGTGCTCTCGGCTTACAAGGACAACGCCGCCGTCATGGTCGGCTCCGAGGCGGGGCGTTTCTTCCCCAGCCCCGAGACGGGCGAATATGAATACCATCAGGAGTCCATCGACATTCTGATGAAGGTCGAGACTCACAACCATCCAACCGCCATTTCACCGTTCCCGGGCGCCGCGACTGGATCCGGTGGTGAAATTCGTGATGAAGGTGCGACCGGCCGTGGCTCCAAGCCGAAGGCCGGGATGTGTGGCTTCTCGGTGTCCAACTTGCGCATCCCGGGTTACGTCCAGCCATGGGAAACCGACTTCGGCAAGCCCAGCCGGATCGTCAATGCCATGGACATCATGCTCGAAGGCCCATTGGGTGCCGCGGCGTTTAACAACGAATTCGGTCGCCCCAACATTCTGGGTTACTTCCGGACTTACGAAGAAAAAGTCAGCAGCCATAACGGCAGCGAGATCCGGGGTTATCACAAGCCCATCATGTTGGCCGGTGGTTTGGGAAATATCCGCACCGAGCATGTGCAAAAGGGCGAAATCACAGTCGGTGCCAAGCTGATTGTGCTGGGTGGCCCGGCGATGAATATAGGTCTGGGCGGCGGTGCCGCATCCTCCATGACCTCTGGCCAATCCGCCGAGGATCTGGATTTTGCCTCGGTACAACGGGAAAACCCGGAAATGGAACGCCGTTGTCAGGAAGTGATCGACCGCTGCTGGCAGATGGGCGAAGACAACCCGATCCTGTTTATTCACGATGTGGGTGCCGGTGGCTTGTCCAATGCCATGCCGGAGCTGGTCAATGACGGTGGCCGTGGTGGCCGTTTCGATCTGCGCAAGGTTCCCAACGATGAGCCGGGCATGAGCCCGCTGGAGATCTGGTGTAACGAGTCCCAGGAACGTTATGTTCTGGCGGTGGCACCGGAGCAGTTGGCGAAATTTGAAGAGCTGTGCCGTCGTGAACGCGCCCAGTATGCGGTCATTGGTGAGGCCACCGCCGAGCAACAACTGGTGCTGGCGGATAGCCATTTTGGTAACCAGCCCATCGATCTGCCGCTGGAAGTCCTGCTGGGCAAGGCGCCGAAGATGCATCGCGACGTCACCAGCCTCAAGGCCTCCGGTGAGCCGCTGGTGCTGGATTCGGTGACGCCTAAGGATGCCGCCGAGCGGATCCTGCGTCTGCCGACCGTCGCCGAAAAGACCTTCCTCATCACCATAGGGGATCGGACCGTCACCGGTCTGGTGACCCGGGATCAGATGGTCGGCCCCTGGCAGGTGCCGGTCGCTGACTGCGCCGTCACTGCCGCCAGTTATGACACCTATGCCGGTGAAGCCATGTCCCTGGGCGAGCGTACTCCGGTGGCGTTGCTGAACTACGGCGCTTCTGCGCGTCTGGCGGTGGCCGAGGCACTCACCAACCTGGCACCGACCCAGATTGGCGATCTCAAGCGTGTCAAACTCTCGGCCAACTGGATGGCCGCTGCCGGTCACCCAGGGGAAGATGCTGGTCTGTATGAAGCGGTCAAAGCGGTTGGTGAAGAGATTTGTCCGGCGCTGGAGCTGACAGTGCCGGTGGGTAAGGACTCCATGTCCATGAAGACCCGCTGGGAGCAAGATGGCGAGAATCGCGAGGTGATTGCCCCGCTGTCGCTCATCATCAGCGCCTTTGCCCGGGTTGAAGATGTCCGCAATACAGTGACACCGCAACTGCGCACCGATCTGGGTGACACCGACCTGATCCTGATTGATCTCGGCAACGGCCAGAATCGCCTCGGCGGCTCCTGCCTGGCTCAGGTCTACAAGCAGCTGGGGCAAACCACTCCGGATGTCGACAATCCGGCGCTCATCAAGGGCTTCTTCAATGCTATTCAGGCATTGGTCGCCGATCGCAAGCTGCTGGCGTATCACGACCGTTCTGATGGCGGCCTGTTTGTGACTTTGGCCGAGATGGCCTTCGCCGGTAAGACAGGGGTGACGGTTGCCCTGGATCAGCTGGGTAGCGATGATCTGGCGGTACTCTTCTCCGAAGAACTGGGTGCTGTGTTGCAGGTCCGCCGTGAGGATAAGGAAGCTGTGCTGAACCTGCTGGCTGGTCACGGTTTAGTGAACTGCACCTACGTGATTGGTCGCCTCAATGATGAGGACAGCCTGCGCTTTACCCGCAATGGCGTGGATATCATCCATGGTTCTCGTGTCCATTTCCGCACCCTGTGGGCAGAAACCACCCACAAGATGCAAGGATTGCGCGATAACCCGACCTGTGCCGATTCCGAGTTCCAGGCCAAGTTTGATGCTGCCGATCCAGGTCTGCATGCCGCCCTGAGCTTCGATCTAAGCCAGGATGTGGCGGCGCCCTATATTGCCAAGGGCATGCATCCCAAGGTGGCGATCCTGCGCGAGCAGGGGGTCAACTCGCAAAACGAGATGGCGGCAGCATTTGATCGCGCCGGTTTCACCAGTGTCGATGTGCACATGAGCGATATTCTCAGCGGCCGCATCGTGCTGAGCGATTTCCAGGGGCTGGCTGCTTGCGGTGGCTTCTCCTACGGGGATGTCCTGGGTGCCGGTGAAGGCTGGGCCAAGTCAGCACTGTTCAACAGCCGGGCGCGCGACGAGTTCGAACGCTTCTTCCATCGCAATGATACCTTTGCGCTGGGGGTCTGTAATGGTTGCCAGATGATGTCGAATCTCAAGGATCTGATCCCGGGTGCCGATCTGTGGCCACGTTTCGTGCGTAACGAGTCCGAGCGTTTCGAAGCTCGCTTCAGTCAGGTTGAAATTCAGCCGTCACCTTCGTTGTTCTTCGCCGGTATGGCAGGCTCGCGCATGCCGATTGCGGTTTCCCACGGGGAAGGCCGGGTTGAAGTCCGGGATCTGCATCACCTGGGCGCCATTCAGGGCAGCGGCACCGTTGCGGTACGCTTCGTCGACAACTATGGGGTGCAGACCGAGCGTTATCCCTTTAACCCGAACGGCTCACCGTCCGGCATCACGGGCCTTACCACTCGCGATGGTCGGGTGACCATCATGATGCCGCACCCCGAGCGGGTGATGCGCACCGTTGCCAACTCTTGGCATCCTGATGAGTGGGGTGAAAGCAGCCCCTGGTTGCGGATGTTCCGCAATGCCCGAGTCTGGTTGGGTTAAACCCGAATCACAAGGTCGCTGTTGGTCTCATACCCCCTCGCACGAGGGGGTATTTTTTTGCTCTGTCCTTAATGATGCATTGCATGGACAAAATCTGGCATGGGCATGGGCATGGGCATGGAGTCTGGACGATCGCAGACACGTCGTGAATACATCCTAAGTAGACTCGCTGGTGGCATCCCTGCCACCAACGGTCTGCTATTCGTCCAGCCTCCTTCCCTCTCGATTCACAACAGATAACTGGGATAGAGTCATTTTTTATCAGGCCATTAAGAAGAAGGTCTACAGGAACGTTGGGGGGCTGCGTCTACACGGGAAGAGTTCCGCCACTTGATTCTGGGGGCCGGTGGGATAGTGGGGTTATTAGTCAGTCAGGCGGCGGGATTGCCAGTAGGTTTTGCGCCAGTAAGGGTTATTCAGATCCGAGATAATGACCCCCTTGCTGGTCGAGGCATGGAGAAACTGGCCATCGCGAATGAAGATACCGACGTGCTTGCTCCAGCGACCTGTATTGAAAAACAGCAGATCTCCCGGTTGCAGACGCTGACTGGTAATAGGGGCGCCTATGTGGGCTTGTTGCTGGGTATCGCGGGGTAATTCCAGGCCGAAGCGCTCGCGGAAGGTCAGTTGTACGAAACCCGAGCAATCCACGCCCCGGCGCGACTGACCACCATGTCGATAGGGGACGCCCCGCCACTGCTGATATTGCTCGATCAATGCCGAACGCACTTCTCCGGGTTCGCCGAGCCGCGAGCTGGGATCCGGCTCTCGGCTAGCAGGGGTCTGACAACCGCTGATCAGCAGCAGGGTTAGCGGCAGCAGCAGAAGGTTCCATAACCGTCCGTTGGCGTTATCTAGGGTCACAGGGCTCCCTCCCGGCTAGGGTTAGTACCAACTAACCTCTGGTTTGACTATGCTCGATCATGCTGGCGCTCAGGAGCGGGTCTTGAGGCGCAACACGCCAGGCTTCAATTCGACGCTGGTCACGTGGCTCTTGAGCCAGGCCTGATCGGCGTTTTTAGCATCGAGACGATAGGCGGGTTGTTTGGCTAGCCGCTGTTCTATCCCTTTGAGCAGGTAGCCCATCATGGGGCCGAACTGTTGATTCAACGCCGCAGGCTCCAGCACATAGTTTTTCAAGGTGAACTGATCAAAGTAGACAGCGCCTTCAGCCGGAGCATAACGCGGGATAGCGGTAAAGTTGGCGGTGATGGTGCCATCCATTGCCGGTTTATCGGGTAAGGTCAGGGTGAAATGACCAAAGCCTTGCACATCGGCCTGTTTCGGTGCCGAACGGGCTAATTCGACTTGCATCCGTGTCAGTTTGACATGAGCATCAAACAGGCCCGGTAGCGCATAGTCCTGTTCATATTTCACCTTACCATTCACATACTGGGTCAGCTGCTGTTCGCTAATATCGACGTTGCCTTGTGCGTCCGCCGTCAGGGCGAGCGCCAGTACGAGAGTTATCATCATGGACATGGGCCTATCAGGGTTGGGGCTGGCGGCATGATACCATTCCTGAGATAGGACGACAGCCTGCGATGAACAGGACGACGGCTTGCCGGCGGTGAGCGGGACATTAACCGGGGAACATCTATGGCACCACGAGCGGATCTTCTGGATATGCTGTACGACCTGCTCGGTATGTTGGCCTTTATCAGCTACGTGTTGCTGGTGGTGATCATAGTGCTGCGGGTGGTGATGACCCGGCGCGCCATCGGCGTCTCGCTGGCCTGGCTGATACTGATTTTCACCATCCCGATCCTGGGGATTTCATTGTATCTGCTGTTTGGCGAAATCCGGCTGGGACGCAAGCGCGTCGAGCGCGCCCGCGCCATGTATGAGCCCTATGCGCGCTGGATCAGCGAGTTGGTCTCCCATTTCCCACGCCAACCCGCGACACCCACCGAAGGGGCCAGACCCTTGTCAGAGCTGGTTGACAGCCGGTTGGGATCGCCGATGCTCAGTGGCAATCAGGTCGAGTTACTGACCGAGCCCTATGCCATCCTGTTTGCGCTGGCGAAGGATATCCGTGAAGCTTCCGCATCCTGCTATCTGGAGTTCTATATCTGGCATGCTGGTGGTTGGGCGGATCAGGTAGCAGAGGCGCTGATCGATGCGGCAGCCCGCGGTGTGGATTGTCGTCTGTTGCTGGATTCGGTGGGCAGTTCCGGATTTTTCAAGGGCGTTTGGCCTGAGCGCCTGCAAGCGGCCGGGGTCAAGCTGGTGGAGGTGTTGCCCGCTGGCGCCTGGCGTATGCCCTTGCAGCGCCAGGATCTGCGCATGCACCGGAAGCTGGTGGTGATCGACGATCGGGTGGCCTACACCGGCTCTATGAATCTGGTGGATCCGCGCTTTTTCAAACGCAGTGCCGGGGTCGGTCAGTGGATCGATGTCATGTTGCGCCTGCAAGGACCCATAGTCCCGCTGGTCTGGTCGTTGTTTGTACGTGATTGGGAGATGGAAACCGGCGAACGCCTGCTGGACTCGCAACAGCACAAGCCTGCGTTTGATGACGAGCGGGATCAGCACCTGCAGCTGATCCCTTCCGGGCCATTTACCGGGGGCGATTGCATCCAGCAGATCCTGTTACTGGCGATCTATCAGGCCAGGCGCCGGGTGGTGCTGACCACCCCCTATTTTGTCCCCGATGATCCTCTGGTGGCGGCGCTGCGCTCGGCGGCGGATCGGGGGGTGCAGGTGCAGCTTATTCTACCCGCTCGCGGTGATTCCTTTATGGCGCGCCATGCCTGTGATGCGTTTTTGACCGAACTGCTCAGCTCCGGAGTCGAGATCTATCGCTTTAGCCGGGGTTTACTGCATACCAAGAGTGTGTTGATCGATGAGCAGTTGGCGCTAGTCGGATCGGTCAATCTGGATCGGCGCAGCTTCTGGCTCAATTTTGAAACCACCTTGCTACTGGATGATCCGCAATTTGCGGCCGAGCTGCTGACCTTGCAGCAGCACTATATGGCGCAAGCCTCCCGGCTGTATCTGAGCCATTGGAGCAAGCGGCCCTGGCGTAAGCGGCTCTTGGAAAACCTGCTCTATCTCTTCAGCCCTCTGCTGTGACTCTGTGCGGGCCGTTCCATTTAACAGTATGAAAGCTAGACAAATTTCAGCTCAGCAGTAACAGTATTGCGGAAATAATCGACAGTCGAAGCTCATGCGGATGTGCATGGCTTGACGCCAACACAATAGAGCACAGGGATCACCGGATGAACAAGACAGCGATTGCCACGGCTGTAGGTGCATTAGCACTGAGCGTGGGATATTTGGGCGCCTGCTGGCTGACAGGGAATATCTACGACCAGCAGTTGCAGCAGCGCTTGAAACTGTGGAATCAGCAGCCGGGCACCCAGGTCGCATGGCAGCCTGGTGATGCGGGCCTCTGGCAACGCGATGGCGTCTTGCATGTCACCCTCGCGGTCGAACGAGTGCAACACTATGCGCCTTTCGTGGCGGAGCTACAGAGTGAGCCGCAGCCGTTGGAGCTGTTTATTCAGGTGCAGCAGGGGGTCGGTGCCTTGACCATTCAGGGACAGGCTCAGGTCGATAGCTCCCGAGGCTCGCTGGCCACCTGGCTGAAGCAGGCCAAGCTGCAGAGTCTGCCTCATCAGGTGAACTGGCAGTTCAACGCCATCACTCAACATGTGCAAGCTGATGTGCGGCTGGATCCCTGGAAGGTGATGACTGACGAAGGGCGGGTGGAGTTTGCGCTGCTGAAATTGCAGGCCAGTGGCACCCTGGATCAGCAGGCTGACATCCAACTGGAATGGGATGGCATGAGCGCGGGCAACGAGGCGACCCAACTGGTGCATCTGGCACCGGTGCGCAGCGATGTCCGGCTGGAGAATAATGCTGGCATCTGGTTATCGCCAGCCTATCACGTTGCCCTCGCCGGGGTGAGCTATGTGTCACCGGAGCAGAACTTCACCCTGCAGCAACTGGATGGGCAAGGGGCCATTGAAGAGCAAGGCAGTGAGGCGGATCGGCGCTTGAATATTCAGTTCAACAGCAAGGTGGAACTGGTCGAGATGAAGGGGCGGCAGCAAAACTTCACCATCGACAAGATGGCGTTGGGACTGAATCTGGAGAATATCGATAAGCAAGGCTACCTGGCGCTGTTGCAAAGCCAGCAAGCTTCGACGCTGGGACAAATGCAGACGCTGGCGGCGATGCAACAAATTGCCAGCAAAGGATTGGCGGTGACCCTGGATACTCTGACCCTGGATTACAACAAGGCCAATTTTCACGCCCAGGGTAATGTGGCTTTGGCGGCCGATCAACGTCCCGTGCTCGGTGTGCCGCAGTTGCTAGCGCGCCTGCAGGCGCAACTGGATTTGGTGGCTATGCCGGAGCTGGTAGCACAAGTGCCCAATGGCGCCGCCATGCTTAAACCCATGCTGAGTCAGGGTTATATCAAGCAAGGCAATGATGGCAAGCTGAGCAGTCAGCTCAAGCTGACAGGCGGTAAGGCAACCGCCAACGGTGTCGCGCTGCCCTTGTGATGTTCCTGCTTCTGCTGGATGGGGCCACATAAATGCCAAGGGCGAACTGCAGAGTTCGCCCTTAGTTTTTCAGTGGCCTGCTGCACCGTTAATCGGTCAGATAATACTCGACGGTGGCGACGATCCGCACCTTCTTGATGTAGGGGGTATTGCTGTCGCGGTCTTCGATGCTGAATTGTCCCTGATTGGCGCGTTTGATCTTGCCGAGCTTGCTGCCGGAATCATGGGCAAACTTCTCCGCCACTTCCCGGGCGTTGCGGGTCGCCTCTTCAATCATTTGCGGTTTGATGGTGTTGAGACCCGTGAACAGGAATTGGGTCTTGGCATCATAATCCTGGCCGTTGATGGCGATGCCATTTTGTCCCAGTTGCATCAGGCTGCTCATGGCCTTGCGCACCATCTCGATATCGGTGCTGTACACCGTCAGAGTCGAGACCCCGGCGTAGCGGCCATTGCGCACCTGCTCCTCCGAGAACCCCTGGGCTTGGCGATCCTGGATACCGGGCACCGAGACCGAGATTTCGTCCGGTTTGAACCCTTGCTGCCGCAAAAAGGCGGTTACTTTTTCGTTTTTACTGTCGAGGGAGCCATAGAGCTCACTCAGTTCATTACTGACCTCGGTAAAGCGGATGGGCCAGATGGCGACATCGGCGCTCATATCCCGCTCCGAAAGCCCCTTGACCGAGACACTGCGCTCCATATCCCGGAACTTGATCAGCCCTTCCGAGAGCAGCAAGCCCATGGTCGCCATACCGACACAGAGTAGGGCTCCCAGGAGAACGGCACTGATGATATTGCGTTCGTTCATAACGTCACCTCTGAAATAGCGGCAAGCCGCGCTGCTATGAGTCTAATCGACGGTTCCATGAGAGGACAGCTAAAAACAGGAGGCTTGTTCGGCACTTGGGCAATGGCTGTCGGCACTTAGGCAATGGCTGAAAGAAGAAGGGCTCCCGAAGGAGCCCTGTGTATTACTTGAAAACCACGGTTTTATTGCCGTAGACAAAGACTTTTTCATCCAGCACATGGGCCAGTGCCCGCGACAAGACAGAGCGCTCGACATCGCGCCCGGCCTTGGCCATGTCTTCGGCGCTGAAGGCGTGGCTGACATGGATGACATCCTGCTCGATGATGGGACCTTCATCCAGATCATCAGTGACGAAGTGGGCGGTGGCGCCGATGATCTTCACGCCACGATCAAACGCCTGCTGATAGGGGCGAGCGCCGATAAACGCCGGCAGGAACGAGTGGTGGATGTTGATGATCTTGCGACGGTAAGCGGAGACAAAACCGGCGGTCAGCACGCGCATATACTTGGCCAACACCAGGTAATCGGGCTGGTATTGATCGACGATGGCACGCACTTGCTGCTCATGCTCTTCCCGGGACAGCCCTTCATGACTGACCGTATGGAACGGGATGCCGAACTTTTCGGTCAGGTCGCCCAGCGCGTCGTAGTTACCTACCACGGCGGCGATATCCACATCCAGGGCGCCGGAGTAGCTCTTCATCAGAATGTCGCCGATGCAGTGCGCTTCCTTGGTGACCAGAATCACCAGCCGCTTGCGGCCAGCAGGAACCAGACGACGATCACTGCCTTCCGGCAGGGCGTCATCCAGATCTTCGAGGAGAGTTTCGTCATTGAACCGGCCTTCCAGCTCGGTGCGCATGAAGAAACGGCCCTGTTCATGATCAACGAATTCATCGTTCTTGATGATATTGAGCTGATGCTTGTAACAAATATTGGTGATCTTGGCGATCAACCCCTTGGCATCGGGGCAATCGGTGAGAAGAATCTTGCGTTCCATCTCGTTGCGTATCCTTCACAAATCCTGGTGGCCGAACACTATGCCACAAAATAGGGCCAATTCCAGATGTCTGCCGCGCTTTGACCCCAACTGTTTTGCGGACAATAAAAAGGCCCACACCAGGGTGGGCCTGAAACACCAGATTGCAGGGCTATTCCCGCTCTTTGACATAAGGGGTGCCCAATGCTTTGGGTGCTACCGCCTTGCCGATAAAACCGGCCAGCAGGAACACAGTCAGCAGATAGGGTATGGCCTCGATGAACTGGACCGGAATGACAAATCCCAGCACTTCGACTCCTTGCAGGCGAATGGCGACCGCATCCAGGAAACCAAACAACAGGCACGCGCCCATGGCCGGCCACGGCCGCCATTTCCCGAACACCAGAGCTGCCAGCGCCATAAAGCCTTTACCGGCACTCATGTTGGGGATGAATTGAGCGGTTTGTGCCACGGCCAGATAGGTGCCGCCGATCCCGGCGAGCAGACCGCCGATGAGCAGGGCTGTATAGCGCAGCCGGACTACCGAGATGCCGGCGGTATCGACCGCTGCCGGAGCCTCACCCACGGCGCGCAAGCGCAGGCCGAAGCGAGTCCGGAACAGCACCCACCAAGCCAAGGGGACGATCGCCAGTGCCAGGTATTCGAGCATGGAGTGGCCACTGGCGAGCTCGGAATAGAGCTGGCCGATCACCGGCACATCCGCGAGTTCCTTCTCGAAGGGGAACTGGATTGGCGCAAAGCGCGCATCGCCCGAGAGGGCTGGGGTTTGCCCGCCTTGATCGAACCAGTAGCGGCCCAGGGTGACGGTCAGGCCGACGGCCAGAATGTTGATGGCCATACCGCTGACCACCTGATCACCGCGGTGGGTGATGGTGGCAAAGCCGTGCAGCATGGCAAACGCCATGGAGACCATTACCCCGGCGAGCAGGCCCATCCAGGCGGAGCCAGTGACAGCGGCGGCGGCACCACTGGCGAAGGCGGCAGCCAGCAACTTGCCTTCCAGGGCTATGTTGACCACACCGGAGCGTTCGCAAAACATCCCGGCCATGGCGGCGAATATCAGAGGTGGCGCCACCCGTATGGTGGAGTCGAGCATCAGAATCAAGGTTTCGAACATGATTACACCTCGGCCTTATAGGTCAGCTTCAGGTAGGTAGCTTCCAGGCGTGGACGGAACATATGCTCCAGCGCGCCGGAGAATAGGATGACCAGGCCTTGCAACACCACGACGATATTGCGGTCGACGCCGAACTCGAAACTCAGCTCGGCACCGCCCTGATACAAAAAGCCGAACAGTAAACTGGCCAAAATGACACCGATGGGATGATTGCGCCCCATCAGGGCCACGGCGATACCGGTAAAGCCGAAGCCTTCCACGAAGTTGAGTTTGATCTGGTGCAGCTCGCCTTGCAGCACGTTCAAGGCGAAGAAACCCGCCAGCATGCCGGAGATCACCATGGCCAGGATCACCACCTTGGAATAGTGGATACCGGCGTAGGCGGCGGCGCTTTGGTTGGCGCCGACGGCACGCAACTCGTAGCCCCAGCGACTGCGCCAGATAAACAACCACACCATCAAGGCACAGATCAGCGCCCAGAAAAAGCTGATGTTGAGCGGTGTGGGTGTCATCTCGATGCCAATCGCCGCTAACAGATCGCTGAGCTTCGGCAGCCAGGACATCTCGGCAAAGACCCGGCTTTCAGGAGCCATGGTCCCGGCTGGTTTGAAGATATCGACCAGCAGATAAGCCATCAGCGAGGAGGCGATGAAGTTGAACATGATGGTGGTGATGACGATATGGCTGCCCCGTTTGGCTTGCAACCAGGCCGGGATAAAGGCCCAGGCGGCACCAAACAGGCCTCCGACCAGAATGGCCAGCGGCAGTAACACCACGAAGGGCAGGGTATCACCGAGGAACAGGCAGACCAGGCCCACCCCCAGTCCGCCAATATAGGCTTGACCTTCGCCGCCGATATTGAACAAACCGGCGTGAAACGCCACCGCCACCGCCAGACCGGTAAAAATAAACCCAGTGGCGTAGTAGAGGGTAAAACCGATGCCTTCGCCGGAGCTGAAAGCGCCCTGCCACATGATAGTGGCGGCTTCCAGCGGGTTGATATCCAGATAATAAAACAGGATTGCCGAGACCAAAAACGCCATCAGTATATTGATAGCGGGTAACAGTACTACGGTGATCCAAGCAGGAACGCGTGCCTGGCTCATGGGGTAACCTCCTCGGTCGCCTGCGCTTGCAGGTGTTCCGGAACAATATTGGCCATCATCAGGCCTATGGTGCGCTCATCTGCCGTTTTGGCATCCAGCTCTCCGACTATGGCACCGTCGGCAATGACCAGAATGCGATCAGAGAGCGCCAGTATTTCGTCAAGCTCTACCGATACCAGCAGTACCGCCTTGCCCTTATCGCGCATGGCAATGACTTGCTGGTGGATAAACTCGATCGCACCGATATCGACGCCTCGGGTCGGCTGGCCAATCAGCAACACATCCGGGTCCTGCTCCACTTCACGGGCAATCACCAGCTTTTGCTGGTTGCCGCCGGAGAAGTTGGCGGTTTTCAGGGTCGGCAGGGGCGGACGGACATCCCACTTGATCATTTTTTCCTGGCAATCGGCCAGGATCGCCGCCTTGTTTTGCAACGGGCCCTGGTTGTACATGGCTTCCTGGTGATAACCGAGGATGAACGCCTCCTGGGCCTCGAACCGGTTGATCAGGCCCATCTTGTGGCGATCTTCAGGCACATGACCCAGGCCGAAGGCCCGCACACCGCGCGGATCGACCGGATGGGCATGGCTAACCTGATGGGCGCCAATCCAGAATTCCCCTTGGCTCGGCTGGAGGATCCCGCCCAGCAGGCTGAGCAATTCCGATTGACCGTTACCAGAAACCCCGGCGATGCCGACGACTTCACCGCGACGAACCTCAAAGCTCACCGACTTGACGCGAGTGACGCCCGCTGCGTCGACATAACTGAGATTTTTCACGCTCAGTTGTGGCTGGCCAGGAGCCGCATCGCCCTTGTCGACGGTCAGGCGCACTTTGCGGCCCACCATCAATTCGGCCAGATCTTCCTTGTTGGTATCCTGGGTGGCGACATGGGCCACCATCTCACCGCGCCGCATGATGGAAACCTGATCGGTGATCGCCAGTATTTCCCGCAGCTTATGGGTGATCAGGATCACGGTCGTGCCCTGATCCCGCAATTTACGCAAGATAGTAAACAGATGGTCGGCTTCCTGGGGTGTCAACACGCCAGTCGGTTCATCCAAGATCAGGATCCGGGCACCGCGATAGAGGGCCTTGAGAATTTCGACCCTTTGTTGCAAGCCGACAGGTAAATCTTCGATTTTTTCATGCAGGGGAACATCCAGCCCATAGCTGGTCGCCAACTGCTTGAGGTGCACTTCGGCCTTGCGCAGGCTGGTCTTCAAATTCCAGCCACCTTCGGCGCCCAGAACGACGTTTTCCAGGACGGTAAAATTGTTCACCAGCATGAAGTGCTGGTGCACCATGCCGATACCGGCGGCAATGGCATCCTGGGAGCCCTGAGGGCTAAAGGGGGTGCCATCGATATGCATGTCACCACTATCGGCATGATAAAAGCCGTAGATGATGCTCATCAGCGTGGATTTACCGGCGCCGTTTTCGCCGACAATACCGTGAATACTGCCTTTGCGAACCTGGAGGTCGATATGCTTGTTGGCGTGAACCTCGCCAAAGCGCTTATCGATGCCGCGTAATTCGATGGCATAACGATCAGTCTGTTCCACGATTCAATTCCTGAATATGCGAGTCATGACGAGAGAATAGGCAATAAAAACCGGCCCCGAGGGACCGGCTTTTAAGCAATGCCAGGTGACTTAGTACTTACAGGTATTGTCAGCCATGTAATCGTGAACCTGGATCTTGCCCGCTATGATATCGGCCTTGATGGCGTCAACCTTGGCTTTCATCTCGGGAGTGATCAGCGCCTTGTTGTTGTCATCCAACGCCCAATCTACACCGCCCTCGGCCAGACCCAGCGCCTTGACGCCTGGTTTCCAGGTGCCCTTGGCCGCATCTTCCCACGTGGTATAGGCCGCCAGACCCACACCTTTGACCATGGAGGTCAGCATGGTGCCCGGTTGCAGGTGGTTCTGGTTGGAGTCCACACCGATAGCCAGCTTGCCTTCATCCTTGGCGGCCTGATAGACACCGATCCCGGTGCCACCGGCTGCGGCGTACACCACATCCGCGCCCTTGGCGAATTGAGACTTGGCGAGCTCAGCGCCCTTGGCCGGGTCAGCGAAGGCCGCCGGGGTGGAGCCAGTCATGTTCTGGAAGATTTCCATCTTCGGATTGGCGTACTTGGCGCCTTGCTCATACCCACAGGCGAACTTGCGGATCAATGGGATATCCATACCACCGACGAAGCCGACCTTGCCGGTCTTGGAGGCCATGGCCGCCAGGGCGCCGACCAGGAAGGAGCCTTCATGTTCCTTGAAGACGATGGACTGGACGTTTGGCTTGTCGACGACCATATCGATGATGGTGAACTGGGTCTTCGGGAATTCAGCGGCGACTTTTTCTACAGAAGAGGCGAAGTTAAAGCCGACAGCCACGATAGGACCGTAACCACGGCTGGCCAGACGGCGCAGACCCTGTTCACGTTGTGCTTCGTTCTGCGGTTCGAATTCCTTGACCGTGATGCCCTTGTCTTTTTTGTAGACTTCGACACCGTTACGGAAGACCGCTTCGTTGAAGGATTTATCAAATTTGCCAGCGGAGTCGTAGACCACAGCGGGCTCACTGGCCGCGTTGGCATACATGGCTGACAGGGTCAGGGCTGCAAGGGTGGTAATCTTGAGTCTCTTATTCACGTGGGTGTCCTTATTTTTGTTTTTGGTATGATTCCGCAACTTTGGCGCGCCTTTAGCGAACCAGTGACAACTCTATGTGAGCCGCGGTTCGGGTCAAGTTTTTTTATGTAGAAAACCGATTGCGGTAATAGTTTGAAAAATGAACACGACGGCTGATTGGTTCGGAAAATACCTTTAGATTCGGCGATGTTTTGCGCGATATAAACTGATGCGATAGCGCGTCGGCGCCGACACCAGATCCACTCGAGGCGACAGGCTGCATACTAAGCTTGTTCCTTTATTCAATCGTGGTAACATTGGCACCAAGATAAGGTCGGCAGTTGATTTCGTTAGTTTTTTTCGTTGTTAATCAGCCGGTTAGTATAAGAACTGAATTTATTTATGCAATGTGGTAGCTGTAAGCCACTGGCGGTAGCCATATCAAAATTTACATATGTTGACGTTTGCTCACGGTGTAAAGGCACTCTTTAGCCGGTTGTTAACCCACTGCGTCATGTCATGTTGTCACGCCTGAGTGGCCATGATGTTTCGAGCCCCGAGCACCTCTGCTTTCACTTAAAAACAGGCATCCCTTCTATGTCGCGTTTTGTTATCTCTGTCTTGATCGTGGGTTGTGGATTCTGCAGTTTGCCATCCAGTGCTTCGCCCTGGATTGAGGCCGAGGATCCATTTCTGCGCAGCGATCTGCAATTTCTGGCAGATCGGGGTTTTATCCGTTTACCGCTGAATACCTTTCCGGTGCGCTGGTCACTGCTGGCGGACCAGTTTGCCAAGCTGGATCCGGCAACCCTGAACTCAGCCGAACAGAGTGCCTACCGGCATGTGCAGCACCGACTGGATAGCGAACGCTTAGGGCGCGGCCGCTCCCATCTCACCCTCTCCTGGGCCAATGATGCGCAAGTGGGACAGAATGGTTTTGGCGGCAGTGAGCACACCGAATATGGTATCCGTGCCAGCCACGAGATCATGGAAAACCAGTTTGCCATGCGGGTGAGCGGTGGTTATCGCCAAGCTGTAGATAGTAGTGATCACTGGCATTTCGAGGATAGCTACCTGGCCTTTGGCGCGCGGGATTTTACCCTGAGCCTGGGCTGGCTATCTCGCTGGTGGGGACCCGGCTGGCAACAGGCTTTTGGCTTCGGCCAACAGACGACCTCGGTACCGGGCGTATCCGTGAGCTACCAACAACCAACTGCTGGCTGGCTCGGAAGTCTCTGGGTTGAGACGCTAGTGGGTAAGCAGGATAACCAGGTGGATGCTGATTACCTGTGGGCCAGTCGCTTGGCGCTGCGCCCCAAGTCCTGGTTGCAATTGGGCAGCAGCTACAAACAATGGCTGGGGGGCGAGGATACGCTGCCGAGCCAAACCGTATCTGCCGAGCAGAGTAATGGCCTCTGGACCCTGGATATGCGTCTTTCTGCGCCCTTGCCATTTGCGGGAGCCGGTGGCGTGTATGGCGAATATGGACAGGATCGGCAGACGAGTACCAATTACCAATTGGTAGGCTTGGATGCCCAGTGGCTGTTGGGGCGCGAATCGCTGCGCTTGGTGGCTGAGGGGCAAGAGTCGGATCCGGAATCAACGACGGGTGTCGATCCCCATTCTCAGCCGCTCTGGCAGCACAAGGGGAATACCATTGTCGATGCGGTGGACGGCAAGCGTCTGTCATTGGGGGGCTACCTGCAGTTACATAATGACCACACCCTATCGGCGTTCGTGCATCAAGATAGCCCCGCGACAGCGGATCGGTATCAGACGCTGGTGGCGCAATATCGGTTGCCAGTGTTCGCCGGGCTCGTTACCGGTAATTTAACGGGCAGTGAAGCCAGTGCGCCCACGGCAGATCGCCTCTCCGGTGGTGTGGTGTATGAGTACCGGTTCAACTAATTCAACCAACACTTTTCTTTTTCAGAGTTGGTAACAACTCTGCTTTTTTGATGTAAAAGCAACAGCATAGGATTGCAGTGACAATGAGAGCAGCAAGAATGCGCATGGCCCTGCTGGGCTTGAGTCTGGGTCTGGCCGTGGGTCAGGCGTCCGCTGAAATTCCCGCCAATGTCATGGCGCAGTTTAGTCAGCTGTCTCCCGCCCAGCAGGAGGCGGTCGCTGCCCAATACGGGATTGATCCGAGCCAGTTAAAATCGCAGCAAGGGGGCGCATCGCAAGCAGCGCCTATGCCTGCAACCTTGGCGCCGAGGGTCGTCGATAACTCACAGGCGACGCAACGCCAAGCCACCGCTTCTTCCGGGCTTGAGCCCTTTGGCTATAACGTTTTTGCGGCACAACCAACCTCCCAGACCCCGTTGAGTGATATTCCGGTACCCGATGATTATGTGGTCGGCCCTGGCGATGAGCTGCGGGTGCAGATGTATGGCAAGGAAAACGCCAGCTACAAACTCAAGGTGAATCGGGATGGCAGTATCGAGTTCCCGAAACTGGGGCCGATCAGCGTTGCCGGTCTGACGTTCCAACAGGTGAGTGACACCCTGCAATCACGGATTGCCGAGCAGTTTATCGGCGTCGAGTCCGCGATCAGCTTTGGTGCCCTGCGTACCATGCAAGTTTTCGTCATGGGCGATGCCTATCGTCCAGGCGCCTATAACGTCAATGCTCTGACCACTGTGACCCAGGCGCTGCAAATCGCTGGCGGTATCGATACCGTCGGTTCGTTGCGCAAAATTCAGGTCAAGCGTGCCGGTCAAATCGTGCAAAATGTTGACCTGTACAAGATGCTGATCTGGGGCAATACCGAGCAGGATATTCGCTTGCGCGCCGGGGATACCATCTTTATTCCGGCCAAGGGAACCGAGGTAACCGTCGAGGGACTGGTCAAACGTCCGGCAATCTATGAACTCTCGGGCCCGGCTGCCATTGGTAGCGTGCTGGAGGTGGCAGGAGGCCTCAAAGCCGATGCTCTGCGCGAGGTTATGGTCACCCGTCGCGGCGAGAATGGCACCCAGGTGTTCAACTTGAATCTGGCTAGTGGTAAGGATCGCAATTTCACCATCCGTGATGGTGACAAGGTCGAAGCCAAACCGACCACCACCGAATACGCCAAGGCGATTGCCATCAAGGGTGCTGTGGTTCGAGAGGGGACTTACAGTTACCAGCCAGGTATGCGAATCAGCCAACTGCTGAAAGATGCCCGCCGAGATCTCAAAGCCACCGCCGATCTGGATTACGCCCTAGTGGTGCGCGAAATCAATCCCCGCCACGATATCGAGGTGATCCAGTTTAATCTGGGCCGTGCCATCAGCGTACCGGGAGATGCTGATGATCTGTTACTGCAACCGCGTGATCAGTTGCTGGTGTTCAGTCAAGATGTGACCGACAGCTTCAGCCAAACCACCAAACAGACAAAGAACAAGCAACCTGAACAGGTTCAAGACGAAGATGCTCGCTACGCCCAAGTTGCACAAGCGCAGCGCCAAGCCTTGGCTGGTGGTCGAACCGATGAAACCGTCGATGTTCAGACTGGCGCCGTGGTTTCCAGTGGTCAGCTAGCCGACAAGGGTAAGTTGAATCTACAGCAAGCAGGTAAGCAAAGCAGTACCGAGGTTATCGCACAAGATAGTCGTGATGCCTTGCTGGCACCCGTGGTCGAAAAATTAAAGGCACAAGCCAGCAACAAGAATCCAGTGCAATTGGCTGAGGTTCGCGGTGAAGTAAAATTCCCTGGCGTCTATCCTCTGGCTCGATACGCTACGCTGGCGGATCTGGTCCTCGCTGCGGGTGGGTTCAAAGAGAGTGCCTATGCGGCCGAACTCTCGCGGGTTGACGAAGCTGCCGATGCAAGCCTGAGCATCAGCCATCAGCAGATTGATCTGCATAGCCTGGCTACCAAGAGCACGGCGCCTCGCGCTCAATCCAAAGATAATCTGAGCATTCTTGCCAACCCGGATTGGCGTGACGAAGTGACGGTGCAACTGTTTGGCGAAGCCAAATTTCCGGGCACCTACCGAGTACAGCGCGGTGAGACGATTGCCAGTCTGATCCAGCGCGCCGGTGGCCTGACCGAATTTGCCAATGCCAAAGGGGCTGTTTTTGCCCGGGAGTCGCTGCGCAAACAAGAAGCCGAACGACTCATATATATGAAGGAGCAGTTGCAGCAAGAGATCTCCACTTTGTCACTGCGTCGGCAGGCCGGAAATGCAGCCTCACGTGCTGCTTCACCGACCGAAGCATCTGAGCTGGTGGAAAAACTGCAAAGTACCCAAGCGGTTGGCCGCATGAGTATCAATCTACCGGCGATTTTAAGCGGCCAGAAACTCTCCGATGTCATGCTCACTAACGGCGACAAGCTCTATATTCCGACCTTCCAGAATGTGGTGTCAGTGACCGGGCAAGTACAGATGCCGTCGTCACACGTCTATGATCCGGCGCTGTCGGTGCAGGATTATCTGGATAAGGCCGGTGGCACCAAGAAACAGGCCGATACGGATCGTATCTATGTGATCAAGGCGGATGGCTCTGTGATGTTGCCGGGGAGTGGCTATTGGTTCTCCCGTCGGGAAAATGCGGTGGAGCCTGGGGATACAATTATTGCCCCGATTGATACCGATTACCTGGATAGCCTAAGCACCTGGACCTCGGCAACGCAGATTATGTACCAGCTGGGTGTCGCCTGGAGCGCTATCAAGTAAGTATTGAAGTATCAGTGACCCTATGAACTGACGGCCTGCCGAATTAATCCAGCTTGGCCGTCAGTAACTCCATTCATTACAGGCTCGATATGTAGCGGCCTGTCGCATTGACAGAATGAGATGATGACCCATCAACAACAACCGATTGGCGTGAACTTGCCGCCATCCTTTAATTCGGCGCTTACGCCAGTAGCCGATGATGAAATCGATCTGCTGGAGCTATTCAAGGCGCTGTGGCGGGGCAAGTGGTGGATTTTTCTAACCACTATTATCGGTGCCGGGATTGCCGTTGCCGTAGCCATCTGGTTGCCCAATGTCTATCGTGCTGAGGCTCTATTGGCCCCTTCCGCCGAACAACAGGGCAGCGGTCTCGGGGCCTTGGCCGGGCAATTTGGTGGCTTGGCTAGTTTAGCGGGTATAAATCTGGGTGGCGGCGGCGCGGATAAGACGGGGATCGCCATTGAAGTGGCCAAGTCTCGTCAGTTTGTGACCGCATTTGTGCGCCAGCACCAGTTAGAAGTGCCGCTGCTGGCGGCTATCAAGGCCGATAAGCGCAGTGGTGCGCTGATTATTGACCCAGAAAAATACGATAGCGCCGCGAAAAAATGGGTGCGTGAGGTTCCTGAAGGCAAGTCAATAGAGCCGACTGATTGGGAACTGGTGAAAGCCTTTAATGCCATCACTAGCGTGTCTTTGGATAAGAAGAGTGGTTTGGCAACAGTGGCGATTGACTATTACTCGCCACAACTGGCCAAACAGTGGGTGGATTGGCTGGTGGCAGATTTAAACCAGACCATGAAACAGCGCGATGTGGCGGAAGCAGAGCTCAATATCGGCTATCTCAAGACCCAGTTGGCCAAGACCTCGGTAGCCGATATGCAGACCGTCTTCTATAAATTAATCGAAGAGCAGACCAAGACCCTGATGCTAGCTGAAGTGAATCAGGAATATGTATTCAAGACCCTGGATCCTGCGGTAGTGGCCGAAGAAAAAGCCAAGCCGAAACGGGCCTTGATTGCTGTGTTGGGAACTGTGCTCGGTGGCATGGCTGGTGTGATGCTGGTGCTGATCCGCTATGCGTTGCGTCGTCGGGAAGAAGAGCGAGATTGATCCATCACTGTTCTATGGTGATGATTGAGACCTTTATTGCCTCGAAATGAAAGATTGCATAATGGGGCTCAGTCGAGAAAAATATGAGCCACTGCACAAATAAAAGTTGTTGCTGCGCAGTGTCTTTAACCTGAGGTCAGGTTTTTTGTTTGCGGTTGGCTCCTGAAGCCAATCAACGACAGGGAGCCGAACCTGAACCCTAGTAAGTAAAATGAGGAACATAGGATGAAGAAAATCATCGCTTTGGCAACTGTACTGTTGCTGGCTGGTGGTAATGCTATGGCTGCAGAAGCCGCTGGCGGCGCTGCACCTGGTTTGGCCACCGGCACCACTGTTGCTGTGGCTGGCGTTTCAGCTGCAGCACTGGCTGTGGCGGTTGCTGTGTCTGATAGCTCCACCAATGACACCACCAGCACCAGCACCAGCACTAGCACCAGCACTACCACTACGACTAACTAAGTCGAAGCTGTGTTGTTGAATCTACCGCTTTCGGGTGACCGAAAGCGGTCTTTTTCTAGGTTTATGACCAGGTGCCAGATGCCAAAACCGAAAATACTCGTGAGCTTTTACTGCAATTTTGCTCTGTTCCTGGCCGGGTGTGCGGGTGCACCCCAGGATCTGTATGAAACAGCCAAAATCGCAGTAATGGGTCAGCCCGATGTGGAGCTGAGTCCGCAGGCCCTTGATGCCATACCCTATGCCAATGCCTATCTGCAAGTGGGGGAGAGCCCCCGGGCGTTGGTGGTGCTAGCCTTTGCCGAACAGGGCGAGTTGAAATGGGCCTCGGCCGATAAAAATATGTTTGTCACCCGGGATGGCCGGCTGATCAAGACTCTGGGCTTGCCGACTAATTTGCGGCACATCAGCGCGGCAACGCCGGATCCTCTGTCATCTCCTGCGTCCATGGCACAATCAAGTTTCAACTGGCAGTGGCAAGCTGAGTGGGATCAGGATTACCGCAGTATTCACGTCATGCACTCGCAGTTCGAAAATCAAGGTCTGGAAACCATAGATATCAATGGTCAAGCCATCGCCTTGTTGCATGTCATAGAGACCGTTGACGATCAGTTTCTTGGTTGCAGCTATCAAAACCACTACTGGCGGGAACCCTCAACTGGCTTGGTGCGACGCAGCATACAACAGCTGGGTGTCGATTTACCCGCCCTGGAAATGACCCTATTGAAGCCGTATCAGCCATGAAATTGACTTCCTTATTTGCTTTGACGTTACTGCTTTCCGGCTCTGTTGCGGCAGCCTCCCATGTGCTGGTCGAAACCAACGGCAAGAATGAGTCAATTACGCTGCCTGATGATGCCCATTTGGCTGATTTGCTCAATCACCCGCATATTTCGGCTGATACCTATTGGCCAACGGCACGAATTGCCACGACCACGAGCCAGGCGCAGGTGGAGCGAGAGCGTCAAGCGCTACTCCATGACCTCGAGATGCTGGAGTACCAGTGGCACAACGAAGGTGAGACGCGGAATGCCTATGCGGTCCGGGAGCTCAGAGTCGAACTGGCGGCGGTGAAACTGCTCGGTCGGCTGCCTGCGATTCTGGATCCAGACTGGGTCCGGATCCGGCCGGATGATAATCTACGGTTACAAGGGGAGTACCGACTGGTGCTGCCTGCGCGCCCACAGACCTTGATGGTGCTGGGGTTGGTGAATGGTAATCTGCGACCGCTGATAAAACCCGGACAAGTGATTGCCGACTATATCGATGCCGAATGTCTGCCTGCGGGGGAGTGCGCTTGGGGGTATCTTATCCAGAATGACGGCTCGATTGAAAAGGTGGGTCTTGAGTACTGGAATCGACAACACCGCGAAGTTGATCCAGGGGCTGTGTTGTTCGTAGGGTTTGATAACGACCAATTGCCCGAACATTATCGCAACTTGAATTCCCGCATCGCTCACCTGCTGACTAACCGGATTGCCGATTGATGAAACTGCCCTTTACTTTGAGTTTACTCGCCTTGGCGTTGGCACCCTGTTATGCCGCAGTTGAAGAGCCGCAAGCCCTTTATCGTCCGCAAACCGATGGGATAGGGCCATCGCAACATGACTTCGGCGGCGTGGGCTTGCTGCAGATGCCGACAGCGCGCATGGCTCGCGTTGGTGAATTTAGCTCCAACTATATGGATAACGAGCAGTACCGCCGTTGGTCTGTATCGGTGCAGCCCTACTCCTGGCTGGAGGCGACAGTCCGTTATTCGGACGTGAGAACACGCCTATATAGCCAGTCGCCTGAGTTTAGCGGCGATCAAACCTATAAAGACAAGGGCATCGATTTCAAATTTAGACTATGGCAAGAGGGCTTCTATGCGCCTGAGCTGGCAGTCGGAGTGCGAGATTTTGCGGGTACCGGCCTATTTGATAGTGAGTTTCTGGTGGCCAGCAAACGCTGGGGGGATCTTGATTTCACCCTGGGTATGGGTTGGGGCAATATGGCCGAGAGCGGTAATATCAAAAATCCGTTCTGCAGCTATAAAGAATCCTATTGCCAACGCAGCGGCTTTACCGGGGTTCCGGGTGACTTCGAGTTTGGCAATCTGTTTCATGGTCCTGCTGCCCTGTTTGGCGGTATCGAATACCAGACACCCTGGAAGCCGCTGCGCTTGAAGCTGGAATATGACGGCAATGACTATCACAACGAATTTGCAGGTGTGATTGAGCAGAGTAGTCCGGTGAATGTCGGCGCCGTGTATCGGGTGACCGAGATGCTGGACTCTCATCTGAGCTATCAGCGTGGTAATACCCTGATGTGGGGATTTACCCTGCGCACCAACTTCAACGAAATGACAAATCACCATCTAGATGATCCGCGTCCTACGGTCAAACCCCAGCCAGCCTCAGCGGGGGGCGTCGAGCCCGATTGGCAGCAAGTTGCCAAAGACCTGGAGCGCAATGCTGGCTGGAGTAATCCGGCGATTTATCACGATGAGCATTCGGTGACAGTGGTGGCCGAGCAGAAAAAATATCGCAACGCGCAAGAGGCTAACGCTCGTGCCTCGGCGATCGTGGCCAATGCGGTGCCTGATGCCACTGAGCTGACGATTACCGCTCGTCGTCAGCAGATGCCAGTTGATGAAACCACCGTTGATTTGACCCAGTTCCGCCATCAGCAGACCGCTGCTGTGCTGGGGGAGCCGGCTGCTGAACCACCTAAAGCGACAATCCCCACCTTGCCGCAAGGCGTGTCCGTTCGTGACGGCGGGCGGCAGCGATTGGATTACTCCTGGTCTCCCCATCTGGCACAATCCTTTGGTGGTCCCGAATCGTTTTATATGTATCAAATCGGTATCAATGGCAATGCCGACTTGGCACTAACCGACAAGCTATGGACATCCGGCACCCTCTATCTGAATCTGACAGATAATTACGACAAGTTTAACTACACCACTCCTTCTGGAAGCGATGCTCTCCCGCGAGTGCGTACCTATATCCGGGAATATGTCAGCTCCTCCAATGTGTTGCTGAACAATCTGCAACTGACGGCTATGGATAAACTGGCAACCGATTGGTATGCCCAAGCCTATGGTGGCTATCTGGAGATGATGTATGCCGGCGTGGGTAGCGAAGTGCTGTATCGCCCTTATGGCCAATCGTGGGCACTGGGATTGGATGGTAACTATGTGCAGCAACGGGATTGGGAAAATACGCTAAAACTAGCGGATTATAAGGTGGCCACCGGTCATATGACCGCCTATTGGCAATTGCCCTTCGTTGATAATACCTTGGCAC
>JBBRVG010000025.1:0-46961 GCA_038247115.1 Enterobacterales bacterium | reverse complement strand
AGTCGAAATGGCCGCCCTTAAGTTTCTGCTACCCGTGGTGCTACTGGCCTGGCTGCTGATCTTGCCGGTGTGCCGCAGCCTGAGCTTGATGCAGATGGGTGATACTCAGGCCCGAGCCCTGGGCGTCGCCACGCAACGAGTCCGCCTGATCATCCTGCTGGTCGTCACCCTGCTGACCGGGAGTGCGGTGGCATTAGCCGGACCGATCGGCTTTTTGGGGTTACTGGCAGCAGTACTGGCGCGGCAGGTTGCGCCGGTCGCCTTAGGCCGCCAGTTGCTGTTTTCTGCACTGACGGGCGCACTACTGCTGTTAGTGGCGGATATTCTGGCACGCTGGCTGATCCAGCCATTCGAATTGGCGGATGGCACCTTGCTGGCCGTGGTGGGCGCACCTGTCTTGATCGGCATGGTCTGGCGGACGCGCACCCCCTGGTTAACCGGGAGAGCGGCATGACGACATCGCGGTTCATCCCGGCAGGACAACTCCTGTTTCGCATAGGCCCCTATGCCTTGCTGTTACCCCGCCGCAGCCTGCTACTGGGCACTGTGCTGACGCTGCTACTGGCGATCGCGTCCCTGTTGGCACTGGGCGTTGGCACCCTCTGGTTAACACCGGAGCAGATCTGGGACGGACTGCTGCAGCGTGGCCCGGCAATGCCGCAGCTGCTGATCCATGGCATCCGCCTCCCCCGGATCTGCGCAGTCCTGCTGGCAGGAGCCGCACTCGGTATCGCCGGTTGTCTGCTACAGACGCTGGTCCGAAACCGCTTGGCGACCCCCGATATGGTCGGGGTCAATGAGGGGGCAGCCTTGGCCATCATACTGTTTACCATCCAGTTGGGTATTGGCAGTTGGCCCTGGTGGGCGGCCCCCCTCGGCTCTGTGCTGGCCGCTGCAGCCCTGTATGCCTTGTGCCGGGATCCGGGCGAGCAGGGTTATCGCTTCGTGGTCATCGGTATTGCGCTGTCCGAGTTGTTCAATGCGCTGGGACAATTGGCCATGTCGAGCCAGCCACTGGTCCATCTGGCCAGCCTGTATCTGTGGTCTATGGGCCACTTCGCAGGCCAGGGCTGGAGCACGCTGCAACCGGTGTCGTTGTGTCTGTTACTGCTGTGTCCTTTGCTGATCATGCTGCAGCGCCCGCTGACCTTGCTGCTGCTCGATCCGGCCAGTGCCCGCAGTCTGGGATTGATGATGGTACCGCTGCAACTTTCGGTGCTGGGATTGGCCATTCTGACGGCGGCGTTGGGAACCGCGATCGGCGGGCCTGTGGTGTTTATTGCCATGGCCGCCCCCATTATGGCCACCAGCCTGTTGCGGCAACCGGGAGCCCCACTGTGGCTGGCCGCCTTGTGTGGTGCCTTACTCCTGCTCGGTAGTGACACCCTGGTCCGGCTGCTGGCCTATCCCCAGGAATTACCAACCGGGCTGATGACACGCTTGCTCGGTGGCTTATTACTGCTCGGTCTGTTGCTGCGCCGCCGCCCCTCCGGAGACCACTAATGTTGCTTGATGTTGAAGATTTGCATTTTTCCTACCCGCAAAAAACGGTGCTACAAGGGATCAGCTTTCAGTTGGCGCCCGGGCAACTGGTCGGGATCGTCGGCCCCAATGGCTGCGGTAAATCGACGCTGCTCAAACTGCTGGCTCGCCAGCAGATCCCAGAGAGCGGAACCATCCGCTTGGGTGGTCAACCCTTACCCCTGTACGCCCACAAGACCTTGGCCCGGCAGTTAGCTTACTTACCCCAGCGCCCGCTGCTGCCCGCCGGCATACGGGTCGATCAGTTGGTGCAATATGGCCGTTATCCCCATCAAAGCTGGCTGCGGCAGTGGAGTGACGAAGATAGTCGTCTGGTGGCCGCTGCTCGGGATCGCCTGCAATTAGCCAGCATCTGGCAGCAGCCGGTCGCCTCTTTGTCCGGCGGACAGGCGCAACGAGCCTGGCTGGGCATGATCATGGCGCAGGACAGCGAGCTGATCTTGCTGGATGAACCAACCAGTGCGCTGGACTTGGGCCACCAGGCCGAAGTGCTCGAAGCCATACATCAGATGACCCAGCTCGGCAAAACGGTATTGATGGTGATCCATGATCTGGGGGCCGCTGCCCGTTATTGTGATCAATTACTGGCCTTGGCGGATGGTCGCATCGCCGCTTGGGGTCCGGCGCGCGAGGTGATTAACAAACCCCTGATCGAACAACTATATGGCACGGAAGTGGACATTCTTGAGGCGCCATTCGATGCCGCACCCGTCATAGTCCCACGCCGTCGCCCTCTGCACCCTGAGCTCATGACCAAGGAATTCCCATGCTGAAATTAGTGTGCCACCGCTGGCAACGTCTCTTCACCCTCGTCCTGTTTGGGTCACTGCTTTCAGGCCCAATCCAGGCGCGTCCGGTCACCGATGCCCTGGGGCAAGTTCATCAGGTGCCAGATCACCCAAGCCGGGTGGTGACCCTGAGCGAGATTGATCTGGATATTGCCCTCGCCCTGGGCATCACGCCGATTGGAGCCGTCAACGGGCGCGGACAGAGTGCCCTGCCCCGTTATCTGGCGGCCGCTGGCGGCCAGAAAGTTCCCTCCATCGGTGCACTCGATAATCCGAATCTGGAATTGGTGCTGGCCCTTGAGCCGGATCTCATCCTCACCGGGCCGTTAAAACCGGAGCAGCTGGCCCTGCTCAACCAGATAGCGCCGACCCTGGTCACCGCCAACTGGGGAGCCCCCTGGCAGGAAACTCTGCACCGGGTCGCGGGGATCCTCAATCGGCAAGCCGAAGCGACGACCTTTATGGCACGCTATGAGGCCCGGCTGGCCCAAGCCCGGCAACAGCTGGCATCCCGTCAAGGTGAGAGTCTGAGCATAGTGCGCTGGAATCCGAAAGGACCTGCCTATATGTACCGGGATGCTTTCGCCAGCCGGGTGATCCAGCAACTGGGATTGGTGCGACCGCCCCAGCAACAGGAGCCTGGCCATACCCACTCGCCGTCACTCAGCCTGGAATCGCTCGCCCGTCTGGATGGGGATTGGTTGGTGATTGGTACCCTGAGTACCAGTGGTGAGGCGGTGGATGCCATGGAACAAGCGGCACAAAGCCCGGCGTTTCGTCAGATGGGAGCGATCCAGCGCGGACCCTATGGCCGCGTCGATGGCTCACTCTGGACCTCGGTCGGTGGCCCGCTAGCGGCCTTGCAAGTTATCGAGGATGTCGAACAACTGCTGACCTCACGCTAAACGCAGCGATCTACCTGTGGCTGCCACCGGGTTCCACCCGATGACAGCCACCCAGTCTGCATCGGCATTTACACACACTCTCCATAGGGGTAATCTGCATAAATGTGATTGTTTTCACAGCAATTTTATCATTATTCCCATCTTGGACCACGGTATCTACACTCAAGGCACGCCATTCTATGACGGGTGTGCGAAAGGTGCAGGCGAATGGTCTCGACTACCTCATACGCCTATCGATCCAGATGCCAAACGATTGATCGCGAGTCAGACTCCAAACCGATACTCAGACCAGCCGCAGTTCGGTCAGTAAGGGGCGAGCATTAAGTAGCCTTTAAGAGGTGATAAACAGATGTTTAAATCGCCACGTAATCGCTTCATCCTGGTTGCTGTCAGCGGCTACGTCATCCTGGCTTTGTTGTGGATCTTCCTCTCCGACCATTTGTTGATGCTGGTTGCCACCCCGGATGCAGTGATGAAGCTCTCGACCATCAAGGGCATCTTTTTTGTCGTAGCGACGGCCGCGCTGTTTTACTTTGCCTTGCGAGCCATTCCTGACCGCCACATAGGTCCTCGCAGCTCGCTTCTGGAAGCCATTTCGACCGGCATCAGCCATGGCGCACAACCTCGCTGGTTGATTTATGGCTTTGCCATCACGATAGCGATTTCCATGTTGGCGCTGCGGATGGCGATCCCGCTCGAATTGAGCCAGCAACCCTTGATGATCCTGTTTATGCTGCCCATCATCCTCAGTGCCCTGATCGGCGGCTTGGGGCCGGGTCTGCTGGCCACGGCACTCTTGTGCCTGGGCATTGACCTGCTGGCCGAGCCCGCACTCCACTCTGTCTCGTCCCCGGCCTCAGTACACTTGCAATGGGCATTTTTGATGGTCAATGGTATTGCCGTCAGCATTCTCAGCGCCCTACTCCAAAGCTCCATTGCCACCTTGGAAGTCAATCGGCGATTGCTAGACTCTATTGTCTCCGGCACTTCCGACGCCATATTCATCAAGGATCGGCAAGGCCGCTACCTGATGGCCAATGCCGCCGCCGCGGCCTTTGTTGGCAAAACACCGCAGCAACTGATAGGTCTCGATGACAGCGCCTTATTTGACGTGGCCTCGGCGCAGAGTTTGCACGACACCGATGTCGAGATCATGACGCTCGGTAAGGTGCAAACCCATGTTGAGCATCTCAATATCCAGACCGGCCAGTCGCTGGTGTTTATGGTAACCAAGGGCCCTGTACTGGATAAGAGTGGCGCTGTGATGGGTCTGTTCGGTATTTCCCGGGACATTACCAGTCAACAGCAGGCTCTGGATGCACTCAAAGCCAGTGAGGCCGCGTTACGGCAGGCACAACGCCTCGCCAAGGTGGGGAACTGGGAATGGGACCTGCAAACGGGGATCGCCCGTTGGTCCGAAGAGATTTACCAGATCCTTGGCTGCGACATGCAGTTCCCAACCGCCAACTATCGGGAGATCCAGCGCTACTTCACGGCTGCAAGCTGGCAGCGACTGGATCTGCTCGTCACTCGTAGCCGGGAGCTTGGCCAGAGCTACGAATGTGATGTGGAAATCTTCCGCACCGATGGTGAACATCGTTGGGTCACCGCCCGGGGTGAAGCCGTTATAGATCAGCAGGGCCAGATCACCCACCTGCATGGCACACTGCAGGATATTACCGATTCCAAGCTGCTGGCCTTGCAACTTCAGGCCAGTCAAGAGCGCCTGCAGTTAGTGGTTGAGGCCACCAGTGATGGTTTCTGGGATTGGGATATTCCGCGCCAGCATGTCTATCGCTCCCCTCGTTACTATGAGGTCACCGGTTACTCCGCCGACGAAGATACCCATGACTTCACGTTTTTTGCACAGATGATTTATCCCGAAGACAGGGAGAGCGTCCAGCGCCATATCGATGCCCATCGCCGTGGCGAGATCGGCAGTCTGGACTTCACCTTCCGGTTGCTCACCAAGAGTGGTGACATCCGCTGGATGCGGGTACTGGGCCGCGCTGTCAACCGCGATGAAAACAGGATGGCGACCCGTCTGATCGGCTCCTTATCCGATATCACCGAACATAAACGTGCCGAACAGACGCTGCAAGAACGAGAGCAGCAGCTCGCCCGGGTCATTGAAGGCTCGGATCAGGGTTACTGGGAGTGGGACCTGCAGACCAATGAGTTTGTGGTCAGCCCACGCTGGGAGACCATGCTGGGTTATCAACCCGGGGAGATGAACGTCCAGCCCGACAACTGGGCGGCACTGGTGCCAGAGGACGATCTGGCCATCGCCAGAGAATCTATCGAGCGCCATTTCCGCGGCGAGACCCCCAGCCATGAGGTCGAGATCCGTTGCCGTACCAAGTCTGGTGGCTGGCGCTGGATCCTCTCCTGCGGCCGAGTCGTGACGCGGGATGAGCAAGGTCATCCGTTGATGATGTCTGGCACCCATACCGATATTACCGAGCGCAAGATCATGGAACAGGCGCAAAAGGAAGCGGCTGTGGTATTCGAGAGCAGCTACGAAGGCATCATGGTGGTGAGCCCGCAAAACATTATCACCAAGGTCAATGCCGCCTTCAGCCGGATCACCGGATACTCCGCCGAAGAAGCAATCGGCCAGCCAACCAGCCTGCTTTCTTCCGGTCGGCACGACAGCGAGTTCTATCAGGGAATGTGGCAGTCGGTGCACGATCATGACTTCTGGCGTGGCGAGATCTGGAATAAACGCAAAAATGGCGACATCTATGCCGAGTTACTCTCCATCTCGACCGTCCGTAATGCCCAGGGCGAGTTACTTCACTATGTCGGCTTGTTCTCCGACATCACCCAGTTAAAAGAGCATGAATTCGAACTCGACCGGGTTGCCCATTATGATCCCTTGACCGGAGCCCCTAATCGGCGGCTGCTATCGGATCGGCTGCATCAAGCCATAGTCCGCTCGGTGCGGCATCATAAGTCCTGCGCTATCTGCTTTCTTGATCTGGATAATTTCAAGACCATCAATGACCGCTACGGCCATGAGGTCGGCGACCATCTGTTGATCGGCGTGACCCACAATCTGCTCTCAGTTCTGCGCCATGAAGATACCCTCTCCCGCATCGGCGGGGATGAATTCGTGATCCTGCTGGCTGATATCGTGTCGGCAGAAGACTGCATCCTGGTCCTGGATCGTTTGCTGACCGCGATTGGTCAAGCTGTCAGCGCCAACGGCGTCCAGATCACCATTTCGGCCAGCATTGGGGTCACCCTCTATCCGGAAGATAATGCAGATCCGGATACCCTGCTGCGGCATGCCGACCAGGCCATGTACCAGGCTAAAGAAGCGGGAAAGAACCGTTACCAGCTGTTCGATCCGGAAAGCGATCGCAAGGTGCAAATGCATCGTAAATATCTGGAAACCATGCATCAGTCGCTGCTGAACCAGGAATTTGAGCTGTTCTACCAACCCAAAGTGGATTTGGACGATGGCTGTGTCATTGGTGTCGAGGCGCTGATCCGCTGGCAACACCCCGAGTTGGGCCTGCTCGCGCCGGCGGAGTTCTTACCTCACCTTCATGGCAGCCATCTGGAAACCAACTTCGGCGAATGGGTGATCGGTACCGCTATGGCTCAGGCTGCCACTTGGCATAGCGCAGGATTGCTGATGACCGTCAGTGTCAATGTCAGCGCCAATCACCTGCTCCAACCCGGGTTCTATACCCATCTGCAAGCGGTGCTGGCCCAGCATCCCGCCATCAAACCCGAGCATTTTGAATTAGAAGTTCTGGAGAGTGCCGCTATTGCCGACATGGAGCAGGCCATCGGCATCTTGCTGGCTTGCCGCCAACTAGGAATTCATTTTGCCCTCGATGATTTTGGCACCGGCTACTCGTCCTTGACCTATCTGCGCAAGCTCCCCATCGATACCTTGAAGATCGATCAGAGCTTTGTTCGCGATATGCTGACCGACAACGATGACCTGGGCATCGTCGAGGCCGTGATCCAGTTGGCGAATGTCTTTCACCGCCAGGTGATCGCCGAAGGGGTCGAAACCATGGCCCACGGCAAGAAATTGCGCCTGCTCGGCTGCCATCTGGTTCAGGGGTATGGAATTGCGCGGCCTATGCCTGCATCTGAGGTCGAGAAGTGGTGCATACAATGGCATAACGACAAACCTTGGCTTGCGTTACAGTAAAGCAGAGCGTGCAGATCAGAAAAGTACTGAGTGGACCCAAGAAGGAGTAAACGGGGGGAAGAAATACTAAGCTGCTCAGCACAATCGGCTGTTCATTCGAGGCCAATGCCAAACATCACTACGGTAGAAGCCAGCGCCTGGAAACGACACCTATCGCAAAATGGTGAAGGATGATGACGGTTCAATTAGATAGGTGCCGGTGGTCGCGATCACAACTCGCACCGGCTTTCCGAATAGGCACACTAGGATCCGATAGGAAACTGCTCGCCCTGGTTGATTTCCGCCTCCCGATGTTCAGCGGCCTGCTCAATGATCGGCCAGCTGCTGGGTTGTGCGCGACGCGCCGACACAATCAAGGCATCCAGATTGGTGCGATTGTTGGCTTTACGAAAGTGATGTAACCAGTCGTTCAGCGTATGTAATTCGTCCATCGATAGTCTCCCTCAGTCATCTGATGAATGCTGTAGAAATACACAGTATCACAGTTCGACCTCGCTGTCTGTGTCCGTCGTTGGTTATACATGCCGCTTTACTGCTCAACAGCCATCATGACCGTTACATATGAATCAAGAGGACAACTGCTGATTTGCTAAGCAATTGAAAGCTGAGTAGTAAAAATTGTTTTGACCCGCAGAGTTCTCTACGTATAATGCGCCGGTCTTCTGCAGACAATGTCTGTAAAGCGGGAATAGCTCAGTTGGTAGAGCACGACCTTGCCAAGGTCGGGGTCGCGAGTTCGAGTCTCGTTTCCCGCTCCAAGTTATCAAAGGCGCGTTAACAAAGCGGTTATGTAGCGGATTGCAAATCCGCCTAGTCCGGTTCGACTCCGGAACGCGCCTCCATTTTCTCAGTCTTGTACTGATTCCGATGCCCGGTTGGTGAAATCGGTAGACACAAGGGATTTAAAATCCCTCGCTGGCAACGGCGTGCCGGTTCGATTCCGGCACCGGGCACCATTCAAATCAAGCACTTAGCAAACAAATCACCCTTCTCAGATTTTTGTCATTCCGCCAAGTGGCGACAGCGTTTTTGCAGCCATCCATCAAAGCCCCCTGCTCCACCTCGTGTAACACCACCACCCCAAACTATTTTCATCCTCTGACCTGCGACATCTTACAGGCCATTCAGCGGGTTTAGCTTCACCGCGTCTTCCAGATGATCCGGGGCAAAGTGTGCATAGCGCATGGTCATGTTGATCGTCGAATGGCCAAGGATCTTTTGCAGCACCAGAATATTGCCGCCATTCATCATAAAGTGGCTGGCTCGCCTTTGGTGGCAAACGGCTTACGAAGCCGCGGCGCGTCAGGATTGCTCTTGCTGGGGCGGCCTTCTGGATAGACCTCGGTAAGCCACTTGCCGGTGGGTAGCTTTCGAACTGCCATCGTTTGACAAATCATTCAATAAAACACTGTTCAAATATACAGCATAAAATTGAATAATTCATGTATGACAATCAGCAGAGGGTACATAGACCCGTAGTGAAGAAGTAGGTATCAATCTATGCAGATCGATGTGTCATATCGCCAATATGAGAGAATTCAGAACAAAATATATTAACTCATTACCTTGTTCATATGTGATTTTTGCAGTGCTGTTGTTGATTATTAATTAAAAGTTTCCTCACCTATCGTCAGGCATGTTTGAAATATAAATTGCGGAATTATATAGCGTCAAAAAATAATGCCATCAAGCCACAGTAGAATGACTGTATGCCTGACCAATTCAAAAAAAGCAAATATGCCGATAGCGCTAACAAAGGAAACCATGAAAGATGTTGATAAATGAAAAGAGTATTATTTATTCTCTTACAGACATCTTCTAGGTTTCCACGAATCCCCTTTATTTCAGCAGCAATTGTCGGATTCCCACTAGAGTGCAAATCATTTATTTTACCCAGAGCTATCTTGAACGAACCGCTAATATTTTTAACATTTACCTGCTGAATAACAATAGATGAGCGGACAATATAAACAACCACCAATGATGCAACAAAATAAATAATCAATGAGTTGAGCGTTGACTTTCCATCTAAAAATGTCAATGTTCCAATGGACAGAGGTATTGTTAATAATTTCCCAGTTAAACCTGATATTACATCTGTTAATTTTTGTGCATATGTTGTTTGTTGCTCCGCCAACTCGCTACGCAGCTTATGAAATGAAAAACCACTTAAATAATTTTCCCAAGATTTTTGATATGAATCTAGAAGGTCATTCCACTTTTCAACCAAGAACGAAAAAGATGTATCGGAATCATTGCTCCGCAGTAAAACATCAACAAAGCAGATTTTGAAAATAGATAATTTATCTAGCGCATGTGCATGCTGTCTATCCTCAGCCTCTTGGAGTAAGCGAGTCAGAATTGAGTAATCAGGTGGAGCGAGAGCAAACAATGCCAGCTCAAATTTAGTTTCAAGAACTAATGTTTTAAATCCTTTGGTATCCTTATCCGGAACAACAAAAACAAGTCGATATGATAAGTCATCCCTTGCTTTATTATCATGATAATTAGCTAACCGCTGCAAAACCAATAAAAACGAACAGTATTCTTTTGCTTTATCTATGAAGCCAGATGGATCATTGATGCTGCAAATATTGTCTGCGACAATAAAAAATGGCCTATCTAAGATCTCTAAAGTTAGATGATAAGAATGCCTATTGAGAAAGCTTTCTTTATCTGAGAAAAAATGCCCACGTTCTGTTTGCGGTATACTAACCTCTATCTGAGCATCCACTGCAACAATTAAAGAAGAAAGAAGCTGTACGTCATCGACGTCAGAATTAAAATAAAAAGAACCTTGGGTAATCTGTACTGGAAAATCACCACTCTCAGCGACTTTACAGATCATTGACTTAAGGTCATCAGTTATGCATAACTCTCCAAAGAAAGCTCCGTTCCCGTCGTATTGGCCATTAGTTAGGTGACGAAACAAAGAAACTGCATAACTGAAAATATCTTTCATTTATTCTCTTTCCCTCAATGCTGCAAGTGCCTTTTCTTTGAGCTCAACATTGCATCTAATAACAATCACATTATTTTTTTCATCATACATTAAATCACTACCAGGTGTAATGCCTAATGCTGCAACGTCAAACTCTAAGTTCCAACGCCTAGATTTAACCTTAATTCGTGAATAGTACTTTACCTTCGCACTATTCACCCCAAACTCAGCTGGTAATTGATATTCATCTGAGTTAGCAAAATCAATAAATCCATTTATAAAATCATGCAATTTAGCTGGAATTGCCGCTCGTATAGCGCTATCAACGCCGCTGAGAGTAGCGGGAGTTTTTCGCTCAACACAACCACTCAAATAATCAACTAGAGAATCTTTTACTACCACTTGGTGAGGTCTAAGCTCATCAAGCAATTTAATATATGCATTCACACAGTTAAACGCCCTGGTTGTTGCCTTTCTTGGAGAGACTCCATCAGTACAATCGAGCGCACTAATAAAATAGCCGGAGACTTCTTTGTATGAAGCGGGACTGACAAAACTTAGATATGATTTATGCTCTACAGCATCATCATCTTCGTCCTCATCATCTTGTACTTTATTAGCAACTTTTTGCGCCAAAAATAAAGTGAAATTTATTTTTGCGGCTTGGTGTATTTTTGATAACTCTATCTCTGTAACATCTTCCAACTCCAAATTGCCGTTAATGTTTAATCCTGCAGTTTGTTTTATCATTGCCATCAGAAAGAAGTCTCTTGCATCTTGGGTGAAATGATAAAAGACTATATGGCCACCCGTTGCCGACTGCTGCTTCTTCGCCTCTTTGGTTAACTCAACCATAGCTGCAATAGTCAGAGCCATGAAAGAATCATCAGAATAAACATCATCTTTAACATATTCGTCAAAATGGAGAGGAAATTTATTGTCATTTTCCTTTCTTGCAAAACACCCATATATGGCAGAATTGCCAGTCCTTCCGTATATTTTGCTAATTTCATCCACAAGCTTCAATGATGTTTTTTTTGTAACATCTAATAACTTACCTGTTTTATACGTCGCCCCCTGAGAGCCGGCCTCTTTAGACAGCTCATGAATAACCAGTTTTTTCAATATCATTGTAATAGTGCTCTCTGTTAAATTAAAAACATCCCCAAGTCCAATCGCTTATTCTCCTGTACAAATCTTTTTTGACTTACTCACTGTCCCGTCTTTACACATGAACTTCCCATCGCTGGTGCAATAATCAACCCCGCCCTTCTTTCCAGAGCAGGGGTAATTTTTCGCGTAGGCAATCGGTGAGGTCGCCAGTAAAGCTACACAGAGATAGGCGATCTTTTTCATGGCGGTTCCCTCCGCATGTTACTCACGAGTCTTGCTAAAACTTCTTCCCTGCCCATACGACGCGGCCAACGATATTCAACTCGGCGAGTTCGGCTTTGCTGAGGTCTCGGGATGCATAAATGGGGTTGTCTGAAATCACCCGCATGCCGTTGATGTCATATTGTACTCGTTTGGCGAATAGGCCACCGTCGAGTCGGATCACATCCTTGTCACTGATGGTTGGCTCCATGCCGTCGCCTTGAGCGCGGATCACTGGCAAACGTTCTGGTGGCACCAGGAGAAAACAGCATAAACAAGGCGCGAGCGATTCCACTCAGGCATCGGCATCATCTAAATCAAGCGCTTACGCAAGAAATCTGCTCTTGAATATACCCAATAGAATATGAATGGGGAATCTGCGGCTCCCGGTTTTAGAACTTTATTATTCCCTCCCCTTGAGCCTGCCATGGAAACGGCGGGCAGCGGGGGAATGACCGCCAGCCTCTTAGCGTGATACTAGCCAGCAGGGTGTTTACCATGCTGGCACCAGACAGACCTAAATCGCTACCGCGCAACGGAACAAGCAACCGCCTGGATTACCGGGGATGACGGGGTATCACCACCTCACTGCACCTCGTAGCGGACTGTGATCCGGTATAGCCGCTGCTGCCAGTGAAGGTCAGTTGGAGCGTCTGGATAGGGGGCCGCTTCCTGCACCATCTGCCGAGCTGCGCGATCAAATTCGCGGATGCCGGAGCTTTTGCCCATTAACTGTTTAATTAGCTGCCCCTTGCGGTCGATGACAAACTCCACCACCACCTCGCCCGCTCGGCGGGATCCCAACACCTTGGGAATGCGCTGGTGAGACAGCAGATGTTGCCGCACCTTGAGATCATGACTGGCCGAAATGGCCTGCCCTCCCCGCTGGGCGCTTTGCCCGGCATCCGCTTGCTTGTTGTGGCTGACATGAGCCCCGGTTTTGCCTTGTTGTCCGGCTTTGGCCCCGGCAGCAGCAGGTCTGGGCATGGTCGCAGATGCAGATGCGCGAGTGCTTGGCGGTGGCATGGGTGTTGATGGGGCTGCGGGGGTTGGCTTGGCCTGCGGCACCGATTTCGTCACCGGCTGAGCAGGTGTCGGTATGCTCGATGCACTGCGTCGGGCGAGAACTGGCGGCTTAGCCTTGGTCTGTTGCGTAGCCTTTGGGGTTTGTTGTGTAGCCTTTTGGGTTTGCGGCAAGGCTTTGGTTTGCGGCGTGGCCTCTCGGGGTGGTGCGGTAGCGGCGACCGCCGGCGTCACTGTGCGACTGGCAGTTTTGGCGCCTGCCATGGCACTGCTCAACCCCAAGCTGATGAGCTTGACTGAATACCGGGTCACGGCTGCAGGCGGCGGTAAATCCCGGGGTTGCAACAGGGCAAACCAGATCGCCCCATGCACCAAGATCACCAGCAGCATAAGCCCAGCCTGGAGACGATAACCCGGCCAGCTGGTATGGACTGGCATGGCGTAATATCCCCCACCAAGGTTCAGGGATTGAGATCCTTTACTCATGTCGAAGCGGCGGGCGCCGGTTCATCGATGGCCAGGATCTGCTGTTCAAACGCATTGAGTCGCTTGTAGACCGAGGCCAACTCCACCAGTGACGACCAGCTCATCACCAGAAATTGCAATGACTCCACCACCCGGCCAAAGGCACGCAAAATCTGCTGCATGATGCCCAGGGTAATGGCACCGCTGACGATGGTCGGAGCCAGGACCACATACGGCAGGATCGAGGAGAGCTGCAGATAGGACCACTTGGCGAGATCAAAATAGAGGTAATGGCGATACATCAGCAGGTAATTTTGCCGCACATGGACAAAGAGTTCGGCGAGGGTAATAGGGCTCGCCCGCTCTGGCTGATCCTCACCCAGGACCAGCTCCTTGCGCAACGCCGCTTCGGCTTTCTGGTTGTTGAACTCCAGTCCCGGCAGCTTGACCCCGACCAGCGCCAGAACCAGAGTGCCAACGATGGCAGAGATGATGGCGACATAGATCAGGGCATGTTCGACATGCCCCAATACCGGTACGACTGAGACATGCTTGCTCAGCGACCACAGCAGCGGCTGAAAGGCGATGAGGGTCATGATGGAGCGCAGCAGCGAGACACCCAGCGCTTCCATGATCCGCGCAAAGCGCATGGTATCTTCCTGGATCCGCTGGGCCGCCCCTTCGATGTGGCTGACCCGCTGCCAGTTGCGGCAATAATAGTGATGCATGGCGGTACGCCAACGGAACACATAGTGGCGGATAAAAAATTCCAGCAGCACGGCAATGACCACAAAAACGGCCGAGATACGGGCAAACTGCCAGAGCTGCCCGATTAACTCGTGCTCGCCAATGGAGTGCGGTGTGGCCAGAGCCTTCTGCAACAGGTTGTAAAAATCCCCGAACCAGGCGTTGATGCTAACATCGATCTGGACCTTCAGCCAGGTGGTAACCAGGATGAGCAGGGTGCCGAGTAGCGACCAGGGCATCCAGCGTCGATCAAGAAAAAAACTGCGAAACATAAGACGTGATTCCTCTAGGGCTACTTGGCGTCGTGACGCGGTAGCGTGATCAGTGACACATGGTTAGGAAGCGGGAATATGGCGGCCGTAGCACTCGCCAGGTGTTGACGAGTGATCCACTGCGCCAGGTGCGGACTATGTTCCAGATAGCGCATATCCCCATAGGCTCGGTCACTCAGGATCAAGCGCCGCAATTGGGTATTGGCATCGGTTTGGCGGATCTGCTCGGCAAACTGGATATCGGATTGCAGCCGCGGGAAATTCAGGCTCGCCAGTTGCGCAGGCAAGTCGGACATCACCGCCAGGGCCGCTTGGTGCAGCTCTTCGGCACGCTCGGGTGCACAGGTAAAATTGAGCGTTGCCACTACCCGGTCAGTGTCCGGATCCAGCTGCATTTCAAACGCTACGCTGTAGACGCCGCTGCGGCGCAACCGCAACTCGGCGCGCAATGCCGATTGCACCAGGGGATTGAGTGCCGAGACCACGAAGGCTTGTTCGGGGGTCCAGCGCATGGGAGTAAAGCCTTCGACCCGTACCGTGGCTTTTTCACTGTCATACATGGCAAGCTGCTGATGCCGCTGCCCCGGTTGCTGCAACGTCAGCTGTGCTGTTAATAGCGGGTGCCGCGGGATAGAGGCCAGATAGCGTTGTACCAGCCTCGCCAGCGGTCGCGCCTCCAGCGGACCAATCAGATAAAAGGTGGTGGGAGCCGCCAGATGCTGGCGTGCTATCTGCTCAAGCTGCGCCCGCGCAGGCAAGGTGCGTGTTACCGCAGGAGCAGCTGCGCCGTAGCGAAGCTGATAGAAAGCTCGGGTACTTTCCGAGGCCGGGTGCTGGGCTTGATCCAGCGCCTCTTGTCCGTCAGGCAAGGCCTGCTTGCGGATCAGCCCTGAGTGGTGGCTATGCCAATACTCACGGAATAAGCCCTCCAACTCCCCCACCCGTGCCACAGCCCCCACATCCAGCTGCCCGGCTTGCAGCTGCCATGTCCAGTGCGGCACAGCCGCGGCTTGCCACTGCTTCTGCTGCTCGGCAGACCAGAAGTTAAAACCGCTTTGTTGCCACAATTGCACCGCGATCTGGCTCAGCTCGGCCGGATATTGCTGGTTCATATAACCGGGCTGGGACAAGGCGCGGATATAGACGCGACCATCCGGTGTCGGACGATTCAACCACAACAGACGATCCCCGTTGCTCAGTTGCCACTCCGTCACCGGTACTTCACCGTATCGCTTGGTGAGCAGGATATCGCCGCCTGTGGATGCAGGCACGGCAGGAAGTCGCGGCGCGGGCAGTTTGGCGGCGAGTACGGCGCTGACGCCGGAGCGGCCATTGTTATCCGGATGTACACGGGCATCCCGTGTCACAGGAGCCGACAGGATCTGCTGTTGCAGTTGCTGGATCTGCGCCTCTATCGCGTCCCGATCCGGAGTCACTGCCTGGGTATTGGCTGGAAGCTGGAAATAGACGAAGCGATCGTCGGCGGCAAGAATTTGGCGTAATCGCTGGTTCAGATCCGCCAGTTGCAGTTGCTCAATCAAACGCTTGGTGCGTGCGGCATAGATCGGATACGCCTCCAGTACGCTCTCCTGCAGCAAGGCTTCGGTGATCTTGTCCTCCCACTTTGCCAGGTCACGCGCCAGTACTGCTTGCTGGTTGTTCTCCAGAGTCTTCAGTGCCTGGGCTTTGGCCTGCGCGAAGGCTTTCTGGTCCAGACCATGCTGCCGTAACCGTTGCAACTCGGTCAGGATCAAGGTCAAGCCTGCCGCATAATCCGTGGTATTAGCGGCTATGGCCAAGGTTTGTCGTTGTGGCGTCGGCTCATCCAGAGACAACACCATGCTTTTGACGGTGGCTGGCAACACTTGCTGGCGAATATGGTCCCGCAGCAAACGACGCAGGAAGTAGTTCTCCAGTGCTTGCTGCTGGCCGGCCAGCGTGGTTCTGGGATCTTGGGGGACGCGCATCCCGAAGGCGACCCGGCTGCTGCTGCCCTGGGGGTCCTGAATTTTACTCACCACCAGATCCTGATGCAGTGGCAACTGGACATAGGGTCGCTCGACCTTGGGCCCTGCCGGTACGCGGCCAAATGTCGATTCCAGGGCTTGGCGTAATGTCGCCTCATCAATGGCGCCGGAGGCAACCAGCGTCATGTTGTTGGGCACATAGAAGCGCCGATAGAAATCCTGCAACGCCGTGACCGGCGTGGCCAGCAGCTCCTCGCGCCGACCTATGGTGGTGCGGTCTGCATAGCGGGAGCCATTGCGGGTAATGGCTTTTTTCTGTTGGTTGATTCGGCTGGCTACTCCACCGTCCTGGCGCATCTCCTCGAGGATCACTTGCCGCTCCGCCTGCCAGTGCGCTTCATCAAACTCGGCAAACAGTGCCAACTCCGCCAGCAAAGCCACGGCGTGAGGCAGATCCAGTGCATCCTGCGGCCGGGTGCGGATCATGTACTGGGTCTCTGTCGCCTGGGTGACGGCATTGATCTGCAGACCTGTTTTCCAGCCAATATCCTGCAAGTAGCGATGGATGGTTTCAGGATGGCCTTGGGTTGTTTGAAACACCATGTGTTCGACCCCATGGGCAATCCCTGATGGCCCGGTTTCATCAATGGCACCGGCACGAACTATGAGTCGAAGATTGAAGGGATCGCTGCTCTTGCCACTGTTGTAGGCAACATAACGCAACCCGTTATCCAGCTGGCCGCGGATCAGCTGCGGATCCCAGGCCGGAGCCTCGGGTTGTTGAACTTCAGCATGTGCTTGCACACATAGCATGAGCCATACAAAAAGACCCAATGGCAACCCAATCAGCTGTGTGAGTGACGATCGAGCAGTGGAAAATTTCATCAATATCCCTTCAGGAAGAACCTAATCTTTTGGAGGTAACAAATCTTATTGATAGTCATTATCAAGTGCAATATTATTCTGCGCCTTCACCGGCTTGGCCGTTTGATTGCTGACAGAAGCAGCAATAAGCGTTCATCCGATAACCACATGGTGCTAACAGGCAAGGAAGTAGCGATGAAATTATCTCTCTGGATTGGGTATATGGGCTGCGCGATTGGCGTAGCCCACGCAGAGCAAGTCAAGGAAAGCCCGGTCGATCTCGGCGCCATGGAGATCGTGGCAACGCAGGAAGAAGAAGCGGAAGCTGGCGCCAAAAAGAAAGCGCCAGCGAGTCACTATGAAAGTTATGATCCGGTCGATTCGGGCGCGAGTGTCATAGGTCGAGAAACCGTTGAAACCAGCAAGGAGGGAGGAATAGATACCACCAGCCTGCTGGAAAGTTTGCCTTTCGTGCAGATGGATACCGAGCGGCAATCAGCCGATCCTGAAAGTATCCAATCCATTCGCCCATCCGATTTTTCTATTTCCGGCGGCAATTATTACGACAACAACATCAGAATTGATGGTGTTACTGCCACCTCTATCATGGATGTCTCAAGCCAGAGTCGGGAAGATTTCAACGAAGTATTTGGACAAACCTCCCAGACCTTATATGTCGACCCATCCTTGATCGAACAGGTCAATGTGTTCGACTCCAATGTTTCTGCTCGTTATGGCGACTTTACCGGTGGCGTGGTGGACTACCAATTGCGTCAACCGGCTCGTAAATTTGGCGTTCGCGCCAGTGCTGGCCTGCAGAATGATTCGATGGTGAAATATCACCAGGGCAAAGCCAGTGATGATACGGATACTCAGGAAGGTCCACCCGATTTCACCAAATATCAAACCACGCTTTCGGTGGATATGCCGTTAACCGATAAATTATTTACCCTCGCCTCCATCACTCGGACTGAATCGTCAGTTCAGTATAAAATGGCTGAGGATTATGGTGCACAGCAGCATAAATCCGGTGATACCTCGGATAACTATTTTCTGAAAAGCCGCTATGAATACAGTCCGGATTTAACCCTGGAAGGCCAGTTTATTTACAGTCCGTATCGCAGTGAACAGCAACCGGATAACAGTATCAACAGCCTGAATATCAATCATAGTGATGGTTTATCCAGCTATCTGGCGCTGAATGGGGTTACCGATGAAAGCCATTGGCAACACAAGATTTCTTATCAGGAATCCGATGCCAGTCGCACCTGGCCTGGCGATCGTTATTCCTGGTCGTCTAAAGCGGATTCCATTAACTGGTGCAGTGATAACAATTGTGCGGAAGGCGGCTTTGGTGATCTGGACCAATGGCAGCGGGACAGTACTTACGATTTCAGTATGACTCGCCCGTTGGGTGCAGGGGAATTAAGCCTTGGCTCCGAACTCAAACTGACGGAAGCGCGCAAGCGGCGTCCCGAAGATAACTACTACTACTCCACCAGTAAATTAATGAATTCAGGCGTCACCGCAGCGTGCGCCGAAGAGGATTTAGCCTGTAAAGAAGATATCGTCTTGAGCCAGCGCTCCGATTACAACGCCTATGATGCCGAGGTCGATATTTTCAGTCAGGCCCTGTGGAGCGAATATTTCCAGCAAGTTGGTGACTGGGGCCTGCGTGCAGGAGCCCGGATGAGCCATGACGATTTCCTGGATAATTACAATACAGCACCGCGTTTATCCGCGAACTGGGAATTCATGCCACAGTGGTTTTTAACCATGGGCGCCAACCGCTACTATTCCGCCAATATGCTGGGTTATGCGATTCGCTCGCAATATCCGGACAGTTATATCTATCGTCGTACTGTAAATACCAGTACCGGAGCGGTTGGCGATTGGCAACTGTTTAACCAATCCAGAGCCACGGATTATCGCCAGGCCGGGCTGAATACGCCCTACAGCGATGAACTCAGCACGGCGTTAACCATACCGACCCCCATGAAGGGGAATGCGCGGATTAAAGCGGTATATCGGCAGAATCGGGATGGTTTCGCCAGTACCGATAAACAAAAAGAAGTATCGGAAGCGGATACGGGCAAGACCTATACCACCACAGTTTATAATCTGACCAATGATGGCAAGAGTGACTATAAAGGTTTGGCACTGGAGTGGAGTGGCCAGCATGAAAACCATAGTTTTAATGCCAATGTCACCTGGTCAAGAACGCGTAGCTATGGCGTGGGAAATACCTATTTTGACTATACAGATCCAGGTGAGCAGATCTATTACCAGGGTCAGCTGATCAGCATGAATGAATTATATGAGCAAAATACCCGTAGCAACTATGCTGCTCCGATACGAGCGTCCGTCGGTTGGACAGCCATGTGGTTTGTCGATAAATTGATGACCAATGCCACCGTCAATTATCGCGGCGCCTATGATTATCTTGGCGATACCGATGACGATATTGAAATTGATGGCACTAATTATGATGTTTATGCCCAGCAGACATTAAAGTCATTTACCACCTTGAATATGAACACTCGCTACCAGCTATTTCGCTATATGAATCAGTCGGCCAGTGTTGATATGCGGGTTACCAATGTCTTCAATGCATTCCCCGAGACCCAGTCCTCCAGCAGTTCTTCCTATTTGTTAGGTCGCTCCTGGTGGCTCGGAGTGAATTACGTCTATTGATCAATCGTTCGCTGTGCTTCCACGCACACCGGCCCCTGAACAACAAAAAAACAAGGGGCTGCTCTTTCGAGCAGCCCAACTTCCTGCACTAAACCAGATCCCTCCTGGTCCGGACAGCTGAAGCTCGGCATCACATCATCGCCGTCGCGTGAACCCTCACTCCAGATGGCTGGTTTTTTTCGCGCCGTCATCACAGCTCATGGTGGCCAGTCCGCGCAGTATGCCGCATCGATCCAGTCCATCCTCACTCTGGCATTGCTGACGCAGCGACGTCAGTTGCTGCCGCAGTTGCACCAACTCCTGGATCCGCAGATCCACATGTTCCAGATGGGCATCCAACCATTCATTTACGGCTCCGCAGCGCTCTGGCGGGGCATCCATCAGCGCCAGCAAGGCGCGAGTCTCCTGCAGCGTCATATCCAGGCCACGACAATTGCGGATCAAACGCAACCGCTCGGCCAACTCAGGTTTGTAATTCCGGTAATTACTGGCCGTCCGCTCGGTGGCGGGGAGCAAGCCCTGCTTCTCATAGAAGCGGATCGTATCCGTAGAGCACTGTGCCAACAGTGCCAATTCACCAATCTTCATGATCTCGGTCCTCAGGCTATTGACCTTGTAGTAGCTCCAAGGTGTCTACTGAAGTGAACTTGTTGTCAAGGAAATCGTTATGACCCACGGCTGTGACCCCAAGATCCCCGCATCACCAGCGCCCGACAAGCCGGTTGGCCGCTTGAGTATCCGCGCCATCACGCCTGTCGGCTCCTCACCTAAGCCATCTGACAGCCCCTCATCCTCGGCGGCAGCCAAAACGTGCTGTTGCGCCCCCACCCCGGTCACGCTAGAGACCTTGACGCCTTCTCAAACCAGCAAAGATGGCACCCGCACCGCGATCCGCATCCTGCAGATGGATTGTCCGACCGAAGAAGCCATGCTGCGCAAGAAGTTGGGAAACATGCCGGTGGTCAAAAGCCTGGAGTTCAACCTGATGCAGCGGATGTTGACTGTGGTGCATGAACCTGAGGGATTATCCGCCATCCTGGCCGGGATCCGCGCCCTCGGATTCGAGCCCGAAGTGGCAACTGCCCAGAACCCTGCCCACCCGCCCATCACAGCCCAGAACTCCTGGTGGCGACTGGCTCTGGGGATGCTCGCAGCCAGCTCCGCAGAAATCGCCCATTGGCTTGGAGCCCCGACCCTGTTCATCGCCGTATTAGCCCTAGGGGCACTGCTGTGTTGCGGAGTGACCACCTACAAGAAGGGCTGGCTGGCGCTGCGCAACGGCAATCTGAACATCAATGCCCTGATGAGTATCGCCGTGACCGGAGCTTTGGCGCTGGGCCAATGGCCTGAGGCGGCTATGGTGATGGTGCTGTTTGCACTGGCAGAGTGGCTGGAGGCCAAATCGCTGGATCGCGCCCGGCAAGCCATCTCGGGATTGCTGGAGCTGACGCCAGAGCAAGCGGCGGTAGAGCAAGCCGATGGCTCCTGGCGCGAGGTCGCCGCCAGCACCGTGCAGGTGCAGCAACGGGTCCGAATTAGACCCGGGGAACGTATCCCCCTGGACGGTATCCTCGAGCAGGGTTATTCCAGCGTCAATCAGGCGGCGATCACCGGCGAGAGTCTGCCGGTGGACAAAGCGATTGGTGATCCCGTCTTCGCCGGGACTCTCAACGGGAGTGGATCTTTTGACTATAGGGTCACAGCCGATGCCGATCATTCGATGCTGGCGCGGATCATCCATGCCATCGAGGCAGCACAAGGGGCCAAAGCCCCCACCCAACGTTTTATTGATCAGTTTGCCCGACTCTATACCCCTATCGTCTTTGGGCTCGCAGTCGTGATCGCTCTCCTACCACCCCTGTTGATGGCGCAAAGCTGGGCAGAATGGATCTATAAAGCCTTGGTGTTGCTGGTGATCGCTTGCCCCTGTGCCTTGGTGATCTCCACCCCTATCACCATTGTCAGTGGACTGGCTGCGGCCGCACGACACGGGATCCTGATCAAGGGTGGCGCCTATCTCGAAGCCGGTCACCAGCTGGCCTGGCTGGCGCTGGATAAAACCGGAACCCTGACCCATGGCCAGCCGGAACAAACGGCCTTCGAAACCCTCGGCACACTCAGTGCCTCGCGCTGTCGCCAACTGGCAGCGGCGCTAGCCCAGCACTCGGATCACCCGGTATCACAGGCCATCCACAGAGCCGCAAGCCGGGATGACATTGTGGCGATACAGGTCGATGGGTTTGAGGCCCTGGCAGGGCGTGGCGTTTGTGGTGAAATCGATGGCAAGCGCTATTGGTTGGGTAATCAGCGACTGGTCCAGGAGCTCGAACCTAGTCACGCCGAGCTCGAATTGCGCCTGACACAGCTGGAACAACAGGGACAAACCCTGGTGTGCCTGCTGGATGAGCAGCAGGTGCTGGCGCTGTTTGCCGTGGCCGATACGGTTAAGCAGAGTAGCCGCGCCACCATTGCCGAGTTACATCAGCTGGGCATCAACACTGTGATGTTGACCGGAGATAATGCCCATGCTGCGGCGGCTATCGCCAGCGCCGTCGGCATCCAGCAGGTACGGAGCAACCAGCTCCCCAGCGACAAGTTGCAAGCCATCGAAGAGCTGGCCGCCCAAGGGGTAATCGGCATGGTCGGTGACGGTATCAATGACGCCCCTGCTCTGGCCCGCGCCAACATCGGCTTTGCCATGGGGGCCTTGGGCAGCGACACCGCCATTGAAACCGCCGATGTGGCCTTGATGGATGATGATTTGCGGAAAATACCAACCTTTATCCGCTTGTCCCGCGCCACTCGTCAGATCTTGATCCAGAACATCACGCTGGCCTTAGGGATCAAGGCGCTGTTTCTCATCGCCACCTTGCTAGGCTATGGCACCCTGTGGATGGCAGTATTCGCCGATGTCGGCGCCAGCCTGCTCGTTATCGGCAATGGACTTCGACTGCTGCGCAAATAACGAGGAGTAGGCTCGCGACGCGAGAAACCGTAGATGAAGGCTATGTAAGCCCTGAAGCAGGCGCTAGGGTTCGCGGCATGGTTCACGCTGCAGCAATGGTTATTCAGCCGTGACGTTTCCCGACAAAGGAATTGAAGCTCAGGCTCAGCGGGGTTGAGTCTGAGCCGATTCAAGGTGTGGGGGTAACGGAGTAAATCAGGTTATCCGATTGAAAATAACTATTAACCAGACGGGCGACCCAACCTTCGGCCACCATATCGGCGAGTGCCTTATCCAGCAAGGCAACTTCCTTCTCGATACCAGCAGCCTTGCTGTAGCCAATATAGAGATCTATGTGTTGATCCGGTTGATAGAGGGTGCGCACTATCTGTTTGTTGAGTCCCATCTCGTGCAATGAGTAATCGACCTGACAATCGGTGCCGATAAAGAGCTGATTGCGCTGTTTGAGCAACTTGCCGGGCAGCTGACTCTCGTTCATCACGGCGTTCTTGTTCAGATGGCGGTCACTGTCAAAGGGCTCGAAATAGGCAGATCCACGAACATAGCCAATCTTCTTGCCTCGCAGATCCGCATAGCTGCGCACCTGTTGGGCCATGGCCGGTAAGGCATAGAAAGCGGGACGGCATTGGTAGTAAGAGGTCGAAAGATAGCCAATATAGCGGCTGCGAGCCGGCGTTTTGGCCAAGCTGGTGAGCAAGTCGACCCGTCCGCCTTGCATATCCTGCAGAGCGCGAACAAAGGGGTAGCGCAACAGATAGATATCGATGCCGGTGCGGGTTGACAGCTCTTGCAGCAGCTCGCGATCGATGCCATCAAAGCCCGAGTCGGAGCTGATCGAATTGGTATCAATAATAAATGGGGGCCAATCATCCATGGCCGCAAACAGCATTTTTTTAGCCTGTACCGGCGTAGTGATGCACATCAGGAGTAGTGCCAACAGCCCCCATCCGGATATGAACCTGCGACTCATCATAATCGCCATGACTTACCTCATTATTGAGCGGCTCGCTCCCCTGCCTCAGCGAGCCAACAGGCGGTGAAGCAACCATCCAAACCGCACGCTAAAACGACTCGCCCAATTGCCGCTTGAGCTGATGTTGCATCACCGCCAGCATGCAGGCGCCGGATAAACCGATCATCAAGGCGCCATTGATCGCCTCCAACGGCCCCAGCATCCGCCATTGCTCGCTCATCACCAGATCCCCATAACCTAGTGTGGAAAAATTCACCGCTGAGTGGTAAATCGCCACATCCAGGCTCTCAAATTCACCCAGCAGTAAGAACAAGCAGCCCCATAGGGTTAGTTGTAAGCAGTTACCCAACATCAGGATGACGATCACTCCGAACAGCGGCAGCGATACAGTGAGAAATGAACGATCACGCTCCACCCGCGCCAGATAGAAACGTAGGCTACCCATGCTGATCAACGACTGCAGCAGTAGACAGACCAGGATCACCGGCAACCCAATCAGTAAATTTAGAAACATTGGCACGCCCCTTTGATGCCATAGCCACTATCGATATGATTTCTATCGCATTACTCGACAGTATAGGCGCAATCAGGACGATGAAAGCGGATCCTGCGCCACAGATACCAGGATTCCGGCCCAGGAGAGCGGCGTACTGCATCCCGGGATCGAGCGGCGATTGTTGGCTATTTCCGCTGCCGGGCTTGTGCGTGACACCATTTTGCTTCAGGATCTAGCCGTCATTTTCCACTATGGATACCGCAATGAGCCAACTGACCACCGATCTGAATGCCAACTACGAACTTCTCCTGACCCAAGCCCGTGAAACCGGTGTGCTGTGGGGTCTGCAATTCGGCGAAGATTGGGTTGTCTGCGATTCAAACGACTTTGCTGAAACCGATGTATTGCCGTTGTGGTCCAGTGAAGAAGCGGCGCGCGCCCACTGTGTGGAAGAGTGGTCGGACTACAGCCCGGTCGCCATCGATCTGGAAATTTTCTTCGACGAGTGGGTCAATGATCTGGGCGAAGATGGCGTGCTGATCGGCACCAACTGGAATGATGATCTGGACGGTCTGGAAGTCGACCCGCTAGAGCTGGCCAAAGATCTGGCGGAAGTTGACGAATAGTCATAACGCCACAGCTCTTAGTGTCCGACAGCCCTCCACGCGAGGGCTGTTCTTTTAGCGCGACCTCACCAGCGTGCCGCGGCTTGCTGGTCACTTTCTCGAGCCGCCACCCAGCGACTAGTACCATCCGCCAACATCTCTTTTTTCCAGAACGGCGCCTGGGTTTTCAAGGCATCCATTAAAAACTCACAGGCTGCGAAGGCTTCGCCGCGATGACTACTGGTCACCAGGACCAGCACGATTTGATCGGTCGCCTGAAATTCGCCGACTCTATGGATCAGAGTCACAGCTTCCAGCGACCAGCGACTGCGAGCCTGTTGGACCAACTCACAGAGAGACTTCTCGGTCATTCCCGGATAGTGCTCCAGGCTCAGCCCGACCACCGCATCCCCGAGATTGATATCTCGCATCCGGCCAACAAAACTGACCAGGGCACCGATGCGCCCCTGCCCCGCCAGACGCTGGTGTTCAACTGCCAACTCGAAGTCAGCCTCTTGCACCAGAATGCGGTCTGGCAGTCCCACTGTATCTTCCGCGCCGGACGATAGGAGCTCAGCAGGTGATGAGAGATCCATGTCAGCCTCCGGTAACGGGTGGGAAAAATGCGACTTCATCCCCATCCGCCAGTGGCGTCGACCAGGATTGCACGCTCTGATTCACCGCCACCAGCACAGACTCGGCTGCCAGTGCGCGCTGCCAGTGCGGGCCTCGCGCCGCCAGCGCCTGGCGCAAGGCTTCAACCGTCGGATACTCAGCCGCCAGCTCCAACTGGCTGGTTGCCAGCTGCTCGCGCAGTGAGGCAAAAAATTTCACCTGGATCATGACTCACTCCTGCCGTTGGTAGTCGCCGGACTTACCGCCGAGCTTGCTGATCAGGGCTATCTGCTCGATCACCATGCCCTTGTCCACCGCCTTGCACATGTCATACAGGGTCAGCGCCGCCACAGAGGCCGCCGTGAGTGCCTCCATCTCGACGCCGGTCTGCCCCTTGAGCCGACACAGGGTCTGGATGATGACAGAAGAATCGGCCTCATCGATCTGCAACTCCACCTCCACCTTGGCCAGCGCCAGCGGGTGGCACAACGGGATCAGCTCGCTGGTTTTCTTGGCCGCCATGATGCCGGCGATCCGCGCCGTGGCAAACACGTCGCCCTTGTGATGCCCCCCCTCGAGGATCAGCTGCAGCGTTGTGGGCAACATCCGCACTCGCGCCTCGGCGCGGGCATCGCGATAGGTTTCAGCCTTGGCCGAAACATCCACCATATGGGCCTCACCATTGGCCTGGACATGGGACAGCTGCTGACTCATCTCAGACTCCGCTTTTCAAGTGCATGACAAAACTGCACGGCCGGGTGCGAGCATCCAGCTGGGGGGCAATGATCTGCTGCCAGCCGGTGCGGCAGGCATTATTGGAGCCCGGTAAGCAGAAGATGATGGTGCGATTGGCCAGCCCTGCCAAAGCCCGACTCTGGATGGTGCTGGTGCCAATCTCGGATAACGACACCTGGCGGAACAGCTCGCCAAAGCCCTCCACCTCCTTGTCGAACAGCGGTTTGACCGCTTCGGGTGTGGTATCGCGGCCGGTAAAGCCGGTGCCGCCTGTTATGATCACCGCCTGGATCTGAGGGCTGGCAATCCATTGGCTCAAGACGGCACGGATCTGGTAGATGTCATCGACGACGATCTGCTTGTCCGCCAACCGATGACCGGCGCCTTGCAGAGCCTCCACCAGCAACAAGCCCGAGCTATCGGTTTCGGCGGTACGGGTATCGGAAACGGTCAATACCGCAACGTTCAGAGGTTTGAATTCCAGGGCCGCATGGCTCATATCGGTGTCCTTTTTCGTGTGATAGTTCGTGTGATAGTTCGTGTAATAGTCGTGTGATGGCGTAATGAAGATGCAACCCTAGTGGTTTGAATCCCATGCAAAATCATCCCCGGCAGACGCGGCATACAGCCGCCACTCTTCGGGGGTATTGGTGTTGCCCAGAGTGCGCTGCAGCACCTCAGCGGTCACATCCGGCAGCAGCTGTTCAGCCGGGAACAACGGCAGGGCTAACTGACGCAACAGCGCCTGGACCGAGTAGTCGCGTCGCTCGCCACTGCCCAGCAAGGTCTTCTGCACCGGCAAAGCCCCCGGCTGCAGCAGCAAGGGGAACTGACTTCCCTGGACGCCGCTCCCTACCGGATGAGCCGCACCTTCTCGGGTCAGGGCGCGCAGCAGGGGGGCATCCATCCCCGGCATATCCACCGGTAGAATAAGCCAGCGCGCCTCGGGATAGCACTGCATGGCCGAGGCGATCCCGGCCAGAGGACCGCGACCGGCCCATGACGGATGATCGGGAATACAGGCAAACCCCGGATAGTCGCCGCTAAGCCAGACGCCGCCACAGCCCGCCTCGCGCAGCAAACGTAAGCCGCGCTGCAGCAGGGATTCCGCGCCAAACGGACCGCTCAGCTGCAGCAACGCCTTGTCTTGCCCCATCCGCGAGGAGCGACCGCCACACAGCAGCAAGCCAAACAGCGGCGGCGACATCGCAGGTGACGGCGAAGATGCTGACACTGTGCCGGCAGAGGGGATGCCAACCGGATCAATCGGACTCATATTCACCCCCCGATCGAGGCCAGATGAGCACGAATGCCCGGATCACCCAAGTGCAACTGATGCGCCTTGGCCTTGAATTGCAACGCCTGCTGTAGCCGTTGCTGTAATTGCTGGTGCAGTCGGGGATCATCGCTAGCCAGCAGATCCCGCAGCTCTATGCCACCATCGCCAAACAGGCACAGATGCAGTTGCCCCAGCGCCGACACCCGCAGCCGATTGCAACTGTCACAAAAACCGGCGCCATAGGGCATGATGAGCCCCACCTCGCCGACGTAATCGGCATGCCGGTACACCCTGGCCGGGCCATCCTCGGCTGCCCGCGCCTTGAGTTGCCACCCCTGGCGCAGCAGTTGTTGCTCGAGCTCGGCACCTCGCAGATGGTGTTGGGCAAAATAATCCCCCGCCACCCCGGTCTGCATCAATTCGATAAAGCGCAGCTGGATGGGCTGATCCTTAATCCAGGCCAAAAAATCATCAAACTCGTGATGATTGAGCCCCTTGAGCAAGACAGTATTGACTTTGATGGTGCCAAAACCTGCCGCCCAAGCCGCTTCGAGCCCGGCCAGGATCTCGCCGAGCCGATTTTCACCGGTGATCAGACGAAATTGGCGCGGATCCAGACTGTCGATGCTGACATTCAGGCTATCGAGCCCGGCGGAGCGCCACAGTGCGGCACGCTCTTTGAGGCGATAGCCATTGGTGGTCATTACCAATTGTTCCAAACCCGGCAGAGCGCGCAAGTCGCCGATAATGGCCTCCAAATCTCGCCGCATGGAGGGCTCGCCACCGGTCAGGCGGATCTTGCGCGTCCCCAGGGAGACAAAGCTTCGCGCCACCCGCAGCAACTCACTGCGGGAGAGAAAATCTCGCGAACCATCGGGCTTGTAGCCATTGGGCAAGCAGTAGCTGCAGCAAAAATTGCAGACATCGGTGATCGACAGCCGCAGGTAACCAAAGCGCCGGGCAAAGCTATCCACCAGCACAGGCTCCGCCAGCGACTGCAAGGCGCCCGACCGCTGTGAGGCCGCCGGTCGAGAGAGGTCGCCTCGGGCCAACGGCGGCGTGTTCGACAGACCCAGCGCGCCATCGCGCCGCGTCTCGGCACTAGGTTGCAGCGACTCGACGCTAGGCGCCAGGCTCGTATCAATTATGGACATAAACACCTTTCCAAGTCGGGAGGCGGTTTGGTTTCCCGCACCACCCTCGCCAGTCGAACGGCTGACAAACACAACCGTCGGCTGGCTCGGCCTGAGCGCCCTGCTCCGCGTTGCGAAGGTTAGGCCCACAGGCTCGGGTTTATTGTGTCGTTGTCTCCCGCCCAAGAACCGTTTTAGGCCTGTGGCAGGAGTTCACCTTTTGAGCGCAGCAGACGCTCCGCACGTATGCTACCGCTATCCGCAGACCCGGCATTCCGGATCACGGGGCAAGCGCAAGCGCTGAAACTCCAGACTCAAGCCGTCGATCAGCAACAGCTCGCCACACAGCGGTTGACCGATGCCGGTGATGAGCTTCAACGCCTCCAGCGCCTGCAAGGAGCCCACCATGCCCACCACGGGCCCCAGCACCCCATTGACCACGCAGCTAGCGTCCGGCTCGGTGAACAATCGGCTCAGACAGTGATAGCAGGGCTCGTTCTGCCCCCAGCTAAAAACGCTCAGTTGCCCCTCGCCGCGGATAGCCGAGCCGGAAACCAGCGGCACCCCGGCGGCTCGGCAACACAGATTGATCAGCTCCCGGCTGGCACGGTGATCCGTGCAATCGAGGACCAGATCCTGCTCGGCCAGATATCCGGGCAACATCACCTCATCGGCGTATTCCGGCAATGCCAGCAGTTGTACGTGCGGGTTGAGCGCCCGAAGCGCCGTTACCGCCGAATGGACCTTGTAATGCCCCACACGCTCATCCTGATGCAATACCTGCCGCGCCAGATTGGAGTGCTCGACTTTGTCGCCATCCAGCAGCGTCAACTGGCCGACACCGGCTGCCGCCAGATATTGCGCCGCCGCGCAGCCCAGACCGCCCAAGCCGATGACCAGTACCCGGGCGGCTTTGAGCGCCTCCTGCCCTGGCAGATCCCACCCCTTGAGATTGATTTGGCGATGGTAACGCAGCAGTTCGGCATCACTCAGCTGGCTCGTCCCTCTCGCGGTCTGGCATCCCGGATTCATTGCAGCACCTCATCAAACAGTTGGATCTCGACGCAAGTCCCGGCCGCCAATTCACGCTCTCCGGGATGCCGCGCCGGGTCCAGCCGAAGCAGGCAATTGGCACGCGACAGGGCACTGAACATGGCGGAGCCCTGGCCACCAGCACTGGAAACCTGCAACTGGCCATCGGCTGCCAGCTCGGCAATCCCCCGTTGAAAATCGATACGCCCCGGGCTTAGCCGCACCGGCATCGCCAATCGAGCTGGCAGCCGCAACACGGGCTTGGGCTGGGCACCCATCAGCTGATCCAGAGCCGGACGCACCAGCAGCACGAAGGTGACGAGGGCCGAGACCGGATTGCCCGGCAAGCCAAAGAACCAGCAACCGCGCGCGGCACGGGTCAATTGTCCGCAGGCGAAGGGTTTGCCCGGTTTGATCGCCACTTTCCAGAACTCCACCTCACCGAGCTCGGCCAGGATTTCCTTGGTGTAATCGGCCTCACCGACCGAGACACCACCCGAGGTGATGAGCACATCCGCCTCGGCATCGGCGCGCAAGAAGGCTTGTCGCAGCAGCGCCTTATCATCGGGAATAATCCCCAAATCCAGTGCCTCGCAGCCCATCCGCTCCAGCAGAGCGGCGATGGCGTAACGATTGGAGTCGACGATCTGACCGGGTGCCAGCTCGCTGTCGACAGCTCTGAGTTCATCACCGCTGCTAAAAAACGCCACTCGCAGCCGACGGTAGACGCGGACGCTAGCCTGCCCCAATGTCGCCAGCAGCGGCAACTCCCGAGCCGTGAGCCGAACGCCAGCGGCCAGCACCGGCATGCCCGGTTGTAACTCCTCGCCCTGACGGCGGATGTTCTGTCCGGCCACCACGGTGGCCGAAAAATGGATGTACTCACCACCATCGGTAAGCGGCTCGACGCGGGTCTGTTCCTGCATCACCACAGCGTCGGCTCCCGCTGGCAGCGGCGCACCTGTCATGATGCGGATGCAGTGGCCCGAAGGCCACTCCTCGGTGAAGGGCTGTCCGGTGAAGGGCTGCCCGGCAAAGGCTTTGCCCGCCAGCAATAAACGTGAGGAGCCGGCCAGATCGGCCAGTCGCACGGCATAGCCATCCATCGCCGAGTTATCAAATGCGGGGACGTTCACCGTCGAAACCACGGGCTCAGCCAGGATCCGGCCCAGCCCATTGGCCAGAGCCACCGACTCCACCTCGCACACCCGTGGCAGCGCGGCCAATCGGGCTTGCGCCGCTTCCAGCGACAGAGCATCCGAACTATCACAACAGGCCATCATTTATCCTTCTTGATGCATGCCGATGACGCACATTCCGGCTTGTGACAACGCCACCAGGGAGATCCGCAGGTCGGCGTTATGGCTTATTAGCCGGGAGTGCGCCTTAAAGTTGCAGCATTGTTACTACATTCGCGCCATCAGGCCAAGCTCTGACTGACAGAGCTTGGCCCGCGTTATGGCTGTAAGCTGCGGATGTAGACACTTTGCCCTTCCAGCTTCACCGCCCAGGTCCGTACCGCAACCCCCTCATCTTCCAGACAGCGGCCATCGCGCAGGGCAAAATGCTGTTTGTAGAGTGGCGAGGCGACACAGGGCTCACCCGCCACATCGCCGACGATGCCGCGCGACAACACGAACGCCTGCCCCAGCGGATCCCAGTTATCCAGGGCATAGAGCGCAGGCTCCAGCGCAGGCACATAGAAGAGTGCGACCTGCTCGCCATCGACCAGGGCTGCGGCCCCCACATCGGCAGTTAACTCCGGTAATTCGCATACTTTGGTCCAGTTCATACCAGCTCCTTGATCTCGATGATCTCTTCTTCACCCTGGGGGAATGCCTGGCCGCGTAGCAGGGCACGTGGCGGCATATAGGCGGCTTCACTGTTGATAAACGGCTTGAAGCGCTTGAGCTTCTCCGGATCGGCCAGAGTCCCTTGCCATTCACACTCGAAGGTGGCCAGTTGATGGGCCATCTGCGCCTCCAGCTCGGCGCCTATGCCCAGCTTGTCGTCGATGATCACCGACTTGAGATACTCGAGCCCTCCTTCCATATTCTCCATCCACACCGAGGTCCGTTGCAGGCGGTCGCCAGTCCGGACATAGAACATCAACACCCGGTCGATATAACGGATCAGTTGCTCATCATTGAGGTCGGTGGCAAACAAGTCAGCGTGGCGCGGCCGCATGCCGCCGTTACCACAGACATAGAGGTTCCAGCCCTTTTCGGTGGCGATGACGCCGATATCCTTGCTCTGGGCCTCGGCACACTCCCGGGTACAACCAGAGACCGCAAACTTGAGTTTGTGGGGCGAGCGCAGCCCCTTGTAGCGGTTCTCGATGTCGATGGCCATGGTGATGGAATCCTTGACCCCGTAACGGCACCAGGTTGAGCCGACGCAGGACTTCACAGTGCGCACCGACTTGCCATAGGCCTGCCCGGTCTCGAATCCGGCATCGATCAACTCCTGCCAGATGGCCGGTAACTGATCCACCCGGGCGCCGAACAGGTCGATACGCTGACCGCCGGTGATCTTGGTATACAGGTTGTACTTCTTGCCCACAGCACCGATGGCGATCAGACCATCCGGGGTGATTTCGCCACCCGGTATGCGCGGTACCACCGAGTAGGTGCCATCTTTTTGCAAATTGCCGAGGAAAGCATCGTTGGTGTCTTGCAGCGGCCGATGGGGCTTATCCAGCACATGCTCGTTCCACAGCGAAGCCAGCACAGAGCCGACCAGGGGTTTACACACCTCGCAACCCAACCCCTTGCCATGCTTCTCCAGCACGGCACCGAAGTGTTTGAGCTCACCGACCCGGATCAGGTGAAACAACTCCTGACGGGTAAAAGCAAAGTGTTCGCAGACATGGTTATTGGCCTCCATGCCCAACTCCAGCAGAGTCTGATCCACCACCTGCTTGACCAGATTCGAGCAGCCGCCGCAGCCTGTCCCGGCCTTGGTGCAGCTCTTCACCTCGTTAAGGGTATGGTTGCCCGCCTTGACCGCCGCCACTATGTCGCCCTTGGTGACGTTATGGCAGGAGCAGATGGTCGCAGTATCCGGCAGGGTCAGCTGGGGGGCATTGCTCCGGGTTTCGCCCAAGATCAGCCCCAAGGGTGACTCCGGCAGGGTCACTTCGTTGAGGTAATACTGCAGCAATGTATCGTAGTCGCTGTTATCCCCCACCAGGATGGCGCCCAACAGACGCTGGCCGCTTTCATCGATCACCAGCTTCTTGTAGATGCCCGACTGACGATCCAGGGTCAGCACCTCCTGAGCTCCGGCGCTCTGGGCATGGGAGTTGCCGATCGCACCGACATCCACTCCCATCAGTTTGAGCTTGGTGCTCATATCTGCGCCCTGAAAACTCCCCGCTTGCCCCAACAAGGTGGCCACGGCGGCACGGGCCATCTGATAACCCGGAGCGACCAGGCCGAATATTTTACCAGCCCAGAGCGCGCACTCGCCGATGGCCAGCACCTCCGGCTGACTGGTCCGGCACTGCTCGTCGATAACGATGCCGCCGCGTTCGCCCACCGTCAGACCAGCACTACGCGCCAGTCGATCTTCGGGGCGAATACCGGCAGAAAACAGGATGACGTCGGTCTCCAGATAGTCACCACCCTTGAACACCATGCGATGGCGAGCACTCTCGCCATCGACGATGCACTCAGTGCCCGTATTGACGTGCACCTGCACCCCCAGGCTCTGGATCTTGTTGCGCAGCAGATCGCCGCCCACCGCATCCAGCTGTACCGGCATCAAGCGCGGCGCAAATTCGATGACATGGGTCTCCAGCCCCAGCAGACGCAGGGCATTGGCCGCCTCCAACCCCAGCAAGCCACCGCCGACCACCACACCGGTGCGTCCCCCGGCGCAAGCATCGCGGATCGCTTCCAGATCCGAGAGTGTCCGGTAGACATAGCAACCCGCGCGGGTGTGGCCCGGGATCGGCGGCACAAAGGGGTAAGAGCCGGTGGCCAGCACCAGCTTGTCGTAGCCATAGACCTCACCATGACAGGTGGTCACCGTCTTGGCCGCCAGATCCAGCGCCTCGGCGGCACTGGCCAGGATCAACTTCACGCCCTGGGCGGCGTACCACTCCGGATCGGCCATTTGCAACTCTATGGGTGCCCGGCCACCAAATACTTCCGACAGATGCACCCGGTCGTAGGCGCTGTCCGGCTCAGCCCCCAGCACGGTCACCGCAAAAGTATCCAGCCCACCGGCGTTGACCAGTTGTTCAATAAAGTGGTGTCCCACCATGCCGTTGCCGACCACCAGCAGTTGCTGTTTGTTCATTTTTTTTTCTCCATCCCGGCGGGCATACCATCTGGTCATGCCACACGCCACATTGAGTGTTTTGCTCCCCCTTACGCGGGTTCAGAGCAAAAATCCTGCTTCGCCACTGTTATCCGGGAGCGCCCGTTACGCCACGGCGCTGCGGGCCTCAGTCTTGGGCTTTTTTAGCGGTGTCACCTTGCTGTGTTTTTCATATAGGAAGCTCAGTACCCGCTGGCGCAGACGGTGATATTCCACATCCTCGGCCAGAGCCACCCGGTTGCGCGGTCGCGGCAGGGTAATGTCGAGGATCTCGCCGATGGTGGCTGATGGGCCATTGGTCATCATGACGATGCGATCCGAGAGCAGCACCGCCTCATCCACGTCATGGGTGATCATGATGACGGTGTTGTTGAGCTCGGCCTGGATCTCCATCAGCGCATCCTGCAGGTGGGCACGGGTCAGGGCATCCAGGGCACCGAAAGGTTCATCCATCAGCAGCACCTTGGGGGACAGCGACAGGGCGCGGGCAATACCGACCCGCTGCTTCATGCCACCGGAGATCTCGTGAGGCTTCTTCTCCAGGGCGTGATCCATCTGCACCAGGGAGAGGTAGTAGCGCACCCGTTCGGCAACCGCCGCCTTATTAGCCCCCTTCATCACCTGCCGCACCGCCAGCTCGACGTTCTCGTAGACCGACAGCCAGGGCAGCAGGGCGTGGTTCTGAAACACCACGGAGCGCTCGGGACCCGGCCCTGCGACCTCACGCCCATCGAGGATGATGCCGCCGGAGGTGGGATCGTTCAGACCCGCCACCAGATTCAGAACCGTACTCTTGCCACAACCGGAGTGGCCAATCAGCGAGATAAATTCGCCCTTGGCGATCTTCAGATTGACATCCACCAGGGCTTCAAACCAGCCGGAGGGGGTGGCAAAGCGCATGCCGACGTTGCTCAGATCCAGATAGTGTTTTGACATGGGAATTCTCCTTCCTTTTTGCGACCGGGATGACTCAACGCAGTTCGCTGCGCGTGTCCCAGGAAATCCATTTCTGCAAGGCCAACATGCCGCGATCCAGCATGAAACCGATAACCCCTATGCTGACGACGGCCACCATGATGCGCGCCAGTGATTCCGAGCTGCCATTTTGAAACTCATCCCAGACGAACTTGCCCAACCCCGGGTTCTGCGCCAGCATCTCGGCGGCGATCAGCACCATCCAGGCCACCCCCAGCGACAGGCGCAAGCCGGTGAAGATCATCGGGATTGCCGAGGGCAGCACTATCTTGCGCACATGGGTCAGCGGGGCGAGTTTCAGCACCCGACTGACGTTTTGCAGATCCGGATCGATACTGGCTACCCCGACGATAGTGTTGAGCAGGGTCGGCCACAGGCTGCACAGGCTCACAGTCACGGCCGAGATGACAAAACTCTTGGCGAGCCACGGATCGGGCGACACATAAACGGCACTAACCACCATGGTCACCAGCGGCAACCAGGCCAGGGGCGATATGGGTTTGAGGATCTGCACCACAGGGTTGATGGCCTGATACAGGGTCTGGTTCAGCCCGAGCAGGATCCCGGCCGGAATGGCAATCATCACAGCGATGCCGAAACCGGTGGCAACCGTCACCAGGCTGGTGAGGATCTGATCGAAGAAGGTATCCCGTCCGGTATAGGGGCGAACCTTCACTTCAGCCTGGGGGTTGGCCGCCAGCTTCTGGGCATTGCGCTCCGCCTGGCGGGCATAGAAGGCATCGCGCTTGTCCCGCTCGGCACTGTGTTCCTGATACAGGGCCACCAGCTGTTTGCCGGTGGCGACCGGACCGGGCAAATTGCCCAGCGAGGTCTGCACCTGGCTGGCCACCATCTGCCAGACCAGCAAAAAGGCGAGGATCCCCAGCATCGGCAGCAAACTATTGCGCCAAGCGCGAGCGCCGCCCGCCTTCAGACGGGTCAAGCCCCAGGGTCCGGCAAATGGGTTGAAGCGATGAATCATGGTTTGCATAGTTCTCTTCCTTGTTCAGCTCGGGTGGCTATCAATAGCCACCCGCTAGGTCCATCGGCTCGTTACAGTTTCTGCCCACCCTTGAGACCGATGGTGAATTGCTGCAGATAGGCATTCGGGGTATGGCCGTCATAGGAAATGCCATCGATGAAGCGGTTATCCACCGGCTTGTAGCCGCTCTCGCTGGCAAAATCCGGGAAGTCGCTGGCTTTCATCTTGCCTTCGGCAATCAGCTCCTTGGCGGCCAGGGCATAGACATCCGGGCGATAGACTTTCTTGGCCATATCCGCATACCAGCTATCGGGTTTGGCCTCGGCAATCTGCCCCCAACGACGCATCTGGCTCATGTACCAGATAGCATCCGAGTAGTAGGGATAGGTGGCGTGGTGACGGAAGAAGACGTTGAAATCGGACGCTGGCCGTTTGTCCCCCTTCTCGTACTCAAAGGTGCCGGTCATGGAGTTGGCAATTACCTTGGCATCGGCCCCCACATAGTTGGGACGGGAGATGATATTCACCGCTTCCAAACGATTGGCGTTGTTATTGGCATCCAGCCAGTAGGCGGCTCGGATCAGCGCCTTGATGAGATGAATATGGGTATTGGGGTACTGATCGGCGAAGGCCTTGGTGACACCAAATACCTTGTCCGGATTGTTTTGCCAGATGGCATCATCGGTGATGACAGGAACACCCACGCCCTTGGCGACAGCCGCCTGGTTCCAGGGTTCACCCACGCAATAGCCCTGGATAGTGCCCGCTTCCATGGTGGCCGGCATCTGTGGTGGTGGTGTAACCGACAACAGCACATCGGCATTCACCTGACCGGAATTGTCACCGGTGGCCGGAGCGTACAAACCCGGATGAATACCACCGGCAGCCAACCAGTAACGCAGCATGTAGTTGTGAGTCGAGACCGGGAATACCATGCCGAAGTTCACCGGCTTGCCCTGATCCTTGTAGCTCTTGACCACGCCCTGCAGGGTATCCGCCTTGATAGGGTGCACTGGCTTGCCATCCGCGCCCTTGGGCACGCTGGCTTTCATCTGATCCCAAATGGCATTGGAGACTGTCACCGCCTTGCCGTTCAGATCCATGCTGAATGCCGTGACCACCTCGGCCTTGGTACCGATCCCTAAGGTGGCACCGATCGGCTGACCGGCCAGCATATGGGCGCCATCGAGTTGGCCATCGATCACCCGATCCAGCAACACCTTCCAGTTGGCTTGCGCTTCCAGGGTGACGTAGAGCCCCTCCTCTTCAAAAAAGCCCTTTTCATAAGCCACAGCCAAGGGCGCCATGTCCGTCAGCTTGATAAAGCCCAGCTTGAGCTCCTCTTTTTCCGGAGCGCCGACGGCGGCTAGAACGGACTGGCTGATCACAGCGGCGGTGATGCCAAGTGCCAACAGAGTTTTTTTGGATGCGTGCATGGTAGTTCCTCCCTGAAACAAAAACGCCCCGCAGATCCGGAGATCTGCGGGGCGTCGTTGCCATCTGTTCATATCAATGGGTCATTCGTTCTTCAGGACTAGGGCCTGGTAACCATTCGACCGCCGTTGGCCGAGGTCGGACACCTGCTCCTGACTCAAGGAGTACTATTCAGTTTTTGTGCCAAGGTGAAAAAGCCATTAACTGACCATTAACATGGCTTTTTAAGCCATGTTCAGCCATTTTTTGCCCGGCAAGCGCCGAAGGGGCGCACCAAGATGGCGCCGTCGCACCACAGCTAGTCACAAGGGTTACTAGGTTGCCCAGCCCCAATCTCGGCTTGAAGTAACATCCCCGCCGCAACAAGCTACTGAACCTCGCCGCTTTTCTGCATAATGGGCCACCGCTAGTTTCCGGAGTCGCCATGTCTTCCCTCCCGTTCAGTCACGATCAACTACAGGGCCTGTATCGCGCCATTTACGAGCGGCGGGATGTGCGCTCGCAGTTTCTGCCCGAGCCGATCCCGGTCGAGGTGCTAGCGCGTCTGCTTCACGCCGCCCATCACGCGCCGTCCGTGGGTTTTATGCAGCCTTGGGATTTTATCGTCATCGATGATCCGGCCATCAAGATGCGGGTCAAAGCCCTATTCGATATCGCTAACGGTCAGGCAGCAGAGCGTTTTGCTGACGAAGCCGATGACAAGGCCGCCCTGTATCGGCGTCTGAAACTGGAAGGCATTCTGGAGAGCCCCATCAACCTGTGCATCACCTGCGATCGCAGTCGGGGTGGCCCGACCGTTCTGGGACGAACCAGTATTCTGGAGATGGACCTGTTCAGTGCTTGCCTGGCGGTACAGAATTTGTGGCTGGCGGCGCGGGCCGAGGGGATCGGTATCGGCTGGGTCAGCATCTTCGACAATGATGAGTTGGCACGAACCCTGGGCTTGCCGAGCCACGTCTACCCGCTGGCCTATCTGTGCATCGGCTATGTCAGCGAGTTTCTGCCCGAGCCCGAGCTACAGGCCAAAGGCTGGCGTCAGCGGATCCCGTTACCTGAGCTGGTGCACAGCAATCATTGGCAGCACAAAGTAGAAAACCAGGAGTTGTTACAGGCACTGGGAGATGTCGAGATCCCCGTCTACTGCCAACAGGCCGAGAAGAATCAGGAAAAACAGAACCAATAGCCCGCATCAGGTGCTCGGGCGTCATGCTGATTCAGATAAGGCAGTGGGTATCCCACCCCGTCAACCGTTGGTAGCAAGGATGCAAGCAGAGAACCGCTGCTGTGGGTTGGCAGCGTATTGACGAAAGGGGATACCCTGCACAGCTCCGAATCAAGCCGAGAGTTGGATCAGCAGGCGCCGGGCCAGCTCCCCGAGACTGATGCCATGCTGCATGGCACTGCTGCGCAAGGCCGCAAACGCCGCCTCCTCATCCAGTCCATGCCGTTTCATCAGTTGTCCCTTGGCGCGGTCAATCAGTTTGCGATCCTCCAGCTTCAGGCTGATATCCGCCACCGCTTCACGCTGACGCAGCACCATGGCGTGCTGGGCCCGCGCCTGTTTGATCCAGCTCTCCACCGGCTCTTTATCGGTCAATCGATGGGGAACCAGGGTGACACCGGCATCCAGTAACTGCGCCTGCAGATGCTCGGGCAGTGCTTCGGTGAACAACACCACAGGAATGCCCTGCAAGGCTAAGGTGATCGCCAGCACTCGCCATTCGGCGGTCAAGCGTCGGCAATCCAGCATGGCGCCATTGAGCGCAGGCGGAATACGCAAGGGATCACTGCTGGAGGCAAGCACGGGCTCGTGCCCATACCGGCTGAGCAATAATGCCAACCGATTGGCCTGAGCCACCTCGTCACCATAGATCAATATTCTGGAGAAACTCATCCCTGCTCCCAGCCCTGTGCATGCGATATCCTCTCGGATCGGGGTGGCGGTCGCCGTCCCGGCGTCGACATTGACGGCAAGGCTACCTTAGAGCCCTTGGCATAAAAAAGCATTATTTCTGCAACATTATGAAAATGATTGGATACCACACCCTTATGCCACCTGCGGTAGCAGGGTTTCCGCCACCTGGGCCAGTTGCTCCCTTAGTCGCACTACCTCGCCCACCAGGATCAGCACAGGCGTCTCCCCCTTGAGTCGCTCAGCCTGCAGTTCCAGTCCGTCAAGAGTCGTGGTGACCACCCGCTGCCGCCGGGTGGTTCCAGCCACTATGAGCGCAACGGGTAACTCCCGTGCCGCACCCGCAGCCAGCAAGCCACCACGAATATGAGCCGCCTGCTCCAGCCCCATGTAAAACACCAGCGTATGACCGCCACTCACCAGGGCCTGCCAGCCGTGGAACAGCTGTTCGCTCTGCTGTGCTTCGGCCTGCAGATGGCCGGTCACCAGGGTCACCGAGCGTGAAATTCCTCTGTGAGTCAGCGGGATCCCGCAACTGGCGGCACACCCCAACGCCGCTGTGATGCCCGGGACGACCACAAAGCGGATGCCGCGCGCCTGCAGCGCCAACGCCTCTTCCCCACCCCGACCAAACACATAGGGGTCACCGCCCTTGAGGCGCACCACCCGCTTGCCCTGCAGAGCCAAGCTAATCAACAACTCACCAATCGCCTCTTGGGACAGGCTTTTGACGCCACAGCGTTTGCCCACATCATGGCGCTGAGCTCGCGCCGGTATCAGTGCCAATATCTCCTCACCCACCAGCCGGTCATACACCACGACATCGGCTTGCTGCAGCAGGCGCAGCGCCTTGAGGGTCAACAACTCCACATCGCCAGGGCCAGCCCCGACCAGTGCTACTTCGCCGGGACCTAACCCCACATTCCGTTGCATCATGCTCAAACTCCTTGCTGCTATTGCCATCACTTATTGCCATCACTGGGGGCGATGTTTTGCCACCAGCTTGTCCAACTCGACCACACAGGTGCCGCAATTGGTGCCGCACTTGAGCAGGGCCTGTAATCCAGCGCGTTCATGGATCCCTTGTTGTTCAATCGCCTCGACAATCTGCCGCTCGCTGACCCGAAAGCAGGAGCAGACCATGCGACTATCGCCCGCCAGCGCCTGTTCCACCGTGGTTGCTAGCGACGCGGCAGCCAACGGCACCGCCAGCAAACCCGCCAGCAAGCTAACGTTGACCTGCCACGGGCTGGCGCCACAGAGCAGGATGCCACTGATGCGGCCCTGATTCAGGGCGACCGCCAACCAGCCCTGCCCCTTGAGCGGCAGGCGGATCCAGTGCCCTTGCGCCGCCAGCCCTTGCCATAACTGCTCGGCTGAACAATCGGCATCTGCCAGCAAACGGCACTCACCACCATCCACAGGTCGACGGCTCCACCAGCCGGGGTCTCGCCCCAATCCCTGCAGATTGGGCTCATGCTGACCGATCCAGACCCCATGCCACTGGGCGATAAATGGCCGAACCTGCACCCGGGTCTGCTTGAATTGCGGTTGTCCGGAGATAGGATCCACCACAGAGGCCACGAGCCGGTTGACGCCCCCCCGGGCGGTAAAGCTGTCGCTCCAGTGCATCGGCATGAAGGCATCGTTATCCGCCAGGCCGTCATCACGCTCCAGTCGGGCCAGCACCTGATCCCGTTTCGAGCCCAACCAGACCAGTTGTCCTTGCTCCAATCCCGAGGCCAGCAGGGTGTGATGATTGACCGACACCTTGGGATAGGGTTCATTTTCCATCAAGCGCACCAGATGCCCGGTGCGGGTCATGGTGTGCCATTGATCGCGAACCCGGCCCGTATTGAGCAACCAGCCCGCTCGCTCGCTATCCACCGGATCGGCATCCAGAACCGGTAACAGCGGAGCCGCCGCAATCAAGCGCGCCTTGCCATTCGGCGTCGAGAACCGACCCTCGGCAAACAGCCGCTCGGTACCCTGTACCCGGCGGGCGCCGGCAATGTGAGCTTCATTCTGGGCAACCAGCGGCCAGCGAGTTGGTTGCCAGCCATCGAGCTGGGCATCATCCAACTGCGCTATGGCGCCCAGATCCAGCTGCCGCGCGCCCTGGTTCTCATGAGCCGTGAGGGCGGCAAATTCGCGCAAGATATCGTTGAGACCGGCATAGTTGAAGCCGCTGGCAAAGCCCATCCGCTTGCCCACTTCGGCCAGCGCCCACCAATCTGGTCGCGCCTCGCCCGGCGGCTGGGTAAAGGCCCGCTGCCGGCTGATGCAGCGTTCGGAGTTGGTCACGGTTCCGCCCCGCTCTCCCCAGCCTGCCGCAGGCAGCAGAAGGTGTGCGAATTTAGCTGTATCGGTCTGGTCTGTCATCTCGGAAACAATCAGAAACTCGCAGTTGGCCAAGGCTTCGCGCACTCGTGCCGAATCCGGTAACGAGATGGCCGGATTGGTGGCGATAACCCATAGCGCGCGGATCTTCTTCTGCCGTACCGCTTCGAACAAATCCACCGCCTTGAGCCCCGGCTGCCGGGCTATGGTCGGCGATTGCCAGAAGTCCTGCACCCGTTGGCAGTCGGTGTCGTTAAACCCCATGTGGGCCGTGAGTTGGGTGGCCAACCCGCCGACTTCGCGTCCGCCCATGGCATTGGGCTGTCCGGTCATCGAAAAGGGGGAGGCTCCTGGCTTGCCGACCCGTCCGGTCAGCAGATGGGCATTGATAATGCTGTTGGCCTTGTCGGTACCCTGGTTGGATTGATTCACCCCCTGACAGAAGAGGGTGACCGTCTTGGCCTCTGCCGCAAACCAGCGGAAAAACGCCTGCAGATCCACCTCGCTGAGGCCACAGCGCCGGGCAATGGCGCTCTCGTCATATTCTGGATCGTCCAGCAAGGCGGCCAACTCGGGGAAACCATCGACATGGGCATCCACATAAGCCCGGTCTACGGCACCGCTTTGTAACAGGTAACGGCACAAACCATGGAACAACCAGACATCTGTGCCTGGCTGCAGCGGCAGGTGCAAGTCTGCCTGCTCGGCGGTCATGGTCTTGCGGGGATCGATCACCACCAACTTCAGCTGCGGGTTGCGGGCCCGCGCCTGCTGAATGCGGCGGAAGATCACCGGATGGGTCCAGGCGGTGTTGGCTCCGACCAACACCAGCAGGTTGCACAACTCCAGATCGGCATAGCAAGCCGGGACCACATCCTCACCGAAAGCCCGTACATGGGCCATCACCGCCGAGGACATACACAGGCGGGAGTTGGTATCGATATTGGCCGCACCTATGTAGCCCTTCATCAATTTGTTGGCCACATAGTAGTCTTCAGTCATCAGCTGACCCGAGACATAAAAGCCAATGGCCTCGGGGCCCGACTCGGCGATGATCCGGGAAAAGCGACTGGCGATCTCGTCCAACGCACCATCCCACCCCACATGTTTACCATTCAGGCGTGGGTAGAGCAGCCGGTGCGGATACGCCATGGTATCCAGCAAGGTAGAGCCCTTGACGCACAAGGCGCCCAGATTGGCAGGATGACTGACATCCCCTTCGAGCTGATCACCGGTGATCCGGATCCCGCAGCCGACACCACAATAGGCACAGGTCGTCTGGACGGATCCATCGGCATTGGGCAGGACAGCGCTCGGGTTTGACATACGGAAAAGACTCCCTTCGAACCCGGAATTCGGGTATACACCCGACACTCGGGCAAAAAAAAAGCGCCGCCCTCCTTGCGGAGGGACAGGACGCCAGTGTCCAAACGTGCATTTTCAAACTAACTTTTAGATAAAAGCAAAAGTCGTGCCGGAGCCTTGAATCGGTGAGGATCCTGGTGTTTCTGGGTAAAATCCATGAGCGCAGGCTCTACACAGCTCGGACCGCGGGCCATTCTGGTGCCTTGCGTCGGGAAGCTGCCCAGTCATGGTGCACTCTTAGCCGCTACACCTCTCGGCTCGGTGGCCGCAGGAGCTTGAGCTTGTCTGAAATAGTAAGAGACGCTTCGTCGGCTTCGTCACAGCACCGGCACGAAGAGACGGAAGAAATGAGGAATCGGTTGGCAGGCAGGCATTTGCCGTGCAGGCTAGTAGCTCACAGGCCTGAGAGCCTCTCTCCCACTCGGGAGTCACATTGAACCAGGAGTTAATTTTGTCCATGGATAGTGCCGCCATCGAGGAGACCTTGCGTAACCTTGAATGTCGTACCAACTTCAAGGTCCGCAATCTGACTGAGTACATGCTGTCGCACAGCAAGCACGCCTTTTATCTGCTGGCCGATAGCCGTCATTGCCGTCTGGTCCTGATGCCAGCCTTGCAACCCTTTATCGCTGACTTTGCCGCTATTCCCGGCGTCCATCCCCAGGCCGATTATTGTCACCATGCCGAGATGACCCGCTTCCCGAAGCGTCTGCATACCGGCCGCAGCGAGATCCACTATGGTCTGGCCTTTGAATTCGACAACGCCAAGGCGCTGGAGCTATTTATCCTGCAGCTGGACGGCATTATTCGTCGCAGCTAGCTCCCCATTCCGAGGGTCACAAAAATAACACGGGCCGGTTAATACCGGCCCGTATGCCTTTGCTGGTCTATCGCTGTCCCATTGCCCTAGAGCGCCGCCTCCGGTAATGGCTGCCGGAAACGAGCCGTCCGTACCGCCAGCCACAGCAGGCCCAGAGCTGCCCAACTCAGACCCAGATAGAGTGAACTCAGCTCCAGGTTCAACCACAGCACCAGAATCGTCAGGGCGCCACACAGCGGCAACAGCAGATAACGCACGGTATCGCGCCAGCCATGGCGGCGCCCCTCCCGAATATAGAACTGGGCAATCACCGACAGATTGACGAAGGTGAAGGCCACCAGAGCCCCGAAATTGACCAGCGCCAACGCTATATCCAGATCAAAGGAAACGGCCGACAAAGCCACAGCACCGACCAGCGCCACATTAATGGCCGGGGTCTGCCAGCGTGGATGCACATAGCCAAATATCCGCTCCGGCAACACCCTATCACGCCCCATCACATAGAGCAGACGCGAGACACCGGCGTGCGCGGCCATCCCTGAAGCCAGCACCGCCACTGTGGTCAGCACCAGGACAATCGACTGGAATAGCTGGCCGCCCACGTAGAGAGCAATTTCCGGTAATACGGCATCAGGTTGCTGGAAGCGGGAAATATCCGGGAAATAGAGCTGCAGGAAATAGGAGACTGTGATGAAGATGACGCCGCCGATCAGTGCGGTGAGAAAGATCGCCTTGGGCACTACGCGTCCGGCATCCGGGGTCTCTTCGGAGAGATTACTGATGCCGTCGAAGCCAAGAAAGGAGAAGCACAACACGGTAGCACCGGTGATCATCGGCACCAGCGCCGCATCTAGTGAGTAGAACGGACGCAGACTCGCCACAGTGCCCATCCCTTCGCCCGCATAGACCCCATGGGCGATCAGACCGATAAACACCAGGATCACCGCAATCTGCATCCCGACGATCAGGCTGTTGAGATTTGCCACCAGATTGATGCCGCGCAGGTTGAAAAAGGTCATCAGGGTGACCAGTCCCAGGATAAATACCCAGGGCTCGACACCCGGAAATAGCGCCGTCAGGTAGATCTTGGCCAGCAGCATGTTAATCATCGGCATGAACAGATAATCCAGTAACGACGACCAGCCGACCATGAAGCCGACATAAGGCGTAAACGCCTTCTGGGCATAGGTATAGGCCGAACCCGCAGACGGAAACCGCCGCACCAGAGCACCATAGCTCAGCGCCGTAAACAGCATGCCCACCAGTGCCATCAGGTAGGAGGTAGCCACATGGCCATCCGTCAGTTCGGTGACAATGCCGAACGTATCGAACACCGCCATCGGCGTCAGATAGGCCAAGCCCATCATCACCACTTGCCACAGGCTGAGCGTTTTACGCAAGCCCGGTTGCTGTGCCTTGGAGAGCGTCATACCCGGGCTCCTGTTCGACCAACCCGCAGATTGGAACAACTAGAACAGGGCACTGTGGCGCAGCAGGTAGTTGCTGGGCGGCAAACCTGGGCAGGTAACGGCAATGGATGCTTCATCTGTTTCCTCTATTCAATCTTGATCGACATGGGTTCGTTGCAGGCCTTCCGGCGCACGAACGCGGCTATCATTTCCAGTCCTCAGGACTGGCCTCGGTTACCAAACGGGATAGAAAAAAATGACCGGCTTTACACAGAGCCGGTCATTTCAGGGGCGCTATTTTGCCCTATATACAGCGCGTAACTCAATATCTTGTCGCCAAAGTTCCCAACCCAGCGACCGAAGCTGCCGCTGGGTCGGCTACCGGCCGAGGCACTGCACGCCAGAACCACACCGCCCATGGGAAACCCGTTCCAGCTTGGCCACAGAACTGCAGATGTGGTTGTTTTTCGTACTAAAAGTAAACAAAACCCAAGCCGCCTCACTCTCCTGACGCATTATTTGATAAAGCGGTCACCCTGCACGCGCCGGAGGATTACACTGAACAAAAGCGCTCATCTGGATACACCTGATCCCGCAGGCTCCGATGAGTCAGATCCATTCGTTCACGGAGCATTGGCCATGGATGCCGTCGAACCGGTTGCCAGCAGCACACCATCTACGGAGTCCGGGACATCCGCAGATGTCTCATCACCCGCAGGTGCCAGCCAGGCATCACAACCAACCTCGTCAACCACAGTGCCGCCGCAGGATGCGATCCCTGAACCGGTAGCGCATCCACAAGCTCCCACCCGGCGTCAGACTTCCCGCCTGATACGCTTCATGGGCCGGATTCCCGGCTTCTTATTGGTGCTGGCGCTTGCCATCGCTCTGGCTGCGCTGCTGTTCGAGATGCAAACTTCCTGGCTGCAAGCCCACTTACTCTCTGGATATAGTCAAACACTCAGCTGGCGACTAGCGCCCGGTCCGAGCCCAGTCATCCACTTTCCGGCAGCAGGCCCCTATGATCAACGCCTCGGCTATGCGCGTCTGGACAGTTTTTTGCCCCGCCTTGATGAGCGCGGATTTGCCATTTTGAGTCAGGCCGAATTTTCACCGGCCCTGATGCACTACAGCCAGCAGGGGCTATTTATACCCTACGCCGAAAAGAGCCAGGCGGGATTGACCCTGTTTGACTGCCGCAACGAGCCGTTTCACGTCAGCCGCTATCCGCGCCATCAGTACCTGGAATTTGCCACCATACCGCCGCTGGTATTGCAGTCCCTGCTCTATATCGAGAACCGGGATCTGCTCAGTGATGAGTACCCTCTGACCAATCCAGCGGTTGATTGGCCCCGTTTTGCCAACGCCGCACTCTCCCAGTTAGGCAAACAGGTTGGCATTCAGGATCACGGCTCCGGTGGCAGCACGCTAGCCACCCAGATGGAGAAATTCCGCCACTCCCCTGAAGGCCGCACCAGCTCGAGCACAGAAAAACTGCGCCAGATGGCATCGGCCAGTGTTCGTGCCTATCAGGGCGGCGTGCTGACCCTAGCCGCGCGCCAACGGCTGGCGCTGGATTATCTCAATTCAGTGCCGTTGGCCGCCGCGCCCGGTTATGGTGAGGTACACGGTCTGGGAGATGGACTGCATGTCTGGTTCGCCGCCGACGTCGCCCGGGTTGATGACCTGCTCGGCCGCGCAGCCAGCACATCGGAAGATCTGTTGGCTCAAGGGTTGGCCCTGCGCCAGGTGGTCGCCCTGCTGATCGCCCACCGCCGCCCTTCGTTCTACCTGCTCAAAGGCCGCAGT
>JBBRVG010000024.1:0-47368 GCA_038247115.1 Enterobacterales bacterium | reverse complement strand
TCCCCCCCCCCCTCCTCGCCCCCCACACCGCCCGGCACCGCGCACACCCACACCCCGGGGCGCGGGTATAACAAATGCAAATTCATCTGAACCTATGCGTGCAAGAGTAACTTTTGCATTGTCATAGAGACGATGTTTTTTAAGTAGCTCTACCAGAATATGCGCTATTAATTGCAAAGCCTGATCGCCAGTGCGTGACCCGAAGGTATTGTTAATGCCACTTAGGCTATGCATTTTTACTTGCGCCATAAAGAAACTACTGCCTTCTTGTTTGGCTTGAAATACTCGCTTGTGTAAATATTGTAAGAATGCACCTCTATTATTCAAACCCGTGACCGGATCCAGAAATGCAGAATTCTCCAATTCCTGTTGGGATGCTTCCAATCGTGAAAGCATTAAAGAAAATTGATTGCGCAACTCCACCATTTCATCATCGGGAGGCATTAACGGTATATGTCGAATTTCCTGTTTAGCAACTTGATGCATCAAGCGGCGTAACTTCTCCATTGGATGAACAATCAGTCGACCAAGAATCCAGCTGCAAACAAATAATAACAGCGTCATGCTCAATACTAACCAGGTGATCAATGCCCAACGAATACTGTCGATGGGTGCTGTAACTATATCTTTCGGGATCATGGCAATCAGGGACATTCCATCCGTGAGGTTGGATTTTTCAATATAAAAGGAGGTCTGTTCCAAACTCACTTCCGGGTTGTTTTTTATACTGTTCATCGGCAGTTTGGTGTATCTTGCATCGAGGGCTTTTTCTTGGTTTCTATCGGTCAACACCAAGCGATAACCGCTGATTCGCTCTTGCTCCTTGATGTAGTTCAACAGTGGAAGTAATGAGTATGTCAGAATGATGGTATTTGGCTCAGGTTGTGAGTTGTATGCTTTTAACTCTGGATTGTTATTGCTAAAGCTAATGGCCTGTTTAAATACATACTGGGACAGTTCGGGTGAATAGATGAAGTTGACATAGCTTTTTTCAGCCTGGCTTTGCATCAATTTAAGCACGGCTTTGTTGGTTGGGCTGATTAAGCTGAAAGGATCTATGCCATCGCCGGCTTGCAACTCTTCCTCTTGCTTATTGTTGACTAATACAATTTGCAAGATCCCGGGATTGCTTTTCATCATTTGGTGAAACAACAGCTGCACAGTGGGGCCCAGATGCGAGTTTTTATCGGCTATGTTTTCCGCACTGATATAGCGATTCACCGCTGAGGTTTGGGGTAAGAATGCAAGGTTGGCATTATTGGTTTTGATGCTTGCATTTAAAAACGCCTGGCTGTTTCGTAATAATAAGTTGAACTGGGAGGTGCTGTTTTCCTGACTAAGCCGCTGCAGCAAGAACATGCTGTGCAGCCCTAAGGCCAGCAGAGGAAATACCACCACAGGAAGAAGAGCCAAACTGAGTTTGCTACGAATCTTTTTCATTTCAACACCGAAAAGTAAATAGCGTTCCGAATTCGGTCATTACTGATTTTATCTGTGTAGTATTCAGATGCCTGCAAATGTTTTCCAGTTGGGTAGGCGACACTATCTTGTTTTATTTTGTTGGATATTTCGCTGTCATGTAGCGTAGGGGTAAAGCCTAACCGTTCGCCATTGAGCCGTGCGACATCCGGCCGCATCAGAAAATCGACTAATTGGGCCGCTTCTGCCGGATGCGGGCTGGTTTTGCTGATCGCCAGACAATCGATCCACAAGGGCGAGCCTTCAATCGGGGCAACATAGCGCCAGTCCTGAAATTCAGACATGGATTGCAGTGTGTAAAAATCACCGCTGTAAGTCACGGTGGCGAACACCTCGGCGCTGAGCGCCGGATCCTGAATCGCGGCCAGGGAGAGGGCATAAGCCAGAACCTGGGGTTTTTGCGCTTTGAGCAGTTTAAAGGCTTGTTCCAGTTCGCTCTTGGTATCGGTATTGATCGAGTAACCCAAGGTTTTTAGCGCAATCGACACCAAGTCCATTGCATCATCAATCATGACGATGTGTCCGCTCAACTCAGGCGCTGGAGTTAACAGATCGCGCCATCCGGTAATCGGCAGCTTCACTTTACTGGCGCGATAAGCGATCCCGACCGAGCCCCAGAAGTAGGGGGCAGCATGTTCGCCGCAAGCTGCTTTATAGCGGGAATCAATATGGGATTCGTTGTTGTAGCCATCGGCTGGTTTGGTCACAAAGAGCGAAGCCCAGGAATTATTTTTCAGGGTGAAATAATCCACGATGGCAATATCGAGAACCGGGGGATGTTCGGAGAGTAGCAGTCGATTGCGGGCTTCATCGCTGTCGTAGTAAAGCTCTTTGATGGTGATGCCGGTTTCTTGGGTAAACAGGCTCTTCACCTCGGGTGCCAAGTAATACGGCCAGTTGTAAATCACCAGCTCAAGGGCTAGCAGGGGCTGACTGACGAACATGAACACAAGGCCGAGCCAGATGGTGCGTATCATCATGCACTCCTTGGAAGGCACGAGGACAATGCTGGCATTGCCCACAGTGGAGCTGATGGCTTTACGCAACTATAGACTTTTGCGATTACTTCCGACCTGTCAGAAACGCTAATAGACAGCGGTATTCAATCGACTAGCGGTTTCTGGCTCACAGCTCTTGTAGCAGTTCCTCGACATAACGCTCCAGCACCTGGCGTCGCTGCACCGCCATGGCGCGTCCGGATGGGGTTTGCATGCTATCGGCGACTTTGTAGAGCTTGACGAAGAAGTGATCCAGGGCGTAGGCCAGATCGTCCAGGGGGCGATGGCGAGCCAGGGGATCGAAGGGATCAAACATGGCCCTTTGCATACGCCCCGAGGTGTAGAACACCCGCGCCAAGCCGATGGCTCCCAATGCTTCCATGCGATCCGCGTCTTGTAGCAGCTTGGCTTCCAGGGTTTCAGCAGGCAGTGCCGCAGAAAAGCTATGGGCTTCAATGGCGTGGCAGACCGCCGGGATTAACGTGTCGGGAAACTCCAGCTCGTTCAGGATGAAGACGGCTTCCCGGGCGGCCAGACGGGAGCTCAGGTGGCGCTCGGGGTGGTCCTTGGGCAAGCTGATGATGTCGTGCAGATAGGCGGCCGCCAGCAGTACCAGCTCGTCAGCCTGTTGGCCTTCGGCCTGGTTCAGCTGCTGGGCGGTTTTCCAGACGCGCCGGAAGTGGGCTATGTCGTGGGCTCCATCATCCATGGTGTGGTGTTGATCGAGCCAGGATTCCAGTTGGTTTTGCCAATGCGTCAGGGTCATGCCATGCCTTGTTTGTGGTTCCAATTCAGAGCAGCCAATTATCTATCAAGGCGGCAGCTAGAAACAGGCCAACCAGCACTCCGATCGGCAATTGGTAGCGACGCCAGGCCAACCAGGCGAGCAGTGGCCACAGCAGATCCGAGGTCCGGGTGATGGCACTGGTTAGCAGAGGCTGATATAGCGCGGCGGCCAATAGCCCGACCACGCTGGCATTGATGGCTCGGATGGCGGCCTGAAGACGAGGCCGGGTTTGTAGTTGCTGCCATACGGGAAGAATAGCCAACACCAACAAGAATCCCGGCAGGAAGATGGCGAGCGTTGCTACGGCGCCCCCAGCCCAGGGCGCCGAGGGTATCAGCATGGCTCCCAGATAGCTGGCCAGGGTAAACATGGGGCCGGGGATGATCTGGGCGGCGGCATAGCCGTTGAGAAACTGGTCGGTGGCGAGACTATCGGCCACCGATTGTTGCAGCAGGGGTAGTACCACGTGGCCGCCGCCAAAGACCAGACTGCCGGCTTGATAGTGCAGGGCAAAGAGCGACAGGTATCCGGTTCCGCTATCCAGCAGGCTGCCCGCAAACAGCAACAGAAACAGGATCAGGGGCCAACGGCGGATCTGCACCATCTGATCCGCGCTTTCCGGGATCTGGGGCGGCGCGGCAGCATTAGCCTCATGAGCGGTGGACCAGGCGTAACCCACAACGCCTGCGGCGACTAACAGCGCCAACTGCAGGCCATTGCTGGGCATGAATACCAGCAGCAGAGTGGTGCACAGGGCGATCAGGCGATGGCGGGGTTCGCGACAGAATTGGCGAAACAGGCTGACCACGGCATCCAGCACTATGCAGACCGCGAAGAGCTTGAGCCAGTGTCCCAGCGTCTGGAAGAGCGGCAGATCACTCATCAGGGCTTGCCCCTGGGCGAAGGCCACCATCAACACAAAGGAGGGCAGGGTGAAGCCGAGGAAGGCGGCAATAGCTCCTGGCAGGCCGCCGCGCTGCAGACCGATGGCAAAGCCCAGCTGACTGGAGGCGGGTCCGGGTAGCAGTTGGCACATGGCCAGCAGATGCTGGAATGCTTCGGCGCTCAGCCAGGTGCGCTTGACCACGAATTCTTCGCGAAACAGGGCGATATGGGCCATGGGGCCGCCAAAACTCAGACAGCCCAGCCGCAAGAAGCAGGTAAATATCGAGAGCATCATCAGCTCAGCCTATGGATCCGGAGGCCGGTATATATAGCGGCGAAATATGACACCAGTGTGAACCGGTTGGGGCCTGTGGTGTCAGCAGCCAGCGGGTTATTGCGCCGGGGGCAAGCGCATCATCATCTGCTGGATCAGGGTGCGGGCAGTTCTATCCCGCACGTCATTGGCCTTCAGTGGCATATCGCTACTGGCTTGCAGTGCCGCACTCCACAGCTTGGTATCGCTCTGCCGATCCTTGAGCACCAGGGCGACAGTTCCCTTTTTGCTGACAGTGACGCCCGGATCCATGCCCAGCTTGCTGAACAGCAAACCGGCGGTATCTTCTTTTTCACCCAGCACCCCGATGGCGAGCAGCACATTCGCTTCTGCGGCAGGAGCCTCTTTTAGACCCAGCGAGGTCAGGTAATCCCGAGCCGCGCTTTGGAACAGCGGCAGCCAGGGGCGGCCTTGCTCCTTGCCATACAGCAAGTTATCCGGCACTGCAAAGGTGACGGGTGCTGTATAGGGCCAATTGGCCAGCGAGGTGGCGACCATGGTCATCTGCACCGTGGGCTCGTTGAGGACGGCATCATTGCCGCTGCCGGAGGAGCCGGTTTGTTGCACGCAGGCACTCAATAGCAAGGGGAGAAGTAGAGCCAGTTTACGCATGAAGCCTCCGGGCCGGGATCTGGGGAGCACGATGAAATTTTGTGCATGAGCATAATGCTATTGTCTGCAGCCGTCGCGGACTTTTGCCCGGTTCATTGAGGTTCATCAAGCTGTTACGGAAGATAGGGGCTCTGGGCCAGCCAGCATCGAATGGCGCTGCGACTGGCTTCAAAGTGGGGCTCGGGCAGGGCGGCCGGATCGCACCACTGCCAACCCTCGCATTTTTCTGGCTCGCACAACCGGGGCTGCTGGGTCACGCCTTCGGCCAGTAGGGCGATGGAGATGTAGTGCTTACCGCACGCGGCATGGGTCGCCAGATCGTTAGTGACCGCCACGAAGCGCACGCTTTCCAGCCGGATCCCGGTCTCCTCGGCCACTTCGCGGATGGCGCAGGCTTCGAAGCTCTCCCCCATCTCCAGGTGACCTCCGGGAATGGACCAGTAGGGGGCGTGGCTGTTTTTACGCTTGCCGAGCAGTATCTGGCCCTCGCCATTGACCAGGATGACGCCGATCCCGACGCGAGGATATTCAGTACTCATTAGGGTTCCTCCAATTTTTCGAATGCTCCCGTTACTCCAGATGGTCCAGCGGCAGCGCTGTCTGCTGCTTGATCTGGCGCAGCACAAAGCTGGATCGCACCCCGGTCACCCCTTCGATACGGGTTAACTTGTCGAGCAAGAAACGCTGGTAGTGCTCCATATCGGCGACCATGACGGTGAGCATGTAGTCGGCATCGTTGCCGGTGATCAGCGCACACTGCAACACCTCCGGCATCTGGCTCACCGCCTGGTTGAAGTTCTCCAGCCGTTCGGGCGTGTGTTTATCCACTGTGACATGGATGTGGGCTGTGAGTTTCAGATTCAGCCGCTCGGGATTGAGCAGGGTGACATGACCGAGGATGAGGCCGGCATCCTCCAGCGCCTTGACCCGGCGTGAGCAGGGGGAAGGGGAGAGACCGACCTGTTCGGCCAGCTCCAGATTGCTGATGCGGGCATCCTGCTGCATCAGGGTCAGAATTTTTCGATCGATGCGATCCAGCTTGAGCACTATATATCGCCTTTTCCATGTGAAGGGTGAGTTATTGCGCATTACGAACTGGATATGAGTTTATCTGCCAATATGGGGCGAAAACAAGACTAACTTTGCAACCACTCACCCGACGATCCTCGCTATTATTTCCTCACTTCCAGTGGCAAGCCCAGACCCATACGGTCTTACAGGCCGCCTCCTCTCTTACCGGGGATGGGGCACCACCGAACGACCCGCTTGCACCACAAGCCGGGTGGGGGCAAAGACGGTTACCGCCGGATCAGGGAAGCAGGACACGACGACGAACCAGCCTTAGTGCTGGTTTCGTTCTTTTTGCGTTCCACACATGTGATGTTCCGTAAAAACAACACGGGACCCGAAGGTCCCGTGATGGTGGATGTCAGGCCAGCGCGGACGCTGTCTGATGAGTCCGCGGTTATTTGGCAATCCGCTTGTATTTGGCGCGGTGGGGCTGTACGGCATCGGCACCGTAGGTCCTCTTCTTCCACTCTTCGTATTCGGTGAAATTGCCTTCAAAGAATTCGATCTTGCCCTCGTCCTGATAGTCGAGGATATGGGTGGCGATGCGGTCGAGGAACCAGCGATCGTGGGATATGACCATGGCGCAGCCGGGGAACTCCAGCAGGGCATTTTCCAGGGCGCGCAGGGTTTCGATATCCAGATCGTTGGTCGGTTCATCCAGCAACAGGACGTTGCCACCGGCTTGCAGCAGCTTGGCCAGGTGCAGACGGCCACGCTCACCACCGGAGAGCTCGCCGACCCGCTTTTGCTGATCCGAGCCCTTGAAGTTGAAGCGGCCGATATAGGCGCGACTCGGGATCTCCAGATTGCCAATCTTCAGGATATCCTGACCATCGGCCACCTCTTCGAACACCGTCTTCTTGCCATCCATCTTGTCGCGGAACTGATCCACCGAGGCCAACTGCACTGTATCACCGAGGGTGATGGTGCCGCTGTCGGCCTGCTCCTGCTCGGAGAGCAGACGGAACAGGGTCGATTTACCGGCGCCGTTGGGGCCGATAATGCCGACGATGGCGCCCTTGGGAATGGCAAAGGAGAGATCATCGATCAACACCCGATCGCCATAGGATTTGCGCAGATTCTGGACTTCCACCACCTTGTCGCCGAGACGAGGTCCTGGCGGAATGAACAGCTCGTTGGTCTCGTTGCGCTTCTGGTAATCGCTGTTGTTGAGCTCTTCAAAGCGCGCCAGACGGGCCTTGGACTTGGCCTGACGGCCCTTGGGATTCTGACGAACCCACTCCAGTTCCTTCTCGATGGACTTGCGGCGTGCCGCTTCGCTGGAGGCTTCCTGCGCCAGACGGGCATCTTTTTGTTCCAGCCAGGAGGAGTAGTTGCCTTCCCACGGGATACCCTCGCCGCGGTCCAGCTCCAGGATCCAGCCAGCCACATTGTCGAGGAAGTAGCGATCGTGGGTGATGGCGACGACTGTGCCTTCATAGTCATGGAGGAAGCGTTCGAGCCAGGCCACGGATTCGGCATCCAGGTGGTTGGTTGGTTCATCCAGCAGCAGCATGTCGGGCTTTTCCAGCAACAGTCGGCACAGGGCTACCCGACGACGCTCACCCCCGGAGAGGTGTTTGATCTGGGCATCCCAGGCCGGCAGACGCAGGGCATCGGCCGCGCGCTCCAGCTGGTTTTCCATATTGTGGCCGTCGTGGGCCTGGATGATGGCTTCCAGCTCGCCCTGCTCCTTGGCCAGCTTGTCGAAGTCGGCATCCGGCTCGGCATAGGCGGCGTAGACCGCATCCAGACGGGTCAGGGCGCTCTTGAGCTCGCCCATCGCCTGTTCGACGGCTTCACGAACGGTTTGCTCCGGCTCCAGTTTGGGCTCCTGAGGCAGGTAACCAATCTTGATCCCCGGTTGCGGACGGGCTTCCCCTTCGATCTCGGTGTCGATGCCGGCCATGATGCGCAGCAGGGTGGATTTACCGGCACCGTTCAGACCCAGTACGCCGATCTTGGCGCCCGGGAAGAAGGAGAGGGATATGTTTTTCAGGATATGTCGTTTGGGCGGTACAACCTTGCCCACTCGATTCATGGTGTAAATAAACTGAGCCATACGAATCTCGCTGTCAGCCAGAGGAAAATTCACAGGCCCGCATTCTAAACCATGGTGATTAGGGGTGAAAGCGTGGTGCGACAGCCTTTGATGGCGCATCACATCACGGCGCCAGGCTTTGGGAAATGGCTCGTGTCATCACGCCTCACCATGCTCGGCGACGGACCAAGCAGATGCCGACACTCAGTGACCCCAGCCATGAGGAGCCACAGGCCATGCCCGGCACTGAGGGGCCGCTGAGCGCTAGCCGTTCACTGGGGTGAGTGATCGGCGATCCGGCTCGTTATTGGGTGAGTGGCTCGAAAGGATAAAAATAATAGTCCGTTATAGGTTGTGGTTATTTCAGCGAATATTCATAGCGCATTTGTCTATGCTGGATTATCCATTGTTCAGCGGTCTGGAATCGTATTATCGCTCATGTATCCCATATTATATTTTGTGAAATGGCTCGGTTATTCCTGAATGACTGCAATGTAACTACATGATAAATTGATAAAAATTAAGCAGGCACTATTTGTTGTTAATAAATGTCTGCAACGCTAATAAAAGATGAACAATTTGTGAGTGAATTGTTTTGTTTATTATCAATTCACGACATCTCACCAGATTTGTCCATATGATTTTCGCTGCATGGAGCAATAGATGAAAGTTGTCGTACTGGGTGCTGCAGGGGGGATTGGTCAGCCCTTATCCTTGTTGTTGAAAATGCAATTGCCGGCCGGTTCTGAATTGGCACTCTACGATCCAGCTCCCATGACTCGGGGTGTCGCCGTGGATTTGAGTCATATCCCGAGTCGTGTGCAGGTCGCCGGTTTTACCGGCCGGGATCCTTCGGCAGCGCTGACGGGGGCGGACATAGTGCTGATCCCGGCAGGGATAGCGCGAAAGCCGGGCATGGAGCGTTCCGATCTGTTCAAATTCAACGCCGGTATCATCATGGATCTGGTGCAGCATTGCGGCCGGGTGTGCCCGAAGGCGTTGATCGCCATCATCACCAATCCGGTCAATAGCATGGTGCCCATCGCGGCAGAGGTCCTGGCTCAGCTCGGGGTCTATGATCCGCGTCGGCTATTTGGCCTCACCTCGCTGGATGTGGCGCGCTCCGAGTCTTTTTGCCTGGATATGAACCGGGAGGTCGATGCACCCGTGGTGCCGGTCATCGGTGGTCATAGTGGCCTGACCATAGTGCCCTTGTTCTCCCATATCACAGAGGGACACTACACCGATGAGCAGTTACGCGCCCTGATTGCCCGGGTGCAGCAGGCGGGTACCGAGGTGGTGGAGGCCAAAGCCGGTGCCGGCTCTGCGACCCTGGCCATGGCCTATGCCGCGCTGCGCTTCTGTCTGTCGCTGGTGCGTGCCAAGCAAGGAGAGGCGGATATCCGCGAATATGCCTATATCGAAGGTGGTCATCCGCAAGCCCGTTTCTTCAGCCAGCCCATCTTGCTGGGACCGGATGGTGTGGCCCAGGTGCTGGACTATTCGCCGGTGCATCCAGTGGAACAGGCGGCCATCGATGGCATGCTGCCGACCCTGAATCAGGAGATCCAGCAGGGCATCGACTTTGTGATGCACTGATTCAGGCGCTATCGGCATGACAAAAAGGCCTCATCCACCGATGAGGCCTTTTGTTGGTTGTCGCGCAGGAAATGCCGGGGCTAGAAGCGGGCCGTGATGCCGATATTGGCCTGCACCTGGGTCAACATCTCGCCTTTCACCCGGAGGGCACAGATCTCGGGATTGCAGATGAACTCACTGTTGTCATTGATGAAGGTGCCATAGCCACGCACTTCGGCGCGCAGGGCTATGTTGTTGCTCAGCCGGGGTTGTACCCCGAGTGCCAGGGCTAGCGAGGGGCGGGTGCTACTGTCATAGGCGGCGAGGCGGGTAAAGCCGATGCCAGCACCAACATAGGGCCGAACCCCATCACCCAGGGTGAGGGCACCGGCGAAGTGCAGATAATCAATGCTCAGCTTATCCGACTGCTCGGGGGATAAATCGGTGCTTTCATGGCTGTAGATCAGCTCCATCATGCCGGGATCCGGGGTTTCTTTACTGATGAAGAGTCCCCAGTTCTGATTTTCCTTGGCCGAGACGTTGGTTGTCTCGTCACTGCTATCAAAATCCAGGCTGGAGCTGTAGCCAACGAAGGGCGTCACTTGCCATTTCTGGCTGTTATCGACAGGCGCCGAGCCCTCCCCCCAAGCTAGTGAGACGGGGAGTAGTGCCAGTGGCAGCCAGAGCGCGAGTTTGTTGAGTTTCATCCTGTTCATCCATCCGTTGGTCATCCTGGTTACAGGCTAATCGCTCGTTGCCACTCTGTCATCGCAACCGGGACTAAAATGTGTCCCTTCTCTCTTTCTTACCCATCGATATTTTGACCATATACCTGGCCTTTGAGATCCCGACTCATCTCCTGCATGCAGAACTGCGGACGATGATGAGGCGGGGCATGGGCTTGACGAAAGCGACTCATCATGGCCGCGGAAACTTTTGATCAGAAGTGGGGTGCATTATGAGGCTGTATGAATTTTGAACTAAGCTCTGCCTGTGTCTCCTGAAACGTCGTGACATGGTTATGGCCTGGATTCAGAAGACAGATCGGCGCTTCAAAGACCCATGTTTGTCCAAGGAGAAAACTATGAAACGATTTCTGACGATGATCGCGGTGACTCTGTTCTGTGTGGTGGGCTTGGTGGCCTGTAGTTCCCAATATGTGATTGGTACCAAGGATGGCCGCATGTTAACCACGGATAGCAAGCCGAAGCTGGATGAAACGACCGGCATGTATATTTATGATGACGAGGAAGGGCGCGAAACCATGATTAAGAAAGACGATGTGGTCCAGATCCTGGAGCGTTGAGTCTGCTTGGTTTTCTGCAACATATGTTGCCGGTTTGATGTGATGGTTGCCAAAGGCCCCATGGTGCTATGGGGCCTTGTTGTTGCTGGGGGATAAACAGTTAGAAGCTGATCGCCAGACCCACAGAGTAGCCCGCCGTGTTTTCGCCAAACATATAGCGTCCAACCAGACGGGTGCGGGAGATGAGGATGTCATATTTACTGCTATCCACTTCGAAACCGGCACCGAGGGAGTTGAGGGCATCAAATCCCAGCATGCCGCGTTGCGCCCCGAAATACTCGGTGCGTGCCCCTTCCAGCACATAGCGCAAGGGCCGCGATAACAGCATCAAGCCTGTCGGTGCTCGACGGCGTAGATACAAACTGAGATTCTCGGCATCGGCCTGACCTTGCACCACCTCGCTGGTACTGCCAAAGCTTTGTAAGTGGATATAGGAGTAACGGATTTCGGCATCAATATCGTGTTGCGGAGAAAACAGTTCGTAATCCAGCATCAAGGAGCCGCCGAGGCCATAGACATTGAGGCGACCATTCTCCAGGAAGGCCGTTTCTCTCGCGGTCTTATGCTCTAACACCCAGTCGGCAATCCGCAGATCACTGGCCACGGTTCCCAAAGAAAGATTGGCAATCGGCCGGATCACCCAGTGCTGAGTTAGCTCAAAATCCCAACCCACACCGCCCGAGGCGGAGAGGGTATTCCACTTAGCGGGGACAGTTTTGCTCTCTTCACCGTTGCTGATCACAAACTGCGGATCATAGCGGCTGAATCCCAGATTGCCTTCCAGATAGACAGGAACCTCATCATCCAGGGTGGCGCCACCGCCTAACTGGGTCATCAAGAGATCGCTGTTGTCGCCGTTTCCCTCATTGATGCTCAGGTTGCTGGCGGTGACATCGGGGGTGACGGTAAAGGTCATCAAGGACAGGGCTGCATTGACCTGCTGTTGCAATAGCGAATCTTCGGCGTGGGCGCCCTGGGCGACGCAAGCCATGACCAGTCCGATAAGCCAACGTCGATCATGCTGTCTGGCTTGTTCCATGCCGTGCTCCCTTCTTCCATTCATCCTTCCAGTTCAGTGTATCGTGGAGCTGCGTCTGAAACGCCACCTCTTCGTGACATCAAACGCAAATTTGAGTCCTTAAGCAGCCCTGCCGAGATGACTAGATCACAAACAGAGCTGACGGCGCAGGTTTAGCGAAACTCGAACTGCTCGTAATGCAGTTGCTGGCGCGGCAGGTACTGCTGCAGCATCTCCCGCATCCCTTCCGGACCACAGAACCAGCAGGGTCCCGGATCCTTAGCAAACAGTTGACTGGCATCCAGTAGACCATGGCGATCACGCTCCAGAATGGTCAGGGAAATGGCGCATGCGGCGGCCAGCTGCGTCAACCGCTGGTAGTACAGCAGATCGCTGTGGCGCTCGACACAATAGATGAGCCGGGTGCCGGGTCTTTGTTCTCCGCGCTCGGCCAGTGCCTCGAGCCAGGCCACGAAAGGCGTGATGCCGATGCCGCCGGCACTCCAGTACTGGCGTTGCGGGCTGGCCGCAGGCAGGGTGAAACCGCCAAAAGGTCCTTCCACCTGGGCACTGTCACCCGGATGCAAACGATCGGCCAGTGTCCGGGTATAGTCGCCCAGCGCCTTGATGGCAAAGGTGGCGATACCGGTTTGGGCGTCAAGATGCACCAGGGTGAAGGGGTGAGCCCCCTCGTCTGGATGCAGGGTCAGCAAGGCAAACTGCCCGGCCTGATAGCGCTGACAAAAGGCCGCTGGAAGCCGGATCTGCAGCTCGATCACCTGCGGGGCCGGGGTCTGGATCGCCAGTACGGTTCCCTCCACCCGCTGCGCGCGACCGATGCGACCACTCAGGCTCCAGAGCGCGGCTCCCGCGCCCAACAGACAGAATAGCTGCGCCAGAATACCGAACGGCGTCCAACGCAGGGCTGGTGCCAGCAGATAGAGACTATGAAAACAGGCCATCAGCGCCAAGACGGCACCGGCTTTGTGGATCTGCCGAAAGCGGCCATAGGGCAAGGAGCGGATCAGGCTGACAATCAGCAGCAGGATCAGGCCATAAAACGCCAGTTCGCCCGCTTCCCGGGCCAGACCCCGCCAGGCATCCGCCTGGTGAATTCGCGGGGCTCCCGGCTCCAGCCAACCGAGCTGGATCAGCCAGCGTGGCGATTTGCTCAGCAGCCAGTGCATCAGCACCAGAATGCCGCTGCTGATGCCACTCCATTTGTGCAGCTGATAGAGCTTATCCAGCCCGCCCAGTCGTTGTTCCAGCCAGTGAGGGCGGCTGGCCATCAGCAACAGAGCGCTCATCAGTACTATGGCCAGCAGGCCAGTGAGCTGTATGCCTTGTCCGCGCCAGAAGAAAAAGCCTTGGCTCAGGGCATCAGCAGGCAGGCTGACGCCCCAGCACAGTAGGCTGAGGAGCAGTAATCCAATCAGGTAACGCATAGGATATCTCGAGGTAGCGTGCAGATACCTTGAGCCTAGTCGCCGGGTGTGTCAGAAGTCTGCCTAAATGGTGACCCAATGTGTCTGGCCGCGCCGTTGCCATCCTCAATGGCGGACGCTATCAGGCTTTCGGTTCGACGCTATCAGTCTGCTGGCTCAAGGGGGCTGCTGCTTCGGGCTCCGAGTATCCGTGGCAGGTTCACCTCGATCCAGTCGGCGAGCCCGGCAACCTGAGAGGCCACTTCGGTGCCCAGCGGCGTCAGGCTGTATTCCACATGGGGCGGCACCACCGGGTAGGCGATGCGGAGCACAAAACCGTCCGCTTCCAGCCACTGCAGGGTCTGCGCCAGCATCTTCTCACTGACGCCGCCGATCATGCGCCGCAGATCGCTGAATCTGTGGGTACCGCCGCGCAGGGCTACCAACACCAGCACACCCCAGCGACTGGTGACATGCTTGAGCACCTCGCGGGAGGGGCACTTTTCGGAAAACAGCACGCCGCGCTGCATCAATTCGCTCAGGGACTTCGCCTGGGAAGCCGTGATATCTGGCTGATCATTCATTTCATACTTACCTTTTGGTGCGTACTTACAAAAAGTTTGTTAGTTGATTATTGTAGGTTTTCTGCGTTCTTAACCCCAAGGATATTTATCATGATCGTCGTTACAGGTGCTTCTGGCCAACTGGGCCGTCTGGTGATCGATTCCCTGCTGGCCCGTATCCCGGCCAGCCAGATTGTTGCTGCAGTACGGGATCCGGCCCGAGTGGCGGACTTGGCCGAATTGGGTGTTCAGATCCGGCAGGCGGATTACAACCAACCGGATTCACTGGTTCGCGCCTTTGCCGGTGCCGACAAGGTGCTGCTCATCTCCAGCAGTGAAGTGGGTCAGCGCGTGCCGCAGCATGCCGCTGTGATTGCCGCCGCCCAGCAGGCCAAGGTGAAACTGCTGGCCTATACCAGCTTGCTGCATGCCGATCGCTCTCCGTTGGGCTTGGCGGCAGAACATCAGCAGACCGAAGCCTTGCTGCGGGATTCCGGATTGCCGGTGGTGGTGGTGCGCAATGGCTGGTACACCGAAAATTATCTGGCCAGTATCCCCAGTGCGCTGGAGCATGGCGTGCTGCTGGGCAGTGCCGGTGAAGGCCGTATCGCTTCGGCGGCGCGTGCCGATTATGCCGAGGCGGCGGCTATTGTCCTGACCCGGGAGCAGCAGGCGGGGCTGGTCTACGAATTGGCCGGTGATCACGCTTATACCCTGGCAGAGCTGGCGGCGGAAATCTCCCGTCATGCCGGCCGGATCATTCCGTATCAGGATCTGCCACAGGCTGAATTCCAGAGCATTTTGCTGGGCGCCGGTTTGCCGGAGGGTCTGGCCGCCTTGCTGGCCGATTCCGATGCTGGCGCCAGCCAGGGTGGACTCTTTGATGACAGCCATCAGCTGAGCGGATTATTGGGCCGCCCCACCACCTCGCTGGCGACGCTGGTGGCTGCCGCGTTCTGATGGCTACCCCACCAGTCTCACTGGGCTGGTTACAGGCCTCGCCCCATGGCGAGGCCTTTTCGTTGTGGTGGGCGGCAAAGAGGGGTAAGTGGTTTTGGCGACAGGGAGGGCGAGGTATACTCGGATCCCAATCGCCGTGGTATGAGTCAGTCACTATGTCATTAAAACAAATAGCCAAGTCTCTGGGGCTGTCGATCACCACCGTCAGTCGCGCCCTGAATGGCTATGATGATGTGGCTGAAGAGACGCGCCAGCGGGTACAGGCTGAAGTCGAGCGCAGTGGCTATCGACCCAATGCCATGGCCCGCCGGCTGAAGATGGGCAAGATCGACGCCATTGGTCTGGTGTGCCCTGTCTCCTCGCTGCAGCATGATAACGGCATGCTGTTGGAGATGGTGACCGAGATCAGTCATGAACTGGCCCGTAAGGAGATCGATCTGCTGCTGATTGCCGATGAGAGCGAAACCGGCTCCGGCAACCTGAAGCGGTTGCTGCAGGGGCGACGGGTGGATGCCTTTATCGTGGCGCACACGCTGCGTGATGACCCACGGTTGCAACTGTTGCAACAACATGATTTCCCCTTTATTGCCCTCGGGCGCAGTGAGTTGGCCCGACCCTACGCCTGGTTTGATTTTGACAACCATAATGGCATCCAGATGGCGACCAATCACCTGATCGCCCTGGGTCATACACGCATTGCCTTGCTCAAGGAAGATTCGCCCCAGGCCTATGTCAGCCAGCGCCATCAAGGGTATCTCGAGGCGATGTCAGCAGCTGGACTCGAGGTGTTGCCCGGGGATGTCATCACGGCACGAAATTCTCGCCTTTTCGGTTATCGCGCGGCCCAGACACTGTGCGCTGGGTCCAACCGACCCACGGCCATAGTGACTACGACCAATATGCTGGGGGATGGCGCGGCCCAGGCTCTGGATGAGCTGGGTTATCTGGACGGACAGATATCGCTGATTGTCTATGATGGGCTGCCGGCTGATTCTCTCATCACAACGGATGTCAGCGCCATCATTCAGGCCACGCGCCACCAGGTCGGCCAGCAGATCGCGACCATGGCGTTGGAGCTGCTCAACGGCCGACCGGTGAGCGAGCTGCAAGTGCTCTGGCAGCCCCAGCTGCGCCTGGGCGCCACCACAACTCCGGTCGTCCGCTAGCCTTACGACAATTTCTCCGGTCTGACTCCGGATGGCGTCAGCGCGTGCGACTGTACCGGTTTTCACATGCAGTCCCCGCCGGTTGTCAGCCTCTATTGCCCCACCGGCACCTCGCGCGAGCGCGATCACGGACTTTGAGTTGGCTCACAGAACCCCTGGAACTCCTCTCTGAAAACGCTTGCTGAATCACGCATCCAAAACGTTTCGGTTTATATCCGAAACGTTTTGGATCGAGAATCGGTGCCATAAATCAGGAGGAGGCAACATGAGTCCATCTATTGTTCGTTTGCAAAGTCTCACCACAGATCTGGTGATCCGCTGTCAACCGCGCGCCGAAATCGTCTATTGGGGACCACATCTGGCGCATTTTTGTGCCGAGGATATACAGAGCCTGCAACGCCCGGTGGCCAATGGCCGGCTCGACATCGATACCCCGCTCACCCTGGCCGCCGAGAATGGGAGTGGCCTGTTTGGCTCGCCGGGCATTGACGGGCATCGGCAGGGGCAAGATGCCTTCCCCATCTTCGAGACGGAGGCGGTCACCGAGCTCGACAACGGGGTGCAGATCCTGGCTCGGGATCCGGTCGCTGGTTTGTTGCTGTGCAGTGAGCTGCGTTTGCACCCGAAGAGCGGGGTCCTGCAGATCCGTCATGGGCTGACGAATCAGCGCAGCGCGCCCTGGCAGTTGAGCCGGTTTGCCGTCACGCTACCCATACCGGAGCGAGCGGCCGAGGTGATGGCGTTCCATGGCCGCTGGATCCGCGAGTTCCAGCCCCACCGCGTGCTCCTCGCCCATGGGGGTTACCAGCAGGAGAACCGCCGTGGGCGCACCTCCCACGAGTACTTTCCTGCGCTGGTGCTGGGGCCCAGTGGGTTCAGCGAGCAGCAGGGCGAAGTGTGGGGCGCTCACCTGGGCTGGAGTGGCAATCACAGGATGCGGGCCGATGTGAAGACCGATGGTCGCCGCTTGCTGCAGGCAGAGGCACTCTATTTCCCGGGCGAGGTCGAGCTGGCGGAAGGGGAAACCTTCCATACTCCCTGGCTCTACGCCGCCTATTCGGCCAGCGGGCTCAATGGCATGAGCCAGCAGTTCCACCGTTTCTTGCGCCAGGAGATCATCCGCTTCCCCGAGAACAAGGTGCGTCCTGTCCATCTGAATACCTGGGAGGGGATCTATTTCGAGCAGGATCCCGATTACATCATGAGCATGGCCAGTGAGGCCGCCAAGGTCGGGGTGGAGCGCTTCATCATCGATGATGGCTGGTTTCGTGGCCGCAACCATGACAGAGCCGCGCTGGGGGACTGGTATCTGGATGAGCAGAAATACCCCCAGGGTTTGACGCCGGTGATCGAGCACGTTCGCGGCTTGGGGATGGAGTTCGGCATCTGGTTTGAGCCCGAGATGATCAACAAGGACTCCGATCTGTACCGGGCCCATCCGGATTGGTTGTTGGCGTTGCCGGGCTACGAGCAACCGACGGGTCGCTACCAGTATGTGCTCGATCTGAGTAACGATGGGGTGTTTGCCTACCTGCTGGAGCGGCTGAGCGCCATCCTGGAGCAGTACCCCATCGACTACGTCAAATGGGATATGAATCGGGAGCTGGTGCAGGCCTGCCATTGTGGTCGGGCTTCCGCCCATGAACATACGTTACGGTTTTATCGGTTGCTCGATCGGTTGCGGGAGCGCTTTCCACAGACCGAGTTTGAATCCTGCGCCTCGGGGGGCGGTCGCATCGACTACGAGGTGCTCAAACGGACTCATCGTTTCTGGGCCTCGGACAACAATGATGCCCTGGAGCGCCAGACCATACAGCGCGGCATGAGTTACTTCTTTCCGCCCGAGGTCATGGGGGCGCATATAGGCTCCAGCCGTTGCCATGCCACCTGTCGCCAGCACAGCATTGCCTTTCGGGGGCTGACGGCTCTCTTCGGGCATATGGGGATCGAGCTGGATCCGGTCAAAGCGGATGCCAGCGAGCTGGCCGGTTTTCGTCATTACGTGGCGCTGCATAAGCAGTGGCGGGGGCTGATCCACGGCGGTGATCTCTGGCGTCTGGATATGCCGGATCCGACCACACAAGTTCAGGGGATCATCACGCCAGAGCGGGATAGGGCCCTCTTCATGGTGGCGCAACTGGCCATGCCGGATTACAGCCTGGCTGGCGTCGTGCGCATTCCGGGGCTAGAGCCCGGAGCCCGCTACCGGATCTCGCTGCTGGATCACCCGGATATTCGGCCGGTGCTGGAGGGTGGACACAGCATGCGCGTGCTACCGGCCTGGATGCGAGAACCGATCACCCTCAGCGGGGAATGGTTAGCCGGGGCTGGTTTGGCGCTTCCGATACTGGATCCGGAAAGCGCCATTCTGATCGGCCTGGAACGTCAGTAACTACCTGCAGGGGGCAGGCGCTCCCTGCGCGTGACATCATTGTGGATGAGGTAAATGGTATGACTGCCAGTAACATCGCAAGTGACAAATGCTTCTATTTGGGTAATCGCAACTTCTTTATCTTTAGTGCCTTTATCTTTCTGTACTTCTTTATCATGGCCACCTGTTTTCCGTTTCTGCCGATTTGGTTATCGGAGATCATTGGTCTGAACAAGACGGATACCGGGTTAGTGTTCTCCTCGATTTCGCTGTTCGCGATTTTGTTTCAGCCGATGATGGGGATGCTCTCGGACAAATTGGGATTGAAGAAAAATCTGCTGTGGGTGATCGCCATACTGCTGTTCTTCTTTGCCCCCTTCTTTTTGTATGTGTTTGCTCCGTTGCTCAAACAGAACATGCTACTCGGTGCTGCCGCGGGCGGCGTCTATATCGGCTTTGTCTTTTCTGCCGGTTGTGGTGCGGTGGAGGCCTATGTCGAGCGCGTGAGTCGGCAAAGCCTGTTCGAATATGGCAAGGCGCGGATGTTTGGTTGCCTGGGTTGGGGGATCTGCGCTTCCAGTGCCGGCTTGTTGTTCAACATAGATCCGACTCTGGTGTTCTGGATGGGGTCACTGGCGGCACTGGTGATGATGGTCCTGCTGGTGTTGGCCAAACCGCAGCAACATCCGACGGCCCAAGTCATGGATGCACTGGGTGCCAATCAAAAGCAATTTTCGATGAAGATGGTTCTGGATCTGTTCCGGATGCCGAAAATGTGGATGTTTATCCTCTACGTGATCGGCGTGGCCTGCATCTATGAGGTGTTTGATCAGCAGTTTGCCACCTTCTTCAAGGGCTTCTTCAGCTCACCGCAGCAGGGCAACGAGGTGTTTGGCTATGTCACCACAGCCGGGGAAGTCGCCAATGCCATGATCATGTTCTGTGCCCCCTGGGTCATTAATCGCATCGGTGCCAAGAACACACTGCTGATTGCCGGGGCCATCATGACGATGCGGATCATAGGCTCCTCGTTTGCCACCTCTGTCTATGAAGTGGTGTTGCTCAAGATGCTGCACGCACTGGAAGTTCCCTTCTTGCTGGTCGGAGCCTTCAAGTACATCAACTTGGCGTTTGATGCCCGCTTGTCGGCCACGGTTTACCTGATTGGCTTCCAATTCTCCAAGCAGTGCGGTGCCATCTTCTTCTCGGCGTTTGCCGGTCGCCTGTATGACCAGATTGGCTTCCAGAGTACCTACCTGATTTTGGGGCTGGTTACCTTGGGCGTTACCCTGCTCTCGGCGTTCACCTTGAGTAGCCATAGATCTCTCACTGGACAACACAAGGTGCTGGCAAGCGCCGCATAAAAAAACGCTCTGGTAGATGCAAGGGATTGGCCTGGCAGGCATGAACCAAGCAATCCCTGGCAAAAGGCCTCGCCGTGTCGGCGAGGCCTTTTTATTGCCGGAATCGACCTGAGCCGGGACTGGAACATGGCGCCAGGTGAGGGCGCCGACAATTCATCACCTGGATGACACGCAATGCATGACAGAACGGCAGGTATCTGGAAATATGGAAAACGGTTACAGCTCGAGAGTGGGAATATCCCAGTATTTCGGTTGTGGCCCACAATTTAGGGCCGTATGTCGCAGCAGGGTAAAGGAATAGCATGATTTTTCGTTGTATCAAGCTTGTCGGTTGCGCCGTGGTGTTCAGCCTGCTGTTAGCCACGAGTCGCCTGCATGCGGCGGAAGGGGTGATTGTCAGCGGCCATGAGGAATATGCGCCTTTTATGTGGCGGCAAGGGGATGAAATCGTCGGCGTCGGTATCGATGTGGTGAACATGATCTTTCAGGACTTGGGGATTAACGTGACCTCCCGCTATGTCGGTCCCTGGAAGCGGATATTGCGCAAGATCGAACTCGGTGAAGTGGATATTCTGTGTGGCGGTTATATAACCGAAGACCGCCTGGAATATATGGTGTTTTCCGCAGAGCCGCTGAGTGCGGATCCGACGGCCGTGTTTGTCTGGCATACCCGGAAATTTCCTTTTTCGTCACGGGATGATTTAAAGGGTATCCGCTTTGGTGAGGTGTTGGGCGAAAGTCAGGGCCAGGAATTCGATGCCTGGCGGAAGAAATATGCCAGCGTCGAAGAGGTGCCGACCAGTATCCTGAATATCAAGAAGCTGCAGGCCAACCGGATTGATGCTTTCGTTACCGGTTTATATAGCGGACTATTACATGTCAAAAAAGAGGGCTATGCCGGCCGTATTGTTCCGCTCAAAAATCCGGTTAATACCGAATATCTATATATAGGGATCTCGAAGAAATCGAAATATATTCAGTATCTGCCACAAATTAATCTAAAGTTACGCGAACTGCACCGTAACGGCACCATAGAGCGGTTGATTAACTATCATCTGGAACGCTATTCGGAGACTGAGCTCGGTGTCGCACCACGCTATTAACCTGGCTTGGTCTATGCGGTGAATAGAACATGGCTTCCGCACTTATTCATTAACGGCCTGCTTCGCCTCCTGGGCTGGTGTCGAGTCAACTGATCCGCATTGGTATTCCTGTCTCTCGATAGCCCTATCCAGAAAGATATACCGATAACCCGTCGCGGTTTATGGCATAGGCCGGATTACAGAATGGCTGCATGATTCATTTTAAAATCGATAGATAAATGCTTCGTTTTGTTTTGGTTATTTATAAACGAAGCATCAAGAATTCGAATTATATCTGTTATCAGGGCTCAATGTTGGCTGAATACCCCAGAACTATCTTTTGTCTTATCGTTATGATTTTGGTTGGATAATGTGATTGCAGATGGCTGCAGGTTATCTGCATCCATAAATTACCGATGTGCACTCATATGTTACGGATTTTGATGCTTATTGAAGATGTAATGTAATGACTCGAGCCAGTACCGCCAGAGTCAAGATGAGAGCAAGAAAACATCGCATTTCCCTTGACCGTCAGAACGTCAGATGCAATATTCCTCGGGAATGTTATATTCCCCGGTCTTGTATGCATGTTAGATGTAAAAACAATTTTTTTACTTATTGTTGTCATTAATTTCACACTTGGCATCATGATCTGGATTACATCCGAGATTGGTACGGACTCGGGTTTAACCATGGTTTCATATGCGAACATGGCCCATGGTCTCGGCTATTTGTTATTTGTTTTTTCTCCGATCTATGAAATAGGTTTCGTTTGGGCTGGGGAAACTCTGATTGCGATCAGTATCGCTGTCTGGATGGGGGCTATTTTAAAGTTTTTAAGAGTATCGGTACCCAGAGTGACACCCTTTATTCTTGTCGCAACTGTTTCATTTGCTTCATTTATTTATGCACATGATAAAGATGCCCGTATCATGTTGAATTCATTTGCTTATATCATTATTGAAATGATTGTGGTTTTGACCATGATAAAAATGTGGCATCAGGTGAATGGGCGAGGAAAGTATCTTGTCCTGTTTGCTGTGATTGTAAACATGGGAGTTCTATTTTACCGCGAGGCATTTGCCATCTTCAGTCATGGACCTATCAGGGGTATATATGAGCAGGATGCCTCGCAAATAGCGCTCTATGTATCCGTGTTGATTACGCTACTGTTTTTGTCCGTTGGCTTCATTATCATGGCCAAGGAACGCGCCGAGCATATCAATATGGACTTAATACTGCGAGATGGTTTAACCGGTGTCTGGAATCGACGGAAACTGGATGAAGTCGGTGTCTATGAAATATCCCGCTTGCAACGACATGGTACCCCGGTATCGCTCGCTATTATTGATGTGGATGATTTTAAACGGGTCAATGATGTCCATGGTCATGGTGTGGGTGATCAAGTATTAAAACTAATACCTGCCGCCTGTAGTCGGATATTGCGCGAAACAGATGTTATTGGCCGCTGGGGAGGGGAAGAGTTTCTCGTCATATTACCCAATACCGGTATGTCTGAATTGCATAAAATATCATCCCGGATCTGTGATGCAATCAATGCCATCGATATATTGCCGGATAGAATGCTGAGCGTCAGTATCGGATTATCGGTCTGTCTGAGTAAAGATAGTTTCCATAGCTGGTTTGAACGGGCCGATAAAGCGCTATATCATGCCAAAAAAACCGGAAAGAATCGATCCAGCTTCGATATGCCTTTAACATTCGACGCTGATGTTCCATCCGTTATCTGGTCTGATCGTTTTGAATCAAAAATTCCCGACATTGATGCCGAACACTTTGAACTAATCAAGCTGATTAATGTATGGATCTCCTCTTCGCAAATAAATTACAGCAAGCAAACCTTGCTGGATTCTATTTACAATATTCGCTCAGCAATGGCCGAGCATTTCGAAAGTGAAATATCACAAATCACAAACATGAATTACACCGTCGACATTATTAGTCACGAATTAGAGCATACGCGGCTAATTGATCGATTAGATTTTCTGGTTAGTGTTTTTGAACGGGGCCAACTGGATTTAGGGGCTATATCGGAGTTTCTGGTTTGCGAGTTATTTGTGGATCATATAATGACCGAGGATAGAACTTTCCTTACCGCTGAAAGAGTATCCCTTGCATCATAATCGCTAGATATTTTTAGGGCGGCATTCCTGGTGTAGAAATCCGCCCTCGCGCTCTGGGTTATGACGCCTGGCGACTGTGGTACAGCGGCTGATCCGATTGCGCCTGTTCGGCCCAGAAGTGGATATTGAAGCGGGCATCCTCGGACAGTTCAACCCTGTGCCAGTACTGGGGCGGGCTGGTGGCAAACTGACCAGCGTGGATCACCAGAGCCACCTCGGGTTCTTCGGCTTGTTCGTTGGCAAAACCATAGTAAGTGACAGTCCCCTCCATCACGCAGAGCTGACCGAACACGCCGGCCGCCGTATTGTGATGGCTGAGCAGGGCTGGCGGCACGTTATCACGGGTAAAGAAAGGGGTAGAGCGGCGAACGACCCAGTGCGCAGGAATTAATTGTAGAGACATAGTAGTTACCTCTTGGTGTGATGTTCGAGCCTGGTGCCCGAGTTTAGATAGTGTTTTATCGATATGGCGTTTCATCGATATGGCGTTTCATCGATGTAGATCCGTTTAGCGTGGCAGTTGGCGCAGCAGCGCGAAGGCGGCACTCATCTGATCGCCCCCGACCACAAAGCCGCATAACTCGCCGTTTTCTCCTCGCGCCTCGGCCACCAATCCTTGTTGATTCCAGCGACACTGCCAGCTCAGATCCTCGCCCCGGGTGCGACCTGCCAGTTGCAGCGGATAGTGGGGCGTCTTCACCTTTACCAGCATGGGCGGTAGGGTCAGCGGGGTGGGCGAGCCGAGCAGAGTCTTGGCCAGGGCATTGGCGCCCAGCAGGATAGGTTGCAAAAAGGGCAGCAACTGTCCCTGCCACTCGGCGCAATCGCCCAAGGCATAGATGTGTGGATCCGAGCTGCGTAACCCGGCATCCACCTGGATGCCGCGCCCGACGCTCAGCCCGGCCGCCTGAGCCAACTGGGTATTGGGCTTGAGGCCGATGGCGGAAATCACCAGATCCTGCTCGCTCACTTGGCCGTCACTTAAGATCACCCGGCAGCCAGTATCCGGTTGCTGCGGGTCGAGAGCGGCTATGTCACGGATCCCCAAGCCCAGTTGCAGCTTCACGCCCTGAGCTTGCAGCGCCTGGTGCAGGGGTTGGCTTAAGATGGCCGGTAGCAGGCTACTGAGCGGGCTGGTGGCCAGATCCACCAGTGTCACCTGGCGTCCATGGCTGGCCATGTCCATCGCCAGCTCGCAGCCGATGAGGCCTGCCCCTAGTACCATGATGCGCTGGGCGCGCTGCAGCCGTTCTTCGGCGGCGGCAAACTCCTCCAGGCTGTTGAGGGTCACCAGTTGCTCAGCGCCCGGAATGGGCGGGCGCAGCGCACTGGCACCGGTCGCCAGCACCAGTTGGCCATAGGCGAATTCTCCCTGTGCGGTCAGCACGATGCGGCGGTCGGGATCTATGCCCAGCACTGGAGAGTTAGACAGCAGGGTGATGCGCTGCTGCTCGGCAAATTCGGCGCCGCTCAGGCGCGTCATGGCGGCAGTGCTGCTGCCCCGGCTCACCACATGGCTCAAGTCCGGCTTGTTGTACTCATCGCCGCTGTCGGCTGTGATGAGGCGAATGGGCTGATGGGCATCCAGTTTGCGCAGGCTCTTGATGAGTTGCTGGGCGGCGAATCCACTACCGATCACCAGGATCTCCCGGTTCACGCCGCTAGTTGAGAGTTCCAAATTGCTCATACACAGGCCTCCACGGTGCAGGGTTCGAACACCTCCTTGCCGATGCCGCAGCCGGGGCAGAGGAAGCTCTCCGGTACCTGGGCCCAAGGCGTGCCGGGTGCCACCAGCTGATCCGGCTCGCCGAGTGCCGGATCGTAGATCCACTGGCAGACGGTGCAGAGCATGCTCTGATCCTCATCCAGCGCCGGGTCGGTTGGTGCGGCCATGGTGGGCTGCGCAGCGGCGGCCACAGCCGGCGTTAACTCAGTGGCCTCATGGGCGGATAGAGCGGATAGCGCGGATACGGGACTAGGCGCGTCCAGCGGATGCAGAGCCCACTGCCGGGCGAGCTGACGGCCATGGGCGCGGCACTCGGCCAGCGCCGAGCCATCCGGTCGCCACTTGGCCTTGAGGGAGAGGCTGATATCAAAACCGGCGTCCATCAGTCGGGTCTGGATGCGATCCACTGCGCCACCGGTCCAGCCGTAGCTACCGAACGCCGCAGCGCGCTTGTTGCGAAACCGCAGACCTGTGATCTCCTCGAGCATGCCCGCCACCTTGGGCATCATGACGTTATTCATGGTCGAGGAGCCCACCAGTATCCCCTTGGAGCGGAACACCTGAGTCAGGATCTCGTTCTTGTCGTGACGGGAGACGTTGAAAATCTTCACCGCCACACCGGGGTCCACCTCATGGATGCCCTGAGCGATGGCATCGGCCATCATCCGCGTGTTGTTGGACATGGAGTCGTAGAAGAGGGTGATGCGATCTTCCTGATACTGCTCGGCCCACTCCAGGTATTTGAGAATGATCTGGGTCGGATTGTCGCGCCAGACGATGCCGTGGGAGGTGGCGACCATGCTCACCGGCAGGTTAAAGCCCAGCACCTCTTTGATCTTGGCGGTCACCAGCGGACTGAAGGGGGTGAGGATATTGGCGTAGTAGCGCAGGCACTGCTCCATCAACTCGGTCTGATCTACTTCGTCGTTGAACAGTCGCTCGTCGCAGTAGTGTTGGCCGAAGGCGTCGTTGGAGAAGAGCACCGCATCCTCGGTCATGTAAGTCATCATGCTGTCGGGCCAGTGCAGCATGGGTGTCTCGATAAACACCAACTGCTTGCCGTTACCGATATCCAGGCTGTCGCCGGTCTTGACCGGGTGGAAATTCCACTCCGGATGGTGATGGTGACCTGTGATGGAGTCGATGGCGTTGTGGGTGCAGTAGATGGGGGTTCCCGGGATGCGGGCCATCAGCTCGGTCAGGGCACCGGCGTGATCCTCTTCGGCGTGATTGATCACCACATAATCGATGCTGGCCAAATCGATCTCGGCCGCCAGGTTCTGCACGAACTCGCGGCTGAACTTGTGATCCACGGTATCGATCAGCACATTCTTGCCTTCGCGGATCAGGTAGCTGTTGTAGCTGGTGCCTTTCAGGGTCTTGTACTCGGTACCATGAAAGTCGCGGACTTCCCAATCCCGTTGCCCGACCCAGTGAATGTTGTTTTTGACGTGAATGGCCATGAATAGGTTCCTCAGAATGCAATAGCGAATAGGTGACTGACGCTACTACTGCAGTTGACGTGCCAATCTGTAACTCATTGTTTTTAATCAACTCACCATTCCATCATTGTCGTTATGACAATTGACGTTTATAGTCAAAAACACAAAGGCACTGTCATTTGGACAATTATCATGATTTCGACTGAGAGCCTGGCGCGCATCGCCCTCGATCTGCAACTGGGTATCTCCCATCAGGACAGATTTCACCGGCTGATCCAGAGCGTGCGCCGCTTGTTGTGCTCCGATGCCTCGGCCCTGCTGCGTTATGAGGGCGGGCAGTTCATCCCGCTGGCCATCGATGGTCTGATGCAGGATGTGCTCGGTCGCCGCTTCCGGCTGGCGGATCATCCGCGCATGGAGGCGATCGCCCGGGCGGGGGATGTGGTGCGCTTCCCCGCCGATAGCCACTTGCCGGATCCCTATGACGGCCTGATCCCGGATCATAGCGACTTCAAGGTGCATGCCTGCGTCGGCCTGCCACTGTTTTCTGATCAGACGCTGATTGGCGCCCTGACCATAGACGGTATGAACCCCACCCAGTTCGACGGCATCAGTGATGAGGAGTTGCGGCTGGTGGGGGCTCTGGCGGCCGCCGCTCTCAGCAATGCCCTGCTGCTGGAGCGGCTCGCCCGCCAGAGCAGCGAGCCGCTGGCTCCCTCGACCCAGACCGGGCCCGGGCAGCCGGAGATGATCGGCCACTCACCGGCCATGGCCCAGCTGCGCCATGAAATCGCCGTGGTCGCCAGCTCGGAGCTCAACGTGTTGATCCTGGGCGAGACCGGCGTGGGTAAGGAGCTGGTCGCCAAGGCGGTGCACCAGGGCTCGCCACGGGCGGCGCAACCTCTGGTCTATCTCAACTGCGCGGCTCTGCCGGAATCGGTGGCGGAGAGTGAACTGTTCGGGCATGTGAAGGGCGCCTTCACCGGTGCCATTCACAACCGGGCGGGCAAGTTCGAGCTGGCCGACAAGGGCACCCTGTTTTTGGACGAGATCGGCGAGTTGTCTCTGCCGTTGCAAGCCAAGCTGCTACGGGTGTTGCAATATGGCGATCTGCAGCGGATCGGCGATGACACGCCGCTCAAGGTGAATGTGCGCATTCTGGCCGCCACCAACCGGGATCTGAAACAGGCGGTGGTGGAGGGACAATTTCGCGCCGATCTCTACCACCGGCTGAGTGTGTTTCCAATCCACGCCCCGGCGCTGCGCGAGCGTCCTGACGACATACCACTGCTGGCGGGCTATTTTTGCGAACGCTGCCGGGTCAGTCTGGGTCTGGATCGCCTCGGCATCCAGCCCCAGGCACTGCAACTGCTCGGCCGCTACGACTGGCCGGGCAATGTGCGCGAGCTGGAGCATGCGATTCACAGAGCTGCTGTGCTGGCCCGAGCCGAGCAAGGCAGCCAGGCGCCGACGCTGGGCTGCCACCACTTCAATCTGGCAACATCCGCACCCGCTGCCGCCGCCAGTCGCCCCAGCGCCGAGGAGGTTCCTGCACCCATGGCGGCCGGTCTGGGGCTGCGCGCCGCCACCGATGCGTTCCAGATCCGGCTGATCGAGCAGACGCTCGCCGCCGAGGAGGGCAACTGGGCGGCTACCGCCCGGGCTCTGCAGATGGACAGCGGCAACCTGCACCGACTCGCCAGACGTCTCGGGCTAAGGGATTAATAGGCGATCGGCAATCAAGGTGGCGTGTTCTGGTGAGCATCGAAGAGGGCTTTTAAACCAAGAAGGCAAAAAGGACACCCCTCCGTTGCTGGATCGGTGTCCTTTTTTTGGAATGCTGTTTTGGGGATGAGAGTTACAGACGATGCAGGGCGCAGATCTTGTTGCCGGCCGGATCCAGCAGATAAGCCAGATACAGGTCGCCTATGGTGCCTTGACGGACTCCGGGCGGATTTTCACAGCTCACCCCGCCATGGGCGATACCGGCGGCATGCCAGGCTTCCACCTCCTCGACGCTCTTGGCGTTAAAGCCTATGGTGCTGCCATTGCCCTTGCTGGCCGGGTTACCATCTATGGGCTTGGTGATGGCAAAGACGCCGGTAGAAGTAAGGTAAAAGTAGCGTCCCTTGGGATCCAGCACACCGGGAGCATGGCCCAGGGTCCCCAAAATGGCATCGTAAAATTGTTTGGATTGCTCGATATCGTTGGCCCCGAGCATAACGTGACTGAACATGACAATGGCTCCTGCGGGTAGGGAAAACAGCCCCTGTTATAACCCGTTGCCACTGCCACGTCGCCCGCTTTTTGGCCCTCTGTTTAGCATGGGAATCGGGGTCTGGAAGCGGAATCGGACCCTGGATACGCGAAGGTTTACTGGGCGCGACCGACTAACCGGCCGCTGCCCATTGCCGGATCTGATCGATCGTGGTGGTGGCGCCGCCACAGACGATGATGGCGAGCGACGAATAGGCATCCAGCACTGGGTGCCCATCGTACACCACCGACAGGGCCGCACCGCAGGCGGGCTCGACCAGCACACGATGATCGGAAAGGAACTGTTCACAAGCTCCCAGCGCCGCGGGATCCGAGACCAGCAGGGAGTGGATCGGATGGGAATGAGCCCACGTCAGCGCCTGATCACAGACCCGTCTTGCGCCTAACGAGGTGGCCACACCGCGCACCGCGGCCAGCTCCACCGGATGACCGGCCTGTAGCGCGGCATGCAGCGAGGCGGTGCCTTCGGTCTCGACGGCGAGCACGGGGATATCTTGCCAGCCGTTGCGATGCAAGCCCTCCACCACACCACAGAGTAAGCCGCCGCCTCCGACCGAGAGCACAACCGCATCGGGTTTATGACCATGACGCGCCATTTCATCGATCATGGAAGCATGCCCCTGCCATAACAGCGGATCATCAAAGGGATGCAGAAACGCATCGCCCGCGCCCAGTAACGATTGGGCATAGGCATTGGCTTCCTGCCAGGAGGCGCCGTGAACGATCACCTCGGCCTGCTCCAACCTCAATAACTCCCTAGCACGATCTGGAGTGGTTTCAGGAACCACCACGATCACCGGGACGGCCAGTTGCCGTCCGGCGTACGCCACGGCAAGGCCTGCATTGCCGCCTGATGATGAAATAAAGCGCTGGGCACCCCGCGCAAAATAGGTCTCGCAGGCATGGCCGATACCGCGCAGCTTGAACGAGCCGGAGGGTTGTGCGGATTCGAATTTCAGCCAGATGGAGCGTCCGCTGCGCTCACTCAAGGCGCGAGATTCAACATATGGGGTTTCAATGTGCAGAGGCATCGGCATGGCTCCGGGGTGATGGTGATGATTGATGGGTACAGGCTTGCAGCTCAATCTCGACGTCCAGTCCAAACGCCAGCTGGCAACTGACCACGGAGCGAGCCGGAAATCCTGCCGGGAAATGGCGCTGGTACTCCTGATTGAACGCGGCGAAATGGGCCATATCCGAGAGCCAGACCGTGACTTTCACCACCTGCTCCCAGGCTCCGCCGCAGGCGATCAGCGTTCGTTGCAGATTGTTCAGGATCAGGCGGGTTTGGGTGGGTACATCCCCGAACTGCGGGTTACCACTGTCATCCATCGCGACCTGGCCCGAGAGAAACAAAAAACCATTGGCCGCGACCGCTTTGGCAAACGGGAAGGGTAGTTCAGTGGGGTAGCGGATAATGTGTTGGCTCTTGCTGGATTGGCTCATGCGGGTTTGGATCTTGCTGGGTTAGTGGGGCGGTGATCTGGGTGTTCTTTGCCGAGCGGCGTGGTTACCGCTCGGCCGTCCGGGTGGTCGGTGTCGATTTGATCTCATCCAGATAGTTGTAAATGGTGTAGCGGCTGACGCCGAGGGCGGCGGCGGCCTTTTCAATCCCGCCCTTGACGATGAACATGCCCCTTTCATGCATCTGGCGTACGGCGTCAAGCTTCGCCTGTTTTTTCATGGCGCTATTGCTGGAGGCGGTGGTGCTGAGTGCGGACTGGATAATCTCGGCCATCAGTAACTCCATATCCGGCTGCTCGATGGTCTTGACCTCGGAGGTGCTGCTGGTGCCGAGCAGCTGGTCGAGACAGGCGCGTGCCGCGTGCAGACCGCTGAGATCCGCATTGATGCAAAACCCGGCAAAGGGGGTGCCACGACTATCCCGATAGATAGCCGTTGCGCTGTGCAGTACCGCCCCCGAGGCGAGTCGGGTTTGATAATTCTCTAGTACTACAGGGTTCTCCAGCACCACGGGATCCGGGCTGGTGGCTTCCCCCGGGGTCTGGACCACGGCATTGAAGCCCAGATCCTGGCTGGGTCCTGCCAGCACAGGGCTGCCGATGACGCGCCCTGTGATATGACCATTGGCGATTGCGACCACCGAGTGCGCCGGGTTCGTCAGATCGTGCAAGACCACTTCGGTATTCTTGCCGATGATACTGCCGACTGTCTTCACCACGCTGCTCAAGATGGTGAACACCAGTTGCCGCTCGGCATTCAGGGCAAGACGCTCGGCTTCGGGGATTGGATGGCTGTTGGGCATGCTGTGGGACTCGACTGATGGGCGGATCGCGCAGGGAGAATAGCGGCAAATTATCAACACGAAGTTGAAAGATCAACAAAATGTTTATTTTGTGTTGAACCGTTCTGGGAGGGTCGTGGAAGGGGAGGAGCTCGAGCTGGCTGGCTACGACACTAGTGCGGCATCTGTTCTGTCAATGGTTATTCAGCAGCGACCCATCTTCCAGACTTCCTCTGTGGCTTGACCGGAGAACGAGGCCATGGACAGCACCAACTGCCCTATCCGCCCGGTGCGGAGCCGCATGCCGGGTGGTGTGGCAGGGGCGCAGTCAACGATGACTGCCCCCTATGCCGATTAGGCGCTCACTCCTCGTGAGCCAACAGCCAGCGGCGCAGCAGCGCAGCCAGTTGTTGCTGCTCGGCAGAGTTCAATGGCTCCAGCAGTGCCCACTCATTGCTGACGTGGGCCTCCAGCGCCTGATCGATCTTGGCTTTCCCCTCCGGTGTCAACGCCACCAAGAGACTGCGCCGATCGGTTGGTGACGGCTGACGGGCAATCCAGCCTTGCCGCTCGAGCCTGTCGAGACGCGCCGTCATGGCCCCTGATGTAAGCATGGTGCTTTGATAGAGTGTCGTTGGCGTCAAGGGCTCAGCCGCCCGGCGCAAGGTCGCCAGCACGTCAAACTCCCCGCTCGCCAATCCCTGATCTTTGAGCGTCTCATCGATCTCCCGGCCAGCCAGTGCGGCCATCCGACTCATACGACCAAATATCGCCATCGGCCAACAGTCCAGATCCGGGCGCTCTCGCTCCCATTGAGTCAGCAGGGCATCTACGTGGTCTCGTGCCGATGGGTCAGAGTTATCGTTCACGGCGCTACCCACATGTCTTGATAAAAAGATACTTGATGATATACCAGTTTCACGTTAATTTATCTTCATGCAAAGATACTTCACAAAGAGACATATGCCATACCTGATCGCCCTGATAGCCCCGCTCACCTGGGGCAGCACCTACGCACTGGTCAGCCTCAGCTTGGAAGGTCTCTCTCCTTTCTGGGTGGCCTGCTGGCGGGCATTGCCGGCTGGTCTGTTGTTGGTGCTGCTGCGACCGCGACTGCCGGATCTGGCGTGGCGTAAGTTGTTGCTGCTGGCTTTTTGCAATATTGCCGCTTTTTTTACCCTGCTCTTTATCGGCGCCTATCGGCTCCCAGGAGCGGTGGCTGGCACGTTGGGCGCCACTTTGCCACTCATCTTGTTGCTGCTTGCCTGGTTGATCGATGGTGCGCGACCGACACTGCGCTGGCTGCTGCTGGCCTTGCTCGGTTCGTGCGGAGTGTTGCTGCTGCTTAACCCCTCGGCGCGTCTCGATCCGGTTGGCGTGGCCGCCGCGCTTGGGGCAGCGCTGCTGATCGGGCTCTCGGCGCGCTGGATGCAAAGCTGGAGCGTCGGTGACCTGCTCTCCCTCACCGGTTGGCAACTGCTGCTAGGTGGCTTGATGCTGATCCCGATTGCCTGGACGCTGGCCGGCCCGATGCCGCTGCCCACGGCTCATGCCCTGCCGGGACTGGCATATCTGGTGTTGGTCAACACGGCGCTAGCCTACTGGGCTTGGCTGTGGGGATTGCGGCGCCTGGGCGCGCAGGTGATGAGTATGCTGGCCCTGACCAACCCGATTGTGGCAGTGAGTCTGGGGGTCTTACTGGTGGGTGAAACGCTTGGCCCGATGCAGTGGTCCGGCATTGCCCTGATCCTGCTGTCACTGGTGCTGATGAAATTGCCGCTGCGGCGCCGCTAACACTGTATTAGCCAGCAGGATGTGAATGATGATATGCAAAGGAGTAGACAACATGACGAGGGCATTTGTAGCACAGGGCATCACAGCCATGACCAGCGTGGTCGCGCTTGATAAGAATAATTGGTTTAACGGCCATATCGGCGCTTCGCTGCTGGCCGGTGCAGGATTGCTACGCAGTGGGCAATTAAGTCCAGAGGTGGCAAGTGCTCTTTCGTTGTGCCTGCAGCGGCAGCTCGAGCGGTACCAGCCCTTCTTCGCTTGCGTGGATGACAGCTCCATCAGTTACGATTACACGCCTGTGATTGATGCCATTGAACTGAATAGCCAGCAACTGAGCCGTTCCGGTCACGGCATTATCTATGGCTCGCTGTTTCTTGATGCTGTGATTAATGGCGGCATCACAGCTAGCAAAATGCAGATCGAGAATATCGCACGATTAATCCGAAACTGCGCCGACGATAAATGGTCACGCTACTACGGCATCGACGATTACCGAGCTTTCGAGCCACAGATTAAGCTGGTCGATATCGAGCACCTCTGCATGCTAGCGGTACAAAAAAGTACCCAGGATGTATTTCTGGATGCTGACGGCTATTTCTTTAGCGGTGAAAAGGTGCATGCCATTACCCATGCCCAAGCCATTTTTCTGCTGCAACGCAACGGCTTTGAGCAACAGGCCCGCCAAGCTGCAACCCAACTTGCCAAGCAGTTGATCCTCAACGACCGGCGACCGACCAGTGGTCTGATAAGTGCTTCGCCCAAGCGGTTTGACCTGACCGATAAAAGCACCTGGGAGTATCACCTTAAAGATGAGCACCAGATCAAATTGGCCTATAGCTACACCTATTTGACCAGCTCACTTTCCGGCTCGTTACCCAAACTGGATCTGCTGTGGGGCGCCATCAACTGATAACGGCTACCATCTATTGCTACTTCTGAAGGAATCAGTAATGTCATCACGCATAATACCTGAAATAAGCAAACAATATTTACAGTCCGGCAGTATAACCAACAATACTTCATCCAATCCTGAGACTTCGTTTGCCAATGTGCTCGGCAGCATGCAGAAACAGAGGCTAAAAAATTCATCTTTAGCGGCGATGCGCGACCTGACTCATATCACTCCAGTAGAGTTTCAAAAAACCATTAATCAGTTGCTGCGCAGTGGTCACATCAATTTTGACGAATCTACCTCACTATCGGGCTTTATGAATGTATCTCCCTTGTCTAAATTAAATTATGATGGTTTGCCCCCCGGTATCGATTAATCAGTCGATGAATATATTCAATCAAATAAATCTGATAGCTGATAGTTATCGCTCTCGTAACGAGAGATTCAATCTCGTTAAATTAGGAGTTGCGACTAAAAAATTTATGCTTCACAAGCTCTCCCCCCCCATTAAGAAAGGGGGCTTATAATAAACAGTGATTCTTGTGTTAAATAGTCAATCTCAGGCCCGTTCATATAAATCAAAGCGATGCGGCCATATATTTTCACGTCAATTACCATAGATGCGGGAATAGTCTATGAAAACATTGTTAATCCTACCATTATTATTATCCTTTAATTTATTTGCAGCTCCAGCATCCTGTATTGCTGAGGCAAAGCGCTTTACCTTTCATAATGAGAAAATGATAGATCATCAAACCAATCTCACTTGGCGCCGCTGTAGTGAAGGCATGATGTGGAATGGAAAAGTCTGTATTGGTGAACCCATTCTCATGACGCAAGCAGAGGCAACTCAAACAGCAATAAAAAGCGAGGAGCACTGGCGCCTCCCCACCATTGATGAACTTTATTCATTACTCACTAATCCCTGTACTGGTGAGCCGACTAAACATACCCTTTCAGATATACGTGACATGGGAGAAAACTCAGCTCCATATTGGAGCTCAACGCAAGTTGAGGATATTCAGAACTTTTATTATTACATCGATCTGTTGCATGGTTATGTCGATGCACACTCGAGTGGTTTTTCATTAGCCGTTCGTTTGGTTAGCGAAAGCACGCCGAACTAATTACTTGTGGTAATGACATCAGCAGACTCGCTACCATCTATTCGATAAACAACCAACACTGGGGAGTTACTATGATTGTTCGAACATGGCATGGTTGTGTGCCACTTGAGCACGCAGACGGATTTGCAAAACACCTGCAGAAAACCGGTATCGATCATGCCAAGAGTATTGGCGGAAACTGTGGAGCATTTGTTCGCAGGGAAACACAGGGTACATGGGAGCACTTCTTTCTAGCCACCTACTGGGAAGATATCAATGCGGTTAAAGCATTTGCCGGAGAAAGCTATCACGTTGCAGTCACTTACCCGGATGACGAACAGTTCGAACTGCTCTCTGATCCTTATGTGTTTCAACATACCGTCGATACAGTGACGCCACTCTGATTACGCCCTACATGCCAGAGCAAAACGGCATGGTTGAGCGTGTGATCCGAACACTGAAAGAGCAATGCGCGCACCGGCAGAAGTTCGAAACATTACAACATGCCAGCCGAGTGATGAGCGACTGGATCCAGTTTTACAACCAGAGGCGCCCCAGCGTGAGAGCACGAATTTTTTATGAGCGAAAACAGTTCATTTAAAACTCAGCAATTGAAGGTAAGTTGAACATCTTTCACCGCTTATCTCATTCAACATGGGAGAGTAACCAAGGGGGGGGCAAATAACACGCACTCATGCTGTCACCCTGATCTTCGGGGGCTTGGCTGATTTAATAACAGTCCAGACCGGAGCAGTCGACGCTGCCGGTTAAGTGGCTTTAGTCATGATGATTTTCCTTGTGAATGGATTACTTGAAGAAGTCAGCCGCTTTGCTGCGATGACCTTGATGGATGTGACTGCCTAACGAGGCAATGGCACAGCTGGTTACTCCCTGGCCTTAGTTGGCTAGGGAGTTATGTGTCTAAGAAATGTATGTGTGTATAAGGAGGCAGTATCCATATTTCGCCCGCCACCGAAGTGTTTGGTATTGAACACAGTAGAGTTGCATCAGTATCTAATACTGAGAGGGTAATAATGTGATTGCAGTGCTTTTTGAAGCCGATGTTGTCCCAACACAACAAGCTCGTTATTTACAGCTTGCTGCTGAATTGAAACCGTTACTAGCCGATATTGATGGCTTTGTTGATATAGAGCGCTTTCAGAGTCTGACTGTTTCCGGAAAAATATTATCATTGTCTTGGTGGCGAGATGAGGAGGCCGTATTGCTCTGGAAAAAAAATGTGCTACATAAGGCTGCGCAGGCAGAAGGGCAAAAAAATATATTTTCCTTTTATCGTATTCGCATTGCCCATGTGCTCAGAGACTATTCATCAGAAAACAGAGGTAAGACAGATGTATGATATCCATGTCATTTTGAATAATGCCCCAGGTGAACTAGCGACACTTGGGACCGTTTTAGGGATGAATGGTATTGGTCTTGAGGGAGGGGGAGTATTTACTGTCGCTGACAAAGCACATGCTCACTTTCTTGTTGAGAATGGTGATGTGGCCAAAACTGTGCTTGAAAAAGCTGGATTTATGGTTGAAAGAGTATGCAGCCCATTAATCCGAAAACTGAAGCAAGAGCGGCCCGGAGAGTTGGGAGAAATAGCCTCAGCACTGGCTGAAAATGGTATTAATATACTGTGCCAATACAGCGACCATGCAAACCACCTGATCCTTGTGACCGACCATGATACTCTTGCCGCTAAAGCGACAGCGAAATGGGCTGCGGTGCCTGAGTAAAATGTTAAAAAATAATAATTCAACAGATAGTTCTGATGACTTAGAACGCACAATGGCAGCTTTGGCGGCTGCCATGTCGGATCTTTCCCGCATAAAAATGCTCTGCTCGTTGATGGATGGACGCGCATGGACTGCGACTGAGTTAAGCGTGGTCGCAGATATAGCGGCATCAACTGCCAGCGCACATCTTTCTCGACTGGTCAATGAGGGCCTGATTACCTGCCTATCGCAGGGACGTCATCGCTATTACCGTCTGACAGGAACAGATATTGCTGGGCTTATTGAAAATATGATGGGCATATCATGGCGTTCAACATCATCAGCTAGAATCAGTACTCCTTCCTCATTACGAATTGCTCGGACTTGTTATGATCATTTAGCAGGTGAGGTTGCTGTCAATATCTATGATTTTATGATTTCTGAAGGCTGGATGACTCCAGATGGAGTATCGATGATGCCATTAGGAAAAAAACAATTTATGGAGTTAGGCATTTCGATTAATCCAAATTCTCGACGTAAAGAATGTTGCGGTTGCCTTGACTGGAGTGAACGGCGCTTTCATCTTGGCGGTGAGGCAGGAGCTGCCTTTTTGACTCATTGTGAACAAAAAGGATGGTTAACAAAAAATATTGGGTTTAGGGAGGTTGCTATTACCGCGAGTGGGAAGAGAATGTTTGGAAAGCTATTCAAACTACATATATAAAACAATGGACTTGGCCCTAGTGCTCATCTTCGGGGCCTTGACCGATTTAATAACAGTTCAGACCGGAGCAGCAGATGTTGCCAGTTGAGTGGCTTTAGTCTGCGATTATTTTCGCTTTGCTGGCTCGATCGAAGCCAGCCAGATTTCGACCCGGCGCCCATAGCAAAAAGGCCTCACATTGCTGTGAGGCCTTTTTTGTATGTGGTGCCCGGACTCGGAATCGAACCAAGGACACGCGGATTTTCAATCCGCTGCTCTACCGACTGAGCTATCCGGGCGTGGCGCGCATTAAACCCGTTTCAGCCAATGCTTGTCAATGTGATTCTGCCGCGCCCGAGGCGGTGGGCGATTTTTTATGCCGCCCGAGGGCTATCGTCCGGTGTCGAATCCGGCGTCGAATCGGGAGTTGCCACGGGGAGCAGACTGATCAGCCGGCTAGCAATCTCGGCGGCGCCATTGACCACCTGACTGGCACCCTGCTTCTCCAGCCAGGCTACCTCTTCACCCAGATAGGCGCAGGCCAGTATGGGCAACGAGTTGCCAGCCCGTTGGCTGGCGATGATCTCACCCGCCTCGAAGCTGTTGGGGATGGCCACAATCAGGGCTCTCGCCTGGCCAATTCCTGCCTGGTTCAGGGTGTCCGGTAACACCGCATTGCCGCGGATGACGGTATGCCCCTGAGCCCGCAGGCGTCCGGTTTGCTGGGCATCCAGCTCGACGATGACCAGCGGGATCTCGTTCTGCTGCAGGCGTTGGGCGACCAGGCTGCCGATCCGGCCGCCGCCGACCAGGATCACATGGTCGTTCGACTGCAGCGGAATATCCACCTCCGGCATGGCTTCGGGGCCGGGTGGCCCCAGGGTATCGCTGGTCGTGGTGTCCGGCTCCTGGGGTTGGCTGGCGCGGCGATCCAGCCAGGCAAACAGAAACGGATTGATCAGGATGGAGAGAATGGCGCCCGCCAGCACTATGTCCCGTGCCTGGGTGGGCAGCAGCTCCAGGGTGATACCTAGCCCCAGCAAGATAAAGGAGAATTCACCAATCTGCGCCAGGCTGGCGGAGATGGTCAGGGCGGTGCGGCGATCATGGCCGAACAGCCGCACTATGCCGTAGGCAGCGAGGGATTTACCCAGCACTATGATCAGTAAGGTGGCGATGACGGCCAGCGGATTGGAGAGCAGTATGGCCGGATTGAACAGCATGCCCACCGAGACAAAAAATAGCACCGCAAAGGCATCGCGCAGCGGCAGCGAATCATTGGCCGCCTTGTGGCTGAGCTCGGAGCCGTTGAGGACTATGCCGGCAAAGAAGGCGCCCAGAGCAAAGGAGACATCAAACAGCTTCACGGCACCGAAGGCGATCCCCAGGGCTATGGCCAGCACGGCGAGGGTGAACAGTTCCCGCGAGCCGGTGGCAGCGCTGCGCGCCAGTATCCAGGGGATCAGGCGACGACCCACCACTATCATCAGGATGATAAAGGTGGCGACCTTGCCCAGCGTCAGCAGCACCTCGCCGAGCAGATGGGACAGGGTCGGGGATTGAGCCTCATCGCCGGTCAGATTGGCCAGCAACGGCAGCAGGACCAGTGCCAAGACCATCACCAGATCCTCGACAATCAGCCAGCCTACCGCAATCTTACCCTCCGGCGACTCCAGCATGTTGCGCGCCTCCAGGGCACGCAGCAGTACCACGGTACTGGCCACCGACAAGGAGAGGCCGAAGACGCTGGCCGCCAGCAGGGGCCAGCCGAGCAGACTGGCCAAACCGACCCCCAGCAGGGTGGCGATGGCAATCTGACCAATAGCGCCGGGTACGGCAATGCGTTTGACGGCCATCAGATCCTGGAGTGAAAAGTGCAGCCCGACGCCAAACATCAGCAGGATCACCCCGAGTTCAGCCAGCTCGGGCGCTATTTCGCCATCGGCGACATAGCCTGGAGTGAAGGGACCGCAGAGTACTCCGGCAATCAGGTAACCCACCATGGGCGATAGTCGTAGGCGATGAGCCAGCATGCCGAAGATAAAGGCCAGAACGAGTGATCCCACCAGCGTGGTGATCAGGGGAAGGGAATGGGGCATAGCTCACCTCAGGTCGATGGGCTGCACGAAAAAACAGCCTGGGGTGGAAAGAAAAACCTCGTTGATTTTTAACTGCAGACAAGAATAACAAGATTTAAGCGCTGATGTTGCAGCAATCTGTGTTGCAAGATGAACCTTGTTTAAACGGGGTGACAAACCGGACACGGAGGAAACTGTGTCGTGCTTCAAACGCCGGGTCGCGACAGTCGGTTAGCATGGAGACCTGTCTGGCAACAGGAGTTGAATCATGGGGTCACACTCTTCCACCGCCTCGGCCCGGGGCCGAGCTCACAAACCGGCCACTCACCACTACAGCACCACGGCAACCGAGTCGTTGCCCTCTATCTGGTGGTGGCTGGCCATAGGGGCCATCGCCGCCTTGATGGTCTGGGGGTGGGTTGAGGTGCTACTCAGCAACCGGTTGACGCCGGTGATGCACCTGTTGCTGCTGGGAGTCATAGCCCTGCCGTTGATGATGAGCCGGGGCTGGTGGTGGCATCCCCAGCGCAAGGGGCCCCAGACCCGGGCGATTTATGTACTGCTGCTGGCGGGTATGCTGTTTGCTGTGCTGGGCAATCTGCTGGAAGCGGTACTGGGAGCCCAGTTACCCCGGCTCTTCTTATATCCCTGCCTGCTGGCTGCCGCGGCTCTGGCCCTGCTGTGGTACCGGGATCCTCACCGCTAGGCGGGAGTGGCGTCGCGCGTTGTTGATTCAGGTTGACCAATGACAAGGGGGCCATCAGGGCCCCCTTGTCATGATGAATTCATGCTCAGGCTGGCGACTTATGCATCCTGGAACACAAACCCCTGGCGTTGCAGATCGGTGGCAATGGTCGGGAAATAGACGCTCTTGTAATAACCCGCGGTGGAGGCTGCATAGGAGGGCATCTGATTCAGACCCTGGGCATCCCACCACTGCCGTAGCTGGGCGTCATACTCGGCAACACCCTGTTTCACTGCCGCCAGATCATAGCGTTCTGGCATGGCAAAACTGGCTAACGGCACTCGGGGTTTCACTGCGGCCTGCAGTGCCGGATCGGCGATCCCAAGGGTGGAGCCCACTATGGGGAAGGTCTTCTCCGGCAGCCCCAACAGTTCGATCATGGCTTGTGGATTGCGACGGATGCCGCCGATCGCCGTGGAGCCATAACCCAGAGCACTGGCGGCGGTCTGGATCGCTTGCAACATGATCCCTGCGTCTATGGTTCCCGCCAGGATCCCTTCGGCTGATTGTTCGATGACCTGAGTTTCACCGGCCAACCGTACGGCTTCGGCCGGACGCTGGAAATCGACGACCACGGCGATAAAGACATCGGCGCTGGCTACTTGGGGCTGGCCGCCAGCGATATCGGCAATTTTCTGGATCGTCGCTTTGTCACGGACGACTACCAATGAGGTTTGTTGGCCGTTCACCGATGTGGGGGCTTGCTGCGCGGCCTTGAGAATGGCCTGCAAGTCTGCATCCGGGATGGATTCGCCGGTAAAATTTCGCACCGAACGGCGTTGTTCGAGAAGTTCAAGGGTGGCATTGGTCATAAGGACTCCGAAAGATGAGCGGCGCGCCGACACTTGTCTGGCCTACGCATAAAACCCGACGTGAAGCGTCCGGGGCATGGGGCTAGTGTGCCAGATTGTTTGATAACCAGTAGTCGTTGAATTGTTGTAATAGATTCAACCAGAAGTTAATAATGCGGCATGCTGATGAAAAGGATATGTCGATGAGCCTGCCAATCCCCGGTCAATTGTCATCGTTTCTGGTGGTTGCCGAGTTGAGCAGCTTTTCTGCCGCTGCCCGGCAACTGGGGGTTTCTGCGGCGGCTGTTAGCAAGAGTGTGCAGCAACTGGAAAAACAGCTGGGGATCCGGCTGTTTCATCGCACCACTCGCTCGTTGCAGCTGACGGATGAAGGGCGGGAGTTGCAGCTGGTGGCGCAACCGGCCAGTAGCCAGATCGGCGAGGTGCTGGAGCGCTTGAAGGAGCGCAGCACTGTGCCTTCAGGATTGTTGCGGATCAATGTGCCGGACTCCTTCGGACGACACTTTATAGTGCCGCTGTTGCCGGATTTTATGGCCCGTTATCCGCAGATCGAGCTGGATATCCGTTTCGAGGATCGGGTGGTGGATCTGATTGCCGAAGGCTTTGATGTCGGTGTCGGCAATCGGGTGAATCAGGATAGTCGTCTGGTCGCCCGTCCTCTCTACTCGATGCAGTTGGCTACAGTGGCGACGCCTGCATATCTGGCGCGGCATGGCTTTCCGGCGAGACTCGACGAGTTGGCGCAGCATAACTGCCTGGCATTTCGAGCCTTGGGCTCGGGTCGTAAAGTGCCCTGGCGGTTTCAACATGCCGGAGTGGATTATCAGGTGGAGCCCCAGGGGAATGTCAGCGTGTCCAGCATTGATGCCTTGCGCGAATTGCTGTTGGCGGATCAGGGGATAGCGACACTCGGCCGCTGGCATGTGACCGGACAGCTGGAGTCTGGGGAACTGGTGGCGATTTTACCCGAGCAGTGGCCCGCGCCACGCACTGTCTGGTTGTACTATGGCGCCCGCCAGCAGGTGCCGGCCCGGGTGAGGATCTGGATCGATTATCTGCTGGCGGCCTTTGCCAAGAGTCCGGATGATCGTCCTGCCGACCGTTCAGGCTCCGCCTTGTCGCTGGCGGAACCTGGAGCGGTTAGCGAATGACCTCGCCCTGGGCCAGCATGACCCGATTGCGTCCGGCATGTTTGGCGCGATACAGAGCTTCGTCGGCGCGTTCTGTCATCTGGCTCAATGTCTCATCAGGCTGATAGCAGGCCAGGCCAAAGCTGGCCGTGATCGCCAGATCCTGTTGCAACAAGTTGCGGATGCGGTCGGCCAGGGCGAACAGCTGCTCGGTCTGGCTGTCGGCGACCAGTAACATAAATTCCTCACCGCCGAAGCGCACCGCCAGATCGGTACTGCGCAGGCACTGCCGTAACTGTTCGGCGACCCGGATCAACAGTTGATCCCCTTCCGGATGACCGTAGGTATCGTTGAAGCGCTTGAAGTGGTCGATATCCAGCAGGATCAGGCCAAAGGGTTGCTGGCTGCGGGTGGTACGGGCCTTGAGATTGCTATAGGCGATATCCAGGTGACGTCGGTTGGCCAAGCCGGTGAGTGGATCATGCAGCGACAGCACCCGGGTCTCTTCGAACAGCCGGATATTCTCCAGGGCCATGCCGATCTGCCGCCCCAGCGACTCCAGCAGCTCCCGTTGCTGTGGATCCAGCTGCAGGCCAATCCGGGTCTGGGCGCACAGCAGACCTATGGGCTGCAGTTGTGCCAGCAGCGGGATCACCATGCGGCCTGCCGGGGCCGCGCCCGGTTCGCATTCCGAGGCGATGGGGCCCGTCAGCAGTTGCAGATGACGTACGCTGAAACAGGGTTGGCAATGATGATTGGCCAATTGACCGGTATTGCGCTCATGCTCGTTGAGCAAGCGGATATGCACACCGCCCATGATGCCAAACAGGGCGGACTGATTCAGACGATCACAGACCAGCTGGCACAGGGCGCCGGGATCCCGGCTCTGGTTGACCAATGACTCTATGCCGTGCACCAGGCGCAGCTCCTCATTGGTCTGGCGAATGGCGCGATCCCGTGCCGAGAGCTCGGCCAGGATCTGCTGGCTCTGCTGGTGGGCGTCGTTGGCTTCGGCCACGGCCAACTGTAACTGGCCATTGAGCTCGCTGAGCTCGTGCTGGGTGGTAATCAAGTCGTCATTGCGCAGCACCATGGCTTCGTAAGTCGCCATCAGCAGATCCAGGATCCGTTGCCGATCCGTGTTGATATGGAACCACTCACCCTGAAAGAAAATATCCGACTCCGTATGATCCGGCAGCAGACCCTGGCGCCGTTGGCGCATGGTTTCCAGAATGCTGGCCATCCGCGACAGCAGATAGGCTTCGTTGTAGGGCTTGGTGATGAAATGGTCCGCCTTGCACTCGAGCGCCAGCAGAATATCGCGGGCGCTGGAGAGCGAAGTCAGCAACACCACCGGCAGATTGTGATGTCGGGGATGCTGGCGGATGGCGTGGCACAGGGCGTAGCCATCCATCTCCGGCATCAGGATATCGCTGATCACCAGATGGGGGTCACTCTGCTCCAGCAGGGCCATGGCTTCCTTGCCATGCAGGGCTTGCTGGACGGCGAAGCCATGTTTTTCCAGCAGGTAGCGCAACTGGTTGGCCTGGGTCTGACTGTCTTCGACGATCAGCACCGAGAGGGTTTCGTGTTCGTTGAGCCATGACGAGAACATGGTGTTTCCTCGTATTCAGTAACGCTGCGGCTGACCGAGCAGCTGGCAGAGCGTTGTGGCCATCGCGGCCGGGGCTAATATCTGGCTGGCTGCCTGCAGGCGAACTGCTTCGCCGGGCATGCCATGGACCACACTGCTGTCAGCATCCTGCACCAGGGTGCAGGCTCCGGCATCGCGCAGGGTCTTGAGTTCGGCGGCACCGTCGCGGCCCATGCCGCTGAGCAAGATGCCAATCGCCGCGCCACCATAGAGCTGGTGGGTCGAGCGAAATAAAAAGGAAACCGATGGGCAGACGCCATGTTCCGATGGCGCATGAGCGAGCTGAATGCGGCGATCCGGCCCCAGTCCCATGTGGCGATCTTCCGGGGCGACATAAATGCAGCCGGGTTGAGGTAGCTCGCCACTGCGGGCGAGCTGCACCGGCAGCGCCAGCCGCAGGCCGAGCCAGCGGCAGAAGCCATCGGTAAAGCCGTTGGCGATATGCTGCACCACCAGGATCGGGAGCGGAAAACTGGCGGGCAGTGGCTCGAGCAGGCTTTGCAATGCTTGCGGGCCGCCGGTGGAGGCACCGATCACCACGACCCGGGGCGGCTGGTGAGTGAGTACTTGCCGGGGGGCTGCGGAACTGGCACGGCGCCGTACAACCTTGACGCCCGCCATGGCGCGAAAGGTAAATAGCAGCTCCTCGCGATGGTGTGCCAGATCCCTGGCCGTGCTGACGCGGGGTTTGCTGAGCGCCCCCAGTGCACCGGCCGCCTGGGCGCGATGGCTCAGGCTGCCGAGCTGGTCGTCGGCTTCAGCACTGACGATGACGATGGGCACGGGCGTGCTGGCCATGATCTGACGGGTTACCTCAAAGCCGTCCAGATCCGACATCAGCACATCCATGCTGACGATGTCCGGTTGCAGCCGGGCGCATAGCGTCAGAGCTTCACTGCCGCTGGTGGCGCAGCCGACCACTTCGAAGTCGCCGGCGGCCAGAAAAAGTTCATTGAGTAACTGCGCCGAGGTGGGTGAGTCATCGACTATTAAAACCCGTATCATGCTTCACTCCTGGCTTTAGGATCAGAGAAACTTGCGGATGATCTCCAGCAAGTTGCTCTGATCAAAACTCGATTTGACGATGTAGGCATCGGCCCCTACATCGACACCCCGCTGCCGATCTTCGACAGACTCCAGGCTGGTCACCAGCACCACCGGCAAACGACTGAATTGCTCGTCGGCCCGCAGGTGTGCTGTGAGTTCGAAACCATCCATCTTCGGCATCTCTACGTCCGAGCTGACCAGATCAAAAACTTCATTCTGCAACAAGGTCAAGGCGTCGAGACCATCACAGGCGGTCTTGACCTCATAGCCATAGGACTCAAGCACGTTCTTCAGCAGGGTGCGCGAGGTGATCGAATCATCGACCACCAGGATGCGGTGGGCGGTACTGGCGCGGGGTAGGTCGCTCTCGATCACCGCAGGGAGCTGGCTCGGGGCACCCCGGGCCGATTTCAGCAGATCATGGGTGTTCAGCAGCGGCAGCAGAGTGCCATCGCCGAGTACCGACACCCCGGCGATGTGACGCACCCGGATCAGTTGCGGCCCCAACTGCTTGACCAGCAAATCGTCTTCACCCAACACATCATCCACGGCAAAGGCGATGGGCTCCTGCTCCTGCCCCAGTAACAGCAGATCCTGCAGGCCTGAGGCGGCCGGGGCATCGGCGGCGATGCCGAGTAACCCGGCCAGCGAGACGATGGGCACGGTGCGCTGATCCAGGCTGAAGGTGGGGCGCCCCTCGATGGAGTGGATCTGCGCGCTGTCCAGACGCAGTACGCGCTGGGTACTCAGGGTCGGTACGGCAAAACGCCGTTGGCCGACTCGGATCTGGATGCCACGAAAACTGGCCAGCGCCAGCGGTAACTCCAGTACAAAGCGGGTGCCCAGCGAGGACTGGCTGCTGACGCGGATGTGGCCGCCGAGCTTTTCGATCTGCTCCTGCACGATCGCCATGCCCAGACCCCGGCCGGAGAGGTTGCTCACCTCGCGGCGGGTCGAAAGCCCGGAGCGGAAAATCAGCTGCAGCGCCTCTTCCTCTGTGAGCTGCGATACCTGCTCCGCGGTCAGATAGCCGTCGTGCAGGGCTGCCTCCTGCAGGGCTGGGCGGTCTATGCCGCGGCCATCATCCTGGATCAGGATCTCGGCCTTGCCCTGTTCGGTGCAGCGGGCCTGGATCAGGATCCGGCCGCGGGTTGGCTTGTGGTTTTCCTCCCGCTCGGCGGGCACTTCTATGCCGTGATCGATGGCATTGCGCAGCAGATGGATCAGCGGGTCGCGCAGGCCTTGCAGAATGCGCCGATCCAGCTCCAGGCTCTCGCCCTGGATCTGTACCGTGAGCTGCTTGCCCTGCTCCTGGGCTATGTCGCGCAGCATGGCGGCCAGCCCTTCGGTCAGCGAGGCAAACGGAAACATCAGCAATGCCTTGGCATCGGCAATCAGTTTTTCGATCAGGCTTCCGGCCTGGCGGGCTTCCTGTTCGCCACGCCGTTTGACCCGCAGCAGGGACTTGCCGAGATCGGCCAATTGGCGATCCAGATCCCGGGGTTCATCCGCTGTGGACTGCTGCTGGCGGTGCCGCAGTTGGCTCAGGGTATCGAGGCAGCCTTTGAGCTCCAGCACCTGCTGACGCAGAGCCAGTTTCAGCGCTGTCATCTCTTCGGCCTGCAGCAGCAAGTCATCCAGTCGGGCTACCGGCAAGCGCACGCTCTCTTCCCGTCCTGGGTATAACACCCGGTTCAGCGGATCCAGCTCTTCTTCGGCCGCTGGTGCCGGAGCCGGCTTCGTTGCTGGAGCAGGGGACATGGGCTCGAGGGTCTGGTGCTGCGGGCTGTGGGCTGCAGCCGACATCGCAGGGGCGACTGAAACGGCACTCGGATCCTGACTCCACGGAGCCGTCAGCGGGAGAGGCGCCGCCTGCATCGCTGGCTCGACGGCTATCGATTCGAGGGTGAGCGGAGCGACGGGAACAGGTGCAACAGGCTCAGGGGCGACGGGTTGTATAGGGGGAGTCGGTAGGCTGGCCGAGCCGCTGGCCAGCTTGTCCAGACTCTGGCGCAGCGCCAGGGCCCGGGTGGTCAATCGGCCGGGCAAGGGGCCTTGGGCGCCGAGCAGCTGGCTCTCCAGATTCTCGACACACTGCCGTAGCAATTCTAGGAGTTCAGGCTGAAGTGGCAAGACCTTGCGCCGCAGCAGGGCCAGTACACTCTCCAGGGACTGACACAGATATTCCAGACTCGGCAGATTGACGATGCGGGCCCCGCCCTTGAGGCTATGGGCCGCGCGGTAGAACACTTCCAGTGGCTGGACGGGGTCACCGCCCAGCTCCAGCTCGTCGAGGGTGCGCGTCATCAGGCTCAGCTGCTCGCTGGCCTCCAACAGAAAGGTTTGCAGCAGCCGGGCCTGCAGCTGACTCTCCAGATCGGTCATCAGCGGATCCTGAAGCGTTCGACCAGATCCCACATCCGGTTGCTCATCTGGTTGAGCGACGCCGTCGCCTCTTCGGCCTGGCGCATACTGATGACGATCTGGTCGCTGGCGCCGCGAATGTTGTCCATGGCGATGGCGACCTGATTCAAGCCCGCCACCTGCTCATTGGTCGAGGCGAGGATCTGGGCGGCGGCCTGGACTGTGCCGGTTGCGCCCTGGCCTATGGTCTGGATGGCCGTTTCGGTTTCCGCCGATTGCTGCACCCCGATCTCGACCGTCTTGCCGCCTTGTTCGGTGGCCATGACGGCACCACTGATCGCCTTCTGGATATCATTCAGGATGCGGCGGATCTGCTCGGTCGATTCTTTGGACTGCTCGGCCAGACTACGCACTTCTTGTGCCACGACCGCAAAGCCCTTGCCATG
>JBBRVG010000023.1:0-47440 GCA_038247115.1 Enterobacterales bacterium | reverse complement strand
CGTAGTGACACCGAAATCAAGGCCTATGCGCTGGCACTCATCTCCGCCATCAAAGAGCTGCTCCCCATCAATCCACTCTACAGCGAAGAGCTGCGACAATATCTGGATCGTTTTAACCCCAATAATCCCTCCCCGCTGGCAGATTGTGCGGCAGCGATTACCACCGCCACCGGCGATGAACTGCAGGATATTCTGGACACGCCCCTGTTGTTTGAACGCTTGAAAAAAGCGCTGGCCCTGGTCAAAAAAGAGATCGAAGTGGCCAAATTGCACAACCAGATCCGGGATGAGGTCAATCGCAGCATCAATGACCGGCAGCGGGAGTTTTTTTTACGGGAACAACTCAAAGTGATCCAGCGCGAGCTGGGACTGGAGAAAGATGATAAGACGGCGGAAATCGATGGTTTCAGCAAACGGATGCAGGGTCGTGACATACCAGCACCTGTCCAGCAACGTTTCCAGGAAGAGCTGGATAAACTGAAGATCCTGGAAACCGGCTCCCCTGAATACGCTGTCACCCGCAACTATCTGGACTGGATCAGTCAGGTACCCTGGGGGCTCTATCATCAGGATCAACTGGATATACAGCGCGCCAGAACGATTCTGGATGCCGATCACGATGGCCTGCAAGATGTCAAACAGCGGATCATCGAGTTCCTGGCAGTCGGCACCTTCAAGCAAGACATCAGTGGCGCCATCATGCTGTTGATTGGTCCGCCCGGTGTGGGTAAGACGTCGATTGGTCACTCCATTGCCCGCACCTTAGGACGTCCCTTCTATCGTTTCAGTGTCGGCGGTATGCGGGACGAGGCAGAAATCAAAGGCCACCGCCGAACCTACATAGGGGCCATGCCCGGTAAAATCGTCCAGGCGCTCAAGGAGAGCAAGGTGATGAACCCGGTGATCATGCTGGATGAAATCGACAAACTCGGCAGCAGTCATCAAGGCGATCCGGCCTCTGCGCTGCTGGAAACCCTGGATCCGGAGCAAAATCATAACTTCCTCGATCACTATCTGGATCTGCGACTGGATTTATCCAAGTGTCTGTTTATCTGCACCGCCAATACCCTGGATTCCATTCCTGCTCCCCTGCTGGATCGCATGGATATGATCCGGCTCTCCGGTTACCTATCCCAAGAAAAGTTGGCCATTGCCCGTCACCACCTCTGGCCACGACAACTGGAAAAGGCGGGCGTCAACAAACAGCAGATCCGGATCAGCGATGGTGCCATTCGCCGCATCATCGATAACTACGCCCGCGAGGCTGGAGTGCGCAATCTGGAGAACCTGCTGGCTAAAATTATCCGTAAGGCTGTGGTCAGCTTACTGAATCATGAAGTAACCAGTCTGCGTATCAAAGCGGCGGATATTGCCAACTACCTGGGCAATCCATTATTTCGCAAAGAGCCCGCCTTGCATGGCGTAGGAATTGTCACCGGGTTGGCCTGGACCGCGCTGGGTGGCGCGATTTTGTCCATCGAAGCCAGCGTGGTCAATCAACAGGGACGCAGCTTGAAACTGACTGGGCAGTTGGGGGATGTGATGCGGGAATCCGCAGAATTGGCGTATAGCTATATCTGCAGCAATCTCAAGCAGCTGGGTGCCGATGCCCACTATTTTGAACAGTCAGCCATCCATTTGCACATCCCCGAAGGCGCGACGCCCAAGGACGGACCCAGTGCGGGGGTTACCATGGCCAGCGCCCTTCTCTCCCTGGCGCTCAATCAGGCACCGGTCAAGGATATGGCCATGACCGGAGAGCTGACGCTGACAGGGCACGTGCTGGCAATTGGTGGTGTGCGGGAGAAAGTGATAGCGGCTAAACGCCAGGGCATACATCGTTTGATAGTACCGCAAGCCAATCGGGGTGATGTGCTGGAGTTACCGGACTATATCCGCGCCGGGGTCGAATTTATATTTGCCGACCACTTTCAGACGGTTGCCAACCTCTTGTTTCCGCCGCCAAGAAACACTCGCTTGCGAACAAAAAGCTGAGAGCTCGAGTAGTTCAAACATCCTGAATCATACTCTAGCTATACTGAGCGCATACAAAAACGCCCTGGGCGTTAGCCCAAGGCGTTTGATCTGGTTGCGGGGGCAGGATTTGAACCTACGACCTTCGGGTTATGAGCCCGACGAGCTACCATGCTGCTCCACCCCGCGTCATGTGGAGCGCATAATAGCACAGGATTGAGTGTCGTCAAGATGTTTCACCATAAAGCAGATTTTTAGAATAATCTTCTTAGAAAAATAAGTTCACTAGAGTCGGGTCGCAAAATAGATGGCTACGCGTACAGTGAATGAGAAATGAACAGTCTGGGGGACGTATGAACATCACCAAGGGTCACTGTCGGCAATTAGGGGCCAATATCGAAGACGGTGGGGTTAATTTTGCCCTCTGGGCACGATTAGCCAGCGGCGTCGAGTTATTGTTATTCACTTCTCCCGAGGATGAGCATCCGACCGTCATCAAGCTGTCGCCGCTGATCAATCGCACCGCCTACTATTGGCATGTGTTTGTCGACCAGATCGGCGATGGCCAGCTATATGGCTGGCGGATCAATGGCCCTTGGCGACCTTATGAAGGCACGCACTTTGATGCTGACAAGGTATTACTGGACCCTTACAGCCGCGAAGTCGTACTAGGTGAACGTTATGATCGCTGGGCAGCGGCAAGGCCGGGATCCAATCTACACTGCTGTGCCAAAAGTGTGGTCGTGGACTTGCAAAACTATGACTGGGAGGAGGATGCCTCGCCTCAGCACCCCATGTCCCGCTCTGTCATCTATGAAATGCATGTCGGTGGATTCACCCGGGATAAAAGCTCGGGTCTAGCGGCAGATATTCGCGGCACCTATGCCGGTCTTATTCACAAGATCCCCTATTTAAAATCATTAGGGATTACTGCGGTTGAACTATTACCCGTATTCCAGTTTGATCCTCAAGATGCGCCATCCGGAAAAGACAATTATTGGGGTTATAGCCCTATGTCTTTCTTTGCTCCCCACAGTGGTTATGCCAGCAATACCTCGATTAAGGGGGCCGTCAACGAATTTCGGGATATGGTGAAGGCATTACATAAAGCAGGGATCGAAGTTATTCTGGATGTGGTTTACAACCATACGGCCGAAGGTGGCGATGACGGCCCTCTATTCTGTTTCCGGGGCATCGATCATGAGGCCTATTATATTCTCGATCCAAAAACCAGAATGAATACCAACTACTCCGGTTGTGGCAATACGCTCAACGGCTCCCATGCAGTGACCAAACATTTAATCATCGATAGCTTGCGCTATTGGCGGGAACATATGCATGTCGACGGTTTCCGTTTTGATTTAGCCTCAATCTTGTCGCGGGATGAAGATGGGAAACCCCTGGTGTATCCGCCGACATTACTGGCCATCGATACCGACCCGGTATTGGCCGATTGTAAAATGATTGCCGAAGCCTGGGATGCCGGCGGCCTGTACCAGGTGGGCTCGCTAGCCGGATCCAGGTGGCGGGAATGGAATGGGCAATTCCGTGATGATGTGCGGCGGTTTATCAAAGGCGATGCGGATACCTGCAGCCGTTTTGCGGACCGGATGACCGGCAGCCCGGACATTTATCAATACAATCATTCAGATCCGGAGAAAAGCATCAACTTTGTCACCTGCCATGATGGCTTTACCCTGTGGGATCTGGTCAGCTATAACCAGAAGAACAACTTGGCCAATGGTGAAAATAATCGCGATGGCATGAGCGATAATTACAGCTGGAATCACGGGATCGAAGGTGAAACCGATAATCAGGAAATTGATAAACTTCGTGTTCGGCAGTGCAAGAATCTGTTGACCGCGATTATGCTGTCGATTGGAACACCCATGTTATTAATGGGTGATGAACGATTACGCACCCAACGAGGAAATAATAACGCCTATTGTCAGAATACGCCCTTAAGCTGGATGAATTGGCGTAAGAATGAGCGATCTGATGAAATGCTTCGTTATACCCAAGAGCTCATCAAATATCGCAAATATCTTTTCAGTCGTGCTCAACATGAAGGCATGATGGTGTCTCTGGCTGAAATATTGCATCGATCAGAGATCTGCTGGCATGGGGTTAACCCCTATTCACCCGATTGGAGTGCCGACTCTCACTCCTTGGCAATGACGGCTATATCTTTAGATGTAAAGGTTGCAATTTATATTATTTTCAATGCGTATTGGGCGCCGTTGGAATTTAACTTACCCCTACCACCACAGAATATAAATGGTAACTGGCACCGTATTGTGGATACAGCGCTGCCCTCGCCACTGGATATTATTCCATTGGGGAATCCATTACCGGAAATACAGGGCCACTACCAGGTAGCCCCTCGTTCTGCCTGTCTGTTCGTCTGTGGAGGGTTTCTGCAACAGAGCAGCTGACGAGTCAGCGCATTAATTCTGTCGCCGCGCCAAGGCGATGACCTTGCTGAACATTTGCCGTAGCAAGGCAGGCATCTGCTCTATGCCTGCCTGCTCGGCGGCCTCCACCACAGCGAGGGCCAAACCGGGTTTGCTGTGCCGGCTCAAGGCCCGTTCAATCACCTTTCCGGGGGGTAACATCTGGTGGGCCGTCACTCCGGCCTCCCGCCGGTATACCGCTTCAAAGCCATGGTGATACAGAAAATGTTCTATATCCTTGGCTGGCAAAGGCGTGAGTCGATCTGTTTCCCGTTCGCCCTTGAGTTGTCCCCGGACACTGGTCGCATACTTACTCCCCGCCTGGTCACCATCGGCCAGTAGATGCCACTCGATACCCAGATCCCGCGCGGCCTTGATCAGCGGCACCACGCCACACTGGGCAAACTCAATGATCCGTACCCCCTCACCGCGCAGACTGTAGCCGCAAATATTGGCTAACTCCGAGAGTAACCAAATCTCGGTCTCCCCCTCGACCAGTAACCAGCAACGCGCGAACAACGACATGGGACGATTGATGCGCACATGAAAGGTAATCCGCCGTAACTCCTCGGCACTCATCTGTTCATCATTGAGGCTAAATGCCCGAGTTTCATGAGGCTGACGGACCAGGCGGCGAATTTGCCCTAACGGGATCGAGGTCAGAAGATCCCCGGAATTGGTGGTCAGGATTTTTTGCCCAGGGAGTTGCTCGAGCAAGCCCCAAGCCAAGGCCAGCATGGTTGGATGCAGTCGACTCTCGGGGTCTTCCAGGATCAAGATGGGCCGCGCTCCAACCTCGATCTCCCGATCGCCACGCGCTGCGAGTAAGGCTCCCCCCAACCCCGCCATCGCCAGCTCCACCGCGCGACCATGAACACCGCCGCGCATCAACTCTTGCAAGGCACCAAGGCCGCGCAAGCTGGTTGGTTTCGAAACAATTTCGCGGGCGTTACGGGGCTTGGTCCGTAGCGGAGGCACATGGCTCAGATAGTGCTCCATCAGACTGCGGACCGCCCCCATGCCCTGCCGCAGGGTGGGTTCATCGATATCACTGCTGTCATCATGCAATACATGCTGGGAAACCAGCTCCAACTGATCCGGCCACTGGGCCGAGATCTCGTCCCCGCCGTAGCGGGTGGTGCGGGAGTCTCGCAAGCGCAGCACCGGGTTCATCAGCATCAACAGATGAATCAAGGACTCAGGCTCGGAGACTGGCAAGGGGTGGCCCTGGGCATCGAGAAAACCATGTTCGGACTGAACATGGCCATCCGCCGTCAATTCGGCCGCCGCCCGATAATGGATACGATGCAAGCCATCCTTGCTGCGACACCAGACCTTGGCCAATCGGGCCAGACGCTCGGAGTGCTGACACATATCGGGGCGGTATTCGCGGAAGGTGAGCACTATGTGCACATGGTGAGCGGAGGGTATGTCAGCGTCATCTGCGTGATGAAAATCGGCCAATTCGAATTGATAGGGAACCACTCCTTGGCCCAGTAAACTCCAGAGGGCACGCAGTAAACTGGTTTTCCCCCAGGCATTTTCACCTATCAGTGCTGTGGTTTGCTGCAGCGAAATGGAAAGTCGGTTGATACCGCGAAAGCCTGATATTTCAATCTGTTCCAGATACATACATCACCACCGGTTTTTCTTTCATGGTGGCAAAGCAGCGAGATGATTACCAGGCGGTGATAGACAGTTTTAACTACCGGCTACTGATTTTGGCCTGTGGCTGTGAAGTGAAGGCGTATTCAGAGGTACAAATTTCCTGATTCCAGACCGCAAACCAGAGATGGCGTTGACGCAGCTGACGTTTTTTTTGTTTCATGATTTCGAGCTCCTGCTACTGGGATCCCCGTTAGGGTGGGCCTGCACAGCATCGGTCTCTTGTGTCACTTTCTCATGGCACTTTCATGACCGTTTAGTGACATCCGCCGCCGGATTAGCCCCATGAATGTCGAAACGACCTCCGACGCAGCTCAGTGGAGAGCCGGTCGCGCAGTCGCATCACTGCCGACAAATAAGCCCGGTCTGCGTATAATCATCACCTTCTCCATACGTTGCGTGAGGTTTTGATGTCTGATCCCGTCCGTTTGACCCAATACAGCCATGGTGCCGGTTGTGGTTGCAAGATCTCCCCCAAGGTGCTGGATACCATTCTTCGTAGCCAACTACCGACCTTTACCGATCCCAAGCTGGTCGTGGGATATCACAGTAAGGATGATGCTGCGGTGGTGGCATTGGGAGATGGCCGGGGACTGATCTCGACCACCGATTTTTTCATGCCGATTGTCGATGACCCTTTTACCTTCGGCCGTATTGCCGCGACCAATGCCATCAGTGATATCTATGCGATGGGTGGTACTCCGCTGGTTGCCATCGCTATTCTCGGCTGGCCCGTGCAGCTACTAGGAGCCGAGATAGCCCAGGCGGTGGTAGACGGCGGTCGGCAGGCTTGCCGTGACGCCGGCATTTCCTTAGCGGGCGGCCATAGCATTGACTCACCAGAGCCCATTTTTGGTCTCGCCGTCAACGGCCTGGTTGAGCTCTCGCAGCTGAAGCGAAATGACACGGCTCAGGCTGGCGATATGCTGTTTCTGACCAAACCGCTGGGGATCGGCATCCTGACCACAGCACAAAAAAAGCAGCGGTTGAAAGCCGAGCATGCGCAACTGGCGATTGACTGGATGTGTACCTTGAACAAGGCCGGAGCCGAATTTGCCAAACTCCCCGGCGTAACCGCCCTGACGGATGTCACAGGGTTCGGGCTGGCGGGTCATCTCATCGAGATGTGCGAGGGCTCCAAGCTGAGTGCCTGCCTCGATATGGCGGCCATCCCGCTACTTCCTGCCATCGATGACTATCTGGAGGCTGGTTGTGTGCCGGGTGGTACCGGACGGAATTTTGAAGCCTATGGCCACAAGATCGCCCCTATGACCCAGCGTCAGCAACAGCTGTTGTGTGACCCACAAACCAGTGGCGGCCTATTGGTCGCCGTGCGTCCTGAGTCAGTTGCAGAGTTTCAATCCTGCGCCCAAAGCTGCGGATTAACACTGCACTCCATAGGCCGGCTGCAACCAGCCTCGTCGGATCTGTGCATCCAGTTGATCTCGCAGCCATGAGTCAGTTAGCTTGCCTCGACGACTACAAAGCGCTGTTCTTGCAACAGCGTTCGCTGATTGACTTGCGCGCGCCGATTGAATTCGCCGAAGGAGCCTTCCCCCGGGCTATCAACCAACCGCTCATGAGTGATGAGGAGCGTGCCGCTGTGGGAACCTGCTACAAGCAACAGGGCCAGCAGGCGGCGATTGCGCTGGGCCATCAACTGGTCAGTGGTGATAACAAGGAGCAACGTCTGCAAGCCTGGTTGACCCATATCCAGCAAAATCCCGACAGCGTACTCTATTGCTTTCGCGGCGGGTTACGTTCGCAGACAGTTCAGCAATGGCTAGCCGAGCGAGGCTGCGTGGTGCCCCGGGTGGCTGGCGGTTATAAGGCATTACGGCAATTTTTAATTGAAACACTGACCCGCATCAGTACACGAGATCCGCTATGGCTGGTGACCGGCATGACCGGCTGTGGCAAGACCGATCTGTTAGCGCATCTGCCTGCAGCCATTGATCTGGAGGGCCATGCTCATCACCGTGGCTCCAGTTTTGGCGGCTTGCCGGAAGGTCAGCCTTGTAACATCAATTTTGAAAACAACCTCGCCATCGAGATGTTGCAACGGGAGCAGACCGGGCAAACCCATCTCATCCTGGAGGATGAAAGCAGGATGATTGGTCGCTGCACCTTGCCGTTGCCTCTTTACACCAGCATGGAGCAGGCTCCGCTCATCTTGTTGCACGCGCCATTAGCCGAGCGAATTGACAGGATCCGAGCCGAGTATGTCACAGGGCTGCTAACCCGATTCAGTCAACGTATGGCACCGGATGCTGCAGCCGATGCCCTTGGCCATTTTTTACAGACCAGTCTTGGTAAGCTGGAGCGGCGCCTGGGGATAGAGCGCTGCCATCATCTCCAGGGCGTGTTGGCCGAAGCGTTACAGGCGCAATTCCAGCACGGTGACGATTCCGGCCACGGTATCTGGATCGAGCGCCTGCTGGTCGATTATTACGATCCTATTTACTTGCGGCATCTACGGGATCGCGCGGCGAAAATTGTGTTTGAAGGGGATGCATCAGCCTGTCAGGAATACTTGCAAGCCTTGAGTTTCCAGCTGCCACCGCGAACTAGATAGCGAGCCGGGTAAACCATCACCATCACGAGCTAACCCATCACTAGCTAACTGAGCTCAATACACTGCCACCGGGATGGACCAATCCTTTTTTGCCACTACTGTCTGGATCTCTGTATGGTTAACGAAACACCTCCTCTGTTGCTCTGTTTTGGTGACTCGAACACCTGGGGCTTTGACCCTCTGGGTGGCCGTTATCCTGCCGCTCTGTGCTGGCCTCAGCAACTGGCGCAGCGGTTAAATCGTCCATTGCAGGTGGAAGGAAAACCAGGTCGAACCTTGTGGTTTGCACGGCCTGAGTCGGGCCTTACGGCAGGTTACGAGGATTGGCAGCGCTGCTTGCGCGCTCAGCCGGCAGATCTGGTGTTGGCTTTAGGCATTAATGATCTGGCGGCTGGCGCAACCCCGCAGCAATGCCAACAAGCCCTAGAGCGTTATCTGCAAGCCTGGCAAACGGTAGCTCCGAGCTCAGCCTTGACCTTGATTGCCCCCGCGCCTTTGGGTCGGTTAACGAGTGGCTGGCAGGCTCTATTCGCCGGTCAGCAGCAGGCCAGCCAGGAGCTCGGTGGACTATGGCTCGACACAGCCCGTGAGTGGCGCCTTCCCTGTTACCAGACCGACAACCATTTTTGCCCTGGAGAAGATGGTCTGCACTGGACTGCGGAATTTCATGCCCAGTTGGCTCTGGAGTTGGCAACCATGCTCACACCGCTGCGGTAAGCGGTTGGAGTCCAATACCTCGGCAGGATAGAATCGGCACATGATTTAGAAGGACCTGACACAGGAACTCATATGCTCAAATATCAAATACTTCCCGTCACCCAGTTCATGCAAAATTGTACGCTGCTGTGGTGTGATGAAACCAATGAAGCCGCCTTGGTCGATCCAGGTGGTGAGATGAAGCGTCTTCTTTCCGTGATTGCCGATCATGGACTGACACTGTCCGCCATCTGGTTGACCCATGGTCATCTGGACCATGTCGGAGCCGCCGACGAAATACGTCAAGCTACGGGCTGCCCGATCATAGGCCCCCACCTCGCCGATGCCTTCTGGCTACAAGCGCTGCCGGCGCAATCCGAGATGTTCGGTTTTCCATTGACCGAGGCATTTGTTCCTGATCGATGGCTCGAGGAAGGAGAGATGCTGACGCTGGGCAATCAGCAGTTGCAAGTGATTCATTGTCCAGGGCATACGCCGGGGCATCTGGTGTTCTTGCATCAGCCCAGCAAACTGGCCCTGGTGGGCGATGTCTTGTTTCAAGGATCGATTGGTAGAACCGACTTCCCGCAGGGAAATCATGGCGATCTTATCGCCAGCATCACCGATAAACTGCTGCCCTTGGGGGATGACATCACATTCATCCCGGGGCATGGCCCAAACTCAACCTTCGGGCGCGAACGGCTCAGCAATCCCTTTCTGACCCAGCCGATTTGGTAGCGGATCCCGGTGTGCGAATGATCCGCACACCGGGCAAAACCCGTGCTCAGGCTACAGATTAATGCATCACCTGACTCACTGTGGTGCCGCCATCACGGGGAAAGAAGAATCCCATGAAGGGCCCCCGCGCTTGTCGAACCACGTACAACATGGCGAAGGTGTTGGGCGCAATCCAGCGGCACAGTCCTTTGCGGTAGGGCGTATCGTCGTTGAGATAACCACCAATCAGACGCACTGTACCGTTGAAAATGGCGGCCTTTTCATGAAACATCTGCGACCCCATCTCGAATTCAGGCTTGGTGATCACGCTGGGGACCAAATCCTTATCTGAGTGCCATAAAATGGCTTCCTGATAGGTCGTCATACGAATTGGATTCACCCGGCAATAGTCATTAAAGATCTCGGCAACTAGCTCATCGGTAAACTCATATTCTGCCCAGAGGAGATCCAGATCCAGCGCATCCCGATAGGTAAAGCTTTGCTGTTCAAATAGATGAAATAAAATCTCTTTCATCGAGCGACCAGCCAGTTGTTGGTATAAGGCCCCAACGTCTTGTTCTTCAACGTTTAATTTCGCAATCAATTTTTGCACCCTCATCAGCTACAACATCACGCTGTATTACAGCATGTAATAAAGCTTCTGTTTATCATTTCCTGCCAACTGGCTTCTGCTATATCCCAACGCACAGTGCAACCTGTGATAAAAACAATGGGGTCTATAGAATTGAAATCCAGGCGTATGTAGAACCAGTGAAAGACCTGCAATCAGGCTCGCAGGTGGCTTGCGGTGGTCGATTCGCGGCAAAGAAAAAATAAAAACCATGACCCATATCATTTAACCTGTCAGATCCAACAGGTGAGTGGTAAAATATACCATAGATGAACGGCGTAAGATTTAGCTAATTAAGTAGCAATATTAGCCTTATCTTATGATAATGAGTGCGTTATAGGACCGGTTCGGAGACATGGAGCAAAATGGTAATGCGACCGTACAGGCGAGCAAGACGGCAAGAAGAAAAAACGGATCGAGTAGAAGCTATTCTGGCATCGGCGAAAAGTTTATTAGCCACCAATACTCTCGACGAATGTAATCTCAGCACAATAGCTGGCGAAGTCGGTATTACCAAAGCTGCGCTGTATCGCTATTTTCGAGTCAAAGAGCTGATATTTCTCGAAATTTACCGCCGCGAGCTGGCTATTCTATCGCCATCGCTGCAACAGGTATTTCTGGCGCCCAGCGTCGAGAAATTGGCTGCTGCTTTAGTTGCACAACCATTATTCTGCAAATTGACGGCAGTTCTGGCTGATGTCCTGGAAAAACCATTGACCGAAGAAGAGGCCATCGCATTCAAAACTTATATTTTGCAGGTATTTGAACCGTTAGGCATACAGCTTAACCAGCAGTTTGGTATGAGTCTGGAACAGGTTATCAACTTGTTGTTACATATTTTCGCCGCCATCGTAGGCTGTTGGAAGCTCAGTCATCCCAGTGCCATGATGACGCTTGCCCTGCAGAATGAACAATTGGCTCCGTTCCGCGCTGATTTTCATCAATATCTGCAACAGCATCTGACTATGCTGCTCGGCCAGATCATACCCGCGAGCTGACACGTCAGCGTCAACCAGGGACTAACTCAGTGTCCGCCACCCATAAAAAATGAAGCCATCATGATGGCTTCATTTTTTTGCGCAATTTTTTTACACAGAATATTATCGCCGAATGAATCAACACATTCGGCGACCGTGCATCACAGCACCTTGGCAATGGCCTGACAAAGGGCGTCTATGTTGCCACTGGTGATCCCGGCGACACTGATACGACCTGAACCTACTATGTAGACCGCAAATTCGTTCTTCAACCGGGCAACCTGATCCTTGTTCAGACCAGAGAACGAGAACATGCCGTTCTGCTCGGTGATGAAGCTAAAATCTTGCTGGACGCCCTGCTCCTTAAGCTTGGCCACAAACAGCTCGCGCATCTGCCAGATCCGATCCCGCATCTGAGCCACTTCAGCAAGCCACTCTTGCTTGAGTGCCGCGTCCTTAAGCACAGTAGTGACCACTGCGGCACCATGAGCTGGTGGATTAGAGTAGTTTGCCCGGATGGCGGCCTTCACTTGACTGAACGCTACAGTCGCAACCGCCTCGGCTTCAGTCACCAGGGTAATAGCCCCTACCCGCTCGTTATACAGACCAAAGTTCTTGGAAAAAGAGCTAGCAACTAACAACTCGCGATTGAAACGGGCAAACAGACGCAAACCAGCCGCATCTTCATCAACGCCACGGGAAAAGCCCTGATAGGCAAAATCAAAGAAAGGCAATAGCTTCCGTTCGGCGCAGAACTTGGCCAACACTTCCCACTGCTCCAGCGAGGGATCGATCCCGGTCGGGTTGTGGCAGCAGCCATGTAGCAGCACCACATCGCCAGCCTGGGCTTGGGATAAGGATTGCAACATAGCATCGAAGTCCAGACCCCGGGTTGCCGGGTTGTAATAGGTATATTCCCCAGTCTCGAGACCTGCCGCACCGAAGACCTGAAAATGATTCATCCAGGTTGGATTGGAAATCCATACCTTGCGACTGAGTTTTTGCCGCGCCAGAAACTCGGCACCAATGCGCAGAGCACCTGTGCCCCCAGGAGCCTGAGCCGTACGAGCGCGCTTGCTGGTGACAATCTCGTGATCCGCACCAAACAACAAGTGCTGCACCAGCTGACCATATTCAGCATTACCTTCAATGCTCAGGTAATTTTTGGTCTTTTCCGTGTCCAGCAGGATTTGCTCTGCTTTTTTGACGCAGGAGAGGATCGGCGTATCCCCCGCATCATTCTTATAAATACCAACCCCCAAATTGATTTTGTGGCTACGGGCATCGTTACGGAACTCATCGGTCAGACCCAGAATCGGATCAGCGGGTGCGGCGGTTACCTGTTCAAACATGTTAATCCCTGTCTTTGTTTGGTTGTCGATGGCAGCTGACCTGCTCCCGCTGTTGACCCCGCACGGGGCACCAGACGGGTGCGAGTGCCAGTTATATCACTCTGCCGAATGGTAAAAAATGGTTTTTCTCCAGATTGTCACGGCAAGAGAGCAGAAAGCTGATCCTGCACAAACAGCGTCATCGCTTCATGCTCCAACCAACGCTGCTGATCAATCAAGGAGGCCAGTGACAACTGCAGTGAGGTCGGGATTTCAGCTAGACGCCACCGCTTGTCCATGGGTAATGGTTTCCCCATGCGGGCCACCAGAGCAGGCAGTTCTTGTGGCAGCAATAAGTGCAGCGGCCGCTTGAGCCGCTCGGCCAGATGAAGTTGGCGAGCCAGAGCCTGAGGATGCAAATCACCGACATGATCCCAGACAAAATTGGGAGTCAATGTCGCGATAAAGCGCTCCGCGAGCCAGGTATGTTCAGGTGGCGTCAAAATCAGTAATTGTCCGGCTCGCGGTTGCAAGGTGACGAAAGCGGCTCTGCTTTCTACCGTGATGATGTGTCGAGGTGGTGTCTCGGTCCAGAGCACCTTGTGCAGTTGTTCAAGGGCAGCCTCAGGCAGTATGACCTCACCGAGTAATTGCAGCAGTGGCTTGGCATCCAGCAGAGCACCCTGGGTAAAGAACAGATTGAAAGGCACCTGAGTGCGGATGCGGAGCAAACCGTCCTGGGTCGCCTGAGTACCATCGGCCGCCAGCGCGGCAAGTTCGTCATCACCCCAACGATGATTGCGGCTCCCGCGGAGCACTGCAGCCAACACCCTCCGATGTACCCGCGGCGGCAGTTCCAACGCCAGTTGCTGCAGATCCTGCTCCACATCCGGCTGCTGATGTAATTGCAACTCCAGCAGCGCATGTTGGAAATAGTGCCGACCCGCAGGCGTTACTCGGTACTCGCCGACGGCCGACAGGGGCGCGACCCAGCCATTCTCTTGCCACACACTCAGTTGCAACAAGGCCCAGCGCTTGCGTGCCGTTATGGGGCCAGGCCCTAATAACGCATCCACCAGAGTCCGGGTAGCCGGATCGGCCAGCTCTTTGTAGTCCACCCTTATATCCTTTTCGGGTTTATTCAAACATCCAGATGTTACTCATAGACTTTGCTCAGATCTCCGGCCGGACGGGTGCGAAAGTATTTCAAGAACCACATGTATTGCTCGCGTCTGGGGTTCAGCATAATCTCGATTTCTTCATTCATGCGCCGGGTGTCAGCGCTCAGATCCGCGGTTGGATAGGGCTCCAGAGCCGGACGGAAAATCAGCTCATAGCATCCAGACTGAGGGTTATAGGCGCTGAACATCGGGATCACGCTGGCACCGGCCAGTTTGACCAATTTGGGAAGTGCGGGCAGCGTGGCCTTCATTTGGCCGAAGAATGGCACAAACAGACTCAAGTCCGCGCCATGATCCTGATCCGGCAAATAGAAGAAATGAAAGCCGTCGCGCATGGCCTTGATCGCGGGCTTGATACCGACGCTGCGTTCATAGATCTTGCCGCCGAAACGGGCCCGTTGCCGATTGATAAACCAGTCATACACAGGATTTTTCGCACTGTGCATCATGGTACACATGGGTAATCCCAACGCCGTCATGTAGAGACCTGCCAGATCGATGGCCCACGAATGGGGGATCATAAAGATGATCGGCTTGCCGGTTGCCAATTCTCGTGTCACATGCTCCCACCCTTCGATAGTGAAGCGGCGCAGGAACATGGATTTGGGCAGACTGGTCGCTTCAGCAAACGCCAGAAAAGTCTGCAAACCAATCTCGATGCTACTTTTGAGCAGCGCTTCCCGCTCGGCCTCGGTTTGCTCGGGAAAGCAGAGGCGGAAATTGGTACGCGCCACGTTACATTGCCGTCTGGAAAAACGGATCACCAAGGGGGCAAAGCTGCGAGCAAATCCGTCACGGATCCGAATCGGAAACCAGGCTAGCAGCATCAACAACAACAAACTGATCCAGGTAGGCCAATGGCGAGGATGGAGAAAACCGGGTTTAAAGCGGGTATCAAATACCGGATCACGGGATGTCGACATGCACACCTATACTCTTCAAAAAATCAAAATCGCGTCATGATAAAGAAAACCCCCGCCAAGATCACCTCGCGGGGGTCGGTTTACCCGGACATTCAACCATTAGACATAGGCGAGAATGCGTTGTTCCAGCACTCTTTTTTGCTTATCGTCCAACCAGCACGCTTCCACCGAGTTCAGAGCCAGTTGCCGTAACTGCTCTTTGGAAGCCTGTAGATGGTCGACCAAAGCTTGGTAATTAGCGCCCATATAGCCACCAAAATAAGCCGGATCGTCGGAATTGACCGTGACGCATAACCCCTTATCCAGTAAGTCCAGGATGGTGTGTTCGGCCATACTGGCATAGACACAAAGCCGGGTATTGGAGAGCGGACAAACGGTCAGCGGCATTCTTTCTGCCGCCAGGCGTGCCAGCAATAAGGGATCATCCATGGCCCGCACGCCATGATCCACCCGATCCACATGCAACAGATCAAGGGCATCCCAAATGTAAGATGCAGGCCCCTCCTCTCCGGCATGGGCCACCAGGCGCCAACCTTCTTCCTTGGCGCGGGCAAACACCCGGGCAAATTTTTCGGGTGGATTCCCCACTTCCGAGGAGTCGAGACCTATGCCATGAATAAGCTTTTTGTAGGGCAGAGCTTGCTCCAGCGTGGCAAATGCCGATTCCTCGCTTAGGTGTCGCAAGAAGCAGAGAATCAAACGGCTACTGATGCCCAGTTGCCGGGCCCCCTGGTCAAGGGCGGCCTGAATACCCGAGATCGCCGTGTCAAAAGCAATACCGCGCTGAGTGTGGGTCTGGGGATCAAAGAAAATCTCGGTATGCACAACCTTGTCTTGCTGACAACGCAGCAGATAGGCCCACGTCAGATCGAAAAAATCGGCCTGTGTCTGTAGTACCGCAGCCCCTTGATAATAGAGATCCAGGAACGATTGCAAATTAGTAAATTGATAGGCAGCCCGCAGGCTTTCAACATCGGCATACGGCAGTTGAATATGATTCCGTTCAGCTAAGGTAAAGAGCAGCTCCGGCTCTAGCGTGCCTTCGATATGCACATGCAATTCTATTTTGGGTAGCCCGGCGACAAACCTGTTCATTACTTGATACTCCGCCATTTAGATACATGCTCCGGATCCGTCATGGTATGCAGATTAACGTGGTAAAACCGCAATTTGAACTCAATTTACACGGCTAGCATCAGAAACCCGCAGATTGTTCTGCTGATGCCCGCGTTCAAGTCACGCATAACGACAAACATTGCAAAGCCCTTGAACTCCAGATACAACCTGAGGCATGCACCATATGTAGCCAAGGAGCACCATTTGAGCAGTAAACGAAGTGTTATCTGTGATATCGACGGCGTGATCTTACACAATAATCAGTTGATCCCTGGAGCCGATAGTTTTGTGCATCGCCTGATTGAACAGGAAACCCCTCTTCTATTTGTTACGAATTATCCAGGACAAACCCCCAAAGACTTGCAAAATCGCTTTCAAAGCGCGGGGGTCCATGTGCCCGAAGACTGTTTTTATACCTCGGCGATGGCCACCGCAGCCTTTCTCACCCGTCAGGAAGGCCGAAAGGTCTACGTGGTGGGCGAAGGGGCTCTCACCCATGAGCTCTACATGGCCGGCTTCAGTATCACGGATGTGGATCCTGATTTTGTGGTGGTCGGCGAAACTCGAAACTACAACTGGAACATGATCCAGCAAGCCGCCCAGTTTGTTGATCGAGGAGCTCGCTTCATTGCCACCAATCCCGATACCCACGGCCCGCATATGTATCCTGCCTGCGGTGCTCTGTGTGCGCCCATCGAGCGGATGACGGGAAAGCAACCATTTTATGTTGGTAAACCCAGTGCCTGGATCATCCGTGCCGCCTTGAACAAGATGCAGGCCCACTCGGAAGACACCATGATCATTGGCGACAATCTGCGCACCGATATTCTTGCCGGCTTTCAGGCTGGGCTGGAAACTGTGTTGGTCCTCTCCGGAGTCAGCAAAATGAGTGATATCGACAAGGTACCCTATCGTCCGAATCATATTTTTGAGTCAGTAGCCGACATTGACCTGATCTAAAGTGACGATTTTCCACGCAGTTGCACCAAACTTGCCGTTGAATGCTCTGAAACTGACATTTCTGCTTGCAGTGGGTCGGCGCCCTCTGGCAGATTGGCGGGTGAGGAATGAAAAGGACCAGTGGGCCAACGTGGGGCCCAACTATTCGAGGATAAAGGAAGCATGTGTTCTATCTTTGGTATTCTGGACATCAAATCTGACGCCGTTGCCTTGCGCAAGACCGCGTTGGAGATGTCCAAGCGTCTGCGTCATCGTGGCCCTGATTGGTCTGGTATTTACAGCACCGATAAAGCCATTCTGGTACACGAACGTCTGTCAATCGTGGATCCGGGTAATGGTGCGCAACCGCTCTATAACCCTGAACGAACTCACGTCCTGGCCGTAAACGGCGAAATTTATAATCATAAAGATCTGGAAAAGACGCTGAGCGTCGATTTTCAGTTCCAGACTGGCTCGGATTGCGAAATCATTCTTGCCAAGTACAAGGAGAAGGGCCCGGCCTTTCTCGACGAAATCAACGGTATTTTTGCCTTCATCCTTTACGATGCCGAGCAAGACGCCTACCTGATCGGTCGTGACCATATGGGTATTATCCCCATGTACATGGGTTATGACGAGAATGGCAATTTCTATGTTGCCTCCGAGATGAAGGCGCTGACTCCGGTCTGCAAGAGTGTCCAGGAGTTCCCGCCAGGACACTACCTGTGGAGCAAGGATGGCGAGCTGACCCGCTATTATGAGCGGGACTGGATGGAATACGACAACATCAAGGATAACGTCACCGACAAGCTAGCGCTGCGCGATGCACTGGAAGACGCAGTCAAGCGTCAACTGATGTGTGACGTGCCTTATGGTGTCTTGTTATCCGGCGGCCTCGACTCCTCGATCATCTCCGCTGTCACCAAGCAGTATGCGGCTCGCCGCGTGGAAGATGACGGCAAGTCCGAAGCCTGGTGGCCACAGCTGCATTCGTTTGCTGTTGGTCTCACCGGCTCACCGGATCTGGCTGCGGCGCAAAAAGTCGCCGATCACCTGGGTACCATCCACCACCAGATCACCTTTACGGTGCAAGAAGGTCTGGATGCCTTGCGTGATGTGATTTATCACCTGGAAACCTACGACGTCACTACCATCCGGGCTTCCACCCCCATGTATCTGATGGCTCGCTATATCAAGGCCATGGGTATCAAGATGGTGTTGTCCGGTGAAGGCTCTGATGAGTTGTTCGGCGGTTACCTCTATTTCCATAAGGCACCCGATGCCAAGGAATTCCACGAGGAAACCGTCCGCAAGCTGTCACAACTGCACATGTACGACTGTCTGCGGGCGAACAAATCCATGGCGGCTTGGGGTGTGGAAGGTCGTGTGCCTTTCCTCGACAAGGAGTTCATGGATGTGGCCATGCGCATCAATCCCAAAGACAAGATGTGCGGCAACGGCAAGATCGAAAAGCATCTGCTCCGTGAAGCCTTTGAGCACTATCTGCCGAAAGAAGTGGCATGGCGTCAGAAAGAACAGTTCTCTGACGGCGTCGGTTACTCCTGGATTGATAGCCTGAAGGTCCACGTTGACAATGAAGTCAGCGATCAGATGTTTGAAGCCGCCAGCTTCCGTTTCCCGATCAATACACCTTTGACCAAGGAAGCCTACTTCTACCGTGCCATCTTCGAGGAGCATTTCCCGCTGGAATCTGCTGCTCACTGTGTGCCTTACGGTAAATCGGTTGCCTGCTCAACGCCCAAGGCGCTGGAATGGGACGAGCAATTCAAGCTGATGGCCGATCCGTCAGGCCGGGCCGTGATGGGCGTCCACAACGAAGCCCTGACCCAGGACTAACGGACTGTTGGTTAACATGAAATCAAAAGGCCTGCGCATGCAGGCCTTTTTCATGGTCGAATGGCAGGCTTTATACGCTGGCTGGATGCCAGATCACCAAACCGCCATATCCAGGCAGAGTCCACTCACGCTGCGGCAGCGGTTCTTGCGACCAGAAATCCTGGCTCGCGGGCGGCAATTTCAGCGTCATCGGATCCGCTTGCCAATTGAAATAGCAACTCAGAGTCCCCAGCTCCCACGGCAGTTGGCCCAGCAGATAATCCTTATCGACAAACTGCGCGGCTGGTGCCTTGGCTTGAGCCAATTTTTGCAATCCAGCTACTACCTGTTGCTGATGGACTCCCAAATCCGCTAACCGATCACCCAATAACAGCATGCCACCGCACGCCGCCATCATAGCAGCATGAAAACTGTATTCGGCCGGAGTGGCACTCTGCCCTGGAATATCCAGCAAACACAGACAATCCGGATCCAGTTGCCAGAGTCTGTCCGCCTGCCAGCTGCGGGAGAAGATCTCGCGGGCAATCTGTCGGAAGCGGTGCCCGCTACGCTCTACATCATCCGCCACCCGCATGCCATGAACCAAGCCAAGGGATGGCCAGAAGGGGGCGTTACAACCGAGCAAGAAGACATCGTCACCGGTACCCTCAAGGATGGCGACCATCCCCCGACGATAGGCCTGGATCCGCGTAGCACGCCGATCCGCAAACTGGCCGCCGTGCAGCGCACCCCAGAAGTTGGCGTCCAGCTTGAAATAGCGGATGCCATATTCATGCCGTAAGGTGTGGAACAACTGCCGCAGATGCTGTTGCACCGCAGGTAAGGTGCAATCGAGCACATACCAGGGAGTACAGCGCCAGCCGCCATAGGTCACTTTTTCGGCCGGTAGTGGCGTGCCGTCAGCATCCCGAATAAACCAATCCGGATGCTGCTGGAAAATCTGCGAACCCGGCTCGGCAATAAAGGGGGCAACCCAGAGCGCAGGCTCCCGGCCTGAGTCGCGGATTGAGGCCAGTAGCGGTAACAATCCCCCGTCGAAGCGATCCGACGGCAGTAACCAATCCCCCATAGCACTCTGATAACCGTCATCAATTTGCACATACTCGAGCGCAGGAAAACGTTGCTGCATCTGCAGCACATTTTCTTCAATCGCCTCACGGGTGACCTCGGCGTAGTAGTGATACCAGGAACACCAGCCCGTCGCACGGGGCTGAGTTGGCAGCGCAGGGTGCGCACGATTGATGTGCAGAGAGAACTCGGCAAGCAGTTGTGATTTATCTTCCCCTGTGAGGATCACCAGCGACTCACTCTCCCAGTGAGCACCTGGCAGCAGGCTCAAACCTTCGGTGTTCATCAGGATCTGCAGTCGGCCGTCCGGGTAGAGGCGAAACTCGCCGCCGAAGCGGTGACAACTGGCAAATCCCAGCAGGATCCAGCCGCCATCGGTTTGATACATCAGCAGATTGTGAATGCTGTGATAGCCGTCATCCGGGGTGATGCGATAGACGCTGGCATCGGGGCAGCGCCCGATCGGCTGTGGCTCAGCCCAGGTGCCATCAGTTTGTGCCAGCATTTGGAAACCTTCGCCATAGATGGGAGTCGTGGACGTAGCGGCTAAGCCGTCGAACAACAGCCATTCGCTCAAGCGGATGGCTGCCGGGCTGATATTATCCAGCCGCACCGACCAGACCGCGCCTTGTCGCGCAGGTGTTGCCAGCAAACCTGCGGCAGGTGAATACGCTGTCAGCGCGTCAAACCAGGTGGTGGGTGTTTTCATACAATCGGATCCCCGCTTGGATAGGTCTAGGTGCCGGATGGCAGCGACAAACATTTTTTAAATTTATACCTTTACACGAAAAAATCTGCGCTATAGTTAAGTTGCTACTTAGATTCGGAACACACATTGGGTAGCAGAAAACGACCGCTATACTGGGGGTCGACGTAAGTAGAGTTAATTCATGTACCATGTAACACACTGCCTCAAGGGCAGCGAGCAACAGTAAGGGCAAGTCAGAACACCGACTTGCCCTTATTCATTTCTAGCGCTCTGATTTACAGTGTAACTGCTGTAGATAAACATGAACTGAACGCCATCCCACAGACCCATGATTCCGCCTGCCGAAACCATAAGAACATGGTAAAGTGTGAGCCATCCGTGATTTTTGGTTGTATCGCATATGACGAATCAGCAGATGCTACAGCGCCTGATCGGCTATTTGGGTAGTTTTCTTATCATCTTGGCCTGTCTTGCCGTCGGCAAGTGGATCTCTTCGCTCCTCCCATTCGCGTTTCCCGGCAGCATACTGGGTATGCTGATCCTGTTCATACTATTGAACTTCCAACTGGTGCGCATGCACTGGATTGAGCCCTCGGCCTCCTTGTTACTCCGTCATATGGCGTTGCTATTTATTCCGGTTGCGGTCGGACTACTCGCCTATCTGGATACCGTCATGGCCTCCCTCGGAGTGATCATGTTGAACGTGGTGCTGGGGATCAGCTTGATCCTGCTGGTGGTCGGAAGGCTTTATCAGAGAATGAACCGATGATTTTCTACTTCGCTATCCCATTGACGCTCTTACTGTATTGGTTAACCCGTCAGCTCTACCGGCTAAAGCCGCTGCCGTTTATCAACCCGGTACTGATCCCGATGCTGATCATCATGGCGCTGATCAGCATTTTTGGCTGGCCCCTGGCGGAGTACCAGTCCGGCGCCCTCCCCATCCACCTCCTGCTGGAGCCCGCCGTCGTTGCACTGGCCATTCCCTTGTACCAACAAGCCAGCCAGATCAAAGCCCGACTTAAACCTATCCTGATCTGCTGCTCTATCTCGGTTGTGATCAGCGTCGGTATCACCTTTATCACCTGCAGCCTGCTGCCCGTGCCCTCACAGATCATGAGCTCGATTGCCACCCGCTCGATCACCACACCCTTGGCCATGAGCGTCAGTACCAGCCTGGGTGGTATTGCGGCCATTGCGGCGGCGATTGTGGTGCTGGTCGGCATTCTCGGTGCTGTCGTGGGTTTCCCGCTGCTGAAATTGTTTGGCGTCACAGATCCGCAAGCCCAGGGACTAGCCATGGGCGCCTGCTCTCATGCCGTGGGGACCGCCGCTGCCGCCGAAAAAGGCACCAGCCAGGGGGCGTTTTCGTCTCTGGCCATGGTGGCCTGTGGTCTGTTAACCGCTATTTTGGCACCGCTGATGTTCGCACTTTATGGCTGGCTAACCTCGGTTCTGTGATCATCCGCACAGGGTGCATCTCGAGAAACGTTTGCCTTTTGCCACCCTGCAAAACTGTGTCCGCTGTGGCAAAACTCTCCGGGGCCTGCTTCATAAAATGGGCCCTCATTCGCTGGAGCCTTCTATGTCACCATCACAGTCATCAACCCATTTTTCTGTACTCCCTGCAGTTAAGCAGGCGGTTCAACAAGCGATTGACCAATTGCCGTCAGCGCTGCAATCGCCGCTCAACCAGCATCTGCAGCAGCATCATTCACTGGCAGTGATCCCTGCTGCTCTGATGCAGACATTGATCGAGGCTAGCGGTCTGGATTGCCGGGGCGTCACGCTGGCCCTATTGCCGGTTGCCGCCGCCTACTCCTACGCTCTGATCTCGAATTTTCATGTCGGCGCCATCGTCTGGGGAGACTCGGGCAATTTTTATCTCGGCGCCAATATGGAGTTTGCCCAGCAAAGTCTGGGCCAGACCATTCACGCCGAACAGTGTGCCATCAACCATGCCTGGCTCCATGGCGAGACTGGCTTGGTCGGTATCACCATCAACGCCTCGCCCTGCGGTCACTGCCGCCAGTTCATGAATGAAACGACCTCGGCTCAAGGGTTGACCGTCTATCTGCCCAGCACTCAGCAAACATTGCAGCAGTTGCTCCCTGCGGCATTTGGCCCTCGGGATCTGGGCGTGACGGATGCCTTGCTGGTGAGCCAACAGCACTCATTGCCCGCGCTGGAAGAGCCTTCTGATCCTCTGCTACAAGCGGCCAGAGCGGCAGCCATCCGCAGTTATGCCCCCTACAGTCACAGCCATGCGGGGGTTGCACTACGGACCCGTCAGGGTGAGGTTTTTTGCGGGCGTTATGCCGAAAACGCGGCCTTCAATCCCAGCCTGCCACCCCTGCAATCGGCACTGGTGATGCTGCGGATGGCAGGCTTTGCCCCGGATGACGTGCAAGCGGTGGCGCTGGTAGAGCGCAAGGAGTGCCAAATCAGTCAGTTGGCGGTGACTCAGGCCCTGCTCGAAGCCTATGGTATTGCCCAGCTTCACTATCAGACGATCTGATAGATCTTATCGCTGATATGACCATGACCTGGTCTATGACTTAGTGTCGCTCATCGAAGAGAAATGCAGGACAGTTCCGGTTCACCAACACGCCGTAAGCTCATCCACGTGACTCGATGGCGGCATCCCTGCCGCCACCGGTTGGTTTCATGGGGCTGCCAACGGCTGATATCCCCCTGCCGACTCTGAACAGCAGGGGGCCGCCGCTCTGTTTATGGCCGAACGCTGCCCAGCTATTTAACGAAATATCTGCGATAGAGAATATAAGAAAGGCTGCATGGTGGAATAACAGAGGGAGCCGAAGCTCCCTCTGTTGCAAGGACCTGAAAAGCCGGTGGACTCAGATCAGTGAACCTATGCCGTATTGGGCACCGTAGTTCTTGATCACGAAGTCGATATCCTTATCACCACGCCCGGAGAGGTTGATAAGGATGCTACCCTTCTCGCCTTGCTGAGCCAGCTTGATGGCATAGGCGACGGCGTGGGCAGATTCGATGGCCGGGATGATCCCTTCACTGCGCGAGAGTGTGAAGAAGGCATCGATAGCCTCCTTGTCATCAATCACCCCATATTGCACGCGCCCCATATCCTTGAGGTAACTGTGCTGCGGGCCGACGGCTGGATAATCCAGACCGCTGGCCACCGAGTAGACCTCTTGCGGCTCGCCCTGTTCGTCCTTGAGCATGTAGGACTTGAAGCCATGCATGATCCCAGGCTCTCCCTTGGTCAGACTGGCGGCGTGCTCCCCCGGAATTTCAACGCCACGTCCAGCCGGCTCGACGCCGTGGATCTTGACGTTGGCATCGTTCAAGAAGGCGCTGAATAGCCCCATGGCATTGGAGCCACCACCGACACAGGCGACCAGGTTGTCTGGCAGCTTGCCGGTCATCTGTTGGAACTGGATCCGCGCCTCATTACCGATGATCGACTGGAAATCTCGCACCATCATAGGGAACGGATGAGGGCCAACCACGGAGCCGATGGCATAGAGCTGGGTCACAGGATCGGCCAGGTAGGCTTCAAAGGCGCCATCGACCGCCTCCTTCAGAGTCTTGCGGCCATGGGTCACCGGTATCACATTGGCGCCCAGAATGCGCATCCGCACCACGTTCGGATGCTCTTTGGCAATATCCACCTCGCCCATGTAGATGTCGCACTCCAGCCCCACGAGAGCAGCGGCGGTGGCCAGTGCCACTCCATGCTGACCGGCGCCGGTCTCGGCAATCACCTTCTTCTTGCCCATCTTCTTAGCCAGCAGCGCCTCACCCAGGCAGTGGTTGATCTTGTGAGCTCCGGTGTGGTTGAGATCTTCGCGCTTGAGATAGATGGGCGCCCCGTAGCGCTCTGACAGGCTCTGGGCATGAAAAATCGGGCTCGGACGACCGACAAAATGCTGATACAAACGGGTCAGCTCTGCCAAAAATACCGGATCCTGGCGGATGGCGTGATAGGCCTCGGTGATCTCATCGATGATGATCTGTAATTCGGCGGGCACAAAACTGCCCCCAAACTCACCAAAGTAACCTTTAGCATCCGGAAGTGGATGATCGAATGTATTTTTCATAGCGGCCTCCTGCGAACTTATGCGCTCCATGCGAAAAGGCCACAGCATAGGGAATCCATAACCCGTTGGCTGTTAGCCATGGCACAAAATCTCGCAGGAGTGGCGGCATACCCATGAGCCTGGGCGCCAGTTTCTGAAGCGGCCCCATCCCCACCGGGATAGGGCCATCTTTCGTCAGATCTTCACCGCTTGGATGGCCTGGGAGACCCGCTTATCCGAGATGGGATAAGGTGTACCCAGGGTCTGGGCGAAGAACGAGACCCTCAGCTCTTCGAGCATCCAGCGGATATCGCTCACCTCCACCGGTACCGGCTGGCCCTTGGGCAACTTGTTTTTCAGTTGCTGGTACTCCTGCTCTACCGACTGCACCTTGAGCATATAAAGCCGGTCCCGATTCGGATCGGTCGGGATCTTCTCCATGCGCCGCTCGATGGCCTTGAGATAGCGCAGCAGATCCGGCAAGCGCTGGTGACCGGTTTCGGTGACAAAACCGCGATGGATCAGCCGCTCCAGTTGGGCCTGGATATCCGAGTGGGCATAGGCCAGCTCCAGGGTCACCCGCCCCTTGAGGGATTTTTTGATGCCATGGGCGGCGGTCAGGATCTGCTCGACCAGCTTGGCGATCTCGACTACCGACTCGTTGAGATCGGCGCGAATGCGCTCCTTCATCGCCTCGAACTCCTCGGCGTTCCACTTCGGTGCCCCTTGCGCTGCCATCAGTTGGTCGCAACCACAGGCGATGCAATCATCTATCAGATCCGCCACCTTGCCAAAGGGGTTGAAATAGAGCCCCAGCTTGGCCTTGTTGGGCAGCTTCTCTTGCAAGTATTTGATGGGATTGGGCACGTTGAGCAGCACCAGCCGCCGCTGGCCCGCCCACATGGCCTGGGCCTGGGCCACTTGGGAGTCAAACAGCTGGATGGCCACAGAATCCTTGTTGTCGATGATGGCCGGATACGCCTTCATCTCGAAGCCGCCGCGCTTCTGGCTGTACTCTTGGGGCAGCGGGCCAAAGCTCCAGAGGGTCAGCCCCTCCTGCTCGATATCGTTATCGGCCACCTGGCTTAGGGTCTCTTGCACCTTGCCCTGCAACTCGAGTTTCAGGTTGGGCAGATCCTTGCTCTCGGCAATCTTCTTGCCCTTGTCATCCACCACCCGGAAGGTGATTTTCAGGTGATCCGGCACGGCAGCCAGATCCCAGCTCTCCCGCGGTATGGTCACACCGCTCATGCGCTTGAGCTGTTTCTCCAGACAATCCAGCAGCGGCCCCATCTCGGGACTGAGCGCCTGATTGAGCGCCGAGGCGTAGTTGGGGGCCGGGACGAAGTTCTTGCGCAGCTGCTTCGGTAACGCCTTGATGAGCGCGACCAGCAAGTCGTGGCGCAAGCCCGGGATCTGCCAGTCAAAACCCACCGCCTCGATCTGGTTGAGGATGGGCAGCGGAATATGCACCGTCACCCCATCGGCATCGGTGCCCGGCTCGAACTGGTAGGAGAGCTTGAGCTTGATGCGGCCCTGGTGCCAGAAGTTCGGGTAATCGAGATCGCTGATATGGCTGGCATCGCCCTTCATCAGCATTTCGCGCTCGAAGTTGAGCAGCTCCGGCTCGCTCTGGGCGGCCTTTTTCCACCAGGTATCAAAATGACGACCGGTCACCACATCATGGGGAATGCGCTCGTCGTAGAAGGCAAACAGCGTCTCGTCGTCCACCAGAATGTCGCGGCGGCGGGACTTGTGTTCCAGCTCCTCCACTTCGGCGAGCAGGGCGCGGTTTTGCTTGAAGAAGGCATGCCGAGTCTCGAAATCCCCTTCCACCAGAGCGCGGCGGATAAACAGCTCGCGGCACAGTGCGGGATCGATGAGGCTGTACTGCACTTCCCGCTCCGGCACTATGGTCAGGCCATAGAGGGTAACCTTTTCGCTCGCCAGCACAGCGCCGGACTTCTTCGACCAGCGTGGATCCGAGTAGGAGCGCTTGATCAGGTGCTGGGCCAAGGGCTCAATCCATTCCGGCTGAATGCGCGCCGCAGTGCGGGCAAACAGTCGCGAGGTTTCGGTAAGCTCGGCGGCCATCACCCACTTGGGCGGCTTCTTGAACAGGCCGGAGCCCGGGAACAGCATGAAACGGGCATTGCGGGCGCCGATAAACTCCTGCTTCTCGCCATCCTTGGTGCCGATATGACTGAGCAGACCGCTGAGCAGCGCCTTATGGATGGAGATGCCGTCGCCGGGGATCTCGTTATGCAGCAGCCCCAACTCGCGGGTGGCCTGGCGCACCTGATAGTGGATGTCCTGCCACTCGCGCACCCGCAGGTAGGAGAGATACTCCTGCTGACAGCGCTTGCGGAACTGGTTCTGGCTGTCCGCCTTCTGCCCGGCCTGCAGATAGTTCCACAGATTCAGGAAGGCGATGAAATCTGAATCCTTATCCTCGAAGCGGCGGTGCTGCTCGTCACTGGCCTGCTTTTTCTCCATGGGCCGCTCGCGCGGGTCCTGAATGGAGAGCGCGGCGGTAATGATCAGCACTTCTTCCAGCACGCCGTATTTAGGCGCTTCGAGCACCATGCGCGCCAGACGCGGATCCAGCGGAATGCGCGCCAGCTGTTTGCCCAGCGGGGTCAGGCGCAATTCGCCGGGCTTGGGCTCCCGGGCCGGGTGATGATGACCTTGGACGGCAGACTGGGCCGATTGCCGGGCGGCCGCGATCTGCTCGCGAGTATCCAGTGCCCCCAACTCTTCGAGCAGACGCACGCCATCGCTGATCTGGCGGCTATCCGGCGGCTCGACAAACGGGAAGCTGGCCATATCACCCAGCCCCAAGGCCAGCATCTGCAAGATGACCGAGGCCAAATTAGTACGCAGAATTTCCGGATCGGTAAACTCCGGCCGGCCCATAAAATCTGCCTCGTCATACAAACGGATACAGATCCCCGGCGCCACCCGACCACAGCGGCCTTTGCGCTGATTGGCACTGGCCTGGGAAACCGGCTCTATGGGCAGGCGCTGCACCTTGGTGCGCGCCGAATAACGGCTGATCCGCGCCGTACCCGGATCTATGACATAACGAATACCGGGCACCGTGAGCGAGGTTTCCGCCACGTTGGTGGCCAGGACTATGCGTCGCCCGGCATGGGGGCTAAACACCCGGTTCTGCTCGGCGTTCGACAGCCGCGAGTAGAGCGGCAGGATTTCGGTATCGCGAATATTGCGCTTGCGCAAGGCATCGGCGGTATCGCGGATCTCCCGCTCGCCATTCATAAAGATCAGGATGTCGCCCAGCCCCTCATGGCAGAGCTCGTCCACCGCATCGAAGATGCCCTGCAGCGGATCCTTCTGCTCACTCCCCTCCAGCAACGGCCGGTAGCGGGTCTCCACCGGATAGGTACGGCCGGAAACCTCGATGATCGGCGCCTTGCCAAAGTGTTTGGCGAAACGCTCCGGATCGATAGTGGCCGAGGTGATGATGACTTTTAGGTCCGGACGCCGGGGCAACAGCTGCTTGAGGTAGCCCAAGATAAAGTCGATGTTCAGGCTGCGCTCGTGGGCCTCATCGATGATGAGCGTGTCGTATTGGCTCAGCAAACGGTCGTTCTGGATCTCGGCCAGCAAGATGCCATCGGTCATCAGCTTGACGTAGGAGTCGGTGCTGACCTGATCGTTAAAGCGCACCTTGTAACCCACCGCCGAGCCCAACTCACACTTGAGCTCCTCGGCGATACGGCTAGCGACGCTGCGGGCCGCCAGACGCCGGGGCTGGGTATGACCAATCAGCCCCTGAATACCGCGGCCGATTTCCAGACAGATCTTCGGCAACTGGGTGGTCTTGCCCGAGCCGGTTTCGCCCGCAACTATCACCACCTGATGAGCGGCGATGGCAGCGGCGATATCATCTTTCTTCTGGCTGACCGGTAAGTCAGCCGGATACTCGAGTTTGGGAACCTTGCCCGCTCGCTCCTCGGCCCGCAATTGGGCGGCCGCTATCTCCAGCGCCAGGGTTTCGAGGATAGATTGCCGTTTCTTCTCCGGCACCTTCTCCACACCGCGCAGACGGCGGCTGATACGGAGCCGGTCCATCGACAGACAACTGGAGAGGGACGCTTGCAATTGGGAAATGGATAAGGACACGAAAGACTCCACAAAAACTTGTGATGCCAACAGAAGAAAACGGGCATCGTCACGGGGCGCTATCCTAGCAGGGATCGAGCCCCCACGCAGCAATCGGGGTCACTGCGCGCCATATAGTTTGCATGGCAAAGGAGGGTAATAGGTTATTAGAAAACATCTAGCCAAATGATTTATACCCCACAACAGATCACTACAGTGTAATTGCGCGGATAAATATTTCCATACTGCGACCATGCCAAAGCTGTTTATTTTCCACATAACAAAAAATATAAACTTAGCAAGCATTCCGCCTGCAAATAACTACATTTCAATAACCTCTCACGCACAACCTGATAACTATATTACAGCCATATGCTGATGCATTTCATTGGTTATAAACCTAAACCGTTAACGATAGTTAACACTACCATGTTAAACAACAACCCTTTTTATCAAACTAACAACAGAAGCATTTTTTCAAACAACCAAATTCCCTTTTAATTCCGCAATTGATATTTTCACTGTTGCCCCTGAATTAAATTCCAAATAATCATTTTCGATTCCATCACTAAATATGACCCCGTTCTCACCCATAGAAGAAGAGATTATCAATGTATCTTCGGAATGAACCCTGCCAAAGACTAAATCTGTTCCTGTAGTTTTACTTGGAAAAGGTTCACGTACAGAAAAAGTTAGATAATTTGCATCCCAAGCCACAGATTCATGCGGCTGGTTTCTCAACCGTCTATTTGAGACTGAGTCCATAATTCCATTTGCACCGACAAGAATGCTTTTTAGCCAACCACTCGCTCCCATACCAGTTGATATAATGATCCCACTTGAGGATTGTTGCTCTGTTTTGTTTGCAAAAGTGATAGAATAACGGGCAGAAGCATGGGATTTTTGCCCTACAAATAAATCATTTACAGCTAATAAACGTTGTCCATTTTGCAAAGCAGCCATCGCCAAACTCACGGTTTTGATCGGGCGATTTCCAATAATAGCCTCTCGTACAGCATCATCGATGCTCGCGGTATCAAATGGGAGTAGTACACCATCCCATCGCTCGGGATCAGGGTTTACTCCAATTGTTAGTTGTCCATTTAAATATTTTAGAGTATTTGCAACAAGACCATCTTGCCCAACGACAACGACAATATCGTTAGGCGAAAATATATAACTGGGCAGGAATGATCGATCTAATACATGAATCTTTGCGAAACTAGAAAGGCTAGATTTTATTTTCGCAAGTGATTGATAGTATTTGACATGCTCATCCTCATAGTCATTGAAGCACGCACCAAGATGTTCAATGTAGAATCTCGCCTGGCCAATAGTGTTATATCTGACAATTAAATCGTCTAAGCGAGTTTTTCTTTTTACAATAACAACCTTATTGTCGATCATCTTAGCCATTATTTTTTCATCAGTTCATTGAGCAGATCAGGCGAAATATTCAGTTGACCTATTTTTTCCGATTTTTCTGCTAGTCCTTGAAACGCAAGCGCAATGAGCTTACTGGGTTCCATTCCCACAGAAGCAAGAGTTTGAAGCACGGTCGGATCGACGCCTTCATATGCTTTCATCAGTGCGGTAATTGCATATGCCTTTGCTTCAGAAGCCTTTTTCTCGTTCTCGACTTGGATGGAAACCAGGAGCTTATTTTTTTCTTCTTGCTGAATATTAAAATCCAACTCAACCCTTAGCATTTCTTGTTTCTTTGCTTGAACAAGCTTTTCCGATTCCATCTGTGTCTCTCGAATCTCACGATTTTTATTTTCAATCGCGATCTCTGTATTGAGCTCGTTCTCTTTGATCGACCTCTCTTTCTCCACTGCAGAGTTTCGACGCAGAAAAATTGCTTGATCAGACTCTCTCAAAATCGCTTCTCTAGCTTCCGCTTCTAAGGCTTTCGCCGTTTCCGGATTTGGCTTTACAGCTAGAATTGAGACACCAAGAATTTCCAAACCTAATGACTGTACCATTTTATCTGCGGAAAGTTCATTAACGACTTTTCTTACGATTTCCTCTGAAGATTGTAAAGATGCCTTTAGGGTAAGCTTCTTAATTTCGCTCTTTGTTACTACCTGAACTAAGTTAATAAGTCGCTGGGGAAGCTTTTCAGGATCCTCGGATAAATATTGAAGAGTCTTGCTGTTCAAACCGTAGTTCAGCAATTTAGCCGTTTTTTATGGATCGGATATTCGATATGTTATCTGTCCCTGAACTGTTACTTCTTGAAAGTCAACGGTGGTTTCAGTAAAAATAAATGGTACATCACTACTTCCTGTTGGTATAGCAACCAATGAAGTGCTTGGGGCAAAATAATAAAATGAAAGACTCTCACCTTTTTTAATTATTTTCCCACCTCGCAACTTAAAAACATATACACCTGGTTCAAACTTTACAAACTTAATTCCAAACACATCGGCTTCCTTAATGTCAAATAATAATGCGGACTCGGGCAACTAAAGATTCACCGATTAATGCGAGTCAGCCCATAGCACATTATTCAAAAAGAACGTGAGCAATTTTGTGATAAAACAAGCAGGTTCAGATCAAAGTGATCTGCCATGTGTAAAATAGTGCGGTGTATAGCTGGCAGTTGGGCGATAAGCCGACCGTGGGCGGCAGGGATGCCGCCGCCGAGCTTACAGGGATGTATTTACAGCGGGTCGGCGTTCGGCCAGCTGGCAGCGCGGAATACAATAAGCAGTAAGCCGCACCGAAATATCCCGCTATTCCGCCTCTGTTCCTCTGGCAAATATCCTGCCCGGGGATAAATTTAGCCAAATACCCGCACGGCGCTGCCCTGATATTGGGCCAGGTAGCGACGCACCGCTTCGATGGCGTGGCGCACCTTGGCCGGTTGCGCCTCCCGACTGGAGGTGACCGCGTAGAGATTGACCTCGGGCAGGTGCCAGTCCGGCAGTACCCGCACCAACTTGCCGGAGGTAAGCGCCTCCTGCACATCGAACTCGAAGCGATGCAGGATGCCAAATCCCGCCTCGTTGAGCTGACCCAGAGTCTGAGATTCGTTGCACTGGATGCGACCATCCAGCTCCAGCACCTGCTGCTCACCGCCCTCATGGGTAAAGGGAAATGAGGTCGGATTGGCGCGACTGGTGAGGATCAGCATCTGGTGCTGATGGAGATCCTGCGGCACCACCGGATGCCCCATGCGCTCCAGATAGGCAGGGCTGGCGCACAGCACATAACGCAGCGCGGCCAGATTGCGCGCTACCAAACTCGAATCCTCGGCCGGCCCCAGGCGAAAGGCCAAGTCAATGCGATCGCTGATGAGATCCACCGGCTCGTTGGTGGCAATCAGCCGCAGTCCCAACTGGGGAAACTCCTGCAGCATGGGCGCCAGAGCCCGGGTCAGATGGGCGCGGGCAAAGAGGATGGTGCTGGCGATGCGCAGCTCCCCCAGGGGCGCCTCGCGCTGAGCCAAGAGCCGCTGCTCGGCCTGACGGGCCGCCGCCAGCATATCCCGACAGCTCTCGTACACCCCTTCCCCGGCCGCGGTCAGCGTCAGCTTGCGGGTCGAGCGGTGCAGCAGCACCACACCAGTTTCACTCTCCAGCTGGCGGATCTGCTGACTCACCGCCGAGGGACTCATCTCCAGTTGGCGCGCAGCCGCCGTCATGGAGCCGGACTCCACCACATGGGCAAACACCAACAGTCGTTTGATATGGGCCATTATTAACTACCGCTTAATACTGAATGAACAAATGAGCCATAGATGGGGCATTATTGAAGCGAGTATCATAAAACGCAATGCGATAGCACTTATCCGGCCCGATGCGGTCAGCCCGGAGTCCTTGCTTGCTACAAAACCCGTCGTTCGAAGCCCGATCCGCGATCCAGATCCTTGCTACCACTATGCGGACTTTGTCTGTCGTCATGGAGCCACGTTTTGCTAAAAAGCCCTATGTTCGAACTCCTGTTCTCGCTTAAGACCTTTGCCGCCGCCATGCTGGCGCTCTATCTCTCCATGGTCTTGGGGCTCGATAACCCGACCTGGGCCATGATGTGCGTCTATATCATTGCCCAGCCGTTCTCGGGCATGGCGTTGGCCAAGGGCGTATCGCGGCTGCTCGGCACCCTGTTCGGCGCCATCGCCTGCATGGTCTTGCTGCTGGCGCTGCATACCGCACCTGTGCTGCATATGCTGGCCCTGGCGCTCTGGCTGGCCTGCTGTCTGGCGCTCTCCTTGCTGGAGCGCAGTGCCTACAGTTACGCCTTTATGCTCAGCGGCTATACGGCGTTGTTTATCTCTCTGCCCTATGTGGATAGTCCCCTGAGCATTTTCAACGTGGTGTTGGCGCGGGTGGAGGAGATTGGGCTGGGCATCATCTGCTATATGGCCATCGATCTGCTGGTATTCCCGCGCAAGAGCCACGGCCTCTATCTATCGACTCTCGCCCGCGCCCAACAACTCATCGCCAGTTGGCAGCAGGCGATTGCCAGCCAGCCCACAGAGCACCATCTCGAGCTGCGGCAGAGTCTGTTGCAGTGCTTGCGCCAATGCGACGATCTGCGCCAGCAGGCGTTGCGGGACTCCCACCGCCTGCGCGGCCACGAAGCCCTGCTGCTGGAGTTGCAATGCCAGTTGCAGCAGCACTTCTCCTTATTGGTTTCCAGCGAAGAGCGGCTTTGTCAGCTCACATCCCCCTTGCCCGCCGCGTTGCAGCGCCAACTGACACAACTGGCCAGTGGCGCCCGACTATCCGGCGACACAACCGATGACACGCCCTATGGGGAGCCTGACAGCCTCGCAGATGACCCTCACTTCAACCAGGACAGCCTCAACGAGCTGATACCGCTGCTCGGCCGCAGTTGCCAGCAGATTGCTGAGTTGGTGCGCTATCTGGACCATGTCCCTACCTATAAGAGCCGGACGCTGCGCTTTGCCTACCATCAGGATCCGGCCCAGGCCTTGCTGATTGGTGCCGTAGCCGCCGCTTCGGTACTGGTTGCCGCCAGCTTCTGGTACTTCACCGGCTGGAGCGATGGCTACGTGGCGGTGATGATCACAGGCGTGGTCTGCTCGCTGTTTGCCAGCGCCGATAACCCGCTGATTCCGGCCAAGGGCTTCTTTATCTTCAATCTACTGGCCTTGCCCATTGCCATGCTCTACCTGTACGGCATTTTTCCACTGCTGAGCGATTTTACCAGCCTGGTGCTGGCGCTGGCCCCCGCCTATCTGCTGGGCGGTTATCTGATGGCCAAACCCGCCTCGGCCCCCATCGCCATCCCCCTGGTACTGGGCACTACCGTCTTGCTGACCATCAGCAACAACGCCAGCACCACGCCGATTGCCCTGATCAACATGGGCGTTGCCCAGCAGATCGGCATGGGGCTACCCCTGCTGATGATGGGAATATTGCGCCGCATCGGCCGTGAGGCCGCCAGTCAACGGCTAGTGCTGGCTCTGGAGCGGCAACTCATAGCCGCCGCCCGAGGCAGTGCAGACAGTCGCAGCGAGTTCGAGAGCCGTCATCAGGAGCTGATGCACGGCTTGATCCTGCGCGCAGGCAGCCAGAGCGAGAGAGTAACCAAGGCCTGTGGTGCCAGCTTGCGACTGGGACTGGCCCTACTGCATCTTGGCCCGCTGCAGGCCACTTTGTTGCCCCATGGCCGCACCGCACTGCAGCAGGCCCGCGAACAGATTGCCGAGTTTTTCACCTTGAAACCGGAGGCACGCGCCACAGCCTTTGCCCCCCTGCAGGTCACCTTGCGGCGGACGCTCTGGTATCTGACCCATCCGGCCGGTGCGGCCAGCCGCGAGATCGAGCTACGCTTTGCCGCCGTGCTGCAGGCCTTTGAGACCTATCCCGACTTTTTTGCCCCCTATTCCCAACCAACACTGTTACCGGAGGTCGCGAGCCATGCATGAAATTGATCTGGGCGGACTCTTCTTCCCACCCTTGCTGCTGTGTGGTGCCCTCGCGATACCGCTGACCCTGCTGTGCAGCCGCCTGTTGGGAGCATGGGGCGCCTACCGTTGGCTCTGGCATGCCCATCTATTTAATTGCGCCCTGTTTGTGGTGCTGACCGTGCTGCTGCGTCAGTTGCTGTTTGTCATTGGATCATAAGAGACACCTATGAAAATTCTTCATTTTTTACCCCGCGTGGTGGCCACACTCGCCATGGTGGCGCTTGCCCTGTTTTTGGGGATGCACCTCTGGCACTACTACATGGAAGCGCCCTGGACCCGGGATGCCCGGGTACGCAGCGAGGTGACCCAACTAGCCGGAGACGTCTCGGGCCTGATCAGCGAGGTGCGGGTGCGAGATAATCAGCATGTGCAGCGCGGCGAACTGCTGTTTCGCATCGATCCGGCGCGTTATGTGCTCGCCGTCGAGGTGGCCAAGGCCAATCTGCAGAGTAGCCGCCTGCTGATGGCACAAAAGCAGCGCGATGCCTCCCGTGCCGACCGGCTGCAAAGCGCCCTCTCCCAGGCGGCCAAGGAGCAGGCCATCGCCGATGCCGATGTGGCCAGTGCCAACTATCAGCAGGCCCAGGTGCTGCTGGCCCAAGCTAAACTGGATCTGGATCGCACCGAGGTGCGCGCCCCCTGCGAGGGTTATGTCACCAATCTGGATCTGCATGTCGGCGCCTATCTGCATGCCGGTACCGCTGTGATGGCGCTGGTACATGCCGATGGCTTCTATGTGGCGGGTTACTTCGAGGAGACGCGCCTTTCGCGGATCCAGCCCGGCGCTCAGGTGCGTATCGAGCTGATGGGGGTATCGACGCCGCTGAGGGGCACGGTCGCCAGCATTGCCCGCGGCATCCAAGATCGGGAGTTGTCCGGCAGTACGGGATTACTGGCCAACGTCAACCCGACGTTCCAATGGGTCCGGCTGGCCCAGCGGATCCCGGTACGCATCGAGCTGGCGCCTCTGCCTGCCGGTGTGCATCTGGTGGCCGGACAAACCGCCAGCGTGGAGATCATAGAGCCGGACACGCACCCTGCCACCAGCAACGAGTGAATCAGAGCCAGCGGATCATATCGTCGTTGAGCACGCCTTGCGGCCACTCGAAGCTGTCGAGGCGATGAAAGCCGTGGCGGAGATAGAAGTGCACGGCCCGGCGGTTGGCATCCTGTACCCCGCCCATCAGCACCACCGCCTGGCGTCCCAGCTCACGGCATAGATGCAGCCCCTGCTTGAGCAGCGGAGCGCCCAGCCCCTGGGATTGCCAGCCTTCGGCGATCACAGGGGCTAATGACACACAGAGTGCCGGATCGTACTCAATGCCGTAGCGGTTGAAGCGATCCTGCTCATGGGGCGCCAAGCCCATCTGCAAGATGAGATAGCCCAGCACGATTTCCTCATCCCCGCTCTTGTCCAGCAACAGTAGGCGTAGCGTCTGGCTCGGATCCAGCTCGGCCACCAGCTGTTGGCCATGCTGCCACTCCAGACCATGGGGTGCGAAAAAGCGCCGTGTGTCATGGGATAGACCTGTTAAAAATTGCGCAAACACCGCCTCGTCCCGAGGTCGCAACGGCCGAATCAAGCGCAGCCTGCCATGAGAATCACGATACCAAGCTTCGGCAAAGGGCGTATAAGTTAGATCAGCAAACGGCAGGGACATAGCCAGTCTCCATCATGAGTATTCGCAGCAGTCGACGCCAAACGTGGCGGGAGTCTTCTGACAAGCCTAGGTCAGATATCCAAATGCTACCTGAGGCTAGATCCCGAATTCCGCCTCTTGCTCTGTGTTGGTAGCCTCTGACCCGTACTGGACGGAAGTCTTCGAGATTCAAACATCCGTCGATCTTGACTACTATTCTAGGGACCAGCGGGTCATGCAAAGCAGTCAACATCATAACGTCAGTACCGCAGGGATACTCCTCAAACACAGGATGACACTCAGCACAGGGAGCGCGCGAATGAATGTGTGGTCTGGCCGCCTGAACTTCCGGCGTATATCGCCTTGGCTCTCTATCACGCTGCTAGGGCTGTTTCTGACCTCGCCGCAATTGCTTACCACCTGTTTGGGTGGCCACGATATTTATCATCACCTGATCTTCAGCTATCACTTCAGCGAGCAGTTGCTACAAGGTGAACTGTACCCCCGCTGGCTCATCAACATGAACGGCGGCTTTGGCAGCCCGACTTTCTTCTTCTATCCGCCATTGCCCTATTACCTGACGGCGCTCTTTTCCTGGATACCCGAGTACAACCTGCTCGGCTGTACCCCCCTGGGGCTGAGCATCAGTCTGGCGCTGATCCTCTCTGGCATGAGCGCCTACTACTGGCTCCGGGAATTGACATCCGCCCGCTATGCGCTGGGGATAGCCATGCTCTACATGGTGCTGCCCTATCACTTCCTGATCGATCTGTATGTCCGCTTCTCGTTTGCCGAATTCTGGTCTTTCGCCTGGATGCCGTTGATCCTGTACTGCAGCAAGCGGATTAGCCGGGGGGAGCCCCATGGGGTGGTCGGTCTCGGGATCAGCCTGGCCTTACTGATCACCACGCACCTCCCCACCTTCCTGATCTTTTTACCGATCCTGGTCGGCTACAGCCTGGTGGCTTGCGGCAGCACGCCTCGTCTCATCGCCTGGGCGCGCAACGGGCTCGGGATAGTGCTGGGGATAGGTCTGGCCGCCATCTACTGGCTACCGGCCATGACGACACAGGAGTATGTGTCGATGCCCAGCATGTATGTCGGCTTCCTGCACTACAGCAACAGCTTCCTCTCGAGCTGGCCAACACCGGAGCGAGGTTGGACCTTTCGCCGCTATTTGATGGTGATCACAGTCGGTACCAGCCTGCTTGGCGTCCTGGCCTGGTGGTGGAGTCGCCGCTATCAGGCGCCAGAGGTTCGCCACGAGAGTCGCTACTGGCTAGGGGTTGCCGTCTTGTCACTGGGCATGACATTGCCATGGAGTAAACCGATTTGGGATCTGCTGCCGATGCTGCAAAAGGTGCAATTTCCGTGGCGTTTCAATGCGGTGCTGACAGTCGCCGCCATTACCCTGTTTGCCTTTGCGGCAACCACATTGCGCACCCTGGTGGTTCATGGCCGTAGCTATGTGATCCGGAGCTGGGCGCTGCTACTGGCCACCTTGCTGCTCACCCAATTAGCTGTCGGCATCGAGCCCTTGTTCTTCGATCGGCTCACCGCCAGTGATGTCCAAAAAGCACTACAAGTTTCACGCAGTCCACTGGAGTACCGTCCACGCTGGGTTCCCATCGACCAGTTCAGCAAAGAGAGCGTCAATCGTCTTGGCGTATCAACCCCGCAAGTCCAGAGTGATCAGCCGGCATTGCGCTGGCAGATGATACAGTGGGCTCCACGCCAGATCCGCATGGCCATCTCGACACCAGCGGCTGGCACCCTCACGCTGCACCAGTATTACTATCCGGGCTGGGTCGCACATAGTGCGGGACGATCCCAGCCCTTACCCCTACAGCCATCCCCTGATGGACTGCTTCAGATTGAGGTGCCAGCGGGCGACTATGCACTGGCCATCACGCTGGCGCCGTTACCCGAAGAGCTGGCCGGTCGCTGGATCAGCGCCTGCGCCTTGCTGTTGTGCTTGCTGCTGACCGGTTATCGTTGCCGGAGGATGTGACCGCGACACGATCAGAGCGCCCATCGGCACCGATATACTCAAGGAGTTGGCACCTAGGCGTCGTGAGCCTTGCGCCAGAGCCTCAATTGTCTATATTAGCCATAACTAATATATGGGAGCCCTACCATGCCGCATGCCCGTTACCCCGTTTGTCGACTTCCGCCCCTCGGCCGAACGCTGCTGTTCACACTTCTGTTGCAGCCCCTTGCTTACGCCGAGCCGCTGGCCGATACGACTCCCGTTGCCGCCGAGGTTCTGACCATCCAGCAGAGCCAGCAAACGGACTGGTTCGAAATGGAGGCCCGCATCGAGCCGGTCGATCAGGGCTCTGTGGCGGCGCAGACGGCTGGCCGCGTCAGCCAGATCACGGTCGACGTCAATGATGTGGTGCCCGCCGGACAGCTGCTGATCGAGATCACCAACACCTCCCAGAGTGCCGGGTTGGATCAGGCCAAGGCAGCGCTGCAGGCCGCCGAGTCCCAACAGCGGGACACTGAGCGTCAGCTGGCGCGCATGAGCGCCCTGGTCGCCAAGGGCACCATATCCCGCCGGGAGTATGACAGCGCCAAGACCCAGAGTGATGCAGCCATCAGTGCCGTCGATCAGGCCAAGGCTGCACTGGTGCAGGCCAAAGAGAATCTGGGCTATACCCGCATCCTGGCCCCCTACGCTGGGGTCGTCTCTGGCCGCCATGTCGCGCTAGGAGAGACTGTCTCGCCCGGACAGCTGCTGCTGACCGGTTATGCGTTCGAGAAGATGCGTCTGGTGGCCGAACTCCCGGCACGTTTTGTCAATCAGCTGCAACCCCGGACCCAGCTGCGGGCGACACTCCCCGATGGCCAGAGCCTGCTATTGAGCCAGCATCAGCTGTTTCAATTCAGCGATCCCAAGAGTCATACCTTTACCCTGCGCGCCCTCTTACCACCGCAAGACAAACCACAGTGGCATGCCGGAGGCTGGGCCAAGCTGGCATTGCCCCTACCGCCACGGCCGATGATCCAGATCCCCGAGACAGCCCTGCTGCGACAAAGCGAGCTCTCGGCGGTCTACCTCAAACAGGGGGAAGGTTATGTGCTGCGGCAGGTTCGTCTGGGTCGGCATAGTGCCGGACAGGTCGAGGTGCTGGCGGGCTTGCGGGATGGCGAGCAGATCGCCAGCGATGCCTATCGCATCCTGAATCAACAGGGAGGCCACTATGCACCCTGAGCCGCAAGCAACGCACCCTGAGCCGCAAGCAACCCCTGCATCCTCGGCACAACCGCTGGGCATTGCTGGCCGTCTGGCCCAGCAGTTTCTGCAATCGCCGTTAACCCCCATGTTCGCGATGATAGGCCTGTTGCTGGGCTTGGCCGCCATACTGGTGACGCCCAAAGAGGAGGAGCCGCAAATCGAGGTGACCTTTGCCGATATCTTTATCCCGTTCCCGGGAGCAACGCCCCAGGAGGTGGAACAACTGGTGACCACACCGGCCGAGCAAGTGATCTCGGAACTCACCGATATCGATACCCTCTACTCCTTCTCCAAACCCGGCGGCGCCATGCTGATTGTCGCCTTCAAGGTCGGCAAACCGCGCCAGCAAGCCTTGGTCGATCTCTACAACCAGTTAATGTCCAATCGGGATTGGCTGCCCGCTAATCTCGGGGTTGGCGAGCCGTTGATCAAACCAAGAGCCATCGATGATGTGCCCGTGATGGCATTAACCCTGTGGAGCAAACAAGCCAGCACCACGGCCGAGCAGCTGACCCAAATTGCTCACGGCCTGGAAACCGAGCTCAAACGAGTGAGTGGGACCCGGCAGATCCAGACTCTGGGCCGTCATGACAGCCAGGTCTTGGTCACGGTCGATCCGGTCAAGCTCAACAGCTTTGGTATCGACTGGCCGACTCTGACCCAGACCTTACAAACCGCTAACCAGCAACAAGCCCCCCTGAGCCTGACCCAAGACAACCGACAGGTCTCGCTACAAGTGGGTGACTTCTTACGCACAGCCCAAGAAGTCAGCGATCTGGTGATCGCCAGCCATAGTGGCAAACCTGTCTTTCTGGCCGATGTCGCCACGGTCGAAGATGGGGCCGATACCCCGGTCGCCAATGTCTGGATGAGCCAGCAGGGCCAGATCTATCCGGCCGTGACCCTGACCATCGCCAAACAACCGGGGATCAATGCGGTCACCCTCAACCAGGCGCTGCAAGGCCGTCTGGAGCAGGTCAAAAACGTATTGATCCCCGATGGCGTCGAGCTCACTGTGAGCCGTGACTATGGCCAGACCGCCAGCGAGAAAGCCAATACCCTGATCGCCAAGCTCATCTTTGCCACCACAGCCGTGGTGCTGCTGGTCTGGCTGACCATGGGCTGGCGCGAGGCGCTGGTGGTGGGTGCCGCCATAGTGCTGACGCTGGCCCTGACCCTGTTCGCCTCCTGGGCCTGGGGCTTTACCCTCAACCGGATCTCGCTGTTTGCGCTGATTTTCTCCATCGGCATTCTGGTGGACGATGCCATCGTCGTGGTGGAAAACATCCATCGTCACCAGTCCAGAGGTGGCGACTGGCGACAAGCCATTCCCCTGGCGGTGGATGAGGTCGGCGGACCCACCATACTGGCCACCCTGACCGTCATCGCCGCCCTGCTGCCCATGGCTTTTGTCAGCGGCATGATGGGCCCCTATATGAGCCCTATCCCCATCAATGCCAGCTCCGGCATGCTGATTTCCCTGGCCGTCGCCTTTATCGTCACCCCTTGGTTGGCCTTTCATCTCTTGCGTCAGCATCACCAAGGCTCTCCGACGGACCCAGCTACCCCGCAAGGCTGGGAGCAAAAGGCCGCCCAAGGCCTGGGCAACTGGCTGGGACTGTTTCTGCAGGGGCCGGGCGCCCCGAAAGCACGCCGCAAACTGGGATTGGTAGTGGCACTGCTACTACTGGTGGCCATGGCGCTGCCGGTGGCCGAGTGGGTGGTGTTGAAGATGCTGCCCTTCGATAACAAATCGGAATTCCAGGTGATGGTGGATCTGCCCGAAGGTACACCGCTGGAAAACACCCAGGCACTGCTGCAGCAATTGGCCCACGAGCTGGAAAAACAGCCCGAGGTGACCTCGGTGCAGATCTACGCCGGTACTTCGGCGCCGACCAATTTCAATGGTCTGGTCCGTCACTACTTCCTGCGCGCCAGCCCGGAATTGGGGGATCTGCAAGTCAATCTGCTAGGCAAGCATGATCGTTCCCGCACCAGTCACGCCATAGCGCGGGAAGCACGGGAGCGGCTGACGCCCCTGGCACTGGCGGCCGGGGCGCGGATCAAGGTGGTGGAGATACCGCCGGGACCTCCGGTCTGGTCGCCCATCCTGGCCGAAGTCTATGGCCCCACCCAAAGTCTACGAGAACAGGCCGCAGCCCAGGTGGAACAGGCTTTCCAAAACTCCGCCGATATCGTCGATATCGATGTGGATATCCCGGCACGGCAGGAACAGTGGCAGGTGCATATCAATCGGGATCGGGCCATGAGGCTCGGTATCTCCGAAGCCAGTATCCGCAATACCCTGGCGGCCGCGATTTCAGGTCAGGATGTGACCCAACTGCACAATGCCGGTATCGAGGGGCTGGGACAGAAGTACGCCAAACCCGTGCATCTGAAGGTTGCCGATGCGGACAAGGTGAACCTGCAAGGGGTCTTGAGCCTGACCCTGCCCTCTGCGGCAGGTCACGCTATACCGCTAGGCGAGTTGGTCACCATCGAGATCGGCGCGAGCCCCCACCCTATCATGCATAAAAACCAGCAGCCGATGGTGATGGTCACCGCCGATATGGCGGGCCAGCTGGATAGCCCCCTGTATGGCATGGCCGAGATTGCCAGTAAGCTGACAGAGCAACATCCGGAGTGGCCCCAGACCCTGATTGATGCACCGGATGGACTCTCAGGCGTCGGCATCAAATGGGATGGGGAATGGAAGATCACCTACGAGACCTTCCGGGATATGGGTCTGGCTTATTCGGTCGGCTTGCTGCTGATCTACTTTCTGGTGGTCGCGCAGTTCCGCTCCTATCTGGTGCCCCTCATCATCATGGTGCCAATCCCGTTGACGCTGGTTGGTGTCATGCCAGGCCACGCGCTGCTGGGAGCGCCCTTCACCGCTACCTCCATGATCGGCATGATAGCGCTGGCTGGGATCATAGTGCGCAACTCGATTTTGCTGGTGGATTTTATCAATCAGCAGCGCGCCGCTGGCATCGAGCTGGCAACGGCTGTGATGAATGCAGGTCAAGTGCGCGCCAAACCCATCATTCTTACCGCGTTGGCTGCCATGATAGGCGCGCTGTTTATTCTGGATGATCCCATATTCAGTGGTCTGGCCATCAGCCTGCTGTTCGGGCTCTTTGCCTCCACCCTGCTGACTCTGGTGGTGATCCCGGTGCTCTATTATCTCTACCTGCAGGCACAGGATCCGGCCGCCACAGCCAATACCGAGCAAACGATGGCAACCGCTACGCCGCAACCGGGCGCTCGTCCAGAAGGAGATCTCTAAGCAAATCGCCAGGGCTGGCGCCCTGTCAGCTCTAGCCGCGACAAACCAGGGCGTGATGGTTCGACCATGACCCATCACGCCATCACTGGCTCTCAATCCGGATGGCGACTGCATCATGGCGCCAATATTCCCGATCACAATCGATGAGTTGCCCCTGCTCGTCATAGTTGATGCGGGTGATCAGCAGCACAGGCGCGCCATCCGCCAGATTCAATCCGCGCGCCACAGCTCCCCGCGCCGCACCCGGTACTATCTCGAAGCTGGAGCGGCCATAACGAATGCCATAGCGTTCGGCATACAAGCGGGTCAGGGATTGCTCCAGATCGCAGGTCAACAATCCCGGAAACCGGGCAGGCACCAGGAAGTGCTCCACATAGAGCACACTGCGGCCATCCAGTTGCCGCAATCGGTTGATTTGCAACAGGGTGCTCAAGGGCGGTAATAACAGCTGCTGGCAGAGTCCGACCGGTGCCACGATCAAACCCGCACTCTGTACCTGGGTGGTGACCTGACGATTCTGCGCCTCGACCATGGCCTGAAAATGGCTCTTGTAGCGCGGATCATAAATAAAGCGCGCCGAGGCCACGAACCAGCCACGCCGCTCCTCCCGGTAAATTTTCCCCTCGGCCTCTAATGCCGCCAGTGCCTCTTTGAGGGTGATGCGGGTGGTAGCAAAACGCTCGCTCAACTCCCGCTCCGAAGGCAATCGCGTCCCCGGTTGCAGTAAACCTGCGGTGATTTGCTCCAGCAGTGCCTGCCGGATCTGGGCCATTTGGGTGGTGGCCAAGGGTGTAATCTCTGGGCTAGTCCAGCTATGCATACAAGTCTCATGGAAGTCTGTCTCTGGGGCATAGCAATAGCATAACCAACACCAATCCACATCAGCCGCCTGTCATACCTCGATAAATGTTCATTTAAGCGTCACCTGAGTGTCATCTAGTGCCATCGATAATCAGGCATGCCAGTTGCAAAGCCTAGTTGCACTGACCTAGTCCAATTCGCCAACCTAGTCCAAAGGAACGGAAACGATGAAACAACTTACACCCTGTCTGATTGCTACTTCATTGCTGCTCACAGTGCCCGCATTTGCGGCCGATACCACGGCGTTACTGACTGCGGCCAAGGCCGAAGGGGAAGTTAACAGTGTCGGCATGCCCGATAGCTGGGCGAACTGGAAGGATACCTGGGCTGATTTAGGCCGTCTGTATGGCCTCAAGCATGTGGATACCGATATGAGTTCGGCGGAAGAGATCGCCAAATTCGCCGCCGAGAAAGAAAACGCAACGGCCGATATTGGTGATGTTGGGCACGCATTTGGCCCCATAGCGGTGCAAAAAGGCGTCACCCAGGCCTACAAACCCAGCCATTGGGATGAAATTCCAGCCTGGGCCAAGGATCCGGATGGTCACTGGATGCTGGCTTATACCGGCACCATCTCCTTTATGATCAATAAAGATCTGGTCGCCAACCCACCCAAGAGCTGGGCCGATCTGCGCAGTGGTAAATACAAGGTGACGCTGGGCAACGTCGGCGTCGCCTCCCAGGCTAACAACGGCGTTCTGGCCGCAGCCATTGCCGGCGGTGGTGATGAAACCAATCTGGAACCTGCACTGGAGCTGTTTGCCGATCTGGCCAAACAGGGCCGTCTCTCCCTGACCGATCCGACACTGGCCTATATCGAGAAGGGCGAAGTGGAAGTGGCGGTACTGTGGGATTTCAACGCTCTGAACTACCGGGATCAGATCGACGCCAAACGCTTTAGTGTCGTCATTCCGAGCGATGGTTCGGTTATCTCCGGCTATACCACGCTGATCAACAAGTACGCCAAGCACCCCAATGCGGCGAAATTGGCCCGTGAATATATCCTGAGCGATGCCGGTCAAATCAATCTGGCCAAGGGTTATGCCCGTCCCATTCGCCCCAGCGTGAAATTACCGGCCGAGGTTGAAGCCAAACTGATCCCGGCAGCTCAGTATGCATCGGCCAAACCGGTCAAGGATTTCGAAGCCTGGACCAATGCCGCCAAGACCCTGCCCCGCCTGTGGCAGGAAAAAGTCATGATCAATCAGCAGTAAGCCCATGTCGAATAAGGTCATTTACCTCATCATCGATGGCCTGGCCTGGCAGGTAGCCCGTGACAACATGGGCTACCTGTTGGCGTTGTGTGAGGCCGGACAAGCCAGCCGCTATCAACTCGAGTGCGAGTTGCCATCCCTGTCACGCCCTTTGTACGAAACCCTGCTCACCGGGCAGAGGCCCGTGCACAGCGGCATCCGCCACAATGGCGTCAACCGCCTCTCCAACCAGCTCAGCCTGTTCCATCTGGCCCGGGACGCGGACCTGGTCACGGCGGCAGCGGCCTATCACTGGTTTAGCGAATTGTATAATCGCAGCCCCTATCAGGCTCGGCGGGATCGGATCACCGATGACGCTGCATTGCCGATCCAGCATGGCCGATTCTACCACCAGGATCATTATCCAGATGATCACCTGTTGCTGGATGCGGATGATCTGCTGCGGCGATTTGAGCCGGATTTGCTGCTAGTTCACCCGATGAACGTCGATGATGCGGGGCACAAGTACGGTCTCGACTCGCCCCAGTATCGCAATAGTGCCCGACAGTTTGATCTGTGGCTGGCGGAATATCTGCCCGACTGGCTGGCTGCTGGCTACCAAATTCTGATCACCAGTGATCATGGTATGAACAACGACAAGACCCATGGCGGCGCCTTGCCCTGTGAGCGCCAGGTCCCGCTGTTTGTGCTCGGAAACAGCTTTAGCCACAGTGCCGAGGCTCAACCGCAGCAAGTCGAACTCTGTGGCACCCTGGCCTCCCTGCTTGGACTATCCCACTCGTTACCAAGCTGCGATGCCCTGTTGGCGGCACCGCGGACAACCCAGAGCGATAGCCAGACCCCTGAGCCGCTCGTTTTCCAACAAGGAGGCCGTGATGACTGATCAGGCTCTATTGCAGCTCCCGGAGGCTACCATGCCGGCATACCGCCATACTGCCCGTAGGCGCCTGCTACGCCAACTGCGGCGAGCCATTCCCATGCTCTGGCTGTTGCCACTGCTGTTGATCCTGGGCATTTTCACCTTCGCACCGTTAGCCTGGATCCTGCACAGCTCACTCGCCACCGAGCAGGGCTGGTCGCTAAGCCGCTTCCATGAACTGCTGACCTCGGCTTTTTATCGCCAGGCATTCGGTAACAGCCTCTACCTGTCGTTTGGCTCATCGGTAGCGGGTCTCTTGCTGGCAATGCTAGGAGCCGCTTCCTTGCGCCGGGTGGGCGGCCGACTGCGCAACTGGGTTCTGGCGGTCACCAACATGACCAGTAATATGGCGGGCGTGCCGCTGGCCTTTGCCTTTATCGTCATTCTGGGTACCAATGGCGCCATTACCCTGCTGCTACGTCAAGGCTTGGGCATCGAGAGCTTTAATCTCTATTCGATGAACGGTCTGCTGCTGGTGTACACCTATTTTCAGATCCCCCTGGCCTTGCTGCTGCTCTATCCGGCGTTCGATAACCTGAATGATGACTGGCGTGACGCCGCATCGCTGTTAGGCGCTTCGCCGCTGCGCTATGTCTGGCATGTGGCGCTGCCCGTGCTGGCCCCGGCACTGCTGGGAACCTTTATTCTGCTGTTTGCCAACAGTATGGGCGCCTATGCCAGCGCCTATGCCCTCACCTCCGGCAATTACAATCTGTTGACCATCCGTATTGCCAGCATGGTGGCTGGGGATTTGTTCCTAGAGCCTGAGCTCGCAGCCGCCCTGTCGGTCTTGCTGATGGGCTTGCTCGCCCTGATTGCCTGGGCCAATCAACTCTTACTACGGAGAGTCCGTCATGGCCGCTAATACCTCAGTTTACCCTACCAGTGCCCCCCTACGTGGGCGTCGCTGGCGCGCCATGCATTACCATCAGTTGGTGGTAGCAAGCTTGATGGCGCTGTTGCTGCTCCCGATTGCCGCCACCCTGGTCTATTCGCTCTCCAGCCGTTGGGGCGCCACCATTTTGCCCGATGGCTTCAGTCTGGGTTGGTATCTGCAACTGTGGAGTGAGCCGAGATTCTTGGCCGCTTTTGCCCGCTCTTTGCTGGTTTGTGCTGGGACCTTGCTGCTAGCCATTGTCATCGTAGTTCCTGCGGCATTTGTGGTTTTTTACTACTATCCGAAACTGGATCGCTGGATGAATCTGCTGATCCTGTTGCCCTTTGCCATGCCACCTGTGGTCAGTAGCGTGGGGTTACTCAACCTGTATGCCGACGGCACCTTACCGATCATCGGCACTCCCTGGGTGCTGCTGGGGTGCTATTTCACGATTATT
>JBBRVG010000022.1:0-47541 GCA_038247115.1 Enterobacterales bacterium | reverse complement strand
TCTTACGCTCCCCAGATTCAGAGTCAAGCACATTTTACCGTGGTTGCTCCGGGGCGTTTCGGCCCTGCTAACACCGCTGCAGCGCTCTCCGAGGAGTGCGTGCTTTGCCGTGTCAGCGAGGCGGCATTATAGGGACATCGAACTTTCGCGCAAGCAGAAGATGGTGAAATTTATGATATTTTTCTAGATTCACGGTTAAGCACACTTAATCCATAACTAGTTCACAGCCTTATCCACAGGCGGAGCTCTTTTGGGTCTTAAATGTTAGGGGAATGCTGATTAGCCTCCCCCTTCATGATGCAAATAAACGCATCTTTTGCGCTGTTCACCTCAACTGTACAACCTATCGAACTATCGGCAGTATCTCTGCGAATTCAACCAGGCTCGGATAAATGCCATCCGCCAAGGCAACGCCTTCATCCGTGAGAGCTTTACCTGTATTGACCAACACTTTATGGCCCACACCCGCAGCAACTGCCGCCTTCATATCTGAAGTTTTGTCACCCACCATATATGAAGCAGCCAAATCGATGTCGAGAGCTTTGGCCGCGTCAAGGAACATATCCGGCCCCGGTTTACGGCACGTACAAGCTTGCCGGTACTGCTCACTGCCCTCGGTCGGATGATGAGGACAGAAATAGATGCCATCCAGATCCACGCCGCGATCCGCCAGCGACCAATCCATCCACTCAGTCAGATTCATAAACTGCGCTTCGGTAAAATACCCACGGGCAATACCAGATTGATTGGTTACCACCACCAGCAAATAGCCCTTCTGCTTCAGTTTGAGCATGGCCTCAATGACACCATCGATAAATTGAAAATCATCAACGTCATACACATAGCCGGTATCAACATTGATGACACCATCACGATCCAAAAACACTGCTGCATTCGCCACGGGCCTACCTCATCTCTCGATTTATTGTCGCTAGTATACGGTAAGCGCGACAGACTGGCTCCATCTGCCCGCGCATCACGTTAGAATGACCACCATACGATCGGACACTTCAGGACGACCATGTGACGCCATTCGATGCCGCTCTCTCTACAATTTCCCATGCGGGTGAGCGCCGCTTGCTATTAGTGACCGGCTCAGTTGAATGGGCAACCGCGCAGGCGGAAGCCTTCTGGCAACCCGACGCGCTATGGCTGGGCATGGGGCCGCCCGCGTGTCAGCCCGTCGCCATCAATAAGGCACAGCAGTTACTTGGCCGGGAATATCACCACGTGATCTTCAATGGCTATAGCGGTCTGCATCCTGACATGCTGGCCGCCTGCGCCGGTATGGTACGAGCTGGCGGTCTACTGATCCTGCTGATGCCCCCGCTGCAGGATTGGCCACAGTTTCCCGATCCAGACCAGCAGCGCTATGTGCCACTCCCCGAACAGGCCCATCGCTGCCATGCCTTTTTTCTATTACGCTTGCGCCACTTACTGTTGCAGTCACCACACCTTTGGCATTGGGATGAACAGGATGGCTATCAGTTCGAATCGCTTCCGCAGACAACCTGTTGGCATTTATCAGCCGATGATTGGGGTTGCCTGCACCCAGAGCAGCGACAAGCGGTACAGCAGATCATTCACTGCGTTCATGGCCATACTCATCGTCCGCTGGTTATTACGGCTGATCGCGGCAGGGGAAAATCATCGGCGTTGGGGATCGCCGCTGGACGGCTACTGAGAGAACCGGCCACCAAGCATGGTTTTCAACTACTGGTCACCGCACCCAGTTTTTCCAGTTGCCGCACGCTGCTACACCATGCCCAACGCATTTCAGGAGCCGCGGAACATGAACATGGGCTGCGGCACGGTTCATCTAATCTGCAATTTTACAGTCCAGAGCGATTGATCGAGCAATGTCCGCAGGCCGATTTGCTCCTCATTGATGAAGCAGCCGGGATCCCGGTCGCTCTATTGAGTGCCCTACTGGATCACTATCCACGGATTATTTTCGCTACCACATTGCACGGTTATGAAGGTTCCGGGCAGGGATTTGCCGTTCGCATGCAGCAAATACTGGATAGCAAAACCCCGGACTGGCAGGATTGCCATCTATCCCATCCGGTTCGCTGGTCCAGCCGGGATCCGCTAGAGCCATTGATCAATCAGCTGTTACTCCTCGCGACCGATGCAGCCACACTCGTACCGAGCACGAATATCACCCACTGCTGGCTGACACAACAGCAGTTGGCAGGCGATGAGGCACTGTTGCAACAGGTGTTTTCGCTCTTGGTGCTGGCTCATTACCAGACCAGCCCCAGTGATTTGCGCACCCTGCTGGATCATCCGGATCTCGTCATCGCCGCAAGCCTGGTCGATCAGCAGATCTGTGGCATAGTGCTGGTGTTACGGGAAGGGGAACTGGATCCGGATCTTACCGAGCAAATCTGGTTAGGCCGCCGTCGTCCGCGCGGGCATCTGATCCCGCAAACTCTGCTCACCCATGCCGGATTCCGCCAGGCTGGACAATTCAGTTACGCTCGCATCATGCGCATCGCCATTCACCCGGCTTGCCAGCGGCGGGGACTGGGGCAACAGCTGATACAGGAGGTAGAACGGTGGGCGCATGCCCAGCAACTCGATTTCATCGGCGCCGCCTTTGCCGCCAGAGAATCCTTGTTACGTTTCTGGCAACGACAACACTATCAAGCGGTCCGCTTGGGGTTATCCCGTGATGCGGCCAGTGGCAGTCACTCCATCGTAGTCCTCAAGGCTCTCAAACCAGAGCACCAGGCACATATAGAGCAGTGGCAGCAAGCTCTGGCGATGAGTCTACCTTGCTATTTACCCCGGCAATGGCGACAACTATCGTTCGAGCTGGTGAGTCAGTTGGTTGTACCCAGTCCTGATATAACGCCACTATCACCCCAAGAGCTAAGTGATCTGCAGGCGGTGGCTCATGGGCTGCGCTCGCCCGATCATGCCTTACCAGCTCTGCAACGCTGGATCATGCTAGCGTCCCACCAATGGTTACAACTTCCGGCCCCTGATCGCTGCCTGCTGATCCGCTGGTTGTGGCAAGGCTGGAGCTGGCACGAATTAGCCCGAGAAACCGGATTACCCGGCCAGAAAGCCCTCATTGCTCAGTTGCGCCATATTTTGCGGCTCTGTGGCATCCCACCACTCGCGGCACAGACGGTTGATGAGGGGTATCAAGGCGAAATGTTGTAACAAAGAGTGGCAACCTCTGGCGTTGACACAGATTGCCATACTTATCCTGAGCTTGGCCGTCATACTGGGAGCATCCAACCGGAGAGGACGCTATGAACCTGACCCATCCCCATATTCTGGTGGTCGATGACCATGCCGATATTCGCGATCTGCTGAAACGATTCCTCGAGCAGCATGGCTATCGCGTCAGCTGCGCTCGCGATGGCCGGGAAATGAAAAAGTTGCTCGAGCACTCTACGATTCAGCTGATAGTGCTGGATCTGATGCTACCCGGTGAAGATGGCCTGACTCTGTGTCGTGAGCTGCGCGTGCACTCTGCGATCCCCATCGTCATGCTGACGGCCATGGGCGAAGATATGGACCGGATCGTCGGTCTGGAAATGGGTGCCGATGATTATCTGGCCAAGCCCTTCAATCCCCGGGAACTTTTGGCTCGCATCAAGGCGGTACTACGCCGCAGTCAACCGCAGGATGAGCCGCCTGAGGAAATCGGGGTCGCACACTATTACTTTGCCCAGTGGCAGCTGGATATGTTGCGTCGGGAGTTGGTCGACAGCTCCGGGATCGGCATCAGCTTATCAACCGCGGAATTTGACCTGCTCAAGGTTTTTCTCGAGCGTCCCCAACGCGTACTCAGCCGGGATCAATTGCTGGATCTGGCGCGAGGTCGGGAAGCGCAAGCCTTTGACCGTGCGATCGACACCCAAGTCAGCCGGTTACGACGCAAGCTGGAACAAGATGCCAAGAATCCTGAGCTGATCAAAACCGTCTGGGGTGGTGGCTACCTGTTTGCCGCCGAGGTTACTCATGATTAAGCGCTGGCTACCCCGTTCGTTAACTAGCCAGATCCTGCTGCTGGCGCTGACCGGTCTGGTACTGACGCAAATCATCAGCATCCAGATCTATCGTACCGAGCGGAATGAAACCCTGGGGCTAGTGAACAGCCGCTTTGCGCTGCTACGAATTGTGTCGGCGGTACGCCTGCTGTCCGATACGCCAGCGGATCTGCACCAGGAAATCCTGCGCGCCAGCCGTAGCGAGAGTCTGATGATGCGCTTGCAGCCCGAGCCACTGATGCCTGAGGAGCGAAACAGTGGTTATGAATCACGGATGCGACAGGCTTTAGACTACCCTTCTGATTTACAAATCTTCGTCAGTGCCGAACAGCCAGAAGGCCTATCCTCACCACCACCCCTTCTTCCCCGACAACGCCTCGCCATGATGCATGGTCACAGACCGCCGAAAGATATCCGTCTGTACGGCGCCATTGAGCTCTCCGATGGCCAGTGGCTGAATTTCAGTTCACTGGCCGATAACGAACTACCCGGTTGGTCGCCTCGCGCAGTCATCAGTCTGCTACTGGTTGCCGGGTTACTGTCATTCTTGGTTGCTTGGCTATTACGCCGCGTCACGCGGCCACTCGCCCAATTAGCCCGCCAAGCCGAACAATTTGGTTGCGGTCAGGACATACCGCCGTTGATTGAGGCCGGACCGCAAGAAGTACAAGAAACTCTGGCCGCCTTCAATCGCATGCAGACCCGGCTCAACCGCTTTGTGCAAGATCGCACCCAAATGTTGGCGGCCATCTCCCATGACCTGCGCACCCCGCTCACCAGCTTGCGGCTGAGGAGTGAATTTCTCCCCGATAGCGAAGATAAGCTGCGCATGCAGCAGACCCTCGACACCATGGAGGAGATGCTCAAAGCCACACTAGGATTTGCCCGCGAGGATCAGATTGCCGAGCCGAGCCGAGCGGTCGATCTGGTCAGTCTGCTGCAGAGTCTGTGTGATGATTATCAGGATTCAGGGCAACCCGTCAGCACTCAGCTGGAAGGCCAGCTAATTTATACCTGCCGACCGGCGCTGATCCGCCGGGTCGTGCAAAACCTGATTGATAATGCCCTCAACTATGCAGGCAGTGCCGAAGTGGCCTTATCCACCACGGATTCCTGGGTCCAGTTAACGGTCTCGGATTCAGGCCCGGGCATCCCGGAAGATCAATTGGCCGAGGTATGTAAACCCTTTGTCCGGTTGGATAGCGCCCGCAATACCGAAACCGGGAGCGTGGGGCTGGGACTAGCGATCGCCCGCACCCTGATCCATCGCCATGGTGGCGACCTACAACTCCGGAATCGACCGGAAGGCGGTCTGGAGGCCTGCATACGACTCCCCAAATGACACTAAATGTAACACCCTGAATGAAAAACGGCCCTCGCGGGCCGTCATTCTGCTTACTGATTACTACATGCGACTCTTAGTCAACGCACTTGCTCACCATCATATCGCCACCATCCAACGTTGTGTTGATACGGAAGCTATAGACATATCGGCCCGCTTCAGGAATCGTGATGGGCGACTCAGTTCCATTTCCGGATGCGACGGCCATCTCCTGTTGTTGCGCAATTTTCACCGAGCTCGAGTTCTTGACCGCAAACTCCTTCTTCCAATCTGATGCCGCAAATTTGAAGCTGAAGGAGGTCGCCTTAGTCTCATTCACAACGACTTGATAAAGGCTATCCCCCTTGTATGCAAACTTATGATCGGCAGGGGTCGCTGCAAAACTATTTCCACCATCATAAGTACCGCGAATATACATCGCCGTATTCAATGGACCATCGCCTGTTACAGTCGCCTTAGTACAATCGGCCAGATCGCCAGTCCCAATCAGGCTGCCTCCATTGCCGGTATCCGGCCCGGTAGCAGTTGGTGTTTTAACCTGCAGAAACAGCGCACTAAGCTTAGGAACCGTCAGACTGTAGCTGCCACTAGCAATCGGATAGGTAGTAGTATTCAGCAGATCAACAAGATCCCCTTCGCTGCCCACGGCTGTTCCACTAAATGAGAGCGCCTGATCCACTTCTGATGTATTCAGGATAAACAGAACCACATCATTGCCTGATTTTTTGTAATCAGTGTACAGCACCGAGGTATCACCCAGCTCAAGATGAGTTCTGGTTCCTTGATATAGTGCTGGATGAGCAGCCCGGAGTGACATCAAGCCGGCCAGATAATTGCGAAGCGCTTTTTGATCGCTATCGGCAGCGAAAGCAGCCTGGCCAATGACGCTGGCCTGCCCATCAACCTTGCCAGGCGAGCGAGACACATGGTCATCACAGAGTCCTTGAATGGCACAATTATTTGTAACCTTGGCGGCAAAGTTAGGAACCTCATCACCAATCTCTTCACCATAGAAGAATGTCAAAGGACCAGAGCTTGCAGCCATAAACGCGTACGCCGCTTTATGGCGATCCCAGTAATTGCTCTCACTCGGTTCAGCTAACTGACCACGCTGCAAGAGGTCGCCAAAACGCACCACATCGTGGTTGGTCAAGAATACATTCGGAACGGCGTGAGACGGGTAAACAACACGGGTATTAAAACCGGCATCCAGTGCATCGGCACCCTTATTGCCCACGTTACTCTCGTTGACTGCAAGCGTTTCGGTGATGCTATAACGCAACGGGAAGTCGAAATTGGAGCAGAGACCAGGTTGAGCCGTTGTACCATAGCCGTTTTTGGCGATGTCACTCGCGCCACTCCACAACTCGCCGAACATATAACCCAGTGGATTAACACTAGCACCGCTGGCATTGGTATAAGTTACGCTCTTTGATGCGTCTTCGACCGCCTTGCGAATTTCCCCCCAAGCACCGACAGGAACCTGATAAGCCTGATCAAGGCGCCAACCGTCAATCTTCAGTTCGTTGACCCAGTAAGTTGCAACCTCTTTGTAAAACTTCAGAGTGTCGTCTTCCTGATAACCACTATAAACAGCATCCTGATTGCTGGTGCTACCCGTCTGATATTTACTCTTCGGCTTCAAACCGCTGGGAGAAGCAACCAGATTGTCCTTATGGTGACCAAATACACCATCCAGGAATACGTACATACCACGCTTGTGGGCTTCATCGACCAAGGTTCTTGCCTGTTCAAGGGTTCCGAAGTTGGGATCGATCTTGAAATAGTTGCTAGTGAAATATCCGGTCGCATCCAGCTTATCAGCCCACTCGTCTTGGCCAGACTTTTCCGTTGACTCAAAGATCGGGGTCAACCAAATGGCATTGACACCCAGTCCCTTAATGTAATCCAGGTTATTGGTGATGCCTTGCAAATCACCTTTGTGGGCACTGGTTCCATAACCGGCATCGTAATCAGCACTACTATCTCCATCCATAAACGCTTCGACCATGATCTGCATAGTGCGCAGCTCTTTGGCTTTATCGTAAACGGCAGCCGAACAGGCATAGGGCTGATAGGCGGTTTGACCGGTATCACCACCACCACCGTTGTCAGTACTTCCGCCACCACCACCACCACCACAACCCGCGATGGCGAGCGCCAATAACAAAGAAAGAGAAGAGCGCTTGAATACTGCCGAGTTCATCATTGCCTAATCCTTATCGAAGCCAAATCATCAACTGATCGCGTGAGACCATCTTACCCAGCTCACAGCATCCCCCCATAGGCACAAAACGGCAGAAACCGCGGCCTTTTTCCATTCCTGCGATTGGTATCGCTTTCTTTGTCGAGCCATCAAGGCGCCATTTACACCCTTCAGTGCTGGCTGATTCCCACCATCACGCTTACGGGGCGAGTAATGGTTGCTTTCCATCCGCAATAATTGGCGCAGGGATAGAGTCGAGAGAACCGGAGCCGCTTTCTCATAAATGACAATAACTCACGAAGAAAAGGCATGAGTCCTGCGCTTTACATCCCGACCGCCAGGCTCTAGATTCATCACCCAAGACGAAAAATCAGACAGTGAACAAGGATGCTTTCATGAAAGATGCAACGCTGGCCCTGCACCACGGTTTTCAGAACGATCCGACCACCAAGGCGGTGGCGGTACCGATTTATCAAACCGTGGCCTATGAGTTTGATAATGCCCAGCATGGAGCCGATCTGTTCAATCTGGCGGTGCCTGGCAACATCTATACGCGCATCATGAATCCCACCAATGACGTGCTCGAGCAACGGCTCGCAGCGCTGGAAGGTGGCATCGCCGGTCTGGTGGTCTCGGCGGGTAGCGCGGCCATTCACTATGCGATCCTGACCCTGGCCCAAGCGGGAGACAATATTGTCTCGACCCCGCAACTGTATGGCGGTACCTACACGCTGTTTGCCCATATGCTGCCAAGCCTGGGTATCGAAGTACGCTTCGCGGCAGACGACTCTCCCGCCGCCATTGCCAAACTAATCGATGGCAAGACCAAGGCGGTGTATGCCGAGAGTATCGGCAATCCGGCCGGGAATATCATCGATATCGCAGCATTAGCCGATGTCGCCCATGCCCAGGGCGTGCCCTTGGTCATCGACAACACGGTGGCGACCCCGATCCTGTGCAAACCCATCGCCTTTGGCGCCGATATAGTGGTGCATTCCATCACCAAATATGTAGGCGGCCATGGCAACTCGCTGGGCGGTGTCATTGTCGACTCTGGCACATTCCCTTGGGCCGAACACAAGGATCGCTTCCCGGTTTTCAACCAACCGGAACCCTCCTACCACGGTGTGGTCTACACCGACACCTTTGGTCCGGCCGCCTTTATCGCCCGCGCCCGCACAGTGCCACTGCGCAATACCGGCTCGGCACTCTCCCCCATGAATGCTTTTTTGTTGCTGCAAGGGCTGGAAACTCTGGCTCTACGTATGGAGCGCCACGTCGAAAACGCGCTGAAGGTGGCTCACTACCTGCAGGATCATCCGCAAGTGGCCTGGGTCAGCTATGCAGGTCTGCCTGATCATCCTCATCATGCCCTGGCACAGAAGTACATGGGTGGCAAACCGTCGGCCATCCTCTCCTTTGGTCTGAAAGCGGGCTACGAAGCAGGAGTCCGTTTTTATGATGCCCTGCAGATCTTCAAACGTCTGGTGAATATCGGCGATGCCAAGTCACTGGCTTGCCATCCGGCCTCGACCACGCACCGTCAGATGACCGAAGTCGAACAGGCCAAGGCGGGGGTCAAACCGGAGATGATCCGTCTGTCGGTGGGCATTGAAGCAATCGAGGATCTGTTGGCCGATTTGGAACAGGCGCTGAACGCCTAACATCCGGTCATATCAATACCGAGGGGGCCTTGCGCCCCCTCGTGTTTATCCTGCACTTGATGAGCACAGGTTATTTGATTTCAATCTCCAGAGGCTGTCCGCCTGTTGGGGTTGACTTAGTCATGTGGACATACAGCATGCCATCACGAAACTCGCCACTGATGTTCTCCGGTTTCACATCATCCGGCAGGTTGAAACTGCGGCTAAAACGGCCATAGAAACGCTCAATACGATGCAATTTATCGTCTTTATTTTCCTGACGCCGTTCCCCGCTGATCATCAAAACACCGCCATTGACGGTCAATTTAATATCCTCTTTCTGGATCTCGGGGATCTCAACCTTTAATTGGTACTCAGTGCTATTTTCCAAGATATCGACGGCAGGCAACCAATCGCGATCGGAACCTTGCTCATAGTCCCCCCGACGGGGCAACATGCCTCTGTGGTAATCACGAAACCAATCATCGAACTCCCGGAAGGGATTCCATTTCTCGATCTTCATACATACCTCCTTCATTGATAGGAAACATGAACCGTCGATCTGAATTTGGGTCCGATTTGTACGTTTTTCAACCGCTCATTAGCAAAAAATTAACTCATCAAGGTTTGTACTATCAGCAGAGTGGCGACGCTCCACATCAACAAACCAATCAGGCCATCAATACCTCGCTGCACCGCGGGCCGGGCCAGCCAGGGAGATAACCGGGCCGCCAATAACGCCAAGCCATAAAACCAGACGGTGGAGGCCAGCACGGCACCCAGTGCAAAACCCGATTGTTCCTGATGAGCCAGTTGTGCGGCCACTGAACCGAGGATCATCACGGTATCCAGATAGACATGAGGGTTCAGTAGCGTCACCGCCAGGGTAGTGACGATGATCGCCAACCGCTTTTCCGGACCCGACTCCGCCTGTAGTGAACGCACCTCACCGCGCCAGGCAGCAACCAAAGAGCGGCCGCCGTAGACCAGCAAGAAGGCCACCCCACCCCACGTCAACCCGGCCTGTAACCAAGGCATACTACCCAGCCAGCGTCCGCCGCCGAACACCCCTATCAGGATCAGGATCAGATCGCAGAACAGGCAGAGGCTAGCCACCAGCAGGTGGTGCTGGCGACGGATCCCTCGACTCAAGACATAAGCATTCTGCACCCCGATCGGCATGATGAGACTCGCGCCCACCATGAAGCCTTGTACCATTGGCATTAACATCTCAACTCTCCAACACGCTATTCATCCGAAGTGGCGCCAGCATAGGAGTCACGCTATATTCAGTAAAACTAATAGTTTTAATTGATGATTAGGAATATCGATGAAGCCGGATCCTGTGAATCTATCCCGCTTACTTCCCCTCGACTACAAACAGCTGCAGGCGCTGGATGTGGTGGTGCAGGACCAAAATTTTGAACGAGCCGCTCGTCGCCTCAACCTGACTCAGTCGGCAATATCCCAACGCATCAAGTTGCTGGAGCAGAGCGTGGCGCAACCGCTGTTGATCCGCACCTCACCGCCGGTTCCCACCGAATTGGGCCAGCAATTGCTGGGGCACTATCGTCAGGTCAGTCAGTTGGAGCGGGAGTTGCTGCCCAGTCTGCTACTGGATGCCCCCCTGCAGCCACTGAAGGTCAGCATGGCGGTCAACGCCGATAGTCTGGCTACTTGGTTTCTACCCGCCTTGGCGCCACTGCTCACCCAACACCCCATAGAGCTGAATCTGCTGATCGAGGATGAAACCCGGACGTTGGAGCGCTTACGCCAGGGCGAAGCCTTTGCCGCCGTGAGCACCCAACCTCGCGCCCTGCCCGGTTGTCACGCCTCGCCACTCGGCCGCATGGAGTACTTGCTGGTCTGTTCCCCGGCCTTCAACCATCAGTATTTTGGCGAAGGATTGACGCTAGAGAGTCTGCATCAGGCTCCCGGCGTCGCTTTCGATCAGCGCGATGACATGCACATCAGCTACATGAGCGAATATTTCGCCCTGCATGCGGGCAGTTATCCCTGCCATACCGTGCGCTCGTCCGAGGCCTTCATCGCGCTGGCCTGTGCCGGTGCCGCCTATTGCCTGATCCCGCGCCTGCAGATCGAACGGGAATTGGCCGCAGGCGCGTTAATCCCATTGCCTGCACCGCCCCTGTACCGGGATCTCTACTGGCATCGCTGGGTACTGGAGCGAGGTATCCATTGGCAAATCAGTCAAGCCATCTTGCAACATGGTGCCGCCAGTCTGCTGCCGTTCACCGATGCTGAGCGATAAATACATCACCGATGTCCATCGCGAGCAGCATCTGAACCCCTGGATGTCCGCCATATGCATTAATGAGATAAACAAAGCGCTTTTTATTGGTTCTGGTGACTATAGAGCTGGGGCATGCTGACCACATCAACGATTAAGGAGCCGCACTATGAAACATTCCCTGACCACACTGAGCCTGCTGGCCACCCTGAGCCTGGGCTCGGTCCAAGCCGCCGAAGTGGAGTTGTTACACGTCTCCTATGATCCGACCCGCGAGTTGTATCAGGAATACAACAGTGCCTTTGCCGCATTCTGGAAAGCCAAGAGTGGCGATGATGTGGTGGTCAGCCAGTCTCATGGCGGCTCTGGCAAGCAGGCTCGCGCCGTAGCCGATGGTCTGGAAGCCGATGTGGTGTCGTTGGCGTTGGCCTATGATGTCAATGCCATTGCCCAGACCGGATTGATTGCCGATGACTGGCAACAACGTCTGGCCAACAACGCAGCTCCCTTTACCTCCACCGTGGTATTTCTGGTGCGCAAGGGCAACCCCAAGCAGATCAAGGATTGGGGCGATCTGACCCGTGATGATGTCTCCATCATAACCCCGAACCCGAAAACCTCAGGCGGCGCACGCTGGAACTATCTGGCAGCCTGGGGCTACGCCCTGAAACAGAGTGGCAGCGAAGAGGGTGCCAAAGCTTACGTCAGCAAACTCTACCAACACGTCAAGGTCCTAGACTCGGGAGCCCGAGGCGCCACCACCAGCTTTGTCGAACGCGGTCTGGGTGATGTGCTGCTGGCGTGGGAAAATGAAGCCTATCTGGTGTTGAATCAGCCCGAGAGCCAGGGAGAGTTTGAACTGGTAACCCCCTCGATCTCGATTCTGGCTGAACCTCCGGTTGCGGTGGTCGATAAGGTCGCCAAGAAACATGGCACAACGGTTGTCGCCACTGCGTATCTGGAGCATCTCTATTCCGATGAAGGCCAGACCATAGCCGCCAAACACTTCTATCGACCAACCAATCCAGCCATCGCCGCCCAATACAGCCACCAGTTCTCACAACTTAAGCTGTTTACCGTCAAGGAGTTGGAAGGCGATTGGAATAAAGCCCAGAAGAAACACTTTGCTCGCGGCGGTCTGTTTGACCAGATTTACCAACCTGGTCGCTAAAGCCAATACGGCCCGCAGCAGCGGGCCGTTTTACTGACTGAACATGAGCCATCGCCTATGAGCAATATTCTGATCGTTCCAGGCCTGCACAACAGCGGCCCCCAACATTGGCAAAGCCTGTGGCACCAGCAGTACCCTCACTGGTTACGGGTGACCGGTCAGACTTGGGAGCGTGCCGATCTGGCCACCTGGAGTCAGCGGGTTGCCGACCTGCTGGTCGCCAGTGATGAACCGCTGCATCTGGTCGCTCACTCCTTCGGGTCGCTAGCCAGTATTGCCGCCGCCGCACGCCACCCGGAGAAGGTGGCCACCCTATTTCTGGTTGCACCCGCAGATCCGGCCCATTTTGCGATTGCCGATCGGGATCTGCCGCTTCCGCCTCCGGTTCCGGGTGTGCTGGTCGCCAGTCAGAATGATCCCTGGATGAGCGGACAACGCGCCCGTTATTGGAGTGATCGCTGGCAACTCGACCTGCACGATGCTGGAGCCGCCGGGCATATCAATGCCGAATCGGGTCACGGCTCTTGGCCTGCGGGTCAGCAGTTGCTGGCTGAGCTGTTGCAGCAGCATCACTTTGATACCGCCTCTTCCTCGCCACTCCAGCTGATAGCCTGAGTTGTAACATGCGGCTATCCCGAGTCGACGGGCATCCATGCAACCGGATGCCCGCCTCTTGGATCCTGTCACTTGCGATGACTCAGATATCCCGACATTTCATGGCCAATCGTGGCATGTCAAAATGGCTTAGCAAAAAATTGGCATAAGAAAGAGCTTTAACTTATTTGTCGCTTTCCCGAGGAATGCGCACAATCATCGAATCTATTGCTTTTTGTTTATTAGAAAAGGGTTGGTTATGCGATTTCGTTCCTACTCTGTGCTTCCGGGCTTCGGGCCGACACTGGGGTTCACCCTGCTCTATCTGGGGCTGATGGTGTTGCTGCCGATCTCGGCACTGGTGCTATACAGCGTTACTCATCTGAGTGCGGCCGAGTTCTGGCAAGTCGTCAGCGAACCCAGAGTCGTCGCCTCATTCAAGCTCAGCTTTTTCGCCTCGCTGATCGCCGCGCTGATCAACAGCCTGTTCGGTCTGATCCTGGCCTGGATCCTGGTGCGCTACGAATTCCCTGGCCGACGGCTCATCGATGCACTCATAGATCTGCCCTTTGCCATGCCCACCGCCGTCTCCGGGATCGCCCTGTGCGCCATCTTTGCCAACAACGGCTGGATCGGTAAATTGCTGGCACCCTGGGGTATAGAGTTGGCCTACAACCCCATCGGCATCGTCATCGCCCTGACCTTCATCGGTTTGCCATTTGTGGTTCGCACCCTGCAACCCGTGCTCAAGGAGAGTGAGCGCGAGCTGGAAGAGGCAGCCGCCAGTCTTGGGGCTAACCGTCTGCAAACCTTTGTTCGCGTCATCTGGCCAGGGCTAGTACCTGCGCTGCTGACCGGTTTTGCACTGGCCTTTGCCCGCGCCATCGGCGAGTACGGCTCTGTGATCTTCATTGCCGGGAACCTGCCCATGGTCTCCGAAATCGCGCCCCTGATGATCATGAGTCACCTTGAGGAGTACGACTATGCGGGAGCCTCGGCCATCGCCGTGGTGATGCTCGCCTTCTCGTTCATCCTGTTATTACTGATTAACAAACTGCAGGCATGGAGCTGGCAGCGTATCGGAGGAGTCCGCGCATGAGTCAGAAGATTACGGTAACCCCGATACAGCAAGTGACTCGCGAGCCGAGCTGGGTACGTTGGCTGCTGATTGGCCTGGGAGTCGGCTGGTTTGTATTACTACTGCTGTTGCCGCTAGCCACTATTTTTGTGCAAGCATTCAAACAGGGACTGACGGTATTTTTTGCCGCCATCAGCGAGCCGGATGCCCTGAAAGCGCTAGGACTGACAGCTCTGGTCACCTTGCTGTCTGTGCCGCTGAACCTGATCTTCGGGGTTTCAGCCGCCTGGGCTATTGCCCGCTTCCGCTTCCCGGGTCGCCAGTTGCTGATCACGCTGATCGACTTGCCATTCTCGGTATCGCCCGTGGTTGCCGGTCTGATGTTCGTGCTGCTATTCGGCAGTCGGGGCTGGTTTGGCCCCTGGCTCAGCGAACACGACATCAAGATCATCTTCTCGACACCGGGCATCATTCTAGCCACCACCTTCATCACACTGCCGTTTGTGGTCCGCGAGTTGTTGCCGCAGATGGAAGCGCGAGGCAGTGAAGAGGAAGAAGCAGCCATGGTGCTGGGAGCCAGCGGCTTGCAGATGTTCTGGCGCGTGACACTGCCCAGCATTCGCTGGAGCCTGATGTATGGTCTGCTGCTCTCCACAGCCCGCGCCGTGGGTGAGTTTGGCGCCGTGTCAGTGGTCTCCGGCCATATTCGCGGCCAGACCAACACGCTGCCGCTGCATATCGAGATCCTCTACAACGAATATCAAACCAGTGCCGCCTTTGCCGTGGCAACCCTGCTGGCCCTGTTCGGCATCTTAACCCTGTTGGGTGAGACCCTGCTGGCCCGCCTGCGTGGCCCTTCTGGCGATTGATGACCAAGAATTGAATGGAAAGGTGAACAGATGAGTATCCAGGTTCAACAACTCAACAAGCACTTCAATCAGTATGCGGCGCTCGATAACATCAACCTCGACTTCAAGGATGGTGAACTGGTTGCCCTGCTGGGCCCCTCCGGCTGCGGCAAGACCACATTGCTGCGCATCATCGCCGGTCTGGAGCAAGCCGATAGCGGCCGCATCGTGATCCGGGGCGAGGATGCCTCCGACCTCCATGTCCGCGAGCGTAATGTCGGCTTCGTGTTCCAGCACTACGCCCTGTTCCGTCATATGACGGTGTTCGAAAACGTGGCCTTCGGGTTGCGAGTCAAAGCACGGCGAATTCGCCCGAGCGAGGCCGAGATCCAGCGCCGGGTCACAGAGTTACTGGATCTGGTGCAGCTGGGCCATGTTGCCAGCCGCTTCCCGACCCAGCTCTCCGGCGGCCAGCGTCAGCGGGTTGCCCTGGCGCGGGCGCTGGCGGTACAGCCCAAGGTCCTGTTGCTGGATGAACCCTTCGGCGCACTGGATGCCCAGGTGCGTAAAGAGCTGCGTCGCTGGTTACGGGATCTCCATGATGAGCTGCACGTCACCAGTCTGTTCGTGACTCACGATCAGGAAGAGGCCCTGGAAGTCGCCGATCGGGTGGTGTTGATGAACGCCGGTCGCGTGGAACAAGTTGGCACGCCTGCCGAAGTCTACGACCATCCGGCCACGCCCTTCGTGCACCGCTTCCTCGGCAGCGTCAACCTGTTCCACGGCCGGGTCAGCGAGCTGGGCTTGGGCATTGGCGACCAGACGCTCAGCGGCCATATTCCCGCCCATCTGCTGCAAGGCTCTGCCGCCGTTGCCTATGTGCGCCCCCACGAACTGGAGCTGTCGCCAGAAGGTAGCGGGGACGGCCTCAGTGCCAGCGTGGAGCGTCTGCTGCCGATGGGCTCACGGATCCGTGTCGAGTTGCGTGGTAATGGCGGTCTGAATGGGGCACTATTTGAAGCCGAACTGCCCAAGGAAGCGGTGCAGTTCCTCAAACCCGGACAAACGGTGCGCCTCTCGGCCCGTCAGGCCCAGGTCTATCCGGACTATGAAATCTAGTATCCCGGGCCGCTACGGCGGCCCGGAGCCGCTGAGCCAAGGAGCCAGGCGTGAACTTTCAACAACTGCGCATCATCCGTGAGTCCGCACGCCGGGATTACAACCTGACCGAAGTCGCCAACGCCCTCTATACCTCGCAATCCGGCGTCAGTCGCCATATCCGCGAGCTGGAAGATGAACTGGGTATCGAATTATTTATCCGTCATGGCAAACGTCTACTGGGGATGACAGAGCCGGGCAAGGAGCTGCTGGTGATCGCCGAACGCATGCTCAGTGATGCCAACAATATCCGCAAATTGGCCGAAACCTTTGCCAACCGCGAACATGGCCGCCTGCACGTGGCGACCACCCATACCCAGGCGCGTTATGCCCTGCCCCGGGTGGTCAAGGAGTTCCGCAGTCAGTTTCCGCAAGTGCAGTTGGAGCTTAATCAAGGCGGGCCGGAAGAGATAGTGCGTCTGCTGCAAAGCGGCGACACCGACATAGGCATCAGCAGCGAGCGCCTGGATCACGCCGAAGGAATAGTCGCTTTCCCCTACTACCGCTGGCACCACAATATCGTGGTTCCGGAAAACCACCCTCTGACTCTGGAGCCGGAGCTGACGCTGGCACACATTGCCCAGTGGCCCATCATCACCTATCAGGCGGGTTTGACGGGGCGGGCGCGAGTGGACGAAGCATTTGCCGCAGCAGGTTTGCAGCCGGAAATTCTGCTGACCGCTCAAGACTCCGATGTCATCAAGACCTATGTCGAGCTGGAGATGGGGGTGGGTATTCTGGCCGATATGGCGTTCGATGCCCGCCGCGACACCGGTCTGGTGCAGCTGGATGCCAGCCATCTGTTCGCCGCCCACACCGCCTGGATTGGCCTGAAGAAGGGACAATATCAGCATAATTTCGCCTGGCAGTTTATTCAGCTCTGTAACCCGGATCTGGCCTCGAGCGATATCCAGGCCCGGGTCTTCGGCAGCGATCCGGTACTCGATTACGAAATCTAGTGTTCCGACGGGCAGAGACCTTAACCCAACAGAGCCACCAGCAGGGCCAGCAGCAGCGAACAGCCAATATTCAGCACCAGTCCGATCCGCAGCATCTGCCGCTGGGGCACGCGCCCGGTGGCATACACAATGGCATTGGGTGGCGTCGCGACCGGCAGCATGAAGGCACAAGAAGCCGCGAGTGCCACCATCACCGCCATCATGGTCGATGAAAGCCCTAGTCCCGAAGCCAGAGGGGCAAACAACGGGATCATCAAGGCCGCAACGGCGGTATTGGATGCCAGCTCGGTCAGAAATACCACAAAACTGGCGATCGCCAGGATCAGAACCCAGGACGGAGCACCATCGCACCACGCCATGAGCTGGGTCGCCAAAAAACTACTGGTTCCCGAGGATTGCAAGACGGCCGACAGGCAGAGCCCGCCACCAAATAACAGCAACACACCCCACTCGGTCTGCTGCTCTATCTCTCTCCAGCTCGCGATGCCGGACACGCCGACCGCGATCACCGCCAGCAAAGCCACCAGCGAGTCAAATTGATCGATCCCCCCCAGCCAGGCCGACAGGGGTCCAGAAAATATCCACGCCAGTACTGTGCTGGCAAAAATCAGCAGGGTGCAGATACGAGGCTGAGTCCATTGCCAAACCGACGTTATCTCGCCGGCAAGGATCTTATGATCAAGATGGGGCCGCAGCAGCAGATACAAAACAGCCAACGCCAGCGGCCACAGCAGCAACATGACAGGGACACCCAATTGCATCCACTCCATAAAGCCCAAATGGGCATACGCGGCGGCGATGGCATTGGGCGGGCTGCCGACTAGCGTCCCCATACCGCCGATACTGGCGCTGTAGGCCACACCGAGCAGCACGAAAGTGTGGGTATTGAGCTGATGTTCACGGTCGATATTGGCCAACAGCCCCACGGCTAATGGCAACATGATGGCCACAGTCGCGGTATTGCTGATCCACATGGAAAGCAGCAGCGTTGCCAAGAACAACAGCAGGACAGCACGCGACAAACGTCCGCCCGCCAGATGGATCAACCAGCGCGCCAGTTCGGTGTCGAGTTGTTGACGATGCAATGCTGCGGCCAGGGCGAAACCGCCAAGAAATAGATACAGCACAGGATTAGCAAAATGGCTGAGCGCCTGTGTCAATGGCAAGAGTTGCAGTATCACCGCCAGAACAGGCACCAGCAGGGCAGTCAGCGTGATATGCACGGCCTCACTCAGCCACAGCAGGGCGATACAGACCAGTAAGGCCACGCCGTGATTGATCGCGGTCGCCCAAGGCAGCCACCGACTGAGCCCCACCAGAGCCAGCAACGCCAACAGCAACCAGAACCCTTTCACTCTGCTCTGGGTGACCATCATGACCTCCGATGATGCGGTTCCCTCTTTGAGCCTAGTTCTGCCGCTGTGAATTGACATTAAGGCTCACTGCTTAAAATTTGGCCAGCTTTATGCACAGTATTGGATAGCAGGGCAGAGCGACCTCATTGCCCAGACGAGTCATCACGGAGGTGACCTATGAATACCCACTTCGCCCATCAACAACTCGCTGAAACCTGCCGCTCTATCGGCGCCATCTTTACCTATGAAGAGGCCGAAGGCGAGGCGCGAGCCTGCATCATCAAGGGGCAGCATTGGTGGAGTCTGATCCTCAGTACCGATGGCGATGACAACCTCTGGCTCAGTCAACTCCAGCAACTGCGTCATCATCACTAGAACAATTTAGTTGCGACTCGCAACTTTAATCCGCTACTATCGGATCCATGACTCCGATAGCCGAGGTAAAACTGATGGATGCTCGCACCCTGCGCGCCCGCTCCCGTGAACTGGTTCGTGAATTGGGCATGTTTGCCCCCCAGTGCTGCGCCACTCCACTCACCCCGGTTGAAGCCCACCTACTCATAGAACTCGAATCCGGCCCGCTGACCAATAACCAGTTGGCGGAGCGGCTGCGGGTGGATAAATCCAACACCAGCCGTCCCTTGAGCCGCCTGCAGGAGCGCGAGCTGGTGATACGCCAACCCCACGCCCTGGATGGCCGCAGCCAGGAACTCGGCCTGACGCCGGGCGGCCAGAGCTTGCTGGATGAATTACATCGGGATCTGGACCAGCACAGCGATCAGGTGTTAGCCCAGTTGAGCCCGCAGGAGCAGCAACAACTGCGGCAAGGCTTGGAGCTCTATTTGCGCGCCCTGCATGCTCATCGCCTGCAGCAGGGCTATCAGATCCGGCGTTTACAGCCGGACGATCAGGCCGCCATAGCCCAGGTGATCCGTCTCGTTTCTGCCGAGCATGGGCTAACCGCTGACAAGGGCTATGGTGTTGCGGATCCGGCACTGGATCAGCTCTACCCGCAGTACCAAGGATCCGGCAGTGCTTACTGGGTCATCACAGACGCGCAGGGATCTATCCTGGGTGGCGGCGGTATAGCGCCGTTGCAAGGTGCGAATGGCGCAGTGTGCGAATTGCAAAAAATGTACTTTTTGCCTGAGCTGCGGGGTAAGGGGTTCGGCCGCCGCCTGGTATTACAGGCGCTGGAGTTCGCCCGTCAATCCGGCTACGCCTGTTGTTATCTGGAAACCACGGCGGCCTTGCGCCAGGCAGAACGGCTGTACCAGAGTCTCGGTTTTCGTCACCTGCAGACCGCCATGGGGAGCACGGGACACTGTGACTGCGAGATACGCATGAGCCTGGAGCTGACGTCATTATCGCAACCCGATACGAGCCAAATCACCAAGGCAACGACACCCTCAGTCTGTCACTGCGCCGGCTGAGGAGGTAAACCCGAGCCTGCAAAGCCAAGAATGGGATCAGCGACGGGGGTTGGCGTCAAGCCCAGGCTGGCCTGAGCGGCAGCACTCTAGACGGGTAAGCGGGACGGCGCGTGATAGTAGTGAGTGCCACGCCGTAACGAAGGTTGCAGCTGGCCCGGTGCCAGGCCGGTCAGCGCACGAGCCTCATGGATAAAATGCGATTGATCGCTGTATCCCCGTTCAAGGGCAATATCCAGCGTCGGCACTTCGGGGTGTAACGCTAACTGGCGCAAGGTATGGTGCAAGCGAGCCAGGCGGGCAAAGTGCTTGGGCGTCAGCGCAAAGGCCTGTTTGAAACGCCGCTCCAGATGCCGACAGCTCCATCCCCACTGCTCGGCCAGGGTCTCGATACGCAGGTTGGGAGCATAGTACAGCCGCTCAATCAGCCGATCCTGCGCCTCTTCACTCCCCCGATGGTGATGACCGAGTTGCCGCAGCAAAAAAGACTCCAGCAGAGCCATGCGCTCCCGACTTCCGGTCGCGGTCATCAGCTGTGCCAGCAATGGCGCCGCATGCTGAGGCCACAGACGAGCGACATCCAGTAACTGATCATGGAGCTCGGCAAATGGCAGGGCTGTAAAATGCCGCAGCTGTCCAGATTTGAAACGCACGGCGAAAAAAGCCAACGGCTGTGGCGGTGCCAGCTGGCAAGTCTGTTCACGAGGACAGATCAGGTGCCCCAGCGGAATCGAGGCGCCGGAGACATCGCGTAGCGGTTGTCGATAGTGAAACAGACACTCGCTGCCGGTCCCCGGAAACAATAGCGGCAAGGTTGCTGGCCCCGAACTGGACCAGCCCCAAAAACGGTCGATAAAGGGTGCCAAGGCCGGACATGGTGGGCAGCTCCAGCGAGCAATCTGTTCCATCCGGTTTTCGCTCCTGGTTTCTACTGTCGCCACCATCATACGCCGCCGCACATATCTCGCACCATAAACCACCCCAATCACAACTCGCTGGTTATGGCATCACGGACTGGAACAACTCGTCGCCGCTGCGAAAACCCAAGCCGGGGTGACAATCAAAACGGACGGCCCCGACCACGGCCTGGCCATTTACTGCCCGTTTAACCCGGGCCAACCCCTCGGCCCCGAAACCAGCGCACAACTCGATGGCGACTAACCCCTGAGCCACTAACTCCACGGCCATCCGCTCGGCAGCCGCGTAATCACAAACCGCCACCATGGTCACTTCGACTTCCGGTGTCGCCACCACAGCGCGGTGCAAGGCCGGATCCGCATCCGGGGCTATAAACATAAAAGCAGCTTTAAGGGTCATGACGATCTCCTGATGAATAGGGAAGGGAACTGAACTCGCTCAGCCTATCCTCCAGACAGCGGCAATACTTGTAAAAAACCGACCCATGCTGCTACCCGATATTGCCGGACAACAGACAACGGAAAAAACTTGAGCTCATACCGTGACAATGATTGAGCCGACGCAGGCTATCGCTTAGACTTTGCGCAGTTTTGTAACTGGGATCACATGATGGATCTGTTAGCGTTAATTCTCGATTTTATCCTGCACGTCGATGTACATCTGCAAAGTCTGATGAACAATTATGGCCTCTGGGTCTATGCCATTTTATTCCTGATCATCTTCTGCGAAACCGGTCTGGTGGTGACACCCTTCCTGCCAGGTGATTCGCTGTTGTTTGCCGCCGGAGCTCTGACCGTGGGCACAGCGCTGGACGTCAATCTGCTGGCGGGGGCGTTGATTGTTGCCGCTGTGCTCGGCAATATCACCAACTACACCATTGGCCACTTCTTTGGTGAACGCTTGTTCCAGAATCCGAACTCGCGGATATTCCGCCGGGATTATCTGGACAAGACTCACACCTTCTTCGCCAAACATGGTGGCAAAACCATCATCATGACCCGGTTCTTGCCGATCGTGCGCACCTTTGCTCCCTTCGTCGCCGGTATGGGTGCCATGACCTACAAGCGGTTTATGGCATTTAACTTTATCGGCGGTTTTGTGTGGGTGGTGTCATTTGTCTATGCCGGTCATTTCTTCGGAAATCTGCCGGTAGTGCGCAAGAACTTCACCATGCTGATCATCGGTATCATCGTCATCTCGTTGCTACCCCTGCTCATCGAAGGCATTCGCCATCGTCTGAAGCGCGCATCTGCCTAATCCCCCAGGCCGAACACCATCAACAAGGGCGACCATTTCTGGTCGCCCTTGTTGTATTGGCGCGGGGTGATGACGCTCGTGGTGGTTTACTCTTCGAAGAAGGTGCCCCAGCCGTCATAATCGACCCCATATTTCTCGCACAGGGGTAGCAGACTCTCGATTTCCGCCACTATGCGCTCCGCTTCCAAAGAACCATCCTTGCTGGCATCGAAGCAAAAAATCAGCGAGCCATCTTCCAGCTCCAGCTCTTCGGCATCTGTCACTTCGAAACCAACCTTGAACAAGTCGACAGCCAGTTTTTCCAGACGATCAAAATTCTGACAGGCGAAGTGATGCTCAATGGTGTATTCAGACCCCGGATTACTGCCATCCGCCAGCAGTTCGCTGATGATGGCATCCGTCTCTTCACGCCATTCGTTAATCGTGGTCATTGTGCCTCCTCGGCCGCTAGGTTACAGACCTGCCAGCTTCTCGTCGGACAGGTTCAGATCGTCATTGTGATTGATGCCAATCCCTCGGCTCAGTACGGTTTCAGCAATCGCCTTGGCTTCATCTAGAGAGTGCATGACATAAGTCCCACACTGGTACTCATTCAATTCGGGGATCGCCTGTTGATCCATGACCCGGGTGACATCAGCCATCGCATCGCTCCAGGCTTGTGCCACTCGCTCTTCAGTGGGCGCCCCAATCAGGCTCATATAAAAGCCGGTACGACAGCCCATGGGCGAAATGTCGATGATTTCGACCCCATCACCATTCAGGTGATCACGCATAAAACCGGCAAACAGATGCTCCAGGGTATGAATGCCCTTCTCCGACAAAATTTCCTGATTCGGCCGGCAAAACCGCAGATCAAACACAGTGATAGTGTCCTTGCCCGGGGTTTGCATGGTCTTGGCCACCCGAACGGCGGGAGCCAGCATGCGGGTGTGATCGACTTTAAAGCTATCTAACAAAGGCATGACAAGATTCCTCGCGGGGTAAAGATTAAAAATCACATTGCCGATATTGCGCGGCGTAACGGTTGGAACGAGCCTCAACCTTACGGGCCGTCGTCATTAACCAGGCTTTACTCTTGTAGGTACCACGGCGATATCCGCCCCAGCCCTCATGATAATTAAGATATTGCCGGTACGCATCCCACTTGGAGACGCCATTGATCTTCTGTGCCTTCCAGGTATACCAGCCCATAAAATCGATGGCATCGGCAAAGTCATCCCGATCCGCCCAACTATTTCCGGTCTCACGCTGATAGTCACTCCAGGTCTCATCTTTGACCTGTGCAAAACCGTAGGCCGAGCTGGCGCGACCTAACGGAATAAACAGGAAATAACGCATCGGCGGTTGGGCATCATATTTGAAACTTGACTCCTGATACATCATTGCCATCGGCACCTGGATCGGGGTTCCCCATTTCTCGTTCATCTCTTGTGCCGCTTCGTGCCAGTCACTCTTGTCACGAAAAATGGCGCACAAGTCCTCCGGATTATCCGGACGCGAGGTACTGGTGCTACAAGCAGTGGCCAGCAGGCAAATCATCAGGGCAAACAGGCAACGCAAACTGGAGATCCTTTCTCGATACCACGAACAAGGCCGGCATAACCGGCCGCTAGTCAGCACTCTTTATACGGCGTCTTCGTTCTCTTCACCGGTGCGGATACGAATCACGCGCTCCACCGGGGTGACAAAGATTTTGCCATCACCAATTTTTCCGGTGTGAGCACTCTTGGTAATCGCCTCGATGCAGCGCTCGACATCATCGTCCTGAACCACCAGATCCAGCTTTACCTTGGGCAGGAAGTCGACCACGTATTCGGCACCACGATACAGCTCGGTATGCCCCTTCTGACGACCGAATCCCTTCACTTCGGAGACGGTCATACCGCTGATACCGAGATCCCCCAGCGCCTCACGGACATCATCGAGTTTGAACGGTTTGATAATGGCTTCAATCTTCTTCATGAGAACTCCTTGAACGACTCGGTCGGCGCGCCCATCCCCCCTGCAACCGTCCAATAACCTTCGACGCGCGAGCAGGAACAGCACTGAAAAATAACGAATGAACGATGGGAATCATAAAGAAAAGAGCCCGACTGCACCAGCAATGGTCACGAGCAAATCACCGAACAGCGAGTCTGCCAACACTCTTCATCCCTGCAAGTCAGGGTTTAGCGCCATCAAAGCCCAACTCATGAACCGTAGCCTGAGCGTAGGGCGTTATGATGCCTTGCAGTGATAAATGCTGAGAGATCTGCTGGCCATCACGCCAGATGACGACCACCGCGACCTGCTTATAAGCTGGTAGTTGTGGCCATTCGGTAGCTGCAGGTCCATCCACCACCTGCCAATTTAACTGCAGTGCACCATCATCATGGACACCTGCCAATAAAATCCCACCCTGATCCTGACGAATATCCTCATAAGCAGGTGAACCAGCGGCTTGATGGTGTAGCGTTCGAAAGTCCCGCAGCTCCTCCAACTTATTCTGTGCCAGAGTCAACGCCTTGGATTGCTGGACGCTGGTTCGTTGGACGCGGAGGATTTCGACATGCAAGGTAGTTAAGCCGGCCGCACCTATCATCAGGATCGCCAGACAGACCATCACCTCAATCAGACTCATCCCGCTCGCTCTGTTCCCTATCATGGGGCCTCCTGAATACTGCCCGATAGTTGCCATCCCGGCGCAGCCCTTACCAATCCCGCCAACTCCCGGTGACCCGCACCAGCCGGAAGAAACTGGCCCCCTCCTGCATCCGTCGCAGGATCCTCGGCCGATAGCGGACATCCAAACGATGGGGATCTCCGGCCAGCGACTGCTGGCTGATCAAGGCGCCTTCAATCCGGGATCCATCCGCCAGATGAACCGAGCCCAGCGGAGCACCCTCGTCAGCATCGGCTTCACCGGATGAGTCACCCATACTTATCGATGAATAAAGGATAACCACACCATAGAGCACGCTTGAGCCTTGCAAATAAAAACTGCCATCCCGAATTAACAGGCTCACAGGGGCATCAGCAGAGCCGACACTCCCGGCTGGCACACAACTGCCAACGATCAGAATGAGCCCGCTGGATGTCGGACTCACCTCATCACACCCCCGTAGCGTTTCACTCGCCTGATCCTCGAGCCAGTGAATGCGTGCACCTTGCTCCCCTTGCGCGACAAAAAGCCCATCCAGATAGTGCTGCATGGCGGCGGATGGAATGATCGGGGCCTGCTGTATATCCACCTCCAGCTCGCTGCTTGACGCCCCAGGAGGCGTTGGCGATGCCAGTGGGGCGGGCGCCAATTCAGGCGCCAGCACAGCCGTGGGTGGTAATTCGGGATAAAGCGCTAACCAGGAAAACTGCTGCCGGATCCTAGCGTGCGCATCCCCCGTTGGGCTATTGCCCTGGGCGACCAGCGTCACTAACGGAGTGGCATCCGGAGCTGGGTTGCCTTTCCACCACAAGACACCTTGAGCCAAAGTCTGGGATTCGGGAACTGTCTGACCCAAGCGAGCCAATTGCGCCATGGCCAACGCCATCCGGGATTCAGCATCGATCTCGGCCTGCCGGAACGCCTGTTCACTGTAACCAATCTGTAGCTCTGACTGCATGACATCCACCGTCATCAGCGTAAGCACGCTCAGTAATAACAAGGTCACGACCACCAAGCTTATGGTGGCAAAACCGGATGCCTTACTGATTCCGTAACCAGAATCTGCGCTCATCATGGACCTCCAACTCGGGGTACTGCGCATCATGGGCACTCAGACGCATCACATAGAGTCGGGGTTGGGCCTCTCCCTCAACGACTGGCAATAACTGAAAATCGGAAACCCGGATCTGCCCGTCGGCCATATCTTGCCAGCCAGAATCACGACAGTAGTTGGTCGGTTGTGTTTTCGTCCGCAGCCAGCTGTTCACTTCCAGCCTTTCGCCTAGTGCGTTGAAGCGATAGCCGCGGATTTCCTGCTCGCCTTTGTGGACACCATCGGCATCGATATCCATCAACACCACCAGGCAGTTAGAGGTCAGATAAAGACTGGGGGCAGTCACCACGGACTTCATACCTGGGCGAAAGGCACGATAACCCGCCCGGCGCAAATCCCGCTCCATAACATCCAGTAACACCTGAACCCCTTGCTGTAAGCGAATGCGACTGAGCACCCGGATATCGATTTGCAATAGCGACTGGTGCAGACTGGAGAGACACAAGGCCACACTCATACCGGCGATCAACGCCAGCATCAGTTCAATCAGCGAAAACCCCGCCTGTTGACGCTTCAACATGGTTCGCTCCCGGTGCCGGGCTCACAAATTCGGACTCGACCATAACCGCTGCTTTTCACCATCAGTTGCTGCGAATCGACCTGAAACAAGACATGGCCTGCCGCCATACCCGCACGCTGCCGCTGGATCCCCAGTTCACTCCCCGGATAAGTCACTTCCGTGAGTTGGACCAGGGGCCAATCGCGGTGGCTCATACCCCGGGTCCGGCCATCCCGAGCCACATCACAAAGTGCATCGCAGCCCGAACACTCGGCATCCGAGCGATCGGTGATCCGATAGCACCAATCTGGTTGCACAAAAAAATAGATATTTAGTGCATCCGTGCCACGGCGAATGGCCTCGGCACGGGTCTGATAAATATCGCTATAGAGCCGACTAGCGGCGGCACTTAGTTGAGCTCGCTGCTGTTGCTGGTGATAGCTGGGCACCGCCACCATCAACAAGATGGTGGCCACCGCCATGGCTGTCAGCAACTCCAACAGGGTGAATCCGCACTTTTTATCTCGCACTATGCCTCCCGATCCCGAACTTGCGGGTGAAAAGAGTCATAGGAATAGAGTTCAACAGGAGTAGCAGCAATGGCTATATCTAGCAGCGGCAGCAGTTTGTTCGAGGTGATGATAACCCTGGCGATCGTCGCCATCCTGGCAACTGTCGGCTATCCCAGTTTTCAGTCTTACCTGCTCCAGGCGCGGCGAGGCGAAGCCCAGAACCACTTAATGGCCCTACAACTGCGGCAAGAGGAGTACCGGTTGGTTCATGGTCACTACACCGCCGATATGCAGCAATTGCGACCTGATCCGGGGAGCGATTACGACTTCCAGTTACGCCTGAATGACCTAGGTTATGTGTTGACCGCGAGCGCCCAGGCGGATGGCCGTCAATTTCAGGACACAGAGTGTCGATTGCTGAGCCTGGATCAAGATCGACAATCAGGACCGGAAGCCTGTTGGTAAACAACCCATTGTTAACATTAATTTATCATACTGATAAACATAGGAAAAAAATCGAATGGTTATTGCCTGTACAACAAAAATCTTTCATTAAAAAGACCCATTTCACCTGGTGAAGATTCCGTATGATGTCGATATAAGAACCATTTCTGATACTATTGACAGTCTTCAAAAACTCGGCATGACGCTTTCCAGGGATATAAGGATATGAATTCGACCGTACATTCCACAGGCCGTGAACGCGAGTTTTCCCGGCAGCATAATCTGATCTCCACCACCGATGCCCAAAGCCGGATCCTCTACGCCAACGAGCACTTTTGTAGTATTGCCGGTTATCCGGCAGAAGAGCTGGAGGGCGAGAACCACAACATAGTCCGCCATCCGGACATGCCCAAAGCGGCATTTGCCGACATGTGGCTACACCTCAAGGCCAAAAAGAGTTGGATGGGACTGGTCAAGAACCGGGCTCGCAACGGCGACCACTACTGGGTCAATGCCTATGTGACGCCGATCCTGGATGCTCAGGGTAACCTGATCGAATATCAGTCGGTGCGAACGGCGCCGGAGCGTGACGATATCCAGCGCGCCGAACGGTTTTATCAAACCCTCAACAGCGGCAAGTTGCCACGCGCCTTGCGCCGCAACCTGCCGGGCATCAGCACCCAGACCAAGCTACTACAGTTGTTGACCCTGACACTGCTGCTGGCAGGGCTGTTTGTGCCCTCACCGGTACTGGCTTACTCCGCGTTGGGTGGTTTGCTGCTGCAATGGGCCCACACCAGTTGGTGGAGCCGCCGTCTACAGCGGCTGGCAGGCATGGCTCGGGAACAGATGATCACCGATGTCACTCGCGTTCTGTATACCGAAAAAAATGATGAACTGGCGGCCATCGAACTGATGTTGCGCATGCGCAAGGCCGAACTGAGGGCCATAGTGGGTCGCTCCGGGGACACCAGCGACACTATCTTGCAAGCCGCCGAAGCGGATGTCGCCAATATCCAGTCCATTACGCAAAATCTGGAGCAGCAGCAGGCTGAAACTGAACAGCTCGCCACGGCTATCGATGAAATGAGCCGCTCCATTCATGAAGTCGCCAGCAATGCGGCTGCGACATCCGATCTGGTAGCTACCGTGATGGATAACGCCAATAGCGGACGTCGCAGCGTGGAGCAGACCATATCTGCGGTCAATGGTCTGCATGACGAGCTGACCGAAACCACGCGCATCATCGGCGAGTTGACCAAGAGCAGCCTGCAGATTGAACAGATCCTGGATGTCATCACCTCCATCGCCGATCAGACCAACTTGCTGGCGCTGAATGCCGCCATCGAGGCGGCTCGCGCCGGCGAACAGGGGCGCGGTTTTGCTGTGGTGGCCGATGAGATCCGCTCTTTGGCACTGAAAACTCGCAGTTCGACGGCCGAAATCCAGACCATGATCCACGAGCTGCAAGGCACAGCCGAAGACGCATCACGCACCATGGAAGCCGGACGTGCTGGTTCGGCCACATGTCGCGAACGGGTTGCTGTTACAGGTGAGCAGCTGCAGACCATGCAGCAGATGCTGGAACGCGTCACCGACGCCAGCCACCAGATTGCCGTCGCGGTCGAAGAGCAGGCCTGCGTAACCGATGAAGTGAATCGCAACATTCATAACATCAAGAGCTTTGCCGAAAACAATACCGAGAAAAGCCATCATGCCGTGGATCGCATCGGCCAACTGGTTGAGCGACTGCAGGCCTTGAGTCGATTGATCCAGCAATTCCAGCGTTGAACAGGCATAGCTGATAGTGGCACGGCCTTTGCTTTAGTTGAGTCCTGTACTCGCAACATCAAAGGCCATCCACATGAAATATTGGAATACCCACTTCAGTCAGTTTCAGGCATTCAACTGGTTGATGGTCTGGCTCCTCATGTGCAGTAGCGCCATTCTGCTGTTTCCGGCAGAGAAGTTAGGGCCCGCTGCCGCTGAGTGGCTTCATGCCTGCAGCCTCTATCTTTGGCTCGGGATCCTGGTCGCAGGCTCATATTTCCTCAGTCAGTTGATCCTGATCCTGCTCGACTTGGCCCGCCACCACTACAGTGACTATCAGCAACGGGAAAGACTCGAGCAGATGGTCCGTTGCCTGGATTTTAGTGAACGCGCCGTGCTGCGGGAGTTCATTTTACAGCGCAAGAGCGTCATTAAATTGCCGGTCACAGAGCCTGCCGTCAAAAATCTGTTGGATGCCGGGGTTCTGACCTATGCCTATGGGCAACCCTTTTCCGAGGATGAGATCATGATCAAGGCACTGATGATAGCCCTGCCCGCCCGGCCGTTGATTACCTACAAGGCGCTGGGTCTGAGCAAGGGGAAGATGAGCGAAGAGCAGATTGAGCAGATCATGAGTGCCCGTCCGAAATTTGCAGGCAAGGGATTGGGCCGCTAAACCCTTGACTCCTGAGGTAACAAGAGGCCGGGAATTCCCGGCCTCTTGTGTTATTCGGTGCGGTTTTTCAGATAACCGGCATAGTCCGGAATGTCCACCGAGATTTTCTGATTCATGTGCGGGCAATCCATCAAGAAGTCCGCCGTCGCCTCGTTGGTGGCCATCGGAATGTTCCAGACGGCCGCCAAGCGCAGCAACGCCTTGACATCAGGGTCATGAGGCACCGCATTGAGTGGGTCCCAGAAGAAGATCAGCACATCGATTTTGCCTTCGGCAATCATGGCCCCCAGTTGTTGATCCCCACCCATAGGGCCGGAAAACAGACAGGTGATCGGTAGACCCGCCTCACGGCTCAACACGGTTCCCGTGGTCCCGGTGGCATAGAGATGATGTAGCTTGAGCTGCTCACCCCGTACCTTGACCCAACGCACCAGATCCATCTTCTTGTTATCGTGGGCAACCAGAGCGACGCGCTTATGCGCGGCCATCTCGCGGCGAATTGTTGCTTGCATGAAACACTCCTTATGAAAATGCTGACAACTAGTTACCAGATCCAGACGACAAAACCAATCCGCAACGGAAAAGAAAAGGGCGACCTAAGTCGCCCTTGTTGCAAGGAAGCATCCATGACCCATTATTCAGCTGACAGCGGATTCAGCTTGGGTGCCGTACGCCAACACAGACACAGCACCATCGCCAGCAGCGTCGGCAACAGCCAAGCCAGTCCCAGCTGGAACAATGGCAGGAAGTTAAACAGTTGCAGATCAACGCCTGCAGTCTTCAGACCATCCAGCGCCCCGAATAACATGGACACCAGCAAAATCAGACGGAACGCCAGGCGCGGATGGGTGAAATGTTCCTTGAGAAAGGTCACCACCACCAAGGCAACGGCGACCGGATAAATGGCCACCAGGACCGGGATCGACAGGCCAATCAACGCCGAGAGCCCAACATTGGCAATCAGGGCACATAGCAGGCTCATGGCAATCACCAAGCCCTTGTAGCTCAGGCGCGGCCACAGAGTATGGAAGAAATCGGCACAGGCCGAGGTCAACCCCACCGCCGTGGTCAGACAAGCCAACGACACAATCGCCGCCAGAATAAATTGTCCGGCCGGGCCGAACAGTTTGCCGACATACAGCGCCACTATCTCGCCACCATTACTGGGCGCGCTGAGCAGGCCACCGGCAGTGGCACCTAACTGGAACAAGGAGACATAGACAAAGGCCAGACCTGCAGCGGCGATCAAGCCTGCACGCACCAGATAACGGGTCTGCAAACGGCTATCGCTGATCCCCTTTTGCTTGAGCACATCGATAATCAGCATACCGAACATCAAGGCACCGAACGTATCCATGGTGTTGTAGCCTTCCAGCAACCCCTTGACGCCGGGATTGGCCAGATACTCGCCGGAAGCAGCTGGAACCGTACCCTGTGGCGCGACGAGCACGGCGATGGCCAGCACCACCAGCAACAGCACCAGCACCGGAGTCAGCACCTTGCCAATGGCATCCAGCAGACGCCCTTGATTCAGCGAGAGCACCAGCGACAAACCAAAATAGCCGATGATGAACAGTGTCAGGCTCATTTGTCCGGCCTCGGCTCCCAGAAAGGGTTTCAACCCCATCTCATAGGCCACCAGGCCAGTGCGCGGTGTGGCAAACGCCGGGCCTATGATGAGATAAGCCGCCACGGCAATGACAATGCCGACCCCCTTGGGCAGCAGTTCCGTCATAGTCAGCAGACCTCCACCGGCGCGAGCCACAGCTATGATGGTGGCCAGTGGCAGACCCACACCCGTCACCAGAAAACCGAGCATGGCCCAGCTCATCTGCTCACCGGCCAAGAATCCGGCCATCGGGGGGAAAATAATATTGCCCGCGCCCAGGAAGAAGGCGAAGGTCATAAAGCCCAAGCCGATAATATCGGCGGTTTTCATGGTTTGACTCACAATGAACTCCAACTCTACATCTTTCGATTTTTTATAGGGTTATAAGGTATTGATTCGGGCACGAGGCCACAGAGCAAGCCACCATCCATGGTCATCAGAGCAGAATAATTGTCTGATGATAGGGCTCGCGAAAAGAAGGCAGAAGGATAAAGCAATCGCCATTGAACACAAGATGGCGCTTAAAGCTTCAAATAGAAGTCACGAACCATTTCGCCATATATATCGGAATATGAGCCATCATCAGAACATATGACAATATCATCAGCAAATAATCGGCCGTTACCTCTACCCAGCAGCAGTAAAAAACGATTTGGCTCTTTTTTGGCCGTCGGAATTAACCGCTGAGCCAACTCGACTCCAAGCCCCAATTGCTCTGCCAACAGCATGACCTGTTCAGCCGCCGCAATCGGCAGCACCAGAGCAATGCGCCCGTTCGGCGCCAATAGCCGTGATCCGTGCTCTAGCAATTCCTCATGACTCAGGCTCGAGGTATGACGCGCCTGCTGACGCGCGGCACAACTAAACGACTGACCATGCACAAAATAGGGAGGATTAGATACGATCAAGTCAAATGGCTCTGTATCGAGCTGCTGCACCGCAGCGGTCACTACCTCGATCCGAGTCGACCAGGGCGAGCGGGCAACATTTTCTGCAGCCTGAGCGGCAGCGTCCGGATCCAGCTCTACCGCCACTATATGACAATCAGCAACCGAACGTTGCGCCAGCATCAGCGCAATCAGTCCGGTACCGGTACCTATGTCCAGAATCCGCGTCACCCCCGTCACTGGCACCCAGGCTCCCAATGCCACGCCGTCGGTACCCACCTTCATGGCGCAACGATCCTGATCAATCGAGAATTGCTTGAATGAAAACTGACCTTTGCCCATAGCGATGGCTTTTCCCCGTGATTTCGGTGCGAGAAGCGGATTTTATCATGCCACTGCCCTATAATGACGGCCCGAATATGTAAGCGAGTATCACCGTCCATGTCCTTCGACAACCTCGATCTTGACTCTTCACTGCTGCGCGCCGTCGCCGAGCAAGGCTTCGTCCGCCCTACCACCATCCAGCAACAGGTCATTCCGGTCGCCATGGACGGGCGAGATATTCTGGCGTCCGCGCCAACCGGCACCGGTAAAACGGCGGCCTTCCTGCTGCCAACCATGCAGCATCTGCTCGACTATCCCCGTCGTCGTGCAGGCTCGGCCCGTGTGCTGATCCTGACCCCGACTCGTGAGCTGGCGCTGCAAATCACCGAGCATGCCAAGACCCTGGCGGCCCATACCCATCTGGTGATCGCCGCCATCATAGGTGGCGTCGGTCACGACAAACAACTGCCTGCGCTGACCGAGACCACCGACATCATAGTCGCCACCCCTGGGCGCCTGATGGAATACATAGAAGCCGAGAGCTTCGACAGTCGCGCTATCGAGATACTGATCATCGATGAAGCCGACCGCATGCTGGATATGGGTTTCATCGGTGAAGTCGATCGCATCGTCGGTGAAGCGCGCTGGCGCAAACAAACCATGCTGTTCTCCGCGACGCTGGAAGGCACAGGGCTGGTCAAGTTTGCCAACGAAGTGCTTACCGAACCGGCAGAACTGAATGCCGAATCCCCGCGCAGCGAGCGCCGCAAGATCCAGCAGCTGATGTATCTGGCGGACTCTCCGGAGCATAAATTTGCCCTGCTCTGCCATCTGCTGCGCAGTGAAGAGGTCAAGCGCAGCATACTGTTCGTCAAGACTCGGGAACGGCTAGCCGAGCTGTCGGCACAACTGCAGGCCAGTGGCATCAACTGTGCCTGGATCCGTGGCGAGATGGAGCAGGAGAAGCGAGTCGAGGCGATCCGCCGTTTCCGCAATGAAGAGGTCAATGTGCTGGTGGCCACCGACGTCGCCGCCCGGGGCATCGATTTGCCGGATGTCAGCCATGTCATCAACGTTGACTTGCCTCGCACCGCCGATGTCTATGTGCACCGGATTGGCCGTACCGGTCGTGCCGGCAAGCGCGGTGTCGCCATCAGCCTGGTCGAAGCCCACGACATGCCGATGCTGGGTCGTATCGAGCGCTATACCGAAGAAGAGCTGCGTCGCCGGGTGATCGACGAACTGCGTCCGCAACACAAGACCGCCAAGGTAACCGGCAAGAAGAAACCGGATGCCAAGAAAGAAAAGCGCAAGGAGCAAGACAAGCGTAAGGCCGCCGAGGCAGAAGAGCCGCGTAAGAAGGAGCGCCTACGCGACAAGAAGAATAAGGGCAAGCCGGATTGGGCCAAGAAAAAGGCCGCGAAAGAAGCCGCAGCTGCCGCCAAAGAGAAGAAGCAGAGCGGCGAATAACCAGACGCTGAATCCAGCTGCACCGAGACATGAGCGCCATCAGCCAACAAGATGGCGCTCAGCCGAAGAATAGTTATCGCCACCCGTACCCTAGCTCCCCCTTTCTCATCCAAATCCTGAGCGCCTCCTGGCCGCCCACTCAGAACCACAGCCGGAAATCATCATCACGAGTCAGCCTCGTTCACGCACAAGGCAACTTCTTTGATGCGGCTGCTGATAGTAATGCGCAGACTCTGTGATAACTGACGCCCTTTACGGCAAAGTGAATTCCCAGCGCGCTAGCTGTGCTTTACAGTCGCTCTGCATTCGTTGTTTTATGCCTTCAGGATCCGCAGATGTTCAATGTGATTCGTCTCAAAGACAGTAAGTTATCCACCCGAGCCAGTTGGCTGTTTGCCAGTGGTTTACTTCTCATCATGGGCGGCAGTCTCTGCGTCTTGAGTCTGTTTTTCTTGCAGTCGATCGGCCAGATTGAACATGAATTTATCGCCCGCAGTAACCAGCAAGCCCGGGAAACTATTTCCCTCAAACTCAACGAGATGGCGACTCGATCCATGGACTGGGCTTACTGGGATGAAACCTACCAATTACTCAGCCGAGGAGACAGTGAGTTTGCCGCTCGCAATCTGAGCACCGAGTCACTGAAAACCAATGATGTAGACCTGATGGCATTTCTGAGTCGACAGGGCCAGGTACGCGAAGCCGTCGAGTTATCCTCTGCTGCCCCTGGAGTCTTGCAACCGTTAACTCCTTCGCGCTGGCAAGCGCTGAGTTCCAGTGAGGGCATCGGCAGTCGACTGTCATTCCTGTTGCAACGACCGGATCAGGAGCGAAAACCAGTCTCCGGCATCATAGCGCTGCAAGGTGAGCCCTATCTGATCGCGGTATCGCCCGTGTTAACCAGTTTGAATCAGGGGCCCGTGGCCGGCTGGATGATCTGGGGCAAGCGCATCAAGTCGTTCTTCCCGGCACAGTACCAGCGCATTCTGGCAACCGATGCCCAGTTACTCTCCCTGCAGCAGTATCCCATGTCGTTGGATAGCATCGTCGAGTCGGACGACAATCTGGAGATCCGCGAGCAGGATGATCGCATCCAGGCCTATAGCCAACTGCGGGATTTGAATCATCATGTGGTCGGCGTCATCCAGGTTTCCACCGCCCGGACCTTGCACCAAGGCGGCCAACTCTCCTTAGTGATCCTGTTTGCCCTGAATCTGGTCGGTGGCACAGCATTGCTGCTCCTGTTCCTGCGCTTGTTCCGCAAGCATGTGACCGAGCGCTTCAATTTGCTGGAGGATGGCCTCAAACAACTAGTCCACGCCAACTGGACAACCCAGTTGCATATCGAAGGGCAGGATGAAATATCCCAGGCCAGCAAGATCATCAATCAGTTGGTCGAGTCCAAGCAGCTATCGCGCTTGGCATTGGACGAGGTCGAACAAAAATTCGCGGCACTGTATGAAAACGCCAGCGTCGGCATCCTGATGGTTCATGACAACCAGATCCTGAGCCTGAATGAAACGGCGTACCACATGCTCGGTTATGAGCAGCAAGACAGCCTGTTGGATAAACCCTTCTCTCAACTTTTTCCTACGCCTGCGCCAGCAGAGCGCTATAGCCAGACCCGCTTTAACCAGATGCTGGCTCTGGGACACCGCATGGTCGAGTGGGAGCTGATTGGCCACTCGGGATGGCGCTTACCTTGCGAACTCAACCTCACACCGCTGACCCACACCGGGGATCCGGGATGGCTTATCACCATCCGGGATATCACAGAGCGCCGCAACAGCGAGAGTAAAATCAAGCGGCTGAGCCTGTATGACAACCTGACCGGCCTGCTCAACCGCCATCAATTGCAGGCTTTGCTGCAAGGCGATCTGGAGCGGCGAACCAGCGATGCAAGCTACTTCGCGCTGCTGTACATTGATCTTGCCCATTTCAAAAACATCAACGATACCTTCGGCCACAGCACAGGCGATGTGGTGCTGCGCGAAATTGCGGCGCGGCTGACCCGCCAGATGGGTGAACAGATACTTGCCCGCATCGCGGGTGATGAATTCGTGCTGTATCTGCCCCGCATCAGCACCTTCTTCCAACCGATGCGACTGGCCAATCATATCCGCGACTGGATCGCTGAACCCATAGCTGTCGATGATAACGAACTCAGTGTCACCGCCTGTGTCGGTGTTGTCATTGGTGGCAGCGAATTTACCTCGGCCGAAGATGTTTTACGCTGTGCCGACTACGCCCTCAGTCGCGCCAAACAGCATCCGTATCCACTGAAACTCTTCACTCGTCATCTGTACCGGGAAGCCCTTGAATCAACCCTGATCAAACGCGATTTGCCCCATGCCATCCGCAATGACCATTTGATCGCCTATTTTCAGCCGATTGTTGATGCGCAACATGGCCATATGGTGGGTATTGAAGCGCTGGCGCGCTGGAACCATCCGGAGCAGGGATTTATCTCACCGGCCAAATTTATACCTATCGCGGAAGAAGGCCCTCTGATACTGGAGCTCGGGGAAAAAATCCTATTGCAGGCCTGCCGTATCGGCCATCAACTCAATCAAAACCGTCAGGCTGCGGGACTATCGCCACTGCTGATCCATGTCAACCTGTCGGCTCGTCACTTCGCCAGTCACACACTGCTGCCGACGCTGGAAGAAACATTGCGGATCACGCGGATGCCTCCCGAGCAATTGGCCATCGAGATCACCGAGACCATGCTGCTCGAATCACCGCGCGAGTCCATCAGGCGTATGCAGCGCATCAAACAACTGGGCATTCATTTAGCACTCGATGATTTCGGCACGGGTTATTCAGCCCTCAACACCCTCTGCCAGTATCCCATTGATGTGGTGAAGCTCGATCGCAGTTTCGTGCTGCGATTGATGGAGGGAAAACAAGGCGAATTGCTGGTGCGGGCCATCATCAACATGGCCCGGGATCTGGGGCTGGATGTGATTGCCGAGGGCGTGGAGACACAAGCCCAACAGCAGCGACTGTGTGCCTTGGGGATCCGGGAAATTCAGGGGTTTTACTACTATCGCCCCATGTCGGCGGGCGACCTGATGGCGCTGCAACAAAGCTGATGCCAGAAAATGGAAAACAAAAGGGCCATTTGGCCCTTTTTGTTATTTCAGGTCTTGGTAGATATCAGCTATCAGCTTCGGCACGGCGAAACAGCGGGCGCTCGGGTGTCGAACCCTCCGGGCAATAGCGGTATCCCTGCTCGGCAAAATCCAGCACCCCTTCCGGGCGATCAATCCGCTGCTTGATGATAAACCGCGCCATCATGCCCCGCGCCTTCTTAGCATGGAAACTGATGATCTTGTACTTGCCGTTTTTCTCATCCTCAAACACCGGCGAGATTAGCCGCCCGGCCAGCGCTTTGGGCTTCACTGCCTTGAAGTACTCTTCCGAGGCAAGGTTCAGCACCAGAGGCATCGACTGCTCAGCAAGCGTCAGATTGAGATGTTCGGTGATGATAGAGCCCCAGAAGGTATAGAGATCCTTACCCCGTTCATTGGCAAGACGAGTTCCCATCTCCAGTCGATAAGCTTGCATCAGATCCAGCGGGCGCAACACCCCATACAGCCCGGAGAGGATCCGCAGATGCAGCTGGGCAAATTCAAAATCATCGGTACTGAAATCGGCGACCGCGAGGCCCGTATAGACATCGCCCTTGAAGGCTAAAATCGCCTGCCGGGCATTATCCAGATCAAACTCCGGCTGCCACTCGGCAAAGCGCGCGGCATTCAAACCGGCCAGCTTGTCGCTGATACTCATCAACGACGCCAGCTGCGCTGGCGTCAAGGTGCGGCAATGGGTGATCAAACGTGTCGATTCCGATAACAACTCTGGCTGACTGAAACGCTCGGTCACCCGAGGCAACTCATAGTCCAGGGTTTTGGCCGGGGATAACAGCACTAACATACGCAACACACTCCTAATCAATCGTCACGTTGTTCAGCATACCGGCATCCGGCGACACTCCACCATCCAGTTTGATCATCAAGCGCACATCATTGGGCGAATCGGCATAGGCCAGAGCCTCGCTATAACCAATAACCCCCTGGCGATAGAGATCAAACAGTGACTGATCGAAGGTCATCATCCCCTGCTCCCGCGACTTGGCCATCACCTCCTTGAGACGGTGCATCTCGCCCTTCAGCAAAATATCCTTCACCAAGGGTGTGCTAACCAATAACTCGAAAGCGGCACGTCGTCCCTGACCATCCCGAGTCGGAATCAATTGCTGGGCCACAATCGCCTTCAAGTTGAAAGAGAGATCGTACAGCAGCTGCCGGTGCTTCTCGACCGGGACCAAATGCAGGATCCGCTCTATGGCTTGGTTGGCATTATTGGCGTGCAAGGTTGCCATACACAGGTGGCCAGTCTCGGCAAAGGACAGGGCAAACTCCATGGTTTCCTGAGAGCGAATTTCCCCCAGCAGGATCACATCCGGAGCCTGACGCAGTGCCGACTTGAGTGCGGCATCAAAGGAATCAGTATCGGTTCCAACTTCACGCTGGGTGATGAGTGAGCGGCCATGGCGATGTACAAATTCCACCGGATCTTCGATGGTCAGAATATGACCATCCGTAGTCCGGTTACGGTAGCCGATCATGGCCGCCTGGGTTGTCGACTTACCTGCCCCGGTCGCGCCGACAAACAGCAACAAGCCGCGCTTGGCAACCCCAATTTCACGCAGTATCCCTGGCAGGAACAGCTCTTCTATGGTCGGGATCTCGGTCACAATGCGCCGTAGCACCATGCCGGGACACCCCATCTGCCAGAAGCAGCTGATCCGGAAACGACCCAGCTCCGGACGTTGAATGGCAAAATTGGCTTCATGAGATTGGCAGTAACGGTCATAGGCGGCAGGGGTCATCACCTCACGAATAAATTCCGAGACCATCTCGTCATCCAGGCGCACTGTGCCCAGCGCCACCAGCTTGCCGTTGACCTTTAAACAGGGCTCGATCCCCACCGAGAGAAAGAGATCCGAACCCTTTTGATCCACCAGCAGCCGTAACAGGCTATCGATTTTCATCGTCTATTCCTTAGATGCTATTTGGATCCATGGCCTTGGTCTTGGCATCGGCCTGAGTCACTAACCCTCGGGCCACCATCTGCTTGAGGCACTGATCCATGGTTTGCATGCCGTGAATCATCCCGGTCTGGATCACCGAATACATCTGGGCAATCTTGTCTTCCCGGATCAGGTTCCGGATAGCCGGGATACCAATCATGATTTCGTGAGCGGCAACTCGTCCGCCACCCACCCGTTTGAGCAGCGTCTGGGAGATAACTGCCCGCAACGATTCGGACAACATGGAACGCACCATGTCCTTCTCGGCGCCGGGGAAGACGTCGATGATCCGGTCTATGGTCTTGGCTGCCGAACTGGTGTGCAAGGTACCAAACACAAGATGCCCGGTTTCTGCCGCCGTCAGCGCCAGACGTATGGTTTCCAGATCCCGCATTTCCCCGACCAGCACGATATCCGGATCTTCCCGCAATGCAGAACGCAATGCATTGCTGAAGCCCAAGGTATCGCGGTGCACTTCCCGCTGGTTAATCAGGCAGCGTTTGTTTTCATGAACGAATTCGATGGGGTCTTCAATGGTCAGGATATGGTGATGAAATGACTCATTGATGTAGTCAACCATGGCCGCCAGCGTCGTGGATTTACCGGAGCCGGTTGGCCCGGTCACCAGCACCAGGCCACGCGGGTATTCGGAAATCTGACGGAAAATATCCGGCGCACCGAGTTCGTCCAGACTCAGCACCAGGCTGGGAATGGTCCGGAACACAGCCGCGACCCCGCGATTCTGGTGAAAAGCGTTGACCCGGAAACGCGCCAGATTGGGCACCTCGAACGAAAAGTCGACTTCCAGATTCTCTTCCAGCTCTTTGCGCTGATGGTCGTTCATGATGTCATACACCAGGCTGTGCACCTGACGATGCTCCAGCGCAGGCAAGTTGATCTTGCGTACGTCGCCATCCACCCGGATCATCGGCGGGACCCCGGCAGAAAGGTGTAGATCCGATGCTTTATGTTTTACACTAAACGCCAATAATTCTGTGATATCCATGTGTTACCCACTCTTCGTCAATCTAGGCACTTGTAAAACTACTATGAGCGATATTGCCCAACACTTACTACAGGTTCAGACACGAATTGCCGAAGCCGCCGCCCTGGTGGGCCGTTCGGCTTCAGAAATCCAGCTCTTGGCGGTCAGCAAGACCAAGCCTCTGGCTGCAGTGCTGGCCGCTTATCAGGCTGGCCAACGCCGCTTTGGTGAATCCTATGCACAAGAAGCCGTCCAGAAGGTGCAAGCCTTGCGTGACGCTGGTGTGAGCGATATTGAATGGCACTTCATCGGGCCCTTGCAGTCGAACAAAACTCGCCCCATTGCCGAACATTTTGACTGGGTCGATAGCGTAGACCGGCTAAAAATTGCCGAACGCCTCAATGCACAACGCCCCGATGACTTACCACCGCTGAACATCTGTATCCAACTCAATATTAGCGGAGAAAGCCAGAAATCGGGTACGACCGAGGCCCAAGTTTTGGATCTGGCTACCCGGATTCATCAATTTCCACGTCTGAAATTGCGCGGTTTGATGGCGATTGCAGAAAATACCGAGGACGATGCAGTGCTCAAGCAGAGCTTTTTGCGTCTGCAGCAGCTTTTTGGCACATTACAGCAACAATTTCCGTCCATGGACACGCTGTCCATGGGCATGACCCACGACCTTGAGGTGGCTGTTGCCTGTGGCAGTAGCCAGGTGCGGATTGGCACCGCCATCTTCGGGGCACGAGACGACAGGCAGGACTAATGGAACAGCGCAAGATTGCTTTTATTGGCGGCGGCAACATGGCCCGCAGCCTGATCAGTGGGCTGATCAATGCCGGTCACCCGGCTCACCTGATCCACGTCACCGACCTGGATCAGGACAAGCTCACCGAACTGGCCGAACAGTTCGGGATCCAGGCTGGGATGGATAATGCCCTCGCCGCACAACAAGCTGATGTACTGGTGCTGGCAGTCAAACCACAGTACATGGCCGAGATGCTGACCGCCCTGACTGCAACGCTGGGCGATTACCAGCATAAACTGGTGATCTCCATTGCCGCCGGGATATCAGTCACTCGCCTGAGCGAGTTGCTGGGTGGTCATGGCAATATAGTGCGCACCATGCCCAATACTCCGGCCTTGATTGGCTTAGGGATGACAGGGCTATTTGCCGCCCCGAATGTCAGCCTGGCCGATTGCGACTTCGCCGAACAGATGCTGCAAGCGGTCGGCAAAACGGTCTGGGTTGGCGACGAAGCGGGCATCAATAGCGTGATCGCCGCTTCAGGCTCAGCGCCGGCCTATTTTTTCCTGTTCATGCAATTGATCGCTGAAGAAGCCGAACGTATGGGCTTCTCGGCCGAACAGGCGCGGCTGCTGGTGCAGCAAACGGCGCTCGGCTCTGCGCAGATGGTGGTCGATAACCCACACCTTGATCTGGAAACGCTACGCGCTCAGGTCACCTCCAAAGGCGGCACCACAGCCGAAGCGATCCGCTCGTTTGAAGAGCAAGGATTGGCACAGCTGGTGAGTCAGGCTATGCAGGCGGCGGTGCAACGCGCCGAAGAGATGGAACAACTGTTTTAAGGGATCCCATGGCAACTCTTTATTTTCTCATCAATACCCTGTTCGACATCTATCTGATGATAGTGTTGCTACGCATCTGGTTGCAGTGGACGCGGGCCGATTTCTACAACCCGTTGAGCCAATTTATTGTCAAGGCAACCCATCCGATCCTGGCACCCATGCGACGGGTCATTCCGAGCCTTGGCAGCCTGGATATGGCGGCCGTGGTGCTGGCTCTGCTGGTTGCACTGCTGAAATTTGTCGCCTTTACCTTGCTCGCCTCGGCGGCCTTCCAACCCTTACCCCTGCTGATGTTCAGCCTACTGCTGGTCCTCAAACAAGCAGGCTCTTTGCTGTTCTGGATGTTGGTGCTACGCGCTATTCTCAGCTGGGTAAGCCAGGGCCGTAGCCCGGTTGATCATGTGCTGCTGCAATTGACCGAGCCCTTGCTCTCCCCCATCCGTCGCATCATTCCGCCCATGGGTGGACTCGATCTGTCGGTGCTGGTGCTGTTCCTCATCCTGCAGGCCATCAATATCTTCCTGTCGACCACAGGTTGGATTGCACCCATCTGGAATCAGCTGTAGTGGTGGCAGTGCGCCGGGACGGGGAGGACTTGTGGCTGGATCTGCTGATCCAGCCCAAGGCCAGCCGGGATCAGATCCAGGGATTACATGGTGAAGAGCTGAAGGTAGCCATCACGGCACCGCCGGTCGATGGCCAGGCCAATAGCCACCTCATCAAGTATCTGGCCAAGCAATTCAAGGTGGCCAAGGGGCAAATCCAGATCGTGCGCGGCGAACTCGGGCGGCACAAAACAGTGACAGTCCACGCGCCCAAGCAACTACCGGATGAGATAGCTCAGTTGCTGGCGTCAGCCTCGGGCTGATGTCGGTCACAACGGATGCCGAAGATGCACATGAGAACATGAAAAAGGGCGCCACTGATGGGCGCCCTACTACTATTAATGGGCGGCATTCACCCACTCACGCTGGACGGCGAACCTTGGCATCCAGCTCTACCAACTTGTTCTGCATGGCAGTGCGCACAAACTCGGAACATTCACGCACCTGCTCCCGCTGCCACTGGGCCGAGTCAATCGGTGGCAACATCTCGATCAGAATTTCACCATTGTCCCAGCGATTCAAATCGATCTGGGTGGCGTAGCTGGTCGCCACAATCGGCACAATAGGCACCCCGGCCTGCATGGCGGTATGGAAGGCGCCGGTCTTGAATGGCAACATGCCCCGGCCACGGGAGCGGGTACCTTCTGGAAACATCCAGATCGACAGACGACTGCTGCGGATCTTGTCCACCACCTGACGAATGGTATCGATGGCTCGGGAACGGTTGGAACGATCAATCAGTATGTTGCCGGAGAGATAAAACAGCAGGCCAAATAACGGCAGCCACACCAGACTCTTCTTGCCCACAGCGACCACACCGGGCTGTACCGCACCGGTCAGGACCATGATGTCCCAATTGGTCTGATGGTTGGCGACGTAGACCGCAGGTCCCAGATCCCGACACTCTTGCGGAATCGAGATCCGCACTTTGACGCCCAGCAGCGGACAAGCGCGATGCATCATACGGTTGGATAGCCAGTAAACATTGGTGCGATGACGCGGGCGCAACAGACAAATCAGCAACCCGAAGACAAACCAGACCACCAGCAAAATTCCCAGCAGGCCCAGTCGTAACATTTTCAGCATAACGATCCCTCTTTTTGAAGGCCGATAGTATATCACCGCCTCTGAAACCTCACAGCATCCACGCCTCACAGAAGCACCTTAGCCACCGCTTTTCATCGCAGCAGGCACTTATCACGTCCCATGCATCCACCGCTGGAGCTTGAACGGCACCCCAGTTAGACTCGGTCTATCGTCATGGAATTGGAGTCATTCATGCCAACCTGGATCCCGCCTCATTCACGGCTCGCGAGCCTTACCCTCCTCCTCGGTGTGCTACTCACCAGCGGTTGCGCGACCGTGCGGCAAGATCCAGCGCCAACCCTGAGTCTGGATGCCAGCAGCGGTCACGCCCGCTTCATAGGTCCCATCGACTGGGACTCGGTGCATCGCTTTCAAGCCCTGGTCAAAGGCCAATCGGTGCGCGTGCTCGAGGTGGATTCACGAGGCGGAAGTACCGAAGCTGCCATTGCGCTGGGTTACTGGATCCATCAGCAAGGCCTGACGCTGGAGGTCAGTCGGCTCTGCCTGGGCAGTTGCGCCAACTACTGGTTCCCGGCAGCACGCAAAAAACTGATCCAGCCCGGAGCCATAGTCGCTTGGCAAGGCAACCTGCATTATCAGTTGCTGCAACATGAACAACCTGAGTTGTTCGAGCAGACGGCCGTAACCGCCTCCAGCAACGAGATCCGATTACTGCGCCAACAAGTATCGCTGGAGCAGTTGTTTTTCAAACAGATAGGCGTCGACGAGCGTGTGTGCTGGATTGGTAAATTGCCTCCCTACAAGGCGAACGGCTATTTCGTGTTACCACCGGAAGATCTGCGCCGTTTTGCCATTCGCGAGGTCCGTACCGAGATCGATTATTCGGCGCGCAGCGTCGAGCGTTGGCAGCCGCAGTTTCCGGTGCAAAAAGTTGTATTGCCGTTTGGCGGAGCTCTCTGAGACGGCATTGGACCCGCAACATCACAGTGGCAAGAGCCTGAAAACGTATTCAAAATCTGATAGATAGACCCATGACGCAAATTCGACCCTGAGTGGTGGGCAAAAAAAGAGCGGTTGTTATGATGACGCTGTCCTTCCCTGTTCCTCTGGATCTGCCATGCGCTCCTACCGTCACTACTGGATGGCTTATGCCCTCTTCATTTTGATCCCGGTGGTCATCCTGACCCTGGTCAGTGGCTATATGGCAGACTGGCAAGTCCGCAACCGCACCCACGAGTTATCCAGAGATCTAACCAATCACGTCAACAATACTCTGGATGAAGCGGAGAGCCTGCTGTTACTGCTGGCGGATCGATCCCAGGGGATCTGCACCAAAGAGAGCCTGAAACTGATGCGCTCGCTGGCTTATGACTATGCCTATATTCGTGAGGCGGCGGTCATCAATAAGGGCCTGGTGCGCTGCTCATCCTGGGGTATGCATACCCCGCCCATCAAAATGAGCGCTATGGATTCAGTATTTATCCCTGGCCGCTGGCGGCTGACCAACATTCATGGTTCCGAATTCGGCGACCAGAATAACTATTCGAACATTCTGGCCCTGGGCATCGAAGCGGATAAGGGTGTCAACCTACTGCTGAACCAACAAGAATTCTTCCGCCCCCTGTTGTCGACCGGGGATGTTCCGGTTGCGGCGCTGATCACCATCCGCGCCAATCACCAACCCCTGGGCATGCTGCTACCCAATAAAAACCTGCTGATGTATGACGGGACCGCCATCAAGGAGGGACTACCGGGTTCTCGCTACAACCTATCAACCGAATCGCGAGACGGCCTGCTGCGGATCACCACAGAGGTGTCACCCCGCTATTTCTTCGCCGTCTGGAGTCTGCTGGCGCCTATTTTTGTCGGTAGTGCCCTGTTCTTTACCGCATTGATGTGGGGGTTGTGGCACTACATGAAATCCGGGCGCGGATTCAGTCGTGAAATCAGCAGTGAACTGGGACGAGCCATCCGCAAACAGGAATTTGTCATTCATTATCTACCCACCATGGACAACCAGAGCGGCCTTTGTATCGGTGCCGAAGCGCTGATCCGCTGGAATCATCCCCGGCAAGGGTTGGTGATGCCGGATATCTTTATTCCGATGGCCGAACGGACCGGCATGATAGTGCCCATGACCCAGTGGCTGATTGAGCAACTGGCCGTCGAGATGGGCGAGTGGTTAAAAGCCAACCCGACCTGTTATCTGTCGATCAATATCAGCGCCTCCCATTTCGAGTCACCCTTCTTCCTCAAACGGGCTTATCAGACCCTGCACCGGCACGGCATTCATCCCAGTCAGCTGACGCTGGAAATAACCGAGCGCGAGCTGATCGATAACTCCTGCAGTACAACCCGCAAAGTGCTGCAACTAGCCAACCAGTACGGTTTCAAACTGGCAATTGATGACTTTGGCACCGGCTATAACAACCTGGCCCGGCTCTATGAATTCGGTTTTGAGCTCATCAAGATCGACCGCAGCCTGGTACGGATGGCGGTGGATAAAGAAGGAGGCGATCGAATTTTTGATGCAGTGCTGACCGTCGCAAACGGCTATGGTGCCCCGGTACTGGTGGAAGGGGTAGAGCTCGCCGCCGATGTGGCCTTTGTGGCTCGACGTCATATCCACAGTCTACAAGGCTGGCACTTCTCCAAACCGATCAATAGCGTCGAGTTCAAGAAGTTCCATCAAGCCCATCAGACGCCCAACGTCAACAAACTGGTCCCCGAAGTCGGTTACGGCCGGCCCCGGATGGCAAGCACAGTGGTTAATTGAGCTGCGGCTCGCGCACTGTGCTTTGTATGAAATGCAATACTGCTATGGCTGCAGAAACCAGTTACTAGGGAGTGTCATCCCACGGCATCTCTGGCAAGCAGGCCAAGAATCCGGCATAGCGTTGCTCATTGAACGGTACCTGCTGCTCCTCCATCGCCATGATCTCCGCCGCCAGTGCGCAGGCAATAAACTCCAGCGCCTCCTGATGGCTGTAACCCGTCATGCGCAGACGCAGCATGGTCTCCTTCACCGCCAGCGGGTTACCATCGGCCAGCTGATTCTCCACTGCGGCAAACAGTGCCGACTCATCAAAGAACTCATCTGGTGCTGTCATCTCGTCTTGTTCTGTCATCTCGTCATCCTCTATGACCGTGAATACATAAAAAGCCCGACACCCGGGAGTAGCAGTGTCGGGCTATGAAGCGAGCAAGGATTACGCCGGTTCGACGCTATCCAGTTCAACCTTATCGACCCGTTGCAGGCCACGCGGCAATTTGGCACCGCGCCGTCCCCTCTCTCCACGATACAGATCCAGATCCGACGGCTTCAAGGTCAGCTTGCGTTTACCGGCGTGCAGGGTCACCGGCTGCCCGGCCGGGATCACCGCCACCTGGGTCACAAACTCTTCACGGCTGGCCACCCGGCTCCCGGGTATGCCAATCAGCTTGTTGCCCTTGCCCTTGGCCAGCTCCGGCAGCTCGGCCAACGGGAACAGCAACATGCGCCCCTCATTACTGATCACCAGACACAGACTCTGGGCCAGATCCTGGATGCGCTGGGGAGCCATCACCTCGCCCCCTTCCGGCACTGTGAGCAAGGCCTTGCCGTTCTTATTCTTCGACACCAGATCGCTGTAGCTGCAGATAAAACCATAACCGGCATCGGAGCAGATCAGGTATCGCTCCTCATCATTCCCCAGCAGGGCAAAACGCGCCTGCTCACCCGGGTTCAGGCTGCAACGCCCAGTCAACGGCTCGCCCTGAGAGCGGGCCGACGGCAGGGTATGTGCCTCCAGCGCATAGGTGCGGCCCTGATTGGTGAGGAACACCGCCAGTTGACGATTCGAATTCTAGTACCAACCCCATTGGAGCAGAGTTCGGGCCGACGAGCGGCCCGCGGACTCGTCTGACCGGTGGCAATTGCCATTCACTGGCGGGACTTTCACGGCGAGGGATCGGGCTGGCGGAATGCACTCGGACCAACAACGGAGTCATCGCGCCCGAGAGCGGGCCCAATTTCAACGCGGATACGACGAAACAAGGGGCGCGGCG
>JBBRVG010000021.1:0-48418 GCA_038247115.1 Enterobacterales bacterium | reverse complement strand
TGTCCTGGATCCCCGGCAATTCAACCACTATGCGTTCGGCACCTTGTCGCTGTACCAGAGGCTCTGCCACACCCAATTCATTCACCCGATTCCGGATGATATTGATGTTCTGCTCCAGCGCGTAACTCTTGGTTTCTTTGAGTTTCGCTTCACTCATGGTAGCCGAGAGTAAAAATTGGCCATTGCGCTCCTGATCAGCAAACAGCAGATCGGGGTGTTTGGCACGTAATTCGGCCAGACCCGCCTGTTGCGACGCCTGATCGCGGAAAGTAACGACTACATCACTGCCATTGCGACGAACACCCGCATAACGAATCTCTTTGCCGCGCAGTTCAGCACGAAAATCCTGAACCATCTGTTCCTGAGACTTGCTCAACGCCTCGGCCATATCCACTTCCATCAGGAAGTGCACACCACCGCGCAGGTCAAGGCCCAGCTTCAGTGGACCAGCTCCAATAGCGGTCAGCCAGCCCGGAGTCGCCGGAGCCAGATTCAACGCCACTATGAACTGTTCACCCAGAGCAGTCGCCACCAGCTCCTTGGATTTGAGCTGATCGTCGGTATTGGTGAATCGAACCAGGATCTGGCCTTTTTCCAGTACCGCAGACTTGAACTTCAGGCTATGCGTATCGAGAATTTTTTTAACATCATCCAGCGTTGAGGCCTGAACCTCAGCACCACGGGCAGCTGAGACCTGCAGAGCAGGATCTTCACCGTACAGATTGGGGGCTGAATAGAGAAAACCTACGATGACGACCAGCAGCACCAGCAGGTTTTTCCATAGCGGAAACCGATTTAACACGGCTGACTCCTAACGGCAAATTACAGAGACTGAATGGTGCCCTTCGGCAGTACAGCAGTGACATAGTCTTTTTTGATGGTGATCAGGGTCTGATCATTCAAGGCCAGCACCAGAAAATCACTATCGGCCACCACCTTGCTGATCTTGCCCACCAGACCACCGGAAGTCAGGACCTCATCGCCCTTACTCAGGGAAGACATCAGATTTTTGTGTTCTTTCGCGCGCTTGGATTGTGGGCGAAAGATCATGAAATAGAAGATCAGGCCAAATACCGCCAGCATGATGATCATTTCCATTCCACCACCAGCAGGACCCGGTGCAGCACCTTCGGCATAAGCCTTGGAGATAATATCCATTGTGTTTCCTCGTTATTACTTATGTTGATGTTGTAATTAATCAGCCAAAGACGGCGTTGGCTTGCCTTGGCGGCGATAGAATTCTTCGACAAAGGCGTCTAATGTACCCGCATCGATTGCGTCCCGCAAACCTTGCATCAGACGCTGGTAGTAGCGCAGGTTATGAATGGTGTTCAGACGCGCGCCGAGGATTTCATTACAACGATCCAAGTGGTACAAGTAGGAGCGCGTATAATTTTGACAGGTGTAGCAATCACAGTCGGCATCCAGGGTTGCAGTGTCGTCTTTATGCTGAGCATTGCGGATTTTTACTACACCATCGGTGGTGAAAAGATGACCGTTACGGGCATTGCGAGTCGGCATCACACAATCAAACATGTCGATACCACGACGAACACCTTCCACTAAATCTTCCGGCTTGCCGACGCCCATGAGATAACGGGGTTTATCTTCCGGGATCTGGGGACACACGTGTTCCAGAATACGGTGCATATCCGCCTTGGGCTCACCCACCGCCAGGCCACCGACCGCGTAACCATCAAAACCAATATTCAGCAGTCCCTTGAGGGAGATGTCCCGCAAGTCTTCGTATACACCACCCTGAATAATCCCAAACAGTGCATTCGGGTTGTTTTGCAGATTGAAGTGTTCGCGAGAACGATCTGCCCAACGCAGAGACATCTCCATCGATTTTTTGGCCACTTCCCATGTCGCCGGGTACGGTGTGCACTCATCGAAAATCATGACAATATCGGAGCCCAGGTCATACTGGATCTCCATCGACTTTTCCGGGGATAAAAATATTTTTTCGCCGTTGACCGGATTGCGGAAATGCACACCTTCTTCGGTAATTTTACGAATATCCCCCAGGCTGAACACCTGGAATCCACCGGAGTCGGTCAGGATAGGGCCATGCCAGTTCATGAAATCATGCAGATCACCATGCTTCTTCATCACTTCCTGTCCGGGACGGATCCACAAATGGAAGGTGTTGCCGAGCAGGATCTCGGCGCCGGTGGCCTTGACCTCTTCAGGAGTCATCCCCTTGACGGTGCCATAGGTACCCACTGGCATGAAGGCCGGCGTCTGCACAGTGCCGCGCTCGAACACCAACTGACCGCGACGCGCACGACCCACAACTTTTTTCAATTCAAACTTCATAATGACCTCAGAGTCAGAGAAACAGTCCGACATAGTGATGGCGGCGAAATTATCGCTGCCTTGTGACAAACATGGCATCACCGTAACTGAAAAAGCGATAGCGCTCGGTGACGGCGGCCTGATAGGCGGCCATAACATGCGAATAACCAGCAAAGGCCGATACCAGCATGATCAATGTAGATTCCGGCAGATGAAAATTGGTGACCAGGGCATCAACGACCTGGAACTGATAACCGGGGAAAATAAAGATATCGGTGTCGCCATAAAAAGCGCTGAGTTCAGAGCCTTGCTGCTGACTGGCGCGGGCGGCACTTTCCAAGGAGCGGACAGACGTAGTACCCACAGCCACCACTCGCCCACCACGTTGCCGGGTGCTGGCAATTTGTTTCACCACCTCATCAGGAACTTCCACATATTCCTTATGCATATGGTGATCTTCGATCCGATCGACACGCACCGGCTGAAAAGTTCCGGCGCCGACATGCAAGGTGACAAAGGCAAAATCCACGCCCTTGGCGCGTAAAGCGGCAAGCAACGGCTCATCGAAATGCAAGCCAGCAGTCGGTGCTGCAACGGCTCCCGGCTTGGCATTATAGACGGTCTGGTAACGTTCTTTATCCGCCTGCTCATCCGGCCTATCAATATACGGCGGCAATGGCATATGGCCTATCGCCTCTAAAATAGCGATTACATTCTGTGCACCGGCAAACTGCAGCTCGAACAGTGCATCATGACGTGCCACCATAGTCGCCTCTATGCCTTGCTCAAACTGCAGCAAGGTACCGGGTTTTGGCGCTTTGGAGCAACGAACATGAGCGAGGACCGTCTGCGGATCCAGGATCCGCTCAACCAGTACCTCCAGCTTACCGCCACTGGCTTTTTGCCCAAACAGGCGCGCGGGTATGACCCGGGTGTTGTTGAAAACCAGCAAGTCGCCGGCGTGGAGTAAATCCAGTAAATCCATGAAGTTGCCATGGCTGATTTGCCCGCTGTCTCCGGCTAATTTCAGCAAGCGACTGGCTGTCCGTTCAGGCATCGGATACCGCGCAATCAGCTCATCGGGCAAGACAAAATTGAAATCAGAAACCTGCATGGCCACCTCTGGTTTAACAAGAAGCGCACAGTCTAGTGACGAGGCTAGTCCGGATCAAGCAACAAGCAGCAGTGTACGAACCATGCAGCACCAAGATCGGGCCTAACGGGCAAGAAGTGAACACCATAAATGAAATATTACTACCAATGCAGGTGAAAACAGTTTCATTGGCGTCTTTTGCCGAAACGGTTAGAGCTGAATATTGAAATAAAATTACAAATCACCTACCATTCAATTCTGCTCTGTCATTGGTTAGTCCCAATTACCCCTGAGCAAGTTTGCAACCCCTTTGTTTTAAGATTAAGCCCCTTATAACCCGGCCTGAGTGCCGGGATTTTTTTATCTGCAACACGCCGCCAGACATTCGGCAACTAGATTGCCAAAGGTATAAAAAGTTTCTACCCGCGTGGAGCTCGGACGCCATACTAAACCAATCTCCCGCGAGGCCACCTCCAGCGGAGGAGACAATGCCACCAGCTCGGTTCGTTGCAACAAGCCGCTATTAATCGCCATCTGTGGCAAAAATGTTGCTCCGGCACGAGCAGAAACCATCTGGATCAAGGTGTAAAGGCTGGTGGCAGCAAAGGGATTAATCTTGTTTCTATCCGCCATATGACACGCCGCCAACGCATGCCCAGTCAGACAATGTTCCTGCTCCAGCAAATAAATCGAATGATCGGGTAATAAGCGATAATCGACAGAGTGCTCCAGCAGCACTGCAAGACTACGGTGTAGAACCAATTTGAAGGGGTCATAACCAACGCTGCGGCTATGCAGCCCCCTGAGCTCATAGGGTAAAGCCAGCACGATAAGGTCCAGCTCCCCAGCCTCCAACTGCAGCAATAAATTGGCTGACGTATCCTCCCGCAGCAGGAGTTGTAGTTCCGGATACTGCAGAGAGCTCTGGTTGACTAAATCCGAGAGCAGAAAGGGCGCTATAGTCGGAATACAGCCAAGACGCAGGGTGCCGCTCATCACCCCCCCCTGTACAGATGCCAGATCCAGCATATCCTTGGTCTGAGAGAGGATCCGGCGCGCACGCTCGACGACCTCAAGACCCGTCATGGTGATAATAAAGGCCTTATGATCGCGCTCGATCAACTGCACACCCAGCAACTCTTCTAGAGTCTGGATCCCCGTACTCAAGGTCGACTGGCTGACAAAACACTGTTTTGCCGCGCGATTAAAATTCTGGCACTCGGCAAGAGCCACCAGATAGTGTAACTGTTTCAGACTGGGCCAACGATTCATCGGAAAATACGATTAGGGTTATCTATTTTTTTAAATTTAACACAAATAGAACAGGGTTTAGACTCGAGTTTGTCTAATATAAAAAACGTGCGTGTCACTTTGTCATCACTCAAAGGAGAACAACATGGTACTGGTAGGACGTCCTGCACCCGACTTCACCGCTGCAGCAGTTTTAGGTAATGGTGAGATCGTTGATAGTTTTAATCTGAGCTCATTCATCAAGGGTAAGGCCGCGGTGGTTTTCTTCTATCCGCTGGATTTCACTTTTGTTTGTCCGTCAGAGCTGATTGCATTTGACCATCGTTTTGAAGAGTTTCAAAAGCGTGGCGTTGAGGTAATCGGGGTCTCCATCGATTCACAATTTACTCATAATGCCTGGCGAAACACCAAGATTGCTGATGGCGGAATTGGTGCAGTCAAATACCCTCTGGTCGCAGATGTCAAACATGAAATCTGCAAAGCCTATGATGTAGAACATCCGGAAGCAGGCGTTGCCTTCCGCGGTTCTTTCCTGATCGATAAAGCTGGCCTGGTTCGTCACCAAGTCGTCAATGACCTGCCGTTGGGTCGGAATATTGATGAAATGCTGCGTATGGTCGATGCCCTGCAGTTCCATGAAGAGCACGGCGAAGTATGTCCAGCACAGTGGCAGAAAGGACAGACCGGTATGGAAGCATCGCCCGAGGGCGTTGCCAAGTATCTGGCCTCTAACGCCGACAAACTGTAATCCTGCAAAAACAAACGCCGCTATATTAGCGGCGTTTTTTTGCTTGGATAATTCAATCAGCGCAATAAAAAGCGGGGCATGAGCCCCGCTTCTAGTAAGCGCTCTGTATTAAGAACGGTTGTACTTGGTTGTCCGTGGGAATGCCTGTTCTTTACTATCGAACAGATAGCACGCCTGGGCAGGAACGCCGACTTCCAGGGTATCACCGGTATCAACCGGGATTTCACTGGCAGCCTTGACGGTAAAGTCTTTACCATCAACTTCCATATACACGAACGATTCTGCACCCAAGTGTTCGGCAACCTGAACCAGACCAGACAAGCGGCCAGCCGCGTCCGGATGGTCAACAGGTACCAAGTGTTCAGGACGAACGCCCAGCTCAATCTTGTCACCCACTTCAGCACGACGCGCATCGACGCAAGCAGTAATAATGTCGCCCGTAGTCAGCTTCACTTTACACTTGTCTTCGCCAATCTCGATCAACTCGCCATCCAGGAAGTTCATCTTCGGTGAACCGATGAAACCGGCCACGAACTTATTGGACGGATTGTGGTACAGATCCAGCGGTGAACCATACTGCTCCAGATTGCTCTCGGCGGTATCCTTAAGCGGGCTCAGAACCACGATCTTGTCGGCCAAGGTCATTGCTTCAACCTGGTCATGGGTAACATAGATGATGGTGGAGTTCAGCTCTTTGTGCAGCTTGGCGATTTCGATCCGCATCTTGACGCGCAGTGCGGCGTCCAGGTTTGACAAGGGTTCATCAAACAGGAAAACCGATGGTTGTTGCACGATAGAACGACCGATCGCCACACGCTGGCGTTGACCACCAGACAGAGCCTTAGGCTTGCGCTCCAGCAATGGAACCAGACCCAGAATATCCGCAGCACGTGAAACGCGCTTGTGGATAGAATCCTTGTCCATTTTCTTCAGCTTGAGGCCGAACGCCATATTTTCATAAACATCCATATGCGGATAAAGCGCATAGGATTGGAATACCATGCCCACGTTCCGCTCTACCGGCGGTACATCGTTCATGTAACGGCCACCAATGGTCAACTCACCGGAGGTGATGTCTTCCAAGCCGGCAACCATACGCAGCAGCGTAGATTTACCACAACCAGACGGACCTACGAAGACAACGAACTCGCCTTCTTTAATATTGAGATTAATGTTGCGCAGTGTGTCTTTCAGAGAAGAAGGATCATAATTCTTGCGAACATTATTCAGAACTACTTCAGCCATGAGTCGCTCCGCTGTAAAAATCGAAAATTATATGGAAACCAATTCAGGGGAGAGGCCTCTCTCCCCCTAACATATTTAACCCTTAACGCCACCAGCGGTCAGGCCGCCAACCAGCCAGCGTTGAGCCAGCAGGAATACGATGGTGATAGGTAAGCCGGACATTACAGCCGCAGCGGCAAAGTCACCCCACAGATAATTCTGTGGATAGAGGTACTGTTGGGCACCCACAGCCAGTGTCAGATTGTTTACGTCCGACAGCAGGATGGAGGCCATAGGAACCTCTGTGATCGAACCGATAAAGGAAAGGATGAATACCACAGCCAGAATCGGAACAGAAAGAGGCAACAGAATCAGACGGAATGCCTGCCAAGGCGTTGCACCGTCAATTGCTGCAGCTTCTTCCAGAGACGGGTCGATCGTCTCGAAGTATCCCTTGATGGTCCACACATGCAGAGCTATACCCCCCATGTAGCCCAGAATCAGACCACCGTGAGTATTCAGCCCGAGCCAAGGAACATAATCGCCAATCTTGTCAAACAAGGCATAGATAGCGACCAAGGCCAGTACGGCAGGGAACATCTGGAATATCAGCATACCCTTCAGAATCGTTTCTTTACCACGGAACCGCAGACGCGCAAATGCATATGCAGAGGTCGTTGAAAGAACAACAATAAATACAGAGGTGATACCGGCAACCTTGATGGAGTTCCACAACCACAACAGCACCGGGAATGGTGGTGGTGTGACATTGCCATCAGCGCTGGTGATGCTCATCCCTAACGCCAGTCGCCAGTGATCCAGCGTCGGGTTGGAAGGAATGATCTCACCCACCGAGAAATTACCGGTACGGAACGAGATGGCAATAACCATGATGAGCGGGAACACAATCAGTGCGATGAAGCCCCACATCACCAGATGGGTAGCCCACAGCCGGTATTTGATTGATTTAGGTTGAACAATAGCCATCGTCTAAGTCCTCAAATCTTGTCAACTTTGGACAACTTCAGGTTGAGCAGTGCCAAGGCGCCGACAATCAGGAAGATTGCTGTCGCAATTGCACCGGCCAGACCGTAGTCCTGACCACCAGCACCCTGGAACGCGATGCGGTAGGTGTAGCTAACCAAGAGGTCGGTGGTACCTGCCGGAGTCGTAGCACCCACTATGTCAGGCTCACCATTGGTCAACAGTTGAATCAATACGAAGTTGTTGAAGTTAAAGGCAAATGAAGCAATCAACAACGGAGTCAGTGGTCTCATGAGCAGAGGCACTGTGATCTTGAGGAAGTTCTGGATTGGACCAGCACCATCCATCGCGGATGCTTCGTACAAATCTTCAGGAATAGACTTCAACAGCCCCATACACAGAATGATCATGTAGGGATAACCCAACCAAGTATTCACGATTAAAATCATGGTCTTGGCCAACATGGGACTGGTATACCACTCAGGCTTGTCAAAACCGAACATGTCAAAGAGCATGTTGATTTCACCAAAGTTCTGGTTGAACAACCCCTTGAATACCAGGATGGAGATGAATGCCGGCACCGCGTAAGGCAATATCAGCATGACACGGTAGAAGCCTCGTCCGCGCAACTCGTCCCACTGCACCAGGCAGGCCAGAACCATACCGATGGCCAGAGTGAAACCGACCGAGCAAGCCGCAAAAATCACAGTCCAGACGAAAATTTGCAGGAATGGGCCTTGAATACCCGGGTCAGTCAATATGCGCAGGAAGTTCTTCCAACCGACAGTGACGACGAAGCCAGGAGCAAAACCTTCACCCACAAACACGCCTTCATCGTTCACGTACTGGAAGTAACCTGTTTCCATGTTTGGCAGCAGGATTTGTCCAGTTTCGTTGTTGCGAAGTATGTGTTCATTGCTGAGGTGGATACCGGATTTCAGTGTGAAGCCATCACGCAAATGCGTAAAAAGTTGCTTTTGCGCAGCAAACTTTCGCATTCCGGTCATGCTCAACTGAGTGCCATCTGGCAACACCAGAGACATTGCAGTCAAATGACTCTTATGGCCAACAATTTCCCGGATCGGTGCTTCTGGAGCAGGAGCGTCACCTTCAAACGGAACAAGTTTGATCTCTGCCTTAGCAGCCAAACTATTCGATGAAGATTTCAGCTCAGCATTGGTCCACAACTGCATCGGGTTGCTGATATAAGACACGCCATCTTGTTTGAGTAACAACTGGAAGCGTTGTTCACCCCGGTCAAGCAGTGAGAAGTCGAACTCGCCACCTTTGACCTTGTAGGTCTTTTTCAGGTGGTAAGCACTGGCGTGCTCCAACGACAACAGGTTTGCACCTGAGTAATTGGTAAAGGCAATACTGATGGTATATGCCAATGGGAAAATGATAAACGCGACCATGCCCGCCACACCCGGGAAGATGTAACGATGTGCATAGGTCTTCTTGTTGAGGAACACATAGACACCAGTTCCGACAAGAACCAGGTCCAACAGAGCAAAAGCTATTTCGCCGCCAGCATACATCATGACAACAGCATAGCCATTCAAAATCACAACCAGTGAGGCAACCAACCATTTAATCCAGGCAGACCTGGAGGCAGAAGCCGCATTGGTATCAACAGACTGGATTTGTTCCATGCCCAAAAACCTTCATAACGCCAAAAAAAAATGGAGGCCCCGATCAACAGGGCCCCCCAATCATTTATTGCACGATACGACGTGCTGCGGTATCCAGAGCTTCATCAAGAGTCTGACGGCCCGTGGTCGCATTTTTCAGTGCTGTTTCAAAAGAAGACCAGAAACGAATCATTTCAGGAACGCTAGGCATCGGCTCACCATTCAGAGCGTTAGCCATAGTTGCCTGGATGCGCGGATCCTTGGCCAGAGTCGCTTGGAAGGACTTCAGAGCAACAGCGCCCAAAGGCTTGTCACTGTTCACTGACTTCAGACCATCGTCCGTCAGCAGATAGTTTTCCAGGAACTCGATTGCCAGATCCTTGTTCGGGCTGGCGGCGTTGATAGTCGCACCCAACACACCCACGAAAGCCTTGGCCGGCTTGCCGTTCAGAGTTGGCAGCGGAGCTACAGCGTAGTCAACCTTGGCTGCGTCGTAGTTGCTCCAGGACCATGGGCCGTTGATGATGGCAGCCACTTCACCCTTGGAGAACTTGGCATCCATAACACCGTAGTCGACACCCTTTTCCATGTGGCCGCTCTTGACCATATCGACCAGGAATTGAACGCCTGCTTTGGCACCGGCGTTATTCACACCAGTATCTTTCACGTCATAGCCAGTTGCGGTTTTCTTGAAGGCATAACCACCATTGGCAGCAACCAGCGGGTAGCTGAAGTACGGAGTGGTGTAAGCCCACATGACGGCACGCTTACCTTCAGGCTTCAGTTTTTCGTCCAGCTGATTCAGCTCTTCGAAAGTCTTCGGCGGAGTAGCCATCAGCTTCTTGTTGTAGATCAGGCCAACAGCTTCCACGGCTACAGGGTAACCATAGAACTTGCCATCAACTTGCATAGCATCCCAAGCGAAGTTTTCAAACTTGCCCTTGGTGGCTGCGTTCGGAGTAACCGGAACAATCAGACCTGATTTAGCCCACTCGCCGAAGCGGTCATGAGCCCACAGGAAGATGTCAGGGCCGTTGCCGGTAGCAGCGGTCTGCTGGAACTTAACTTCTACTTGGTCAGGGTGAGCAACAGTGACTTTGACGCCTGTCGCTGCTTCGAACTTCTTACCTACTTCAGCCAGGCCGTTATAGCCCTTGTCACCGTTGATCCAGATGGTGAGCTGACCTTCCTCGATCGCTGCACTGGCAGCAGAAGCCATACCCAGTGTTGCAAGCCCGATAAAAGACGCGAGAATTTTCTTTTTCATTAGCCTTTCCTTACTTAGTTGTTAGTCCCACGCTGAACACGCTGTAATAAGCCTGTGTGCGGGGTGCATATTAGAGCATGCCCCCTATTGGTCCTATGACGGATCTCGCATTTTTGGAAAGACAGAAGCGAAACGCCGATAAACATAAACTGAAACCATTTTCTGGTATCGGTTTCATTCCGAAGTATTAATTACAGCTTGTTGAAAATTGTTCAACGAGTAGACACAGGACATTTTACTGATGCCCCAGAGGCACCAGAAAAGTGGCTGTTCCATAAAAAGGCAGCGAGCTAAAACAGTCTTGAAAATACCGCTCATCAACAATGAGCGGTCAATTTACCTGCATTAACGATTATTTCGCAGCAACTGGTCTTTTAAGTTAGGTGGCGTGCCAATAATCGTCAGTGTATCGGTCGCCGCATCGTAACTGATCCGCTGTCCCAATAGCTTCTGATCGAAGCTGATGGTCAAGCCACCACCGGAACCAACATACTTGGTCATGGCCCGCAACGCGCTCTGACTGGGAGGAAAACTCTCGGGCAACCCGACCTCGTTAGTCAAGAAGGTGTAGAAATCACCCGCGTCCGCATCAGGAATGATCTCGCCTATCCGCTTCGCTTCAAGGTCTTCGCCAGACTTCAACTGCTCTTTGCAATAAGCATGTAGCTCTTTTTTCGCATCCAGAAGCTGCTCTGTCGGCACTTGATGAGTATCCGCGTATGAGCTAATAGCCCGGATCAGAGTTTCATTCTGTATTTTTTGGTCTGCGCCCTCTTCTGCAGAGAGAAACTCCATAAAAAAGTCAGATACTTTCCTGCCTGCGCGTCCCTTGATAAATGAAATATAGCGTTTATTTTCTGCCGCAATACGTTGTTGCGTTAAATCAATTCGCGCCGCAAGGCCCATACGATTTAAATCAATATGCTTGACCCGTTGAATATCAAACCCGGAGGTAAAGCTTACACTTTCTTCTGTTTCAAGGATCCCGACCATCAAATAGTCATTACCAACATACTGGTAGTGCACGAAATAAATAAAGCCATCACAATGCAAGGCATATTTATTAATTGCAGCCGTTAATATATGGGTGGCATCACATGAAAAATTGATGAAATTCGATTCACCCTGAATATATTGTTGCAGTAATTGCGCAAAGGAAATGTCTTCGGACTGCAATTCACTCTGAAACGCAGCATAAGCACGGTTATTCTTTTGCTGAAATGTTTGATGAAGTTCCAAGGCTAACTCAGACACTTGCTCGGTAGCAGATAGTTGTCGATGGCTTAACTCGGCGACGACGCCAAGATCTGCCTCCTGACGCAAAATATGCAGAACCATGGATATATTTTGTACACTCATAGCAATCATAGTGTTAGTCAACGATGTGCAGTATTATAAGCGCCTTTGCGAGAAAAGGACCGATCCGATGCCCATTACCTCAAAATACAGCAATGAACAGATAGAAAGTCTGGTAAATGAATTACTTAGTGTTTTACAGCGACATAAAGCGCCCGTCGACCTATCCTTGATTGCTATCGGAAACATGGCTACCCATGTGATCACGGAACGGCTTCCGTTGGCACAGCAGGCCAACATTGCAGACTCTTTTGCCTCTGCATTGATGCAATCCGTCAAGCTCCCTGATGCCAAGCACTGAAGTCGGATCACCGTCAACATGAATGAGCTCTTTACCAAGACACCTAATCCTCAATATGGCGAAAACGTTTCGCGACTAATCAGCTGGGGCCACTGGTTCCTTTGCTTTAATATCCTATTGGCTATGCTGATTGCCCTGCGTTTTATCCTTGCCATGCCGTGGCCAACCACAGGACTAGGTCAGTTCTATCTCCTGGTGAGCTGGATTGGGCATTTCGCTTTTATCGGATTCATTTTTTTCCTGTTGACTATCTTTCCGCTGACCTTTGTTTGTACCCATCAGCGGCTACTTCGCAGTTTGTCTATTCTTATTGCCACATCCGTACAGACACTGTTACTTATTGATACACAGGTGTATCAATTACTGAAGTTTCATCTTAATCCCTTTGTCTGGAGCCTATTGTTCGAGCCCTTCCAGTCCAAGACCAATCTGAACTGGAACTTTTTGTTTATCGCTATTCCAACCATAGTGCTGCTGGAGATCATTTTCTCCAATCAAGCCTGGAAGCGACAATTCAAACGGAGTCGGCCCTATCTGGGCAAAGGAGTAGCCGCTCTGTTCCTGAGCTGTTTTCTGCTGACTCACCTTACCCATATCTGGGCCGATGCTCGCTTCTATACGCCCATCACGGCGCAAAAATCCAACTTCCCGCTGTCGTATCCGATGACCGCCCGTTCATTTCTGGCGCGACACGGCTGGTTAGATCTGCAGGAGTTCAAGGCTCGGGAAAAAAACACGGTTGAGCAACCCCATCGCCGGCTCCTTTATCCTTTGGCTCCCCTGCAAGTTCTGCCTCATGAGCAAAAGCTAAACCTGTTGCTGATAGTGCTGAGTGGGCTGCGCCAGGATATGTTGAACAATATCAACATGCCCAACCTGCAGCGTTTTTCGCAACAATATCAGCGCTTTGACAACCATGTGGCAGGGGATAATGAAACTGAAACCAGTCTGTTCAGTCTCTTCTATGGTCTGCCCGCCCAGTATGCTGATGATGTGATCGCCGATAAGCGGCCGCCACTGCTGATTGATGAATTGCAGCGTCAAGAATATCGAATCAAAACCTTTACGACCGACGGTTTGAATCAACCCATTTATCAGAACGCTATTTTTAGCGGCATCCGCCATAAGCAGCAGATCGGCGTTGGCAAAAGCGATGACCAAACCTTGCAAGCTTGGCTATCGTGGCAGCAAAAACAGCTGCCCGGCTCGCCCTGGTTCTCCTACCTGGCATTGAGCGGTCCCGGCACCCTGGCGTTACCGGCTGATTTTCATGGACCTTATCAACCGGAGCTCAAACAGCTCGATCCATTCGGCTCAATCCCTGCTGCACAACAACCATTGCTGGTCAATCGCTACAAGAATGCGGTGTTTTATATGGATCAACTCCTGGGCAGCTATTTCGAACAGCTGATGACCCACCAGGTGCTGGACAATACGTTAGTGATTATTACCAGCGATCACGGTTTTGAACTCGGCGAGAGCGGTCCCGCTAACTGGGGAGCCGGCGGCAATTACTCCAATGTACAGATGAAGGTCCCGTTGATCATGGCCTGGCCAGGTCATACCAACCAGCAGATCCATGCTCTCACCAGCCACCAGGATCTGGTGCCTACGCTGCTACCCGAATTACTGGGCGTGACATCGCCGGAAGCGGACTATTCGACTGGCCACTCCCTGCTGCAGCCACCCAGCCGCGAGTGGGTCATTAGCGGTAACAACCGTCACTCCGTGATTTTTGGTCAGCAGGAGATCACCCTGTTTGATCGCCAGGGTAATTTTGAAGTCCGCACCGTCGATGGATACAAGAGCATCGATAACGGACGCCAGGATATGCCGGTACTACTGAAAGTGATGCGCGACTTGAGCCGGTTCAAAGGCACCATCGATAACAGCGCGACCGCACACTGAAGGTGACTCAGCCCACGAACCGGATGGTCGTGGGCGCTTGAAATACCGGATCATCTCCCCCACATATTCAGTACATCAACAGCAGGGTATTTCCATGATCATCCAGATTACGCCTGAAAACTTTCGCGCCGAATTAATCGAAGCCTCGATGACCAAGACGATTGCGGTCTATTTCTATGCCGATGCACTTCCTGAATGTCAGCCTGTCACTCCCGAGCTGGAAGGGCTGATTGGCGCCGCCAACCCGGTCCTGACGCTGGCCAAGGTGGATGTCAGTAATCCGCAGTTACAGAGTCTCGCCGTGCAGTTGGGATTACAAGCCTTGCCCGCTCTGGTGTTGTTTAAAGAAGGACGGCCGGTTGACGCCATCCAGGGCAGCGAGCAGTTGGCGGGAGCTCGTCAGTTCCTGGCCGATTATCTGCCCAAAGAAGAGGATCTGCTGCTGGAACAAGGCCGCCACACCATGGCGCAGGGTGATGTGCAAGCCGCCTATAACAGCTTCCAGAGCGCCCATCAGCTGGCCCCTACTCGCACTGACATCACGCTGCTGCTGGTCGATTGCAGCCTGCAATTACAAAAGCTCACCCAGGCCAAAGAGCTGCTGAGCCTGATCCCTATGGTCGCCCAGGACTCCGAGTATCAACGCTTGGTGGCTGCGCTGGAATTGGCCATCCAGGCTGCCGATAGCCCGGAGATCCAGGCGCTGGAAGCTCGTTTGCAGCAGGAGCCGGATAACGGTCTGTTAAAGCAGGATCTGGCCATTCAGTACAGTCAAGCCGGGCGTAAAGAAGAGGCGCTGGAATTGCTGCTCGGCCTGCTGAAGCAGGATCTGGGTTTCGGTGAAGCCAGGAAAATCTATCTGGATATTCTGGCAACTCTGCCCGGCGATGCGATTGCCAGTCGCTACCGTCGTCAGTTGTATACCCTGCTGTATTGATTCCGTTGCCTCATCAGGAGGCAACCTTGGGAGCCCCATCCCTGTTCGAGCGCTCCACTTTCTGACTACTCCCCGGCCATGCATTGACTACCGCTTTGACCAGCGTGGCCAGGGGAATGGCAAAAAATACGCCCCAGAAGCCCCACAAACCACCAAACACCAGCACGGCTATGATGATCGCGATCGGGTGCAGATTCATGGCCTCGGAAAACAGCAAGGGAACCAGCAGATTGGCATCCAGCGCCTGAATCACCAGGTAAGCGATCAGCAGATAGGCAAATTCCGGATTCACACCCCACTGGAACAAACCGACAATGACCACGGGGACGCTGATCATCACGGCACCGACATAGGGAATCAGCACGGACAATCCCACGCCGACTCCCAGTAGCAGCGCATAATCGATCCCCATGATGGAGAAGACCAGGTAGTTGGCCAGGCTGACAATCAGGATGTGGATCACCTTGCCGCGGATATACTTCACAATCTGCTCATTCATTTCGATCCAGACCTGAGTCGCCAGTGCCCGATTGCTGGGCAAAAAGCGATAGACACCCGCCAACAGTATGGCCTTGTCCTTGAGCATGAAAAATACCATCAGCGGTACCAGGATCAGGTACACCATCACCACGACGACATTGATGAGCGACGACACGGAAGCCGACACGATCAACTCACCCAGTTTTACAAAACGCGCTTGCACCGTATTGAGCAAGGTTTCGGCCAGGGAGACATCCATCAGATCCGGATACGACTCGGGTAATCGCAACATATAGATCTTGAGGTTGCCCAGCATACTCGGAGCTTCACGAGCCAGATTGACCCCCTGGCGCACTATGCTCGGCAGCAAGCCGGTCAGCAGCAGCAACATGACACCGATAAAGAGTAGTAGCACCAGACTGACACTCAGCGTCCGGCTACACCCTAACCGCATCAGTCGTTGCGTCGGCCAATCCAGCAGATACGCCAGTACCAGCGCGACCAGTATGGGGCTTATCAAATCGCCAAAAAAATAGATGGTGGCAAAACCAGTCAGCAATAACAAAAACAGCGTCACGGCGTTGGGATCAGAAAAACGTCGCTTGTACCAATTGAGGAGGATCTTAAACATGGGGAACCCTATAGCAGACAGAGATCAGCACTGCGACTCGAAGCCCATCATGGGTGACACCCGCCTTGATTCCGGGGCCGTACCACTCTGAACAAGCCGAGTCAGGACGGCCGCTGGCCGCTATTATCTACCCCGGAGAGTCATGAAACAACGCTTGTTCATTGGCCGCTTGGCGGAGTATTCTGCCCGAGCTTTTTCATGGAGGTAGTCACGTGATGTTAAAGCGTTGTTTGCAATCATTAGCCAGTGCCCTGCTGGCCATGCTGTCCATCCACTCAGCTTATGCCATCAATGAGAGTCAATTGCCCGATATCGGGACGGCCGGGGTATCTGCACTCTCAATCGACCGCGAAATTGTCTACGGCAACGCCTTCATGCGAATTGCCCGCGCCCAGTTGCCGATCATTGATGACCCTGTTTTGAATGAGTATCTGGATGATCTGGGACAGCGTCTGGTCAGCCGCGCCAATGATGTGCGATTCCCCTTTACCTTTTTTCTGGTCAAAGACGATAGCATCAACGCCGCCGCCTTTCTCGGCGGCAAGGTTAAGGTTCATTCCGGACTCTTTTTAAATGCCGAGACCGAAAGCGAACTTGCCTCGGTACTCGCCCATGAAATAAGTCATGTCACCCAACGACATATTGCCCGTTACATGGAAGCCCAAACCCGGCAAACGCCCGTCACCATCGCAGGTCTCGTCGGCTCGGTTGCCCTAGCTATTCTCAACCCCACAGTCGGCATTGCCGCATTGCAAACCACCATGGGTTTGCAAGTCCAATCGGCCATCAACTATACCCGCGATAATGAATACGAAGCGGATCGCATCGGCATGAAATTGCTCTACGATGCCGGTTTCGAACCCATGGGTATGGCTAATTTCTTCCAAAAACTGGCGGCTAACTATCGTTACGCCACCAAGCCTCCGGAAATGCTGCTCACGCACCCGCTCCCCGAGACCCGAATTTCCGAGGCTCGCAGTCGAGCGGCCAACTTTCCACGGCAATCCCCTCACAACGACGCTGACTTCCTGTTTGCCAAGGCCCGCATCCAGGTTCGATTCAGTCAGGAAACACCCGATGGCATGCTGAGCTATTTTGATCACCAGATCAGCCGCAGCGGTAAGCAGAATCATCTGCTGTATGGCAAGGCACTGGCCCTGTTAGCCCTGAACCGGACTCAAGATGCCGCTGCAATCATCAATGACCTGGCACAGCGATTTCCGGATGACCTATTCATTCTCGATACCCAGACCGACATCGATATGGCCAGCCAGCGATATAATCAGGCCATCCAGCGTTTGGAGAGTAAGCAGGCACAGTTACCCGATAACAGTGTAGTGATCTTCAATCTCGCCAGTTGTTACATGCAGCAGAATCAATTACCCAAAGCAGCCAAGTTGCTGGATTTGTATGTCCGTAATCATCCCGACAGCAATTTGGGATGGCGCACCCTGGTCGATGTCTACCAGCAAGCGGGCGATGAAACCAACCTGCACCTGGCCTATGCCGAGAGCAAAGCGCTTGCTGGTGATTATCTGCGGGCAATGGATGAACTCAATCTGGCCCGGGCAACCAGCAGCGACAAGCTGGCGTTAGCCCGCATTGATGCCCGCTTGGTTCAGCTTGAAGAAGCCAAGCGGCTGGATGAGAGTCTGCGCCAATAAGCGAGATCCCCCTTCGGCATCAAGCAACAGCAAGCAGGAGAAAGGCATGCATTTATCTATCTATCATAATCCCCGCTGCTCCAAGAGTCGGGAAACCTTGGCCCTGCTGGAGGCTCGCGGATTAGTACCCGAGGTGGTGCGCTATCTGGAGACGCCACCGACGATCGAGTTGTTGAAAACCCTCACCCGCCAGCTGGGCTTCAGTTCGGTGCGGCAACTGATGCGCAGCAAAGATGAGCTGTACCAGACACTGGGAGTGGCTAATCAGCAGCTGGACGAGGATGCCTTGTATCAGCTGCTGGCGGAACATCCCTCCCTGATGGAGCGCCCTATAGTGGTTCACGGCGAACAGGCCCGCCTCGGTCGCCCGCCAGAGCAGGTCCTGGAGATCCTGTGATTTGAAACGCCTCCATGCAAAAAGCCAGCAATCACTTGCTGGCTTTTTTGTCAGTCGCGCAACCGGTTCGACTAGAGACGCAGCGCCTCTTTGACAAAGGGAATCGTCAACTTGCGCTTGGCATCCAGCGAGGCGTTATCCAGCTCATTCAGCGTAGTCAACAAGGTTCGCATATCCCGGGACAAACGGTTGAGCAGAAACCGCCCGACATCAACCGGCAACTTGAAACCGCGCAGCTCGGCTCGCAACTGCAGGGCGCTGAGTTTTCCCTCATCGTCCAGCTCATGCAGCTGGTAAGCCAGACCCCAATCCAGTCGGGAGGCCAGATCAGCAAGCCCTAAGCCGATTTTTCGCGGTGCCGTTGCTGCCGTGACGATGAGCGAGCCCTGATTATGCTCTTTCCAGCGATTGAAGAAATCAAACAGCGACTCCTCCCATTCCGGATGCCCGGCAATGGCATCCAGATTATCCAGGCACACCAGTGGCAGTTGCTCCATCTGATCCAGCACACCGGGATCAAACTCCGCATATTGTTCTAGCGGTATATAAGCCGCCGCATCGCCACTGGCATTGACCTCGGCGCAGGTAGCGTGGAGCAGATGCGAACGACCCGAGCCGTGACTTCCCCAGACAAACAGTAGAGGAGCACCCTGACCAATGGCGGCATTCTTCAAGTTAGTGATGAGCTGGGCATTATCCCCAGGGTAGAAACTGGCAAAGGTCTCATCATCTGGCAACTGGACAGCCAAGGAGAGTTGGGCGGGTTGACTCACGGAATATTCCCTATTCAAGAGGCGGACTCAGGGCTGACGCCACTGCATATGGAAGCGATTATTAACATCCGCGGGCACCAATCGCTGTTGATCCTGCAAGGCGGCAAAGAATCCATTGGCATCCGTGTTGAGGCTGAGCGTAAAAATTACCGTATCGCCAGTCATGCTGGACACATTGCTCTGAGTGACGACGGTAAGTTGGCGCAACAAACCCTGCAACGCCAGCAAGTCATCCACACTCTTGACGTTATCCACTTGCAGGGTGGCAGTGCCGGAGTCCGATACTGCCGCCGTCGCCGTACTGGTTGGCAGAACAGCGCCGGTCGCCACTGCAGCACTGGTCACCTGGGCGCCGCTGACCGCCGCCGGGACCACAGGTGGCAGGGGTAATATCTTGCCGTAACGGTCGGCCAGATAGTGGCTGATGGCACTCAGCGTCTGCGAGACAACCGCCTCCGCCGTCCCTTGGCTCTGACCGTTGATCAGCGCCTCGCCCTTACCCGCACCGGCATGCAGATGCCACTGCAATTGCCACTGTTCCCCCTGTTGACTCAAGCGCCCGCGGACGATCAGCAACTCATCGCCATAACGCTGGCTGGCTTTCAGCAGCGGCGGCATCAGACCCTGAGCCACCACATCCGTAGAAATCAGCGTCAAATCGTCCAGATCCAACAACGGGAACAGAGCCGGGATGGCCCACATCGCGCCTTCGCGGGAGAAGAGCTGTGGCCAGGACGTCGAGCTATCACCGGGAATCAAGGGCACCGGCAGCTGGTCATCCACCACCCAGAATAACAACGCTGGCCGGGGCTGTTCCCAGTAGGGCACCATGCCGAGTGCCACCAACCGTTTTACCCCTTCCGGATCAAAATCCACCCGCAACCCATCAGCTCCCTGCTCCACACTGCGCACCAGACTACCGACCTGATCCACCCCTTGAGCAACGGCTGGGCGAGTCACATCAATCGCGCCTCCGGTGAGCCGCTGCAAGACGGTCACCAGTCCTTGCCGCTGGGCCGCCAGCACATTGCCACCCGCAGGCACTGTGACCTGAAACAGAGTGGCGGAAGATTCGGGCGTAGCAGACCAAGCAGGAGCGATGCAAAGCAACAGCAGACTCAGCAATGTGGGCAGACGCAGCATAGAGGTGTCCTCGATCAGGGAGCGTCGATGATAGCCTTCGGCATTGAGCAATCGCAAGGTGAAGCCCAAATCCATCGAGTCTGAAGCCTGAAATTGTTAGCGGCAGAAACAAAAAAACCGGCCGCAGCCGGTTTTAAATCCATGCATCACTTACTTGGTTCCGAAGATCTTATCCCCAGCATCACCCAAGCCTGGACCTATATAGCCTTTTTCATTCAATTTCTGATCGATGGCTGCACAGTAGAGCTCGACATCATCATGAGCGGCTTGTAATGCAGCCAGCCCTTCCGGTGCCGCCACCAGCACAATCACTTTGATAGACTTACAACCTTTCTTCTTCAATAGATCGATAGTGGCAATCATGGAGCCACCGGTGGCCAGCATGGGATCCACCACCAGTGCCAAGCGCTCTTCGATATTGCTGACAATCTTTTCAAAATAGGGAACCGGCTTCAGGGTTTCTTCATCGCGGTAAATTCCCACCACGCTGACCCGAGCGCTCGGCATATGCTCCAGAACGCCATCCATCATGCCCAGACCAGCCCGCAGGATAGGCACCACAGTGACTTTCTTGCCCTTGATCTGATCCACATCCACGGGACCATTCCAGCCTTCAATGGTTACTTTTTCGGTCTCGAAATCGGCGGTCGCCTCATAAGTCAGCAGACTCCCCACCTCCTTGGCCAGTTCACGAAAACGCTTGGTGCTGATATCCGCTTCACGCATCAGACCCAACTTGTGCTTAACCAACGGGTGTTTGACTTCTACTACTTTCATCATTTGCTCCTCGGGCGCCATCATAACCTCGGAATTTTATCATTCAGCAGAGCCACTGTGGAGCAGTTTAATCGAACGATGGGCAAACGATTTCGTTTTGTCCTGGCGGCGTTGGTTGTTAGAATGTGCGCGTTTTTTCCACCCTGATACGACAAGGATCTCCCGTGACTGACAAGACTTCACTGAGCTACAAGGACGCTGGCGTTGACATCGATGCTGGTAATGCCCTGGTTGAGCGGATCAAAGGCGTATCCAAGCGCACTCGCCGTCCGGAAGTCATCGGTGGCCTCGGCGGCTTCGGCGCCCTGTGCCGTATTCCGGCCGGTTACCGCGAGCCGGTACTGGTTTCTGGCACCGATGGTGTCGGTACCAAGCTGCGTCTGGCCATTGACCTGAAAAAGCATGACACAGTGGGCATTGACCTGGTCGCCATGTGTGCCAACGATCTGATCGTACAAGGTGCTGAACCCCTGTTCTTTCTCGATTACTACGCCACCGGCAAGCTGGACGTGGATACCGCTGCGGCTGTGGTCACCGGCATCGGTATCGGTTGCGAGATGTCCGGTTGCTCGCTGATCGGTGGTGAAACCGCCGAGATGCCCGGCATGTACGAGGGCGAAGACTATGACATCGCCGGTTTCTGCGTGGGTGTGGTTGAAGCCTCGGAAATCATCGATGGCACCAAGGTCAAGGCGGGTGATGCCCTGATCGCTCTGGCCTCCTCCGGTCCGCACTCCAACGGTTTCTCGTTGATCCGCAAAATCCTGGAAGTCTCCAAGGCCGATCTGCAACAGCCCGTGGGTGATACCACACTGGCCGATGCCCTGCTGGAGCCGACCCGCATCTACGTCAAACCGGTCCTCAAGCTGATCGACGCCTGCGATATCCATGCGCTGTCCCACATCACCGGCGGTGGCTTCTGGGAAAATATCCCGCGCGTACTGCCCGACAACACCAAAGCTGTCATTGACGGTAGCAGTTGGCAGTGGCCTGCGGTGTTCTCCTGGTTGCAAGCCAACGGTAATGTTGAAACCTACGAAATGTACCGGACCTTCAACTGCGGCGTCGGCATGATCATTGCCCTGCCCGCCGAACAGGTTGCACCTGCGTTGGCTCTGCTGCAGGCCGAAGGCGAACAAGCCTGGCATATCGGCCACATCGCCGATGCGGCGGCGGGTGAAGAGCAGGTCGAGATCCGCTGATGCGCTTCGCGGTATTGGTTTCTGGTAACGGCAGCAATTTGCAGGCCTTGATGGATGCATGTGCTGCGGGTCGCATCCAGGGTGAATTGGTCGGGGTGCTCAGTAACCGCCCCGATGCATTTGCTCTGGAGCGAGCCAGAGAGGCAGGGATTGCCACCCAGGTCCTGAGCAATCAGGCGTTCAACGATCGAGACAGCTATGATGCCGCCTTGATTCAGGCGCTAGAAACCTGGCAACCGGATCTGCTGGTGATGGCTGGTTTCATGCGTATCCTGACGCCAGGATTTGTCCAGCATTTTGCCGGACGCATGCTCAACATACATCCCTCCTTGTTACCCAAGTATCAAGGTGTGAAGACCCATGCCCGGGCCATCGCCGCTGGCGATACGGTCCATGGTGCCAGTGTGCACTTTGTGACCGAAGAGCTTGATGGCGGCCCCATTGTCTTACAGGCTCGAGTGCCTATCTTTCCTGAAGATGATGAGTCGTCACTCGCCGAGCGGGTGCTGAGCCAGGAGCATCAACTCTATCCTCTGGTCGTGAACTGGTTTTGCCAACAACGGCTACGGATGCAGGATGGTCAAGCCTGGCTGGATGGACAACCACTCCCGGCGCTGGGATATGCCAGTGACGACGAAGATCTAGCGTTGAGCTGATATCGCCACGCAAGTGCGCTTACCAGTGGCAGCATTCTTTTTGAATGCGCAGATGACATCTAGAATAACGAAGAGGGGAGCAATGGCTCCCCTCTCCTTTTTTCCCTGACGTTACAGCCTGCTTCACCCCTGAGCCAGGGTGTCACTCACCTGGATCGCATCGGCTCTCCCCCACAGCATGCGCTCCCCGTAATAGAACAGATTGCACTCGGCCGTCACCATTTTCTGCCAACGCTCATCCTGAGTCAGCGGCAGCGTCGCTATGATGGTCACCACATCATTTGGCGTCGTTTCATGCTGGAAATCGATACTGACATCCTCATCCAGCAAGCGGGCCTGACCAAAGGGTGCACGTCGGGTCAGCCAGTGCAGATTACTGGTGCAATAGGTCATCACATAATCGCCATCGGTGAGCAACATATTGAAGACCCCGAGAGTCGCCAGTTCATCACAGCAGCGGGCCACCAGCGTGAAAACCGCCCGCATATCCTGCGGTGGCGTTGGAAAAGCCAGCTCCAGTTGGTTGAGGAGCCAGCAAAAAGCCAGTTCACTGTCCGTCGACCCCACCGGCAGAAAGCGCCCCGTGGCCCATTCTTCGTAGCCACTGAGTTGGCCATTGTGGGCAAAGGTCCAGTAACGGCCCCATAACTCACGGGTGAAGGGGTGGGTGTTTTCGAGCGCCACACCGCCGCGATTGGCCTGGCGGATATGACTGACCACAGCACAACTCTTGATCGGATACTCTTGTACCAACTGAGCAATGCGTGATTGGCAACTGGGCATCGGATCCTTGAAGGTCCGGCAGCCCTTGCCCTCGTAAAAAGTAATACCCCAGCCATCACGATGGGGACCTGTCTTGCCCCCTCGCTGCATCAGACCCGTAAAGCTGAAACAGATGTCAGTCGGGACATTGGCACTCATGCCCAGCAGTTCACACATAGTTACTCCCCACCCTTGCCACCGGCATCAGGGTTGACTGGCCATCTCTTTTTCGATCAACTGGATCAGCAGATGGATGATTTTGATATGCACCTCCTGAATTCGATCGGCATAGCCAAAATGCGGCACCCGGATTTCCACATCCGCCAGACCTGCCATTTTGCCACCATCCTTACCGGTTAGGGCTATGGTCTTGATACCCTTGCTCTTGGCCGCTTCAATGGCGCGCAAGATATTGCCAGAGTTTCCGCTCGTGGAAATGCCCAGCAGTACATCACCTTCCCGCCCCACCGCTTCCACATAACGGGAGAACACAAACTCATAGCCAAAATCATTAGAAACACAGGACAGATGGCTGGGATCCGAGATGGCGATGCCCGCATAGCCTGGCCGATTTTCGCGATAACGCCCCGTCAACTCCTCGGCGAAGTGCATGGCATCACAGTGCGAACCACCATTGCCACAGGACAACACCTTACCCTGTTGGCGGAAAGAGTCTGCGATCAAACGAGCAGCAGACTCGATATTCAACAAATTCTGTGGTTCGTTGATGAACTCTTGCAGCACCTTGGCCGCTTCATTCAACTCACTCCGGATCAACTCTTGATACATCTCTTTCCCCAGGCGATTGGCAATAGGTTTTTATTCTGACACAGGTTGGCAAAGACGTCAGCGCCAAGCCATGTACCCATAACGAATTCCCAATCTTGTAATCTTGTGAATGGTAAAGAAATAATCGGCGTCTTTTTTTATTAAAATCTTTTAATATGATTAGAGTGCCATGTAGCCGTACGCTAACCAGGACAGTACCAATGGATGATGAAATCCTGATTATTGATGATGAAAAAGCCGAGTCCGTGCACGTCAAACAGGGCTGGAAAGTACTGATCGTCGATGATGAGCCAGAGGTACACCGCATCACCAAGATGACCTTGGCCCAGTTTCTATTTGATAATAAACCGATTGAATTTCTCCATGCCTATACCGGCACTGAAGCCAGATCCGTCATGGCCAACGAGCCGGACATAGCGCTGATCCTGTTAGACGTGGTGATGGAAACCGACAGCGCCGGGCTCGATGTCGTGCGTTACGTCAGAACCGAACTGCATAACCAGCAGGTGCGCATCGTCCTGCGCACCGGTCAGCCCGGTCAGGCACCAGAAGATGATGTGGTCGCTAACTTTGATATTAATGATTATAAAGACAAGACCGAACTGACCTCGCAAAAACTACGGACCCTGATCCGTGCCAGCCTGCGCTCTTACCGTGATATCTGTACCCTGGAACATAACCGCAAGGGACTGGAAAAAGTCATTGCGGCCTCTAAAGGCATTTTTGAAAAACGAGCTCTCAAGCAATTTGCCGAAGGGACCTTGGATCAACTCAGTGCCCTGCTGGCTCTAGAAGAAACCAGCCTGTTTCAGCTGAAACAAAATGCTTACGAAATTCGGAATGCGGACATGGAGCCGATTCTGGATGAAGAAAACCAGACCCATTATCGGAATTCGAACGTGATCCAGCAGGCGCTGGCCAGTAAGCAGAGCGTATTCCGTGATAATGAGTTGGTTATCTATTGCAAAAATCCGCGGCACAGTCTGATTTTTCATATCGAAGGCACACGGCCATTGAGCCAGATGGATACCTATCTACTCAATCTGTTCACTGAAAACATCATCATAGCCCTCGAAAATATTCGTCTTAACGAATTGCTGGCCGACAATCAGCGCGAAATCATTTACCGGATCGGTGAAATTGTCGAGACGCGTTCCAAAGAATCCGGCCTGCATGTCAAACGGGTAGCCCTATATTGCGAACTGTTTGCCCGCCTGCTGGGATTCCCCGAAGAAAAAACAGAGTTACTCAAACGCGCTTCACCGCTGCATGATATCGGCAAGATCGGTATCCCGGATGCCATACTGCACAAGCCAGGAAAGCTCGACGCCAACGAATGGGAAATCATGAAAACCCATGCCCAGATCGGTTACGACATGCTCAGTGGTTCCGATATCGAGTTGTTTCAGGTTGCCTCGCAGATTGCCCTCAATCACCATGAGAAGTGGGATGGTTCCGGCTACCCGCAGGGTCTGATGGGTCACACCATTCCTCTGGAAGGACGCATTACGGCATTAGTCGATATGTTTGATGCACTGGGCTCGGATCGTTGCTACAAGCGCGCTTGGCCACTGGATAAGATCCTGATATTGATTCAGGAAGAGAAAGGCCGTCATTTCGATCCGGAACTGGTCGAACTCATGCTGGCCAATCTGGATGATTTCCTGGCGATCCGGGATACCTATCGCGATGAGTTTCAAGGGCATGAATAACTGAACGAGCTAATAAAAAAGGAACCGTACGGTTCCTTTTTTTATTGGTCTCAAGAATTGGACAGTGAAGGCATGTATGCCTGCATCCTCACTCCCGCCACAAACAGCGACCACCCTTCTTGTTCACCAGATCCAGCCGCCCCTCATGCAACACTAACTCATCCGCCGAAGCCGATATCACCCGCAGGGCGCCGGCAAGACGCTCGAGGCGCTGAGGTTCGGTATTCTGCTCGCGCTGAGAAGAGGAGGTCTCACCGGCGCTTAAATCCAGGCGGGTTTGTCCGCCCGTCATCAGCAGATAGACATCCGCCAGGATCTCGGCATCCAATAATGCGCCGTGCAAGGTTCTATGGCTATTGTCGATACCATAGCGCGAACAGAGTGCATCCAGACTATTGCGCTTACCGGGGAATAAGCGCCGCGCCATGACCAGCGTATCGGCAACACCGCACATCTCTCGGGTCTTGAGCCCTAACCCCAGTTTGTCGAATTCATAATCCATGAAGCCAACGTCGAAGGGGGCATTGTGGATCACCAACTCAGCACCACGGATGAATTCAATAAATTCATCGACAATGGCACCGAACGGCGGTTTATCCATCAAAAATGCATCTGTGATGCCGTGAACCCGGATAGCCTCTTCGTCCACGATCCTGTCTGGTTTGATATAAACGTGAAAATGACGTCCAGTCAGACGACGATTGATCACTTCCACACAGCCGATTTCGATGATGCGGTGGCCCAAGTAATGCGGACCACCACTGAGATTCATCCCCGTGGTTTCGGTATCCAGAATTACCTGGCGCATGGATTGGATTGGGTTCATAAGCCTTTTATGTCACACTGCGCAAAACCCCATGTTACCGCACTTTCTAATGTTAAAGCAGATCTCTCTCTTTACCGACGGCTCATGCCTCGGCAACCCGGGCCCGGGTGGTTACGGCGCTATTCTCGTTTATAAAGAACACCGGAAGGAGCTGTCCCAAGGCTACCGTTTGACCACCAATAATCGCATGGAAATGATGGCCGCCATTGCTGGGTTACAGTCATTGCAAGAGCCCTGCAGGGTGCGGCTCACCACAGACAGCCAATACGTCAAGCAGGGTATTACCCAATGGATCCAGAACTGGAAACGGCGCGGCTGGCTAACTGCCAGCAAGGAGCCGGTGAAAAATGTCGACCTATGGAAACTGCTCGACACCGAAGTGCAACGGCATCAGGTGGATTGGCACTGGGTAAAAGGCCATTCGGGGCATGATGAAAACGAGCGCTGTGATGTCTTGGCTCGAGATGCGGCCATGAGTAGCGATCTGTTGGAAGATACGGGTTATCAACCCTAAGGCGCATTCGCTATGTCGGCCGCAAGGCTGACTAAACCCGGGCCATGCCCGGTACTATCAGCGGTTTACGCGCCCAGCGCCGCTCGGGCTCGAGAGTCAGGGGAATGGTTCTTTTACGTGCCGCCAGCATGTACACCGAAGCAAAGTAGCCACAATAATCACGCCCCAGATTCTCGCGCCACCAATGGATCTTGCTGCCAGACGAGAGACTGCTAAAACCGAAAGCTTCGTAATGCACCAGTTCAAATCCCAATAACTCCAGCCAATCCCGGATCCGCTCGGGTGAAAACATACGGGCATGCCAAGGATGCTGGCGTCGCATGAACGGCAATAGCCGACCGAGTCCAACCAGACTGTGAGGATTAAATCCGCTCAAAATCAACCAGCCATCCGCCGTCAGCACGCGTTCCACTTCGCGCAGCACTTGATGCGGGTCATTCGTGTAATCCAGCGTCTGCGCTAACAAACAAGCATCAATCACTGCGTCACGGATCGGTAGTTCTGCCACATCGCCCAACACTCCCAGTCCGGCTCCCTCCAATCCAAGGGAAACCTGATGCCGGATCGCAGAACGGCTGCACGATAAGTGGCTGCTCAATGCACCAAGTTTGAGCAAATGATAACCAAACAGGAGTGGACACCAAAGATCCAGCCGCTCCTGGATCTCGGCGGCCAACCACTCGCCCATGGGGAGTTCATCCCATAATTCTGGCGGAACAATCTGGCGTTGCGTCAATGCTGGCTTCACACCCACTCCTACAGAAAGTATTGCGCACGGTGAAAGTTCACCGTATCAATGAGCATCCGGACAAGCAAAAGGAACTATCCATGTTACAGATCGTCACCATCCCGGCTCGGCAGGATAACTATATCTGGTTGCTCAAGAAAGGGCTGCACGCTGTCGTCGTTGATCCCGGAAATGCAGAACCCGTGCTGGAGCGCTTGAACACCTTGGGTCTGACGCTGGATGCTATCTTGCTCACGCACCATCATCATGACCATATCGATGGCGTCCCACAGCTGCTGGCACACTATCCCAACGCGATTTGCTATGGACCTGCACTCGATCATCCCACATTACCAACCCAGCAGCCGTTACACGACGGCCAACGCATTTTTCTGGATACGCTCGATATAAGCTTTGAAATCATGGCATTACCTGGCCATACCCGTGAGCACATCGTCTACTACGGCCATGGTGCCTTGTTCTGCGGGGATGTGTTGTTTGCTGGCGGATGCGGTCGTTTGCTCGATGGTACCGCAGAGCAAATGTATGACTCACTGCAACGACTCAAACAACTGCCGCCGGATACCAAAATTTATGCAGCCCATGAGTACACACAAAGCAATCTGGCTTTTTGTCAACGCGTCGAACCCGAGAACCCATTGCTAGCCGAACGTATCCGGGCGGTGAGCAAACTACGCCGTCAAGGCGTACCAAGCCTCCCCAGTGACTTGGCAACTGAACTTGCCAGTAATGTGTTTCTCCGAACCCAGATGGCCAGTGTACGGCACTGGGCAGAACAAAATGCTTATTGCGAATGCAAAAATGAGATCCATGTCTTTGCCATTTTGAGAGAAAAAAAGAATAATCTTTGACCAATTCAGTTCACAAATTGAGCATAAAGCTTGCATTGGTTGATCTGGTTTCCGATCACACTTACCATCAGCGACTGACTGAGAGGATGAAAACTGGATGAACATGAAGCTACGACTGGCTGTAGTGGCCACTTTGTTGCTCACGGGCTGCCAGACATTACCTACCCGTAATGACGCAGTAACTGATGATCAGCTGACTGCCCAAACAGCAAGCAAAGCGCACTCAGCGCTTGATCGATCGGAAGAGCAACAACCCCGGATCTCCATTTGGCGACACGCCAGTAACGAAATGAAGATGGAAATCCCCAACCGAGCCGAAGTCATCGGCTACCGCGACTGGTATCTCAAGCATCCCAAATATCTAAACACCGTCACCCAAAGAGCCGCCCCCTACCTGTACCTGGTCGCCAAAGAAATCGAAAAGCGCGATATGCCGATGGAATTGGTGCTGTTGCCCGTGGTCGAGAGTGCATACAATCCCAATGCACGCTCACCGAGCAATGCAGTGGGTCTATGGCAGTTCACCTCCGGGACTGGTCAACGCTATGGCCTGAAACAGGATTACTGGTACGACGGGCGCCGTGATATTCAGGCCTCCACCCATGCGGCGCTGGACTATCTGCAAAAATTGCACGATGACTTCAATGGTGACTGGTTCCATGCCATCGCCGCCTATAACGCTGGCGAAGGGCGCATTCAAAAAGCAGTGGACAGAAGTCTGCGCGCAGGTAAGAGCGGTGATTTCTGGTCACTGGATCTACCACGCCAAACCACCGAATATGTACCTCGCTTGCTAGCGCTGGCCGATATCATTAAAAATGCAGATCGTTATGGGGTGAAACTGCCTAGCCATCCGAATAAGCAACAATGGCAACAAATTGATGCCGGTGGTCAGGTTTCTCTCTCAGTCGTCGCGGAGATGGCCGGTCTATCCCTACAGGAAGTCAAAGCACTCAATCCTGGCTACCTGCGTGGCTCGACACCCAGCCGCGGTCCTCACCACTTGTTGGTACCGAAAAAAGATGCTCGAGAGCTGGAATTGGCGCTGGCCGAATTGCCTTCCGGACGACGCCTGAAACCTGGTGAACAGTTCGTTCTGCCAGGCGAAGAAGAGCGCGTCCAGTTGGCCGCTCAACGCCGGAGCAAGGGCAACGGTCAACGCGCGACTCAATTAACCACCTATACCGTTAAGTCCGGTGATAGCCTGTGGAGTATCGGCAAGGCCCATGGGGTCACCAAAGCTCAGTTGCTGAGTTGGAATAAGCTCCCCCACCACCAGCTTAAGGTTGGACAAACCATCAAGCTGCAAGCCAAGCATGCACAGCAGAAACCGCATAAAAATTATGAGGTACGGCGCGGAGACTCGCTCTACTCCATAGCACAACGGTTTCAAGTCTCCATCGATGAGCTCAAACGTCTGAATCGTTTATCGAATAGCAGCCAGCTCAAACCGGGTCAAACCTTGATCATCAAGGGCTAAACCAAGCGGCTTACGCACAAAGATAAGGCGAAGCACCCACAAAAACAGAAGGCCCCGGTATTACAACCGGGGCCTTCTGTTTATCGCGCAGACCGACTGTTTTTAGCTCGGCCAATCAAAATGCTGCGGATCGTTTAGCAAAGCGACCAACGCTGATTCATCCAGAACTGGAATACCCAACTGTTCGGCCTTTGCTAATTTGGAGCCAGCGGCTTCACCGGCAATCACGGCACTACTCTTGGCTGACACGGAGCCTGCGACCTTGGCCCCCAAGGCCAACAAAGCGGCTTTCGCCTCATCTCGTGTCATCTGATGAAGTGTGCCGGTCAGCACGAGCGTTTTGCCTTGTAACGGCAGCCCCTCGGCACTCGGGCGCTGGATTTCCGGCCACTGGATCCCGGCCCCCCCCTCCTCTCTAGGCTGCCGCAGCCGTTCGAGAACATCCAGGTTATGGGCTTGGCGGAAGAAGTAATAGACATGCTTGGCGACTATGTCTCCCACATCGGGTACCTGTAGTAAGGCCTCAATGCTGGCGGTTACGATGGCCGGCAGCTCACCGAAATGATTGGCGAGCGCCAAAGCGGTCGACTCGCCCACCTCGCGGATCCCCAAACCGAACAAAAAACGGGGCAAGGTCGTCATGCGGGCTTTATCGATGGCCAAAAGCAGCTTTTGCGCTGATTTAGTTCCCATGCGTTCCAGACTCGCCAACGTCGATTCATCCAGCGCAAACAGATCGGCCGGAGTCTCGACGAGATGGCGATCCACCAACTGTTCGATAATCTTGTCGCCCAGCCCTTCGATATCCATGGCTCTTCGGGAGGCAAAGTGCTTCAACGCTTCCTTTCGCTGTGCCTCACAGAATAACCCGCCACTGCAACGGGCAACCGCCTCACCCGGTAACCGCTCAACTTGGGAGTCACAGACAGGACAGCGGTCTGGAAAAATAACCGGCACACACCGAGAAAGATCCCGGCGCTCCAGAACCACGCCGACAATCTGCGGGATCACATCTCCGGCGCGGCGCACTATGACGGTATCGCCAACCCGGATATCGAGTCGTTCCATCTCATCCGCATTATGCAAGGTGGCATTCGAGACAGTCACGCCACCAACGAATACCGGCTCCAGGCGAGCCACGGGAGTGATAGCCCCTGTCCGCCCCACCTGAAACTCGATTTCATTGACGAATGTCAGCTCTTCTTGGGCCGGGAATTTATGCGCAACCGCCCAACGCGGTGCACGGGAGACAAAACCCAAGGCTTGTTGCTGCTCTATGCTATCGACCTTGAATACCACACCATCAATCTCGAACGGCAAGCTATCCCTACGATTCAGGATGCTGTCGTGATACTGACAACAGCCAGCAATTCCTGTTACCCGCTGAATATCGTCACTGACCGGTAACCCAAGCACTTTGAGCCACTGCAGACGAGCGTAATGGGATGCTGGCAACTCCACACCCTCCACAACTCCGATGCCATAGGCATAAAAGGCCAAGGGGCGTTGAGCCGTAATGCGAGGATCAAGCTGCCGCAAACTCCCCGCTGCCGCGTTACGCGGATTGGCAAATACCTTATCGCCATGGGCCAGCGCCTGCTCATTCCAACGTTGAAAGCCGGCTTTGGGCATGAAGACTTCCCCCCGCACCTCCAGGCGAGCAGGCCAGGCATCCCCCTGCAGTTGCAACGGGATACAGCGAATGGTCCGCACATTATGGGTAATATCTTCGCCGGTATTGCCATCGCCGCGTGTGGCGGCACGGATCAGGATGCCATGCTCATACAACAAACTAACCGCCAGTCCATCCAGCTTGGGCTCACAACAAAATGCGACGTCATCCGAGATGTTCAAACGCTCCTGAACGCGATGACCAAAGCTCTGTAAGTCTTCTGTATTGAAGACATTGTCCAGCGACAACATGGGCTGAGCGTGGGGCACGGCCGTAAAGACAGTCGAAGGCGAACCACCAACCCGTTGTGTTGGCGAGCGAGCATCGATCAGCTCGGGATATTCGTTCTCCAGCGCTTTGAGCTCCTGGAGTAACCGATCATATTCACTATCCGGAACCGATGGTGCATCCAGGACATAATATTCATGCTCATAGCGAGCCAGCTGACGGATCAAGTCCACCATCTGTTGCTTGATATCACTCATCAATGCCGCCCTTCGATGTCAAAATTCATCACCATAAAAAATGCGGCCGTAGCCGCACTTTAAAACCTTAAAGACCACTCTCACTGCATATCGTAAGCACGTAGCTCGTCAAGATATTGGCTAATCGCATACTCGCTCAGCGGGTTGCGCTGCCGGTCCATCAAGAGGGTATCCAGTTCTGCAGAGATTTTTTCTGCGGCTTGCAGCATCAGTTTAAAGTGTGCTTCGGCTCGCCCCGGATGCGGCAACTCCATAAACAAGGAGACACCTGGTGTGGAAAATTGCGCCATACGAGCGGGATCAAAGGTACCCGGCTTCACCATGTTGGCCAGACTAAACAGAATATCCCCGTGACCGCTCGGCTCCAGATGACGATGGAAAATGGACATATCACCATACCGGAAACCTAACTTTTTCAGAATGAACAACAAATCTTCACCGGCGATCAGGGCTCCCTCGCGCGACATTATGTTGATCTGATAAACATCACTCCAGGATTGAGCAACTACCACCTGGGGCGCCGCCGCAACGACAGCCTCAGATTCAACCATGGGTACCGGCGCAATGGGCTCATCGGCCAGAATAGGAGTCATGGCCAGTGCAGGTTCTACTTTGGCGCTACTCCACTGTTTGGGGCTGCTGGCAGGCATTTTCGGCTCTTGCCGACGAGAAACGACACGAACCTTGCCAATACCATCCTCGTCAAAACCATCACCGACACTCTCGGTGTCATCGCGATATTTTGATTTTACATCCGGCATGCGCCCAAGCGGCTTTTCCTTGATGGAAATGCGCTTGTTTTTACGATTGGTCCAAAGTCCATGGATGACCAAGGCCGCAATCGCTAATGCACCAATGATGACCAGTATGATTCGCAAATCCTGCATTGCCGTTTCTCTTTCTAATTCTATTGAGCCCATTCGGGCAATTCAGCGGTTGCCCTTGATGCCGACCATAAATTGATAATTCTATGGCCGGCGCGTCCCTCTCAAATTCTGAAGGCCACATAATCAACCGACCCGGAAGAATATAACCAGAGTCCGCCGAGTATGGCTGCAATGACTTTACCAAAATGAGACACTATTTGTAATATCTGTAACACTATTGTACGCGGGAAAGCAGCATGGTTTATACAATCACGAAGAAAAGTGGCATCAGTTACTTAGCACAAGGGCTTTCTCTGGTCTGTCAACCGGGGTTGCGACGTTTTGTCTTACTGCCGCTACTGACCAACCTGATTCTTTTTTCAGCATCATTTTATTGGCTCTTCTCCCGACTCTCGGGTTGGGTAGACCAATGGATCGGGCAGTTACCTTCCTGGCTGACATGGCTTGAATATCTACTCTGGCCTTTGGCCATCATAGTGGTGTTACTGTTTTTTTCGTTCATTTTCAGCATGGTTGCAAACTGGATAGCGGCGCCGTTCAATGGCCTGCTCGCCGAACAGGTGGAGGCGCGACTGACGGGTGTCACTCCGCCCGATACTTCCCTACGCCAACTGCTCGCTGATATTCCCAGAATTCTGAAACGGGAATGGCAAAAATTGAAATATTACCTGCCGAAGGCTATCGGCTGCCTGATCTTGTTTTTTATTCCACTACTGGGACAAACCCTGGCGCCGCTGCTCTGGGTATTGTTATCGGCCTGGATGGCGGCCGTACAATACGCGGATTATTCCTATGACAATCACAAGATCCCATTTGAAGTCATGCGCGATGATCTCAAATCGGAACGCCTTCCTAACCTGGGATTTGGCTTTGCCGTCTCGGTGTGCACCGCCATTCCACTGATCAATTTCCTGATCATGCCCGTCGCCGTCTGTGGCGCCACGGCGATGTGGGTTGATCTGTATCGCGCACGCCATATGCCAGCCGCCTGACTCAAGCCGCAGCAGACACAAAAAAAGCGCCAGTGGCGCTTTTTTGTGTCATCTAAATTACCAGTGCCTTTTCGGCCCAGTATCCAGATGGACAAAATTGGAACGGGGGTAATAACCGACGCCACCCGAATTCAGGGCCAAGGCGGCACGACGAATATGATTAAGTTCTACCCCGGGAATGCGTAAATCCACCGCCTTGCCAGACATATGCAGACTCTTCTTTGCCACGCCACGGCTAGAGCGCCGCAACGCCGCATTGGTTTGCTGCGAGCGATAGCCACAAACCACATGAATTTCTTTTTGCACACCTAATTTACGCTGCAATTCAAATAGCTGGTCGAACAATTTGGTATCAATCGGTAATTGCACATCGCCAGCACGGTGATCACGAAACAACCAGCTAAACTCTTGCAACCCATCCTTGTTATAGCGACCGTTTTCCCAATAACAGGCGGATACGCGTTCTCCCGTGTTCGGATTGTAAAACCGCAGCAACCGGGCTGGAGCAGTACGACTTGCATAAGCGGTTTCGGGCAACAGACTTGCCGCCATCAAACAGGCACCGCCCAACAACAAACGACGACGACTGATTTCCAGATCCAACATGTTAACGCCCCTCCCAGCATGGGTATTCCCGCACGAAAACTTACAACGCGCTCGACTCTATGCCCAACGGTAGGTAAAGAAGATAACGATTGGATAAAACCAGTGTCAAACAACGATTTCGAATAACGACTCAAAGGGCCCTTTCTCGTCAACAAAACCGACTGAATCATGAGCTATCGCACAAAATAAACGCGCCATGCGGCGCGTTATTACTACGATATTATTCTGAGTCAGGCCTTCTGGTGGCGGCGTAAACTTCGCATCACAGGCCCATTGCCATCGACCTTTCCGCTGTCAAAACCGTAGATATCATCGCGGAATTGCAGTAGTCCTTGCGCATCAACCCAACTGCGCCAATAGACGGTATACACAGGAACCGGGGTATTTAAGGGTACCCATTTGGTTGCCTTGCTCTGCAAGATGGCATCCAGCTTATCTTTATTCCATTTTGAATCTTTAAGTAATAGCTCTGCCAAATCGGCGGACTGCTCAACACGCACACACCCGGAGCTGATGGCTCTGAGATCATGGTTGAATAAGCTGGGTTTGGAGGTGGAATGCAGGTAGATGGAGTCATCATTCGGCAAATAGAATTTATAACGACCCAAGGCATTGTGATCACCGGGCTGCTGGCGCAAGCGATAAGGGAAGCCGGCGGTAATTGCATCATCCAGAGTAATAGAAGCCGGATCGATCTTGACGCCATCGTAACTGTAAATATCAAATCTTTCCTTCAGCAGATACCCAGGATCACGAGACAACTTGGGCACTATATCTTGCCGCAATATGGTGGTGGGAACATGCCACGCAGGGTTCAGTACCACGCTCGCAATCTGACTGGAGAGGATAGGCGTCTGACGCTTCAGCTGACCGACTATGACCCGACTGCTCAGTAGTTGATGTTCACCATCCAGAACTCGTAATTGATATTCCGGCAAGTTGACCAGCACATAGCGGCCGGTATCCAGTTGATCACCGACATCCTGACGGAGCAGAGTTCTTGCCAGGATCACGGCTTTTTGCTCAGGAGGGACCCGAAGCCACATCAATGTCTTGCGACCAATGACCCCGTCGTCGGCTAATCCATGAGAGCGCTGAAAGCCTTTGACTGCCGCAACCACCCCATCGCTATACAGGGGGTCGCTGTCCGCTTGTTCAAGCAGTTGCAAGCGCAAAAGGACTTGTTTGATAACCGGCAAGCTGTCACTGCTTTCGCCCGGGCGCAGGCGCAGGTCGGGAATGTCTGGCCAGGGCTCTTGACGCGCCATATCCAGCAGATGGTTTAGCTGCTGTCGCATGGCCAGATAATTCGGCTCCTGGGGTTGCATGGCGATCACTGTAGCCATGAGCCCACCTTGCTGTAACAACAGCAGGTAATCATCCCTATCCGTCAGAGTCGGTTGCAGATTGAACTTTCGTACATTAAGGCGCTCTCTGGCATCCCAGCTCAACTGATGCCACTGACTCCGGAACCGTTGCAGCGTCATATACGACTCAGCCAAGAGTCGGCTCTGGGTGGCGGCATCCTGACTATTCATCAAGGCCAGCCACAGCTCATTGAATCGCGGATGTATATTGGCGACCGCCAGTTCCAACAATTGTTGAGCTAGCTCTTTTCTTTCCTCAACGCTGGGCAAGGGATAGGTGGACGTTGGAGAAAATACTGCCGCCGCCTCACCATAGCGAGGTGGAGTAGCAGCCTGAGGTAGCTCAGCGGCAACCGCATGCCCCAGCATGGAGACGCCAAGCATCCAGCACCCGATACCCCAACTATTGATTTGCCTATCTAACATCCTGCCTCCACGGTGGAGGGATACCTATCGCGGATCCCACACGGGTTATTTGCTACATCCTGTTATGCAGAGGCTGGTTCCATACCAGCCCGTTGCAGTGTTTAGCTTTCACAACAAGCTGTCAATCTGGGGATTCGCTTTCCATGGAGGCCATGATCGATATCACACCGAATCGCACCTCAGCCTGCCCGAATTCGGAGTTCGCTATCGGGTCAATCCTCTCCCGCGCCAACTCACATAGTTGCACAGAACATATGTTTATAACTAAATGTCACTTCCGATTACTGTTTATATGATTAATCTAATCTTATCTGCTGAAAACATAGGGACAGCGCCATGAGCAAAGTGTACGAAGATAACTCACTGACTATTGGAAACACGCCCTTAGTCAAATTGAACCGGGTCAGTAAAGGCCGAGTTCTGGCAAAGATAGAAAGCCGGAACCCCAGCTTCAGCGTGAAATGCCGCATCGGTGCCAACATGATTTGGGATGCCGAGAAAAAAGGTCTGCTCGGCCCGGGCAAGGAAATCATCGAACCGACCAGTGGGAACACAGGTATTGCTCTGGCCTTCGTTGCCGCATCCCGCGGCTACGCCATTACCTTGACTATGCCTGCCACCATGAGCCTGGAACGTCGCAAACTACTGAAAGCGCTGGGCGCCAACCTGGTCTTGACTGAAGGGCCTCTGGGGATGAAGGGTGCCGTCGCCAAAGCCGAAGAAATCCGCGACTCGGATCCAGCAAGATATATCTTGTTGCAGCAGTTTGATAATCCGGCAAATCCGGAAATTCACGTCCAGACCACAGGCCCGGAAATTTGGGACGCAACCGATGGTGAAGTCGATGTCATAGTAGCTGGCGTAGGGACAGGTGGCACCATTACCGGGATATCCCGCTACATCAAACAGATCCAGGGGAAAGCCATTACCAGTGTCGCCGTTGAACCCAGGGAGTCGCCGGTTATCAGCCAAAAGCTGGCTGGCGAAGAGATCAAACCAGGTCCCCATAAAATCCAGGGCATTGGCGCCGGCTTCATTCCGGGTAATCTCGATCTCTCCTTGCTTGATCGTGTAGAGCAAGTGACCAGTGACGAGGCCGTCGAGATGGCTCGCCGCCTGATGCAGGAAGAGGGCATTCTAGCCGGTATCAGCTCCGGAGCTGCTGTGGTCGCAGCCAATCGGATTGCCGAATTACCAGAATTTAAAGACAAGACCATAGTGGTCATACTCCCAAGCTCCGGTGAACGCTATCTCTCCAGCGTGCTGTTCCAGGGCCAATTTGGTGAGCAAGAACTCCAAGCCTGATCCAGAGCTAACTTTCCGATACTTTTCATCTAAAAACGAGGCACCGGTTTAACCGGTGCCTTTTTTTCGTGCTATATACCCAAAAGAAGCTGCCAATAACATATTTCACATAGAGAAATATGTTGTCTATCCTCGGTGGAATAAAGCCATGCAAAACGTTTCATTTGCCTTCATTGACTTGGCGCAAGGGTTTTCAATGCTAACGTATCAAAAGGTAACGCATGGATATTTTTTGTTGCATCCTAACGGTATGGCCTTTTGCCAACCACGAGAGCAAGGCATAATCCGGTGCGGTTGAGGTCTTACTGGTCAAATAATTACCAACAATCAAGGCACGCCAATAAGTACCGAACACGTTTAACTCGCTCGAAGGTTTCAGGCTTACTATTTGTCCTGAAATCGTCATCAACAACATTGGGGTGAAAAATGTTTGAGAAATCTGTAGTCATTACTGCTGAAAACGGTCTCCACACTCGTCCGGCTGCGCAATTTGTAAAAGAAGCCAAAGAGTTCCAAAGTGAAATTACCGTGGTCAGTGGTGGTAAATCCGCCAGCGCCAAGAGTCTGTTCAAGCTGCAAACTCTGGGTCTGACCAAAGGCACTACCGTGACGATCAAAGCTGATGGCGCTGATGCTCAGAAGGCTGTAGAAAAATTGGTCGCTCTGATGGCTGAGCTGGAATAATCCAGCTCCCCCTTCAGCATTCTGGCATCCACACACAACTACAGGTACGGCTATGATTTCTGGAATTCTGGCATCTCCGGGCATCGCGTTTGCGAAAGCACTCCTGCTCAAAGAAGATGAAATCGTCATCAACAACGAATCCGTTGCAGAGGCCAACATCGAGAGTGAAGTTGCGCGTTTTTTCGACGCGCGCACTAAATCCTCTCAGCAACTTGAAGCCATCAAAGTGATGGCTGGCCGCACATTCGGTGAAGAGAAAGAGGCCATCTTCGAAGGGCACATCATGTTGCTCGAAGATGAAGAACTGGAAGGCGATATCGTCACTCTGATCCGCGATGAGCGTTTCAGTGCAGAGAAAGCAATTCATCATGCGATCGAACAATATGCATCCATGATGGCAGAGCTGGATGATCCCTATCTGCGCGAACGCGCCACAGATTTCCGTGATATCGGCACCCGTCTGGTGAAAAATGCCTTGGGTATGGAAATCGTCAATCTCAGCACCATTGATGAAGAAGTCATCTTGGTGGCCCATGATCTGACGCCTTCAGAAACAGCCCAAATCAACCTGAATTTCGTACGTGGTTTCGTCACGGATATTGGTGGCCGTACCTCTCATACCTCCATCATGGCCCGCTCATTAGAGCTGCCGGCCATCGTTGGAACCAATGACGTCACCAAGCAAGTCAAGTCTGGCGACTTTCTGGTATTGGATGCCCTGCGCAACCATGTGCTAATCAACCCGAGCGATGAACAGCTCAACAAGTTGAAAGATGCCCAGGCCAAATTCCTGGCTGAAAAAGCCGAGCTGGCGAAACTCAAAGAACTGCCCGCTGAGACAACTGACGGTCATCGCGTCGAGGTGTGTGCCAACATAGGTACCATCAAGGACATGGATGGCGCACACCGGAATGGTGCTGAAGGTGTCGGTCTCTACCGGACTGAGTTCCTGTTTATGGATCGGGATGCTTTGCCTTCGGAAGAAGAGCAATACCAAGCCTATAAAGAAGTGGCTCAATCCATGCCTGATCAGCCCATCATAGTCCGTACCATGGACATAGGTGGTGATAAAGAACTGCCGTACATGAAGTTCCCCAAGGAAATGAACCCCTTCCTTGGCTGGCGTGCCGTACGGATCTTTTTTGATCGTAAAGACATAATGCACACCCAGCTGCGGGCCATTTTACGGGCCTCGAACTACGGCAAGTTGCGCATCATGTTCCCGATGATCATCTCCGTTGAAGAATTGCGTGCACTGAAGCAAGAAATTGAAGAGCTGAAGGCCGAATTACGCAATGAGCAACTGCCGTTTGATGAAACTATCGAAGTCGGTGTCATGATTGAAACGCCAGCCGCTGCAGTCATAGCTCGTCACTTGGCGAAAGAAGCCGACTTCTTCTCCATCGGTACCAACGACCTGACGCAATACACTTTGGCCGTCGATCGGGGTAACGAACTGATCTCCGGGCTGTATAACCCACTGTCACCCTCTGTTTTGACGCTGATCAAGCAAGTCATAGACGCGTCTCATGCCGAAGGCAAGTGGACCGGTATGTGCGGTGAACTGGCTGGTGATGATCGTGCCTCTCTGCTGCTTCTGGGTATGGGACTGGATGAGTTCTCGATGAGCTCTATGTCCATTCCGCGTGTCAAGCAGCTGGTGCGTAGCGCCAATTATGCAGAGGTTAAAGCCATGGCAGACCAAGCGTTGGCTTGTGCTACCATTGCTGAGGTTGAAGCCGTGCTGGATACCTTTGTGAAGCCAAAGGCTGTCTGTTAATATCACTGCATATATAAGATAAAAACAACTCTTAGGAGCTAACGCTATGGGTTTGTTCGACAAACTGAGACGACTGGTATCTGATGACAGCGCTGACACCAGCGGCATCGAAATTTTTGCACCCTTGTCTGGTGAAATCATTCCGATTGAAGATGTACCTGATGTGGTTTTTGCTGAAAAAATCGTCGGTGACGGTATTGCCATCAAGCCAGCAGGCAACAAGATGGTAGCTCCTTGTGATGGTACCATTGGCAAGATCTTCGAAACCAATCATGCCTTCTCCATCGAGTCTGATTCCGGTATCGAATTATTTGTCCACTTCGGCATCGACACCGTCGAGCTCAAAGGTGAAGGCTTTACCCGTATCGCGGCTGAAGGTCAGCAAGTGAAGAAGGGCGACACCATCATCGAGTTTGATCTGGCGCTGCTGGAAGCCAAGGCAAAATCAACTCTGACTCCGGTCGTCATCTCCAACATGGACGACATCAAAGAGCTGATCAAGCTCAACGGTGCTGTCGTGGTGGGTGAAACCCCCGTCATGCGCATCAAGAAATAATTTTACTTCTGCAAAAAACCCGCCTTCCGGCGGGTTTTTTTATGGTGCTTACGCCATTAGCGCGAGCGCCGCCGGATCACCCCTTCCTGAATGGTCGAAGCCACCAGCAAGCCTTCACGGGTAAAGAACTGACCCCGTACCAGCCCGCGCCCACCAGAGGCACTTGGGCTATCTACCGCATACAGCAACCAGTCGTCGAAACGGAAATCCCGGTGAAACCACATCGCATGATCGATGGTGGCGACCTGTAATCCTGCATCGAAGAAAGCTACGCCATGAGGCTGCAGGGCTGTCGGCAAAAAATTGAAGTCCGAGGCATAAGCCAATAGATACCGATGGATCGCCTGCTCATCGGGCATCTGGCCATTGGCTCGAAACCAGACATAACGTTTCGGCGGGCAAGCTTCGGCTCGCAGCGGATTGACGAAGCTGACCGGGCGCATCTCGATAGGCTTATCACTCAATAGCTTGTCATGCAAAAATGGAGGGATAAAAGCCTTGAGCTCCTGAGCCCACTCCAGCTCACTCTTGAGTCCGTCCGGGCCAGGGACCTCCGGCATGGCATCCTGATGATCCAGTCCCGGCTCTTCCAGTTGAAAGGAACCATTCAGATAGAAGATGGGTTTGCCGTGCTGGATCGCCTGCACTCGCCGCGTCGAGACAGTGTTACCGTCACGGATATGTTCTACCTCGTACAAAATAGGACAGGTGACATCACCGGGGCGCAAGAAGTAGCAGTGCAGGGAGTGCACCATTCGTCCCGGCTCAACAGTCTGTTGTGCGGCCGAGAGAGCCTGTCCCATCACTTGGCCACCGAATACGGCGCCAAAGCCCAGATCCTGACTTTGACCGCGAAAATGCCCCTCCTCGATGCGCTCTAGCGCCAGCTGCGAAAGTAGATTATTGAGTACCTGTGTCATGATGTGACTCTCGGACAGAAGAAACTAGCCGGCAGGCTACCAGAATGGTCTGCATTTTAAAATTTGTACGACCGCAGCCCAGACAAAAACGGACAGCCTCTTGGCTGTCCGTTTCAGATTACCGAGTAGGCTTATGCCTTGAGCAAGTAGGCACGCAGAGCACTGAAATCGGCGTCCATCTCATCGGAGAGCAAAGGTAGATCCGCACGCTCCGCCAATGGCGCTGGCAAATCCAGCTGGATGTTCAGGATCGACTCCACGCTCTCTTTGAACTTGGCCGGATGCGCCGTACACAGGAAGATACCGGCTTCATCGGCCGCCAACTGGCTTTGCAGCAGATCCCAGGCGATGGCGCCATGGGGCTCACACAGATAGCCTTGGGCGTACAGACGCTGGAGTGCATCCTCGGTTTGGGCATCGCTGCGCGAACCGGATGCCAGGCTTTGCAGATCCCAGCCCTTGACCTTGAACAGCTCTTCCACACGAGGCCAGTTATTCGGACGGCTGACATCCATGGCGTTGGACAAGGTAGCAACAGTGGCCTTGGGATCCCAGGTGCCCTGTTGCAAATAGCGCGGCACTGTATCATTGGCATTGGTGGCGACCATGAAACGCTTCACCGGCAATCCCAGCGCTTTGGCAATCAGACCTGCGGTCAGGTTGCCGAAGTTACCCGACGGCACAGCAATCACCGCCTGAGCGCGCTTCTCGGCAGGCAGTTGAGCAACCGCCTCGAAGTAATAGCAAACCTGGGCCAGCAAGCGGCTGATATTGATCGAGTTCGCGGAATTCAGACCAATGGCCAACTTCAGCTCTTCGTCATCAAACGCTTGTTTCACCAGAGCCTGACAATCATCAAAGGCGCCATGAACCGCAATGGTGCGAATATTGCCACCCAGAGTACAGAAGAGTTTTTCCTGCAACGGGCTGATCTTGCCCTTCGGATACAGGATCACCACCTCGATATTCGGCAAGCCGTAGAAGGCATGGGCAACGGCGGCGCCAGTATCCCCGGAAGTAGCAGTCAAAATGGTGATCTTTTTGCCATCCGATACCGCCATCAGCGATTGCGCCATGAAACGGCCGCCGAAATCCTTGAAGGCCAGTGTCGGGCCATGGAACAGCTCGAGGGCATACTGATTCGTACCGACCTCGACCAGTGGCGCCGGAAAGGTGAAGGCATTGGCAACCAGCTGGGCCAGCTCCGGCAGTTCATCCCCCAGCAGATGGCGCAAAATGAGAGCAGAGCGCTCAACCAAAGGCTTGGCCAGCAAGCCTTCCACATCCGCCAGCGGGGCTATGCTGTCAGGAAAAAACAGCCCTTGTCCACGCCCTAATCCCTGCTTGACCGCTTGCGCGAAATTAACCTGCTCACTGTGATCTTTGATGTTGTACAGCTTCATAATCCTGTGTCCCTTACTCGATTACATTGACCGTGGTGCCTGCTCGGTCGATACGGCACACGTGGCAGAACCCGTCCTGATTCTGGATGAAATTGGCTTCCAACCACTCCTGCATGCGCAGTGCCTGTTGCTTGTCCGTCATCACCACAAACACGCTGGGACCGGATCCGGAGATCCCGGTCGCCAAAGCACCGGATAACGCAGCGTGCTGGCGGACCTCATTAAAGCCAGGGATCAGCGCCTGGCGATAGGGCTCGGCGATCACATCCTTGAGCACGGCAGCGGCCAATTGATCCTGTCCGGTATAACTGGCATGGATGAAGGCAGCCAAGCGACGACCATAGGTCAGACAATCACTGCGCCGGTATTGTGCCGGCAGGATAGCGCGCGCTTCAGCGGTACTGATGCTGATCCCTGGATAACAGGACACCCAGTACCAGTGCTCGAAATCCGGGATCGACTGGCTGATCACTCCAGCTTCCTCGATCATCAGCTGGATACCACCCAGATAACAAGGAGCAACGTTATCGTAATGCACGGAGCCGGAAATACTGCCTTCCAACTCCCCCATCAGCAACAGTTGCTCGTCTTTATCCAGGGCAAAGTCGTGAAAACCGTTCAAGCCTTCCAGAGCCGCCACTATGCTCGAAGCACTGGAGCCAAGCCCGGAACCTATGGGCAGGTTTTTTTCCAGCACCATATGCAATGGCTGAATGCGGCGTCCTTTTTTCTTGAGCGCTTCGGCATACCCCAAATAGCAGGCATAGACGATATTTTTTTGCGGATCATCGGGCAGCTTATGGGCAAAACGCCCCCGGCATTCCAGCGTAAAGGCTTGCGCACTGGCGTGCACTTCGACTCGATCACCGAGTAAAGAACCGTCAATCGGAGCTAAAGCGGCTCCGAGTACATCGAAACCGACGCTGACATTCCCTATCGATGCGGGTGCATAGGCAACAACCGCCATATTAAACCTCCTGTTTCCAATTCAGGGTGCGCAGCAAGTCTGCAAACACGCCCGCGGCTGTGACTTCGGTTCCAGCTCCGTAGCCACGCAGCACGAGAGGAATCGGTTGATAATAAGTGGAGAAGAACGCCAGGGCGTTTTCGCCATCCTTGACCTTATACAGAGGATCATTGTCATCCACTGCCTTGATGGCGACCTTGCACTTGCCATCCTTGATGGAGCCGACGTAGCGCAGGACCTGTCCCTGAGCTTGGGCTTCCGCTACCTTGCTGGCAAACCAGGCATCGGCTTCCGGTAAACGACGGATAAAACTCTCGGTATCACCACTGGCATCAAAACCGGGCGGTAAGGCTTGTTCGACATCGACATCAGCCAAGTCCAGCACCATACCTGCTTCACGGGCCAGGATCAGCAGCTTGCGCGCCACATCCATACCGCTCAGATCATCGCGCGGATCCGGCTCGGTAAAGCCCTTGCCCTTGGCGGTCAAGGTAGCCTCGGAGAAGCTCATGCCTTCATCCAGCTTGCCGAAGATAAAGGACAAGGAGCCGGAGAGGATGCCGTCAAAGGCTTTAAGCTTGTCGCCTGCCTTGATCAGATTCTGCAAGTTCTCGATGACCGGTAAGCCGGCACCGACGTTGGTTTCGTACAGGAACTTACGACGTGTCAATTGTGCGGTTTTACGCAGTTCACGGTAATAGGCCATGGAGCTGGTATTGGCTTTCTTGTTCGGCGTGACCACATGGAAGCCAGCCGCCAGGAAGTCGGCATACTGGTTGGCAACAGACTCATCAGAGGTACAGTCAACAATCACAGGGTTGATGAGGTGACTATCGTCGACCAATTTTTTGACCGCCGCCAGCGTGAACCCGTGGGCCGCCTCTTCGAGCAGAACACTCGTATTGGCCAGATCCAGGCCATCGCGGTTCAACGCCAATTTACGGGAGTTTGCCAGACCGACCACTCGCAAGCCGATACCCTGTGCAGCCAGCACCGGCTGTTGGCGACGGATTTGTTCCAGCAAGGCACCACCGACACCGCCCAACCCGACCAGGATGAGATCGATAAATTGCATGCTGGTAAAGAAGTTCTGGTGACACGCCTTGATGGCCTCGTTGACCTTACCCTTGGTTACCACGGCAGAGATAGAGCGCTCACTGGAGCCCTGTGCTATGGCCACCACATTGATGTTGCCCTGTGCCAGCGACAGGAAGAAACGCGCGGCAACGCCCTTGCTGGTGCGCATGCCATCTCCCACCACAGAGATGATGGCCAGCTCATGGCGCATCTCGATTGCTTCCAGCAATCCGGCCTTCAGCTCCAGCTCGAACTCCTCTTCGAGGATCAAGCGGGCTTTCTCGGCATCGTAGGTGTGAATGCAGAAGCTGATGCTGTACTCGGACGACGACTGGGTGATCAGCGTGATGGAGACCCCCGCACGTGAGACAGCGGTGAAGATACGACCGGCCATGCCCACCATGCCTTTCATACCGGGACCACTGACGTTGATCATGGAGATACCGGCCAGATCGGAGATCCCCTTCACCGGCAGCTCGTCATCGCCCTGTTCGGCAATAAGAGTACCCTCGCCCTGCGGGTTGAAGCTGTTCTTGATGAGGCAAGGAATATGGAATTGAGCGATGGGCGCTATGGTACGCGGATGCAGAACCTTGGCACCAAAGTAGGAAAGCTCCATCGCTTCTTTATAGGACATGCGCTTTAGCAGTACCGCATCGGGCACCAGACGCGGATCACAACTGTAGACGCCGTCCACATCGGTCCAAATTTCGCAGCACTCGGCGCTGACACAGGCGGCCAAACAGGCAGCGGAGTAATCCGAGCCATTGCGGCCCAATAACACCAATTCACCCTTCTCGTTGCCACCGGTGAATCCTGCCATTAAATAAACAGCTTCTGCCTTGAGTGGCTCGGCTTGGAAACGGGCACGGGAAACATCGATGTTGACGTGGGACTCCAGGAAGCCACCTTCAGCCAGCAGCAACTTGACCGGGTCAATCAGCACCACCTCATGACCACGAACACTCAGCAATTCATGCATGCAGGCAATGGAGAGGGCCTCACCGCGGCTGAGGATCTGCGCCTGAATATTATCCGGGCATTGGCCCAGCAGGGTAATGCCTTGCATCTGACGACGGACACCGGCAAATTCCGCGTCCATTCGCGCCTTGAGTTTGCTGTCATCCAGCGCTGGATATTTACTCTTTAAACCAGCAATCAGGCGAGTGAAGATCCCTTCAATCTGCACCAGGGTTTCTGACGCATCCAACCCCCGGCTAGTCTGTTCAACCAAGGCAACCAGATGATTGGTCACCTTGGCCGGAGCCGACAGTACCAACGCCACCTGAGCTTGCTGCTGGTTGTTAACTACAATGTCCGACACCCGCAGAAAACGCTCGGCATCAGCCAGTGAAGAGCCTCCAAACTTCAAAACACGCATACACATCTCCCTGTAACGAAAAAGCCCGTACCTTTAGGGGTACGGGCTTTTGAAATTTCTGAACCTGTTGTCAGTGCACTCAGCAGCCCGCCCCGATACCACCCAAGGTGGTGTCGGTAATGGTAATTGTGGTGGTGCGGGTGATCACTGACAGCATGTTGGAAATCAAACCTGAATGAATAAACGCGCTTAGCAATACCGGATTGCCCCAGTAGCTGTCAATCTATTCTTGAGTTTGCCAAGGCTTTGGCCAGATCCTTGCACAGCAGATGTAACAGGTTCATATCCCGTTGTGCCAGCATAGGAATACCATCAAGCACCCACTTTCTTAGTTTTTCATCCTGAGATACACCAATAGTATCGAGTATTTGTTCTGATTGGTGTTGCAGAGCATGAACCTGTGCCTGCTCGGGTAGAGCGGCCGGTTCGAGGGATGTTTCACCGTCGAATAATGAGGAAAGCTCATAGGCATATAGCATGATGGCCTGCCCCAGATTCAAAGAGGGATAACCCACCCGCAACGGCAAATAGCTAACCAAGTCGGCCTGCGCCAGCTGAGCATTGGACAAACCAGACTCTTCACAACCAAACAGAATGCCGATGCGGCCTAAGCTGGGTTTGCTGCGGATCTGCTGGCACACCTCATCCGGCGTCAAATATCGGTAGTGTTCACCGCGCTGCCGAGCCGTCGTAGCCACAACCAAATCCAGATCAGCCAAGGCATCAGGCAGATCATCAAACCGTTGTGCGCTGGTCAGCAATTCCTGTGCGCCATGAGCGACCCATTGCGCCTCATCACGGGTATGCACGTCGCTGGCGACAATCCGTAATTGGGCAAAGCCCATGGTTTTGAGTGCCCGAGCGGCAGCACCGACATTTTCCGGTCGCGCCGGCGCCATCAGGATAAAAATGAGTTCCATAGCATCTCCCTCTCCCACGAGGGCGCCAATCTAGCGCCAGCCCACTGGGAATGCCAGCACTGGTATGAAGATCCCCTGGATGGATAGTGGTGCGGCACATAAAAACACCGTCTGGCTCACTGATCCTTGATCGCCGCTGTGCCATGCTTATCCTCATTGTACGTAGGGAGTTCCATGAACCGACAAGGCTACCGTCTCATATTTGCTATCTGTATGCTGGCCCTGATGGGCCGGGCAGAAGCGACGTTGAACAGCCTTGGCCAGGGGAAAACTGCTCTCGGCGAACACCTTTATGTCAGCTCTTATAACCCATCCCTCCTTGAACAAAATTTGTATGCCAAACAACAGCTGATCTACGACTGGCAATTCAAGGGGGGGTATCAGGAGAGTTGGAAAGGTTGGTACTCCTTCTTTGAAACCGGCGCCGCCAGGCCTAATGTTGACGGCAGCACGCAGCAAAATTATCAACTCAGCTCCGGTGTCGGTTATCACTGGAATGACAGCCTGATCCTCTCCAGCAGTATGCGGCAAATCTTTGCCGAATCGTCCGACACACAGCTCGAATTCAGCTCAACCCTGCTGTTAAG
>JBBRVG010000020.1:0-48784 GCA_038247115.1 Enterobacterales bacterium | reverse complement strand
TGTAAATCTGACGGCTCTGCCTTCGAAGGTTCGAATCCTTCTCCCTCCACCATTCCTCTTAAGTAAATCAATACATCTAGCGTTAACAAGGTTATCCCGTGGAGGGGTTCCCGAGCGGCCAAAGGGATCAGACTGTAAATCTGACGGCTCTGCCTTCGAAGGTTCGAATCCTTCTCCCTCCACCATTTTCTTGCTCACTGCACCATGAAAAGCCAACCTTCTTCTCGTCCGTATTGAAACAAATTCCGTTATAGTATGCCCACCGCCCTCCGGGCCAGCCAATGAACTTGTCGCGATGACAGATCTGCTCGTACAAGACACAACGACCACCAGCATCTCCTCGCTATTCCGGGACAAAAAAATTCTCCTGGTCGATGATCAACGCTCGTTTCAGGTGCTGATGAAGGCGATGTTGATCAATATTGGATTCAATAAAGTCACCATTCTCGGTTCAGCCGAAGAGACTCGTCGCCGTTGCCAGAAAGAAGAGTTCGACATCTATCTGCTCGATTACAACCTGGGCATGGGAGAGAACGGGCGCCAACTGCTGGAATATCTGCGCGAACAACATCTGCTGCCTCCTGAATCCATCGTCTTCATCATCAGCGGTGACAACAGCCGCGCCATGGTACTCAGTGCCCTGGAGAGTGAACCCGATGGTTATATGATGAAGCCCTTCTCCCAAGAGCAGTTGCGACAACGTCTACAGCGCGCCTTGCAACGCAAGCAGGAGCTCAAAGGCATCTTTATCGCCTTGGAGAAAGAAGACTTTGCTGCTGTCATAGCCCAGTGCCAACCCGTCGTCGAGAGTGGATCTAAATATGCGACCTTCTGCCGCTGCATGATGGCGGAGATGCATATCCGTCTCGACGATCCTATGGCTGCGCGGGCCGTACTACGCGAAGGATTGGCCAGCAGCGAGTCCAGTTGGTTGCGACTGGGGTTGGGTAAGGTCTGCCATTTACTCGGCCAGTACGAAGATGCGATCGCGCACCTGAATACCGCCTTACGATTGCGCCCACTGATGGTGGACGCCTACCGCTGGCTCTCGGCCGCCCAGTTAGACAGTAATAACCCGCAGGATGCTCTGGATACCCTCAGTCGAGCCACCGAAATATCCCCGCAGTCCGGCATGCTGCATCGGCAATTGGCTGAGATGGCACTGGCACAAGGTGACTACTTGCGCGCCCGGGACTCCACGGCCACCATGCTGGATCTGAATCGCTACGACCATGCCAAGAATGCCCAACTGCTGGGCAGCCATATCCACTGCCTGATCCTCTACGCCATGACCAGTAGTGACCCCTACCATATCGGGAACCTGCAGAAACAGGTGAGTAATGCCCTCTCGCGCTGCCGGCAAACCCTGGTCGAGAGCGAATTTGACTTCCCCACTTTCGAACAGATCTGCCAGGCGCGCGTTCAAATCGCACGGGGAGAAGCGGTACGTGGCAAAAAGATGCTCTACAAGGCCATTCAGCCTTACCAGAGCGAGCCCGCCACCATGGCCTCCCCGCTGCTCAGCAATATGGTGCTGGGGTTAGCTCAGCTGGGCGAATATGAGTATGCCGAACAGTTGCAACCCCTGCTGCGACAACAAGAAAATGTCGAACCCCTGTTATTAACCTGTGTCCGCACCACTTTCGAGGATAAAGCCCAGCAAGAGCGGCAACAAAAGTATCGGGAGCTCAACGAACAAGGGATCAAAGCCTATACCCAAGGCCGGATTGAAGAGGCATTGGGCTGCTTCCGCGAAGCATTGCGGAGAGCTCCCGCCAACACCAATGCTGCCATCAACAAGGCGCAAGCGTTACTGCAATTGACCAAGAGTCATGGCAAACCCCAGACCGAGCTGCTGAACGAGTGCAAGGGCACTCTGGCGCTGCTCGACGGGGTCCAGCTCAATCCAACCCAGTTGGAGCGACTACGCAAACTACAAGAGGATCTACAGGCACAAAAAAGTCGCCCATGATCCGCCAGCCGAGCCGACAAGAGAGACCGAATGAAAATAGTATCTTTTAATATCAATGGCTTACGCGCCAGACTTCCGCAACTACAGGCGCTGATTGATACCCACCAACCCGATATTATCGGCCTGCAGGAGATCAAGGTGCATGATGACGCCTTCCCGCGTGCCGATGTCGAAGCCATGGGCTACCACGTCTATTTTCATGGCCAGAAAGCACATTATGGTGTGGCGTTACTCTGCAAGCAGGAGCCGGAATCGGTGAGCCGTGGTTTTCCTGGCGACGACGAAGAGGCTCAGCGCCGTCTGATCAGCGCCCGTTTTTTGCTGGCAGATGGCCGCCGTCTTACCGTGATGAATGGCTATTTCCCCCAAGGGGAGAGCCGCGATCATCCGACCAAGTTTCCCGCTAAAGAAAAATTCTATGCCGATTTGCAGAGCCTGCTACTCGAGCAGCATCAGCCGGACGAGGAGCTGGTGGTGATGGGTGACATCAACATTTCACCGGAAGATTGCGATATCGGGATCGGCGAAAGCAATCGCAAGCGTTGGCTGCGAGAAGGTAAGTGCTCATTTTTACCCGAAGAGCGCGAATGGCTAGCCCGCCTCAAAGGCTGGGGACTTATCGATACCTTCCGCCATCTGTTTCCCGATACCCAGGATCGCTACAGCTGGTTTGATTATCGCAGTAAGGGATTTGATGAAAACCGCGGCTTGCGGATCGATTTGATCCTGGCGACGGCTCCGCTGCTGGCTCGTCTCGAAGAAGCCGGGATCGACTACCCACTGCGCGGTGTCGAAAAGCCCTCGGACCACGCCCCGATTTGGGCGTCATTCCGTTAGCATCCAATCGACTATCGCTCGTCTGCGACACTCAGAAAGCATCAAGGGGCTTGGCAGCCCCTTGATGCGAATCACTATCTAGATGCCGAAGGGCCACATTCGACACACTTCACTGGCTCACTGGCGCGACAATTAACGCATCGGCAGTGAAAAGTTCAGGCTCAGCTGCTCTTTGGCTCGACGCACATGCTCCCGATAACGGGCTAGCTCAGCGACTGGGACGCTATCCAGCAGGCTCTCGTAACGATAGCTGATACGCAGCAACTGCTTATCCAGTGGCTCCACCTGCAAACCAAAACGAAATACCGCATTATCTTGCGTCGACTGGTAGGGTGCTATCTGCATGGGCTTGGGCAAATGAACCAGGAACTCCTGCTTCAAGCGGATGGGGGCTGACAGCATCAGAGGCTGGGTACGGTTGCTATCCACATCCTTCAGGTAGCTATCCAGCAGGTCGGCGTAGATATCCAATCCCTGCTCGGCAACAAACTGCTGGCCGCCTGGCGTCAGATAGGTTTCTCGCATCACCAACTGATTCAGTTGTCGGTCATCACTGACTTGGGCGGCACCGACTGTCACCAGATCACCATAGATACGCGCGTAATAGTCCTCAAAGCGGCGACTCATCGCTTGCGGTGTGCTGTTCAGCCACTGGCTACGCTGCTGCTCGGCTTGCTCCCCCTGATACTGGCTTTCAATCTGCAACCGGTTCTGATCTTTCTGCACCCAGAGCTCATGACGGACCGAGACCTCGGCGGGGCGATACTCACTATCCATCGGTGTCAGACTAGTGGCCTCGGCGGCCACCAGTAACGCATAACGATAATAGGGTACCGCCACTGTATCCAGACGATCCCCCTGGTTCAGCACAGTGCCATCCAGCCATAACCGCTGGCCATCCAGTAATAGGGTCACAATGACGTGATCGAACAGGTAGGGCGAAGGCTGCTGATTGGGAAGACCTGCCCCCTGATCGAGACTCACCAGTGCGGCCGAGGGCTTGAAGCCCATCGCCTTGAGCAGCGCCATCAACAAAACCGTCTTGTCTTTACAGTCGCCATAACGGCGATACAGGGTATCGGCGGCATGCCGGGGTCGGTGTGAACCGATACCATCTTCCATGCCCAGATAGCGGATTTCCTGCTGAACAAAATGCAGGGCCGCCATCACCTTGCCGGCTGCATCCTGATCCGCAGCCAGCTGATCGGCCAGGGACTGCACAGTGGGATCCACAGCCGCCGCATCATCGTAGAGGGGCATGGCCCACTGGGCGACATCGGCCCAACTGGCAAACTCACTGACGCTCAGGATGCGATTCGGGCTGTACCAAGCTGGAGTATCAGATTGCAACTCCACCGCAGGGACGTTCTCTTGTTGCCATAAAATTTCACGCCGCCCGGAGGATTCGCTCACTTTGACCTGAACATTGCTCTCTTTGGGAGCCTGAAAAAACAGGGCGCGACTTGGCGCCACCAGCAAGCGCAAACTATTGCTCGCAATCGGGATATCCCAATCCATGGCCAGCATTTCGCTGTAACGTCCGGCCATGACAGGATTATTGCCCTGCACCGTGTAACTGTATTCCAACACATCACCAACCCGGATATCGGGCAATATGAGATACGCCGTTCGCGTGCCGGAGTAGAGAAAACGTTCCAGATTGGCCTCGCGCTGAAACACCCGCAATTCATCCGGCTCAAGACGGTCCAACGCTTTGCCGGCGCGCCAGACTTGTGCCTTGTGGATGGTCAGCGTTTCGTAGCTGGGATCAAAGTCGAACGCCAGTTGCGATGCCTTCTCCAGCCCTTCAGTGCTGGTGATCTGGATGACGAATCGACTGAATCGTTGTACCTGAGATGAATCAACATAATTTTGTCGATCCACTAACAGATAACGTTGACCCGAAACCGCCGCTTGAGGGGGCGACGTCGGAGTGGCAACAGCTTGCAACCAGGAGGGTTCAGCGGCAAAAACGACCTGCTCGGCCGCCTGGAGCGGTAAGACTCCATAAAGCAGCAGTAAAATGAACAACACAGCGCGCAACGACAGGCTCCTTAAGAACCCCAGAAAGGAAAAACGGTGACATAGTAGCATGTCACCGTGTCACCAGCAGCAGAACCTAGACGCTTCGCGGCCTTAAATGTACGTGCCAGCGCTGCTCCAACCGTCGGAAGACCCAGACGATACATAGACTCAGCACCATATAGAGCACGCCAGCCGTCAGGAAGGCCTCAAACGGACTGTAATAGCGAGCATTGATGATCCGCGCCGCGCCGGTCAGATCCACTATGGTGATGATCCCGGCAACCGCAGAACCATGCAGCATGAAGATGACCTCATTGCTATAGGCCGGTAGCGCCCGACGCAGGGCGCTCGGCAACAGGATACAGGTCATGGTCTGCCAGGGTGTCATGCCAAAGGCTTGAGCCGCTTCAATCTCGCCCTTGGGAATGGTCCGGATCGCACCACGCACAATTTCTGCGGTGTAAGCCGCCGTGTTCAAGGTAAAGGAGAGCAGAGCGCAGAACCATGCTTCCTGAAACCACTCCCAGGCCCAGGAGTTGCGCAAGCCATCCCACTGTCCGGCCCCGTAGTAGATGATGAACAACTGCACCAGCATAGGGGTGCCGCGGAAAAAATAGATATAAGCCCAGGCCGGTAACCGTAATAACGGGTTTGTACTGTTGCGGCAGATGCCCAGCGGGATGGCAATGGACAACCCCAGAATCAATGAAACAGCCACCAGCCAGACGGTATTGCCAAGCCCCTGCAGATAGGTGGGCCATTCTTGCAGAATGATGGAAAAATCAAACATGGCTTACCTCGTCTGAATCGAATAGTGACGTTCGGCCCATTTGAGCAGAGTGGTCGAAAACGCGGTAAACACCAGGAAGATCAAGGCAACAGCCATGTAAAAGGTGAACGGCAACTGAGTCGTTCCTGCTGCCAGTCCAGCCTTGCGCACCATGTCATCGAGTCCAATAACAGAAACCAACGCCGTAGTTTTGAGCAAGACCAGCCAGTTATTGCCAAATCCAGGTAAAGCATGACGCACCATCTGCGGAAATAGCACCCGGCGAAACACCTGCCACGGCGTCATCCCATAAGCGGCAGCCGCCTCCAGCTGACCCCGATCGACGGCCAAAATGGCACCACGAAAAGTTTCGGTCATGTAGGCACCAAAGATAAAACCAATGGTCAGCACACCGGCAATAAATGGACTGATATCGACATATTCCGGCACATAGGCCGTCCATTCGTGCTGGGCATTACCTTGCAGCACCCAGTCATTGAGATGTTCATTAATCTGGGTACAAAGAAAATTGACGAACACCTGACCGCCGAAAAACAGCAGCATCATCAGGATCAAATCCGGAATACCGCGGACAACCGTGGTGTAGAGGGTCGCAAGACGCTTGGCCATCCGATAGCGGGATAATTTCGACACAGCACCTATCATGCCAAGCACCATGGCCAGCACTACAGAGAGCAGGGAAACCTGCAATGTCATCCAGGCCCCCTCCAGCAAGGAAGCCTCGTAACCCTTTAAATCAAACATCGTCACATCCATTGACGACGGGCCCGCCGGCCCGTCTACGACTCAGGTGATTATTCGCCGAAGGCATCAAAATCAAAGTACTTGTCGTTGATGGCTTTGTACTTGCCATTGGCACGCAGATCCTTGATGCCCTGATTAAACAGTGCCTTCAAGTCAGCATCACCTTTACGCAGGGCGACGCCGGCACCAATACCAAACCAGCGCGGATCGGTCAGGCCCGGGCCGACCAGCTCGTAATCCTTGCCATCTTCCTTCTTGATCAAACCATCCAGCAAGGAGGCATAATCAGCCAGCACATAGTCGATGCGGCCGGACTTCAGATCCAGATACGCTTCTTCGGCAGTACCATAACGCTTGATGTCCGAGCCCGGGAAGTTATCTGTGATGTAAGAATCCATCGAGGTGGCGCGTTGAACCCCGACTTTCTTGCCCTTCATGAATTCAGCGGTCAATTCCAGCGGGGTACCCTTCTTGGTGGCAAAACGAGCCGGGACATGCTGATACTTATCAGAAAAATCAACCCGCTTGAGACGCTCTGGGGTGATATCCATCGTCGAAATGATGGCATCGAATTTACGCGCCAGCAGACTCGGGATCATGCCGTCCCAGTCTTGCTTGACAATGGTGCACTTGACCTTCATTTCGACGCACAGTGCATTGGCCATATCAACATCAAAGCCAGTCATATCGCCATTGGCTTCAGTCCGGGAAAACGGAGGATAAGCGCCCTCGATACCAATACGAACCTCTTTCCACTCCTTGGCTTGTACACCAGTGGCCAGAACCAGCGCCATAACGGCCGTAACCCATACCTTCTTCATATCTAACTCCTTGACCTGATTAATAGATGGACGAAATAAATTGTTTGAAACGTTCTGATGTCGGGTTTGAGAAGACCTGCTTCGGGTCGCCCTCCTCTTCTACCACTCCTTGATGCAAGAACATGACCCGATCTGAAACATCCCGGGCAAATGACATCTCGTGGGTCACCACCAGCATGGTTCGTCCCTCATCCGCCAGGGTGCGCATGACCTGCAAAACTTCCCCCACAAGCTCTGGATCCAGGGCTGACGTGGGCTCGTCAAACAGCATGACCTCCGGATCGACGGCCAGAGCACGGGCAATCGCGGCTCGTTGTTGCTGGCCGCCCGAGAGATGCCCTGGGTAGTAATCACGGCGCTCGTACAAGCCAACCCGGTGCAGCAACATCTCGGCTTTCTCGGTGGCTTCGGCGCGGGGGACTTTAAGGACCTGGATCGGGACCTCAATGACATTTTGTAATACGGTCAAATGAGACCACAGATTGAAGCTCTGAAAGACCATCGCCAGCCGGGAGCGGATCCGCTCAACCTGTTGCCGACTCTCCGGATTCCGTTCACCGAGTTTATTGGCTTTCATGCGAATCAACTCGCCATGCACCAGCACATCACCGGATGAAGGAGTTTCTAACAGATTGATACAACGTAAGAATGTTGATTTACCGGAGCCGGAAGAACCTATGATAGAGATAACGTCCCCTTTGTGGGCCGTTAGATTGATGCCTTTTAAAACCTCATGAGATCCGAAATACTTGTGTAGATTTCGGACCTCAAGCGTGGCTACGTCACTCATGCGTCAACAACCTTGTTTCTTAATGTGCCTTCCAGGCCTCGGTTTATCAGAATGATTAAACCGCGCTCACTCAGCAGAGAAATACCAGAGTGATCACAAATTACAAGATGAACAGCAGATTGAGAAGCGGAAAGCCGAATTAAAATTCAAAAAAACCGCAATATTTGCATTAATAGCGCGCTAGTGATGCATAGGGGTGCAAACGATCAACTTTGGCGCCCCACCGAGATCCCTAACGGGATCTGCTGCAATCGGCTTAAGGCACAGGCAAAAATTTTACTGGCCTGCAATAAGTCATTCAAAGCGACATGTTCGTTAGCTTGCTGGGTAACCACTGGATATTCGGTTGGCAAGGCTCCGAATGGTACACAATTCGGTAACGAGCGCGCATAACTGACTGCACTAGAAACCGAGGGTGTCCGTTGCTCGTCGGTCATCTCTTGATAGGCCTGACTCAACTGAATAACCGCTGGCGATGTAGCTGACACATACAAAGGCGGAACATGGGCCAGCTCCTGATAGCTCCATCCCAACCTCGACACCGCTTGCCGCAACCTTTGTTGAAACAGATCGAAATCAATATGCACTGGTACCCGAAGATCCAGATCGATGCGACTCCCCTGCTTATCCAGCTGCAGATGCGCTAGATTCAGTGTTAACTTGCCACTGCACTCATCCTCGACATCGCCCAACAAGGCCCGGACGTGGGGATCTTCTCCCACCACCAGGCTACAGAATCCCAGAGCCGGATGCTGATAACCAATCGCTTGCAGACCACGGCACAGGCGGACTATCGCATTCACCCCCTCGTGGTCACAGTGTGCAGACGATGCCATTTGTCCCATAACCACGGTCGTTCCAGCGTCTTCCAGCCAGAGATAGCCAAAAGCATCGAGTTTTTTCTGTAACAACTTTTGTTTTTTGCCGGAATAGCGCGCCCGATCTGGAACACGATCCAGGGCCCCACCACACGCCAGCATCAGCTCGGTCGAGGCCGGACCATGCAACGATACTTGCAGTAGACGTTTTTCTGCATACACCACCGGAAAACGGGAAGTAGGCGAAAAAGAGAAGCTGGGTGCAGCTTCACAAGCCAGATAGCGATCCATACAGCGCCATTGCTGATGTGCATCAGTACCGAGAATCAACCGGACTGTATGCCGAAGTGGTTGCGCGGATTCCTGTAATGCTTTGAGAGCAAATAACGCCGCAATAAAGGGCCCCTTGCTTTGTTGAGTTCCACAGCCATACAGCAAGCCATTGCGCACATCCAGATGAAAAGGCGAGCTAAACCAGGTTGCTTCATCCTCCGGTTTGTGAACATCCAGATGACACAAAATACCGATCACCTCAGAGCCAGTACCCAACTCGATATGAGCATAAAAGCCAGCCGGATCTTTATAGGTTCTGAAGCCGAACTGCCGAGCCAGGTCCAGAGCCTCATCCAGACAATCCGCAATGGCCTGACCAAATGGCATCACAGCTTCTGAGTCATGGTCTGAAGGTGTCGACAACGAGTAGCTGGGATAGGACACCAAGCGATCCAGGGCCATAACCATGGCCTCAGCCTGTGCATCCAACCAATAGCTACATGCCCCACTGATTGTAAAATCATGATGTGGCCATTGCTCGGACCGGGTCCGCACACTCTGCCGCTCGTTGACAACCATAACAACTCCTCTCATTGGTCTAACCAATTTTTATCTAATTTCATTTCCAAACATAGACCATAAACAAAAGCATAATCCTTCGATTTTGAGCGCCTGTTGTTTATGACAGGACGGCTCTTGAAAACGATATCCGCCACCATGTAAACCTAGCCTGAACCACCTGGCTCCAGTGCCAACTGGTCTGATTAAAACCAGGGACAGATCACATTCTGCGCTCTCAATGCTCTGGGGTTGCTCCCGTGCCAACAAACAGGCAACATTCCGGGTCCAAGCCATTTCGGAATTGCTCATGTTCTTCGATATCCTGCTCATCATGCTGCCCCTGGTTCTTGGCTATACCATCCGCGTCCCGTCCCAATCGCTTTTGAAACGATTGCAATGGCTGACCAGCCAAATGGTTTATTTGATCCTGGCATTGATGGGGATAGGGCTAGCCTTCATCGACAATCTGGATCAACACATACTGCAACTGGTACAAACAGTGGCACTCTTTGCTGGCTGCATCTGTGGCTGCAATCTGTTAGCTCTCTGGTGGCAGGATCGTGGTCGCCCGCCATTACAAGAAGAAGACGGTTTAGTGGCGCAGTCCAAGTGGCACATGATGGCGGAATCACTGCGCATGGCCCTGGTCGTTGTTCTCGGCTTTGGCATCGGCTGGCTTCTGGAGCCGAACAGCATACCTGTACATACCTGGAGTAACTGGGCACTGATGCTGTTGCTGTTTTTTATCGGTATCCAGATGCGCAACTCCGGTATGACACTGCGGCAAATATTACTGAATGCATGGGCCTTGAAGATTGCCGCAACCCTGGTCGTCAGTAGCTGGGTGGGAGGCTTGATCGCGGGAGTTCTATTGGGATATCCCTGGTATCAGAGTCTGGCACTGTCATCGGCGTTTGGCTGGTATTCACTGTCTGGCATTCTGGTGGGCGGCGAGTTGGGTCCGATCCTGGGTAGCGCAGCATTTCTCAATGACTTGACGCGCGAATTACTGGCTATAGTGCTCATTCCGTTACTGATGCGCCGCCATCCCTCAGCCGCTATCGGCCTCGGCGGGGCAACCGCTCTGGATTTCACCCTGCCCATCATTCAGAAATCCGGAGGGTTAATGATGGTTCCGATTGCCGTAGTATCGGGATTTATCCTCAGTCTGCTGGGACCACTATTGATGTTGGGTTTCCTGGCCCTGCATTAATCGGTGCAATCCTCGGACTGAACACTCAACCCGCCTTGTACCCCAATAAGAAGGGCCACATTCGTGGCCCTTCTTGTGTGTCATGGTTGTCTGCCCAAACTCATGCCTTGGCGAGCAGAATATTCAACATGCGGCGCAGTGGCTCGGCAGCGCCCCACAGCAGTTGATCGCCGACGGAGAACGCCGACAGGAAATCGTTGCCCATATTCATCTTGCGCAGACGTCCTACGGGCACATTCAGAGTTCCGGTCACCTTGGCGGGGGTCAGCTCTTTGACGGTCACCGCCCGATCATTCTCAATGACCCGCACCCAGTCATTGTGGCTGGCCAGCAGCTGATGGATCTCATCCAGCGGCACATCCTTCTTCAGTTTGATGGTGAAGGATTGGCTGTGGCAACGCAGGGCACCGATGCGAACACAGTTACCATCTACGGCAATCGGACTACCATCGCGACCCAGGATCTTGTTGGTTTCAGCCATCCCCTTCCACTCTTCCTTGCTCTGGCCATTCGGCAGTGCCACATCAATCCAGGGGATCAGGCTACCGGCCAGCGGAGCACCGAACTGGGAGGTCGGGAATGACTCATCCCGCATGGCGGCTGTCACCTTGCGCTCGATATCCAGAATCGCTGAAGCAGGATCCGCCAATTCGGCGGCCACCACATCACGCAGCGCTCCCATCTGGGACAGCAATTCGCGCATGTGACGAGCGCCAGCCCCTGATGCCGCCTGATAGGTAGAGGAGGAAACCCACTCGACCAGATCGTGGGCAAACAGGCCACCTAGTCCCATCAGCATCAGGCTGACGGTACAGTTGCCGCCCACATAGGTCTTGATGCCACGATCCAGGGCATTATCAATCACCTGTCCATTAACCGGATCCAGAATGATGACCGCATCCGGCTCCATGCGAAGAGCCGATGCCGCATCAATCCAGTAACCTTGCCATCCGGTCGCCAGCAGCTTCGGATACACCTCTTTGGTGTAATCGCCACCCTGACAGGTAATGATGATATCCAGCGCCGCCAGAGCGTCGATGTCATAAGCACTTTGCAGTTGACCCGCATCTTTACCAAAGTTGGGAGCCGCCTGGCCCGCTTGAGAGGTGGTAAAGAACACCGGCTGGATCTTGGCGAAGTCATTCTCTTCGACCATACGGCTCATCAATACCGAGCCCACCATGCCGCGCCAACCGATCAAACCTACTTTTTTCATCATTAATCCTGCCCTGGAGACAATATAAAAATCTGACCCCCCACATTACGGATTGGCAGCAACTCTGCAAGTCGTTTTCCGCAACATCACATGCCAATCATTGCAATAGTTGCATCGAACTGCTTGATCCTGCCGAGATCAGGCCAGAGCCTGCTGGCAAGCCATACGTTCAGCCAGTACACTAGCCGCTCTGTTACCCATTAACAGAACGATAACAATGTCAGCCCTATGGAATCCTGTCCCATGCAAACCTTTATTCCCGGTAAAGATGCGGCTCTTGAAGCCTCTATCGAACGCTTCCAGCACAAGCTAGGCGAACTTGGCTTCGATATCGAAGAAGCCTCCTGGCTCAACCCCGTACCTCATGTCTGGTCCGTGCATATTCGGGACAAGGATTGCCCACTCTGTTTCACCAATGGCAAAGGTGCCAGCAAGAAAGCCGCTTTGGCGTCGGCTCTGGGCGAATACTTTGAGCGCCTGTCGACCAACTACTTCTTTGCCGATTTCTATCTGGGTGAGGAGATTGCGAACGGCGACTTTGTTCATTATCCCAACGAGCAATGGTTCCCCATTCCCGAGGATGGCGAGTTACCGGACGGTCTGCTCGATGATTACACCCTGGAGTTCTACGATCCGGAGGGTGAACTCTCGGCCGACATGCTGATCGATCTGCAATCCGGCAATGAGGAGCGCGGCATTTGCGCTCTGCCGTTCGGGCGTCAGGATAATCAGCAGACTGTGTATATCCCGATGAATATCATCGCCAACCTCTATGTCTCCAACGGCATGAGTGCCGGCAATACCGCGACCGAAGCCCGCACCCAGGCCCTGTCGGAAGTTTTTGAGCGTTATGTGAAAAACAAGGTGATTGCCGAGGCGATCAGCCTGCCGACCATACCGGCCGATGTCATTGCTCGCTTTCCCGAGATTAAAGCCGCCATTGATGCTCTGGAAGCCGAAGGTTTCCCGATCCTGTGCTACGACGCGTCTTTGGGCGGCAAGTTCCCGGTCATCTGCGTGGTGTTATTCAATCCGAGCAATGGCACCTGTTTCGCCTCGTTCGGCGCTCATCCTCGCTTTGAGGTAGCACTGGAGCGAACCGTCACCGAATTACTGCAGGGCCGCAGTCTCAAGGATCTGGATGTCTTCGCACCGCCCTCGTTCAATAACGACGAAGTGGGCGATCACCACAACCTGGAAACCCACTTCATCGACTCGTCAGGCCTTATCAGTTGGGATCTGTTCCAGAGCCGTGAGGATTACCCCTTCGCCGATTGGAACTTTGCTGGCAGCACAGAGCAGGAGTTCAACCACCTGATCGGCATATTCCACGAACTCGAGCAGCCTGTGTATATCGCGGACTACGAACATTTGGGGGTTTATGCCTGCCGTATCCTAGTACCAGGCATGTCCGATATTTACCCGGCAGAAGATCTGGTGATCGCCAATAACAATATGGGCGCTGGGTTACGTGAAGCAGTTCTCGCGCTGCCGGATAGTCAGGGCACTGCCGAAGAATACATGGCCTTCTACGACATGCTGGATGAAGAAGGCTTCGATGATCGCACCCGGGTCCGTGAACTCATTGGTCTGGCCGTCGAGAAAAGCAGTGGCTGGCATACCCTGCGCGTGGGCGAACTCAAAAGTCTGTTGGCATTGGCCGCCGGAGAGTTGGCAACAGCACTGGAGTGGACCGACTGGACGCTGGAGTTTAACGCCACCATATTCACCGCTGAACGGGCCAACTTTTTCCGTTGTCTCAAAGCCAGTCTGGAGCTCCATCTCTCGCCAGAGCGGGATCCGCAGCTCTATCTGAGCGCCTTCGAATGTATGTTCGGTGCAGAAACGGTCAAGGTTGTTTGGGCACATATTCACGGTGAAGCCCGGTTCTTCGGCTTACAAGCCGGCGATCTGAGTCTGAGCCAATATCCGCTGCATCAGAAACTACTCACCGCCTACGAAAAATTACAAACCGCCAAACGGCAGTTTGCTTTTCAATAATGCAGCAGGAGAGTCAGCCTTGGCTGGCTCTCCTTTTTTGTGGACATAGGGTGCCCCAACCGCATTTTCCTTTTGTTTCATTTCATATTCATCTTTCTGCGCCTATGATGAACTATGCTGCCGCTCTGAACTCAAACCCTACAGCTTGTACATCTTGGTATTTGGCCGTTGCTTTGCAACAAATCATCCACAAATCCGGCCATTCTCCGTGTCAAAAGCGTGATTAATATGTAGTAAAATTACAGAACCAACCGGCCAAAATTGATCCAAGGCAAATTTGAACCTTGTTTTTGTTGCTATCATTACGACAGTAAAATGACAACTCAGGTGCCCATCACGTGAAAGCTGAATCTCCATTTGATTGTCTGAAGCCCGAAGCCATCGCGGCCGTTGCTGAAGATATCACCTACGGCAAGGCCACCAAGCCCGCCGCCAAAACCTTTATGCTGGCCATCACCGCCGGTGCCTTTATCGCCATCGCCTTCGTTTTCTACATCACCGTCATTGCGACCGGTGGTAGCAAGCTGGCGGGTGGGATTTGCTTCGCACTGGGATTAATCCTGTGCGTCATCCTCGGTGGCGAACTGTTCACCTCCACCACGCTCACCCTGGTGGCTCGTGCAGCTAACCGGATCACTTGGGCACAGATGTTGAAGAACTGGGGTGTCGTCTACTTCGGCAACCTGGTCGGCGGCCTCATCATGGTCGCTCTCATCATGCTCAGTAGCCAGTATATGAACACCAATGGCCAATGGGGTCTGACCGCATTGAATGTGGCCCAGCACAAGATTCATCATACCTTCGTCGAAGCGGTGGCACTGGGGATCCTGTGTAACCTGATGGTCTGTCTGGCAGCCTGGATGGCATTTGGTGGCCGCACCATGACCGACAAGGCGCTGATCATGGTTCTACCAGTGGCCATGTTCGTCGCTTCTGGTTTCGAACACAGCATTGCCAACATGTTCATGATCCCGGTCGGTATCGCCATTCAAACTTTTGCTGGCCCGGAATTCTGGCAAGCCATAGGTGCAGACCCGGCAAAATATGCGGATCTGACCATTGGCCACTTTATTATCAACAACCTGATCCCTGTCACCATAGGCAACATCATCGGTGGTGGCGGTATGATTGGTTTGACCTACTGGTTTATTTTCCGTCGTCACCACTAAGTGGCAGCGGAAGCTTGGATCATCAATACCGAAGAGGTAATGAAACATGGCAGAGCTTAACGAAAAGTGTCTGAAGGCATGGGAAGGCTTCGTATCCGGAGCTTGGCAAACTGAAGTCAATACCCGCGACTTCATCCAGAAGAACTACGCCCCGTATGAAGGCGATGAAACCTTCCTTGCTGGTGCTACCCAGGCGACCACCACTCTGTGGGACAAGGTCATGGAAGGCATCAAGGAAGAGAACCGCACTCATGCACCGGTTGACTTCGACACTGACCTTGCCTCCACCATCACTGCTCACGATGCCGGTTACATCGAACAAAGTCTGGAAAAGATCGTTGGTCTGCAGACTGACAAGCCACTGAAGCGTGCCATAGTGCCGTTTGGCGGCATCAAGATGGTCGAGAGCTCCTGCCAGGTTTATGGTAAGACTCTGGATCCGCAACTGAAGAAAACCTTTACTGAATACCGTAAGACCCACAACCAGGGCGTATTTGATGTCTACACCAAGGACATCCTGAATTGCCGTAAGTCTGGCGTCATTACCGGTCTGCCGGATGCCTATGGCCGTGGTCGTATCATCGGTGACTACCGTCGTGTAGCCCTGTACGGTATCGACTTCCTGATGGCTGACAAGCTGTCCCAGTTCAAGTCTCTGCAAGCCAAGATGGAAGCCGGTGACGATCTGGAAGCCACCATCCGCCTGCGTGAAGAGATCTGCGAACAACATCGCGCTCTGGGTCAACTCAAGGAAATGGCTGCCAAATATGGCTGCGATATTTCTGGTCCAGCCACCACAGCTCAAGAAGCAGTCCAGTGGACCTATTTTGGTTACCTGGGGGCGGTCAAGTCACAAAACGGCGCGGCCATGTCCTTCGGTCGTACCGCTACCTTTATCGATGCCTACATCGAGCGTGACCTGAAGAAGGGTCTGATCAACGAACAAGAAGCACAAGAGCTGATCGACCACCTGGTGATGAAGCTGCGTATGGTCCGTTTCCTGCGGACTCCGGAATACGACACCCTGTTCTCTGGCGATCCGATTTGGGCAACCGAATCCATCGGCGGTATGGGCGTTGATGGCCGGACCCTGGTCACCAAGAGCTCCTTCCGTTATCTGAACACCCTGTACACCATGGGGCCGTCTCCTGAGCCAAACATGACCATACTGTGGTCTGAACAGCTGCCGATCGGCTTCAAGAAGTTCTGTGCCAAGGTTTCTATCGATACCTCTTCTGTCCAGTACGAAAACGACGATCTGATGCGTACCGACTTCAACAACGATGACTACGCCATCGCTTGTTGCGTCTCGCCGATGATCATCGGCAAGATGATGCAGTTCTTCGGTGCTCGTGCCAACCTGGCCAAGACCATGTTGTATGCCATCAACGGTGGTATCGATGAGAAGCTGAAGATCCAGATCGGACCCAAGACTGAACCAGTCAAGGGTGAATACCTGGAATTCAATGATGTCATGGATCGCCTGGATCATTTCATGGACTGGCTGGCTACCCAATACGTCACCGCGCTGAACATCATCCACTACATGCACGACAAGTACAGCTACGAAGCGATTCAGCTGGCGCTGCATGACCGTGACGTGATCCGCACCATGGCCTGTGGTATCGCTGGTTTGTCAGTGACTGCCGACTCCCTGTCTGCCATCAAGTACGCCAAGGTCAAGCCAATCCGTGACGAAGACGGTCTGGCCATCGACTTCGAAATCGAAGGCGAATACCCGCAGTTTGGTAACAACGACGAGCGCGTTGACTCCATCGCCTGCGATCTGGTTGAGCGCTTCATGAAGAAGATCCAGACTCACAAGACCTATCGCAACGCGATCCCGACTCAGTCCGTTCTGACCATCACCTCCAACGTGGTGTACGGTAAGAAGACAGGGAATACCCCGGATGGCCGTCGCTCTGGCGCACCGTTCGGACCGGGTGCTAACCCGATGCATGGTCGTGATCAGAAGGGTGCTGTTGCCTCGTTGACCTCTGTGGCCAAGCTGCCGTTTGCCTACGCGAAGGATGGTATTTCCTATACCTTCTCCATAGTGCCAAACGCACTGGGTAAGCAAGAAGAGTCCCAACGTCTGAATCTGGTCGGTCTGATGGATGGTTACTTCCATCACGAAACCAACCTCGAAGGCGGTCAACACCTGAACGTCAACGTCATGAACCGTGAAATGCTGCTCGACGCCATGGAAAACCCGGAGAAATATCCGCAGTTGACCATTCGTGTCTCTGGCTATGCCGTTCGCTTCAACTCCTTGACCAAGGAGCAACAGCAAGACGTCATCACCCGGACCTTCACTCAATCCATGTAATAACGGATTGCGTGATTGATCTACAAAACCCCCGGCCTGCCGGGGGTTTTTTATTGGTCGTCGGCTAGAATCAGGATAGGCTGCAGTCCTAAATGCAGTGAGTTCAAAGCCTCGATCGCTTAAAATGGTAAAGTAAGTAAATCAATCTACCGGAGCCTCTCTATGCCAAACTCGGCGCCACTCAAAGGCCGGATCCACTCTGTTGAAACCTGCGGAACCGTCGACGGACCGGGTATCCGCTTCATCGTCTTCATGCAGGGATGTCTGATGCGCTGTCTCTACTGCCACAATCGTGACACCTGGGACACCAGCGAGGGCCGCGAGGTAACCGTCGATGAGTTGATGAAAGACTTGCTGACCTACCGCCACTTTATCAATGCATCCGGCGGTGGCATTACCGCATCCGGTGGCGAAGCCACGTTGCAAAAAGAGTTCGTCACCGAATTATTCTCCGCCTGCAAGGCACAAGGCATTCACACCTGCCTGGATACCAATGGTTTTGTCCGTCACTACGATGCGGCACTGGATGCGCTGCTGGATGTCTCGGATCTGGTGATGCTGGATATCAAGCACATGAACGATGATATCCATATTCCGCTGACCCATGTCAGCAACAAATATTGCCTGGATTTCGCACGTTACCTGGCCAAGAAGGGCAAAAAGATCTGGATCCGCTATGTGGTGGTTCCCAGTTGGAGTGATGATGTCGCCGGTGCCGAAGCCTTGGGGCAATTCATCCATGATGAGCTGGACGGTTGCGTCGAAAAGGTAGAACTACTGCCCTATCACGAGCTGGGCAAACACAAGTGGGAAGCCATGGGTGAGAAGTACATGCTCGATGGCATCCATCCGCCCAAGAAAGAGACCATGGACACCATCCGCGACATCATCGGCAAGTATCACCCGAACGTGATCTACTAGTTGATGCCCGCAAAGCACAAACCAAAAAGCTACCTCACGGTGGCTTTTTGTTGTGAGCCTGCATCAGGAGTAAATAACCGCCCGATCCAGCTTCTTGAATGCCTGATTCAGGGTTTCAGCCAGTTCCAGATAGCGCGGCTGGGGAGCATGGCGGGCCTGCCCCATTTTCTCGTTAATGTCGCTGTACCAGCGTGACAAAGAGGGTGGTAACCGGGTTTCAGCACGGTGTCCTAACCAGTAATACCCTTGTAGCGGCAGGCTCACCATAAACAATACGCTAGTGACCACCACGGGCCACAGCGCGGCTTGCCCGAAATGAAACTGCAAAACCAGGCTCATCACCGCCAGTGCGGGCAACCACTTCACGCCAAATTCTACTGCGGCAATAATGCGATTTTCCGGGAACATAGCCGCCAGAGATTTCTCTCTTGGCCAGAGCTGCAAGTAAAGATGTCCCATTTGTATCTTTTTCTGAAATAAAGTCATATCCACTACCTCACGCCAAATAACCACACGTTGAAAATGGTTACATGCTTATTACAAGAATTTTTTGTTATTTTTATGCTTCCCCTGTATTCTTCCGGCGCTTGATTTTTAACCCGGCTTTTTCGCCTTGTCGAGCCTCACAGACTACATTCTGAGGCTGAGCAGACGTTCCACGCCGGACGCGCTGACAGCACCTTTAATGTAAGCATACGTTAACTCTGCTGGAAAACTACCCATTCCAGACAGTAAACCCCTTAAAAAGATAGATAGGATTTACTACGAATGAGCAGCAAGCTGGTTCTTGTACTTAACTGTGGCAGTTCATCCCTGAAATTCGCCGTGATCGATGCCACCGATGGCGATGAAAAACTGTCCGGTCTGGCTGAATGCCTGCAACTGGATGATGCCCGGATCAAATGGAAACTTGACGGTCAGAAAGATGCTGCTGACCTCGGAGCCGGCGCTGCACACGAAGAGGCCATGAGCTTCATCGTAAACCAGATCCTGGCCAAACATCCTGAACTCAACGACAACCTGTATGCCATTGGTCATCGCGTAGTTCACGGTGGTGAAAAATTCACCTCCTCTGTGGTCATCACCGATGAGGTTGTGCAAGGCATAGAGGCATGTGTCGCTCTGGCTCCGTTGCACAATCCAGCCCATCTGGTTGGCATCAAGGCCGCACAGCAAGCATTCCCAACACTGCCGAACGTCGCAGTATTCGATACAGCCTTCCATCAAACCATGCCGGAACATGCGTTCCTGTATGCGCTGCCTTACAAGATGTATACCGAACAGGGTATCCGCCGCTATGGCATGCACGGCACCAGCCACTATTACATCAGCCTGCAAGCCGCTGGAGCTTTGGGCAAGCCGGTTAATGAACTGAATATCATCAATTGCCATCTGGGCAATGGTGGTTCCGTGTGTGCCATCAAGAATGGTCAGTCCGTCGATACCTCCATGGGGATGACCCCGCTGGAAGGTCTGGTGATGGGCACCCGCTGTGGTGATATCGACCCGGCAATCATTTTCCACTTGCACGATACCCTCGGCATGAGCATGGGCGATATCAACACCATGCTAACCAAAGAATCCGGCCTGCTGGGTCTGACCGAAGTGACCAGCGACTGCCGCTTCGCCGAAGATAATTACGACACCGACATCGCCGCCAAGCGCGCCATGGATCTCTACTGCTACCGCCTGGCTAAGACCATCGGCAGCTACATAGCAGCTCTGGATGGTCGTCTGGATGCCGTGGTGTTTACCGGCGGTATCGGTGAAAACTCGGCACCGATCCGCGAGATGACCCTGAATCGTCTGGCGCTGCTGGGCTTCAAGGTAAGCAGCGAAGCCAACCTGAAGGCCCGTTTTGGCAAGCAAGGTGTCATTACCGAAGCGGGCAGCACGGTCGCCATGGTGATTCCCACCAACGAAGAGTGGGTAATTGCCCATGATGCGCTGGAATTGGTGGCAGGCTGATTCAGACTAGGTAAAATAGCGAGGCTGCCGAAGGCAGCCTTTTTTAATTGGCCAACTTGTTCATCAACTAGGGGATACACCAGTGGCACGCACTATCATGCTTATCCCGATTGGCTCCGGTGTAGGCGTTACCTCCGTGAGTCTCGGTATGGTCCGAGCGATGGAAAGACACGGTGTCAACGTCAGTTTCTTCAAACCGGTCGCTCAACCGAAACCCGCTCATTCAGGTCCGGAAGCTTCTACCGCCGTTATCCGCGCAGGCTCCAACATCACCCCTCCCGAACCACTCTCCCTTCATTACGCAGAAAACATGATCTCCACAGGCAATACAGCTGTATTGCTCGAAGAGATAGTTGCGCTATATGAAAATCACGTCAAAGAGAGTGGCGCCGAAGTGGTGGTGGTTGAGGGTCTGGTTCCCGTCGACAAACAACCGTTCGCCAACAAGCTGAACTATGACATCGCCAGCGCTCTGGATGCGGACATGGTTTTTGTTACCCATCCTGGTAACGATTCCAGCCAGAAACTCAAAGAGCGTATCGAGCTCACCAGCTCCAACTTTGGTGGCGTGCAGAACAAGCGTATCGTCGGCTGCATCATCAACAAGGTGGGCGCTCCGGTCGATGAACATGGCGTTACCCGCCCTGATCTGACCGAGATGTTCGAAGCTCACCACAGCAGTGCCGAGATGGCCAATAACCTGGAAGTGCTGCAATTCTTCGGCAAGAGCCCGTTGCGCATTCTGGGTTGCATCCCGTGGAATACCCAACTGATTGCGCCTCGCGCCAAGGATCTGGCCAAGCATCTGAGCGCCAAGATCCTGAACGAAGGCGAGCTCAACAAGCGTCGTCTGCATCAGGTCACCTTCTGCGCCCGCTCCATCCATAACATGGTCGAGCATTTCCGTCCGGGTAGCCTGTTGGTGACGTCCGGTGATCGTTCCGATGTGATCGTTTCTGCCTGTCTGGCGGCGATGAATGGCGTCAAACTCGGAGCCCTGTTGCTGACCGGTAACTATCATCCAGAGCCCCAGGTGATGGCGCTGTGCCTGCAAGCCATGCAAACCGGCCTGCCGATCATGATGATCGACACCAACACCTGGCAGACTGCGGTCAGCCTGCAAAACTTCAACCTGGAAATTCCGGCCGACGATATCGAACGCATCGAAATGGTCCAGGACTATGTGGCTGGCCATATCGACAAACACTGGCTGGAGTCGCTGACGGCTGCCTCCACTCGTTCCCGTCGTCTGAGCCCACCGGCATTCCGTTATCAGCTCACCGAGCTGGCTCGTCACGCCAACAAACGCATAGTGCTGCCGGAAGGCGACGAGCCTCGTACCGTCAAGGCTGCCGCTATCTGTGCCGAGCGCGGCATTGCCCGTCCGGTCCTGCTGGGCAACCCGGATGAAATTCGCCGTGTCGCCGAGCAACAAGGGGTGATCCTCAACGATCGCGTCGAGATCATAGACCCGGTTGTGGCGCGCGAACGCTACGTACCGCGTCTGGTCGAGCTGCGCAAGGCCAAGGGCATCACCGAAGTGGTCGCTCGTGAGCAACTCGAAGACAACGTGGTGCTGGGTACCATGATGCTCGAACGTAACGAAGTCGACGGTCTGGTCTCAGGTGCCGTGCACACCACAGCCAACACTATTCGCCCGCCACTGCAGATCATCAAGACGGCACCAGGCTCCTCGCTGGTATCGTCCGTGTTCTTCATGCTGCTGCCGGATCAAGTGCTGGTATATGGTGACTGTGCCATTAATCCGGATCCGAATGCCGAACAGCTGGCCGAAATCGCCATCCAGTCAGCGGATTCCGCCACCGCCTTCGGCATCGAGCCGCGCGTCGCCATGATCTCCTACTCCACTGGCACCTCGGGTACCGGTGCGGATGTGGACAAGGTGCGTGAAGCGACCCGTATCGCCAAGGAAAAGCGTCCGGATCTGATCATCGATGGTCCGTTGCAATATGACGCCGCCATCATGGCCGATGTAGCCCTGTCCAAGGCGCCGAACTCTCCGGTTGCGGGTCAAGCCACTGTATTCATCTTCCCGGATTTGAATACCGGCAACACCACGTACAAGGCGGTGCAGCGCTCCGCGGATCTGGTCTCTATCGGCCCCATGCTGCAAGGCATGCGCAAGCCGGTCAACGATCTGTCACGGGGCGCCTTGGTGGATGACATCGTCTACACCATAGCTCTGACGGCGATCCAGTCCGAGCAAGCCGGTGTAGTCGTCGACGCCTGAGTCGAATGCCTATCCGGTCCTTGAACCGATCATGACAAGGAGCGCCTGGCGCTCCTTTTTTCATGGCCTGTTTTTATGACCGGCTGCCATGAGTGATGGAGATCACAGCTGCTGCCGTAAAAGCAGGCGCATTTCTCCAACAGAGGCCTCAACCACGCTTACCCCTGCCACAGCTGCCCTGTAGCCATCTATCTGCAGCAATTCCAGCACTAATCTACATACTTACCCACAGTAAATGTGGATAACATCACAGGATTGTCATCAAGCTGAATGATCGAATGCCGACGACCGGGCGAAGTTAACCCGCTGGACGACTAAACTCATTCGGTGTAAAGCAGTAGTATCCCGACACCTTTCCAGACCGGAGTTCGCCATGCGCATCTTGATCACCGGAGCCACCGGTTTTATTGGCCAGCACCTGCTAGCTGCCTTGGGTAAGAGTCATGCCATCACACTCCTCAGCCGCAACACCGAGCGGGCGAAACGGGTATTGAATTCGTCGGCTTATCAATACCTAACCCTGAATGAACTGGACTCCCTGGATGGCTTCGATGCCATCATCAATCTGGCCGGAGAGCCTATTGCCAACAAACGCTGGAGTGCCGCCCAGAAACAGCGAATTTGCGAGAGTCGCTGGCTACTCACAGAGGCACTGCTGGAACTATTACGGCGCTGCGCCAATCCACCACGGATTTGGCTCAATGCCTCGGCGGTGGGCTTTTATGGTCGTCAGGATAGTCATCCGCTGGACGAAGATGAAACCCGGAGCAATCCGGAATTTAGCCATGAAGTGTGTCGTCGTTGGGAGGAGCTAGCGCTCGAAGCCAGGGACTATGGCTGCCGGGTTTGCATCGTCAGGATTGGCGTAGTGCTGGGCGTCGATGGTGGCGCCCTGGCCAAGATGCTACCGGCGTATCGCCTCGGCTTGGGTGGGCCACTCGGCGATGGTCAGCAATACCTCTCCTGGATTGCCCTGCCGGATTTGATCGCGGTGTTTTTGTTTTTGCTCGGCCACGACAACTGCCACGGCATTTACAATGCCACCTCCCCCCATGCAGTGCCACAACAGGAGTTCTCCCGCCTGCTGGCGCAGGCACTGCGCAGACCCCACTGGCTGCGAACACCCGCCTGGCTACTGCGGCTGCTACTCGGCGAGATGGCCGACCTCCTGCTGTACGGACAGAACGTGGTACCCCAGCGACTGCTGGAGGCTGGATTCCAGTTTCAGCACCCAAAACTCATCTCGGCGCTGAAGCATGCCCTGAAAACAACCCACAACCATTTTTCGGTACCGGAAGCCTGAGGTCCCCCGGCCTGAGCCGGGAGACACCCCACCACGAGACGGCAGGTGGACGGTTAGCCGCCCTGACGCAACCGGCTGGCCAGCACTGAGCCCAGCAATCGGCGCATAGGCCCCTGAGCCGCAAGCATCACCAGAGCTGCGCCCAGCAGTGGCAGTCCCCACCACAACAGATAGTGCGGCTGCCAGGCCAATTCACTCCATAGTTGCTGCAGGGTCAGCATCACCAATTCGGTTCCCAGCGCAGCCGAAACCCCAGCCAACAAACCGGTGGCCAGCAGCTCCCAGCGCAGGGTCCGTTGTAGCAGGCGTTGACCGGCACCCAGGGTGCGCATCAGCACCAACTCCTGCCAACGGCGGGAAATTCCAGCCTGCACCTGGGTAAAGAGCACCAACACGGCGGCCAGCGCCACCAGTGAAAACATCAGCCCCAAGGCGCGGCTGATCTGCTCCAACACGCCTTGCAAGCGCAGCATTATGCTATCGGTATCGATCAAGGTCAGAGCCGGATAACGACGAACCAGCTCCACCTCCAATTGTTGATCGCCCGCCGGAACCCGCAGACTAGCTAACCAGCTGGCGGGATAATCCTGGAGCAGATCCGGTGAGAAGATCATGAAAAAGTTGGGCTGCATCTCCTCCCAGTTCACCTTACGCAACGAGCTCACCCGGGCCGAGACTTCACGGCCCTCGATATTGAACTGCAACTTGTCCCCCAACTGGATACCCAGCCGTTCCGCCACCCCCTGCTCTACCGATACCTGACCTCGCTCCCCGGCACGCCACCAGCTTCCAGCCACCAGCTCGTTATGGGGTGGCGCCTGTTGCAACCAGGTCATGCTCAACTCCCGATTCACACCCGCTCGACCCGCATCCCCTTCCTCCTGGGCGACCGGCTCTCCGGCAATCTGGGTCAGACGACCACGGATCACCGGATAAAGATCGGAATGGGCAATCCCCTGCTGCTGCAACCACTGCTCGACTCCGGGTTTATCGGCCTGGGCAATGTTCAGCACAAAGCGGTTGGGCAGAGCCGCGCCCAAACGACTATCAAAGCCACTCAAAATAGCGCTACGGCTGGCCCATAGCACGCCAATCAGCAGCAGCGCCAGGGCTATGGCCGCCAACTGGGTCAGGCTCTGCCAACGTTCTCGTCGTAGATGGGCCAGCGCCAGTGCCAATCCAGTGCCACGTCGGGCTCGGGGCAGAACCAGCAAGAGTCCATAAGCCAGACCCCCCTGGATCAGCAGAAGAGCCACCATCCCCAACAACAACCCCAGGCTCAGGCGTGCATCCGAGGTAAACAGCCAACCCAGCAACAGGGTGCCAGAGAAAATCAGCGGCAATGCCAGCCAACCCGGAACCTGTCCCTGCACATCCTGGCGCAGCACCCGCTGCGGCGGGGTGGCTAACAGCCGCCAGAAGGGGATAAAGGATAACAACAGGGTAATAAATAGGCTGACCAGTAACCCCAAGGCAAATGGCATCCAGGAGGGCGGCGGCATTTCCGGCGGCAGCAAAGAGCCCAGCAGTTGCAAGAAGCCCAAATGCAGCAAATAACCCAGAGCGCCACCCAGCACAAATGCCACGCCTGTCAGCAGACCCAATAACGAGAGCATCCACACCCAGAGCTGACGCCGACTGGCGCCGAGGGTTTTCAACAGTGCCATGTTGTCCGCCTGGCGCCGGGTGAAGTGGTTCATGGCAATCTGCATCGCCAGCGCGCCCAGCAGCAGACCGATCAGCGAGGCCAGACGGAAGAAGCGTTCGCTGCGCTGCAACGGCCCCCCACTGAGCTGGGTATCGGTTCCGGGCTGCAGCAGACGTTGTTCCACTTGCAGCGAAGGCTTGAGCCGCGTCACCGCCTCCGCAATCCCTGCCTGGTCGCCCTTGAACAGATAACGGTACTGGATCCGGCTCCCCGGCAGGATCACTTGGGCCGGAGCCACATCCTGGATATGCATCAGGGCGCGGGGCGCCAGCAGGAAAGGCGAGAAATTCTCGTCCGGCTCCTGATGCAGTTCTCCGGCCACCCGCAAGGAGATATTGCCCAATTCCACCGTCGCTCCCGCCTTGGCATGTAACAACGCCATCAGTCGCGCCGATAACCAGATCTCCCCCGGTTTGACCTTACCCTGGGGGTGCAACTGCAGGCTCCCATAGAAGGGATAACCGTCACCCACCGCCTTGATGCTGGCCAGCTGCATGCTTTCGCCGACAAACAACATAGAGGAAAAACTGACCGTCTGACTCATCATCAGACCAGATGGCAAGCTCTTGAGCTGAGCGTCGGGCATGACGCGACTGCTCTGCAGGACCAGATCCGCCGCCAAAAACTCCCGACTCCCCAAGCCCAGTGCCTGCTGCAGTCGATCGGCCACCAGACTGACACACAACACACAGGCCACGGCCAGCGCCAACGCCAGCACAAAGCCGCGCAGGATACCGTGCCGCCCCTCCTGCCAGACCAGACGTCGCGCCAGTGGCCAGAGTCCGGCAGCGGGTTGCTGGAGGCTATTCATACCGGAACTCGCGATCATGCCAAGACTCCAGCACTAACTGGCGAAGCCTCACCAGACTGTAACTTGCCACTGTCCAGATGCAGACGGCGGGCGCAGCGCTGCGCCAGTTGTTCATCATGGGTGACAATCACCAGGCTGGTGCCATGGTCACGGTTGAGACGGAACAGCAGCTCGGCAATTTTGTCACCGGTATGCCGATCCAGATTGCCCGTGGGCTCATCGGCCAGCAGTCACGAAGGCTGGCCAATGAAGGCCCGGGCAATCGCCACTCGCTGCTGCTCGCCACCGGAGAGCTGCGCCGGATGGTGATGCAAGCGATCCGCCAGACCCACTTCGCGCAGCAAGAGCTCCGCTTTGGCTCTGGCGTCGGGCAAGCCACGGATCTCGGCGGGTAACATGACATTTTCCAGTGCACTTAATCCGGGCAGCAGCAAGAAGGATTGAAAGATGAAACCTATATGTTCAGCACGTAACCGGGCCCGCCCCTCTTCATCCAGCTGCGCCAGAGCCACACCGGCAACGGTGATCTCGCCTTCGGTCGCCAGATCCAGTCCCGCCAGCAAGCCGAGCAAGGTCGACTTACCCGAGCCGGAGGCACCGACCAGCGCCACTGTCTCCCCCGGCTTGACTTCCAGATCTATCCCCTCAAGTATGGTCAGCGTCTCAGCCCCTAACGTGACTCTTTGTGTCACCTCGCGTACCACTATCATCGAAGGTTCTGCCATGCTCCGGATCCTCTGTTCATTGTTCGCCTTATTGGCCTGTTCAGGCCATGCTACCACCCTGCTCGTCTATGGCGACAGCCTCAGTGCGGGTTATCAATTACCGACGGAAAAAAGCTGGCCTGCACTGCTTGCCGCAGACTGGAAAAGCCAAGGGTTGGATCTGCAGATCGTCAATGCCAGCGTCAGTGGTGAAACCACCCAGGGTGGGCTTGCGCGGCTGAGTCAGGCTCTACAGACTCACGTTCCGGATTGGGTACTGCTGGAACTCGGTGCCAACGACGGGCTGCGTGGGTTGCCGCCCAGCCTGACCCGCAAAAATCTGGATCAGATGCTGCAACGCATCCAGCAGCAGGGAGCCCGCGCCCTGCTGATCCAGATCCGCATCCCCCCCAACTATGGCGCCCGCTACATCCGCCAGTTTGAAAGCATATATCCGGAGTTGGCCCAACAGCACCAAGTTCCGCTGCTCCCCTTCTTTATGGAACCCATCATTACCGACCCCGCCCTGTTGCTGGCGGATGGCCTGCATCCCAATGCCCGCGGCCAGGAAAAGATCCGCGATCAGCTGGCGCCGATCCTGACCCCCTTGCTGACGCCACCCTGAGACGGGCTACCCGGGATCGGCGAGTGTAAAATCAGGTAAAGTCCGGCGATTTTTTGTGCCAATGCTTGTCCAAGCAAGGCCATTTCGTATCATGGGCCGCCCTTGACCCATGACGGAAGAGTGGTTTATTTCCTGTCTATCGCCTGTGGAGAGCAATGATGATTCGGGTTTTACTGATCGACGATGATGAAGAATTATGCGCCCTGCAGCATGACTACCTGAGTGGCGAAGGCTTTGCCGTCAGCGTATGCCATGATGGCCGCAGCGGCTTGCAAGCGGCACGTTCCGGCGAGTTCGATATTCTGCTACTGGATCAGATGCTGCCCCAGCTCAATGGGGCCGAAGTCCTGCGTCAATTGCGTCAACACAGCAGCTTGCCGGTGCTGATGATTACGGCGCGAGGCGATGATGTGGACCGGATCCTGGGCCTGGAAACCGGGGCCGATGATTATGTGGCCAAACCCTGTACCCCGCGGGAATTAGTGGCCCGGATCCGCGCCATCTTGCGCCGCAGTGCACCGGATAAGGTCGACACGACAGATGGTGAATACCAGTTGGGTAAACTCCAGCTCTCCTCGCGGCGACGTCAGGCCTTCTGGCAGGATCAGCTGCTCGACTTGACCAGCACAGAATTCAATCTACTGGCCTCCCTGTGCCAGCATGTCGGCATGGTGTTGAGCAAGAATAAGCTCTCCGAACAGATACTGGGTCGGCAACTGACCCGGTATGATCGCAGCCTGGATGTGCATATCAGCAATCTGCGGCAAAAATTGGGCCTGTTGCAGGATGGCCGTAGTCCCATCCAGACGGTGCGAGGCGTCGGTTACCAGTTGCTGGATGACCGCTGATGAATCTGTTCTGGAAGATCTGGCTCGGTTTCTGGCTCTCCTTGCTGCTGATGGCGCTGGGCGCCGTGAGCATGGTGCGGCTGTACGATGAAACTCGATTGCAGAATCCGGATCAGGTGGCAGATAACAAACGGACCCGATTTATCATTGAGGCAACGACCCGGGCCCTGCAGGAAGTAGGGATCGAACAGTTAAAAAAATTGATCAGCATACTCCCGCCGCCCAATGACGGCCAAGATCCCCCACCCCTATCCATTGAGCGGACGCTAGGCTACCCGGCAACGCGGGGGGGTACAGCACCCGAGCAGCCGAAACATCAAGGACAGCCGCTACTGCCGCCAGGGTCTGAACCTGGCGCACCGAAAAAACCACGACACCCGGTGCCACTCATAGTGGACGCCCAGGGGCAGGATCTGCTGGGACGCACAGTTCCACTGCAAGCCTGGCATCAGGCGCTCGACATAGTCCGTCAGTCGCCACAAGCCCCCGACTTCCGCGGTCCGGTACGCCAGGTGCGGCTACCCAACGGCCAGGAAGTGACAGTGTTCATGCTCAATCGCATGTTACCGCCGGAAGGCAACTTGCTGTTCGGGGTCATAGAAACCCCTCTATTGCTGCCGTTCAGTGCGCTACTGGCCAGCTTGATTTTCAGTGGCATGCTGGCCCGTTATCTGGTGCGGCCCATCCGCATCCTGCGGGATGGCTTGCGACAGATCGCCTCCGGCCAGTTCGATGTCACCATGCGCCGTCAGATGGGCAATCGCCGCGACGAATTGGGTGAGCTGGGACAGGACGCCGACAGGATGGCCCAGCAACTCAAACAACTGCTGAGTACCCAGCGCCGCCTGCTGCATGACATCTCCCATGATCTGCGCTCGCCCCTGGCCCGGTTGCAGGTCGCTATTGGCCTGGTACGCCAAAGCCCAGAGCGGCTGCCGGAGATGCTGGAGCGGCTGGAGCATGAAACCATGCGTCTGGATGGCATGATCGGCGAGGTGCTGACATTGGCGCGCCTGGAGTCAGGAGTCCCCCAGTCCCAGGATGATTATCTGGATCTGGTCGCCCTGTTACAAAGCCTGGTCGAGGATGCCCGCTTCGAGAACGATAGCCACCTCATCACACTGCATATCGCAACAGCCGGCGAATGTGTGCTCGCCTGTCGGGGTGAATTATTGTGGCGGGCCTTTGACAACCTGCTGCGCAATGCCTTGCAGCACACACCAGCCGGGGCCATGGTGATGGTCGGTCTGGATGAGGAGGCCGATTGGTACCGGATCACGGTGCAAGATACAGGTCCCGGTATCCCGCCTGATTTGATGGCTGAGGTGTTCGAACCTTTCCATCATGCCGGGGATACTCGCGGCCATGGCTTGGGCCTTGCCATCGCCAAACGGGCTATCGAAGCTCATAACGGCTCTATTGGCGCGGAAAATGTTAACGAGGGTGGCTTGCGGCTGACCATCCGCTTACCCCGTCAGAGTCATAAGCTCGGCTAATACCCAGTTTCTGTGTCGAACCGGTGCCGAGCTGATTCCGGATGATGTCGTTACGGGATCCCGGCCAACAAAAAGCCCGTCTTTATGACGGGCTTTTTGCTGATTGGGTGGAGCAACGCGGGATCGAACCGCAGACCTCATGCAGGCAAGGCTCTGCACAATCTCGCTGCTGAAGACGTCCCGGGCCATGACTTGAGCCAGGGATCCCCGCCTCTATGTTGCCCAGCGTACAGATGGAACTCCATGCACTCCGTATTCTGGTGACTGGAGCCTGTTCGCAATAGGATTTTCTTCACCGGCCTATGTTGCCCATCCGGTTCCTGCCACGACGATTTCGGGGAAACAGCATGAGCATCTGCACTTACCGCCACTCGCGCCAGGCCACCTTGCTGGCCATAGGCGTGTTGCTGTCCGGCTGTGCCTCAATGGCGCCGCCCTACGCAACACCGGCACTGCCGGTAGCAGCAGCGTATGCAACCAGCGGCTTACCGGACGGAGCCAGCGCGGCAAGCATCGCCTGGCGCGACTATTTCACCGACCCACAACTGCAAACCTTGATAGCGCTGGCGCTGGTCAACAACCGGGATCTGCGCACGGCTGTGCTGCGCGTCGATGAAGCACGTGCCGCTTATGGCATCCAGCGCGCCGAGCTATTTCCGACCCTCAGTGCCCAGGCCAGCACAGACCGCTCGCTGACGCCAGGCGATCTGAATATCACCGGCAAACCACTGTTCGCCAGCCAATACCAGGTCGGACTAGGCCTGTCGGCCTGGGAAATCGACTTCTGGGGGCGCGTGCGCAGTCTGCAAGATGCGGCGCTGGAGAGCTATCTGGCCACCGACTCCGCCCGCCACGCAGCGACTGTGGCGCTGGTAGCGCAGGTCGCCAACAGCTATTTTGCGCTGCGTGAACTCAATGAACGCATCGTACTGGCGCAGCAAACCATCGCCAGCCGCACAGAGAGCCTGCGCATCTTCAAGCGGCGCGTTGACGTCGGTTCGACGTCGCGCCTCGATCTGACGCAGGTGCAAACGCTGCTGACCCAGGCGCAAGCACTGGGCATACAACTTGAACAGGAGCGCGCCACCCAGACCCATGCCCTGACCTTGCTGCTCGGCACTACCGCCGAACTGTCATTGGACCAAGGGCCTATGGATGAACAGCAGGCGCTACGCGAGCTGCGCCCCGGTCTGCCCTCCGACTTGCTGACCCAGCGCCCCGACATCGTCGCCGCCGAGCATCAGTTGAAAGCCGCCAACGCCAATATAGGCGCGGCGCGCGCGACCTTTTTCCCGCGCATAGCGCTGACCAGCTCGCTGGGCACGGCGAGTGCCGAACTCAATGGGCTGTTCGCTGATGGCAGTCAGGCCTGGAACTTCTCACCCAGCATTTCGCTGCCGATCTTCGACGGCGGACGTCGACACAACAACCTCAGCCTGGCCGAGGCGCGGCGCGATCTGGCCGTGGTCCATTACGAAAAAACAGTGCAGGTCGCCTTCCGTGATGTCTCCGACGCGCTCTCGGCGCGCCACTGGCTGAGCCGGCAAGTGACGATTGCACGCACCGCGCTGGCGACGCAGAGCGAACGGGCACGACTCTCGCAGTTGCGCTATGACAGTGGCGCCGCCTCTTACCTCGACGTGCTCGACGCCCAGCGCGACCTGCTGACCGCCGAACAACAACTCGTTCAGACCCGCCGCGCCCTGCTGAGCAGCCGCGTCGGCCTGTATGCCGCTCTCGGTGGCGGCGGGACGGATTTTGTTGCTCCGCCCGCAGACGATATTCCCACCTCCACTCAAGGCATGAGCGCCCAATGACCAATACGACCACACCCACGCCGCCAACTGCCCCACCCTTCACGGTAACCATCACAGTGACGGTTCCGCCGACAGCCGCCGATGCCGGCTCTGTGACAGAAAGCGCACAGGCCAGCGTAAAGGTCGATGCGCCGGTGGCTACCACGAGTCCGGCAGTTGCTGCACCAGCCACACCGGCCGCCACGGCACCCGTTGCCGCGACTGCGCCTGCCGAAGACAAGCCGGTTGTGGCACCGCCGGCGCCAATGGTTGCGCCAGTCGCCACGACACCCGTTGCCGCGACTGCGCCTGCCGAAGACAAGCCGGCTGTGGCGCTGCCGGCACCAACGGTTGCACCAGAAGCGGCACCAAGCTCCTCGCCGTCTCCAAGTCCGGGCACTCCGCCTGAGACGCCTTCATGGTTTGCGACGTGGAAGAAGTGGCTGATCGCCGCTACCGTCCTCATCGTCATCGTCGTTGCCGTGCTGGTATGGCAGATGCTGCGGCCCAAAGGGCCAGGCGAAGGTTTCATAAGCAGCAATGGGCGCATCGAGGCCACTGAAATCGACGTCTCCAGCAAGTTTGGCGGACGCGTGCAGGACATACTGGTCACCGATGGAGACTTCGTCAAAACCGGTCAGACCCTGGCGCACATGCAGATCCAGACGCTCGAAGCACAGCGGGATGAAGCGCTGGCGCATCAACAGCAGACGGTCACCGCAGTGGCCAGCGCCGAGGCGCAGGTGACGGCGCGAGAGAGCGACCGGCTAGCTGTTCTGGCGCTCGTCGCGCAACGCAAAAGTGAACTCGACGCGGCACGAAAGCGCCTGGCACGATCGGAAACACTGACCCGCGAAGGCGCCGCGTCAGAGCAGGAACTCGATGACGACCGCGCTCGCGTCAGCAGCGTGCAAGCCGCCGTCGTGGCCGCCAAGGCGCAAGTGCAAGCGGCACAGGCGGCCATCGCTGCCGCCAAGGCGCAGGTCTCAGGCGCACGAGCTGCGGTCGATGCCGCCGACGCCACCATTAGCCGCATCCAGGTCGACATCAAGGACAGCTCTCTCGTCGCACCGCGCGACGGTCGCGTGCAATACCGCATCGCCCAACCCGGCGAAGTCCTGGGCGCCGGCGGCAAGGTGCTCAATCTGGTCGATCTGGGCGATGTCTATATGACCTTCTTCGTTCCCGAGACCGCGGCCGGAAAGCTGGCGTTGGACAGTGAAGTGCACCTCATCCTCGACGCCGCACCGCAGTACGTGATCCCGGCCAAGATTTCATTCGTCGCCAGCAGCGCGCAATTCACGCCCAAGACAGTGGAAACGGCGAGCGAACGCCAGAAGCTGATGTTCCGCGTCAAGGCACAGATAGACCGCGAACTGCTGCAAAAGAATCTCAAACAGGTCAAAACCGGCTTGCCGGGGATAATCTGGCTCAAGCTCGACCCACAGGCTGAGTGGCCAGCCGATCTGGCGGTCAAGGTTCCGCAATGAGCGTGGATGCAACTGCGCCACCGGTCGCCCGCGTGACCGGCATCAGCCTGAATTATGGCAAGAGGCTGGCGCTCACCGATGTCACGTTGGATTTTCCGGCGGCCTGCATGATTGGGCTGATTGGCCCCGATGGTGTTGGCAAATCGAGCCTGCTGGCCTTGCTGGCTGGCGCGCGCTCTGTACAACAGGGGCATCTGGACGTTCTCGGTGGCGACATGAGCAGCGCGCGCCATCGCGATACGGTATGCCCGCGCATCGCCTATATGCCGCAGGGATTGGGCAAGAATCTCTATCCGACGCTCTCGGTCGAAGAGAATCTGCAATTCTTCGGCCGCCTGTTCGGCCACAGCGCAGCCGAGCGCCGTCAGCGCATTGACGAGCTGACAACCAGCACAGGTCTGCGCCCTTTTCTGTCGCGTCCGGCGGGCAAGCTTTCGGGCGGTATGAAGCAGAAGCTGGGCCTGTGTAGTGCGCTGATCCACGATCCCGATCTGCTGATCCTCGACGAGCCGACGACCGGTGTCGATCCGCTGTCACGCAAGCAATTCTGGGATCTGATCGACCACATTCGCAGCGAACGCCGCGGCATGAGCGTAATAGTCGCCACCGCCTACATGGAAGAGGCTGAGCGCTTCGACTGGCTGGTGGCGATGGACGCCGGCAAGATACTGGCGACCGGCACGCCGACCGAGCTGCGCACGTTCAGCCACAGTGAGTCGCTGGAAGCCGCCTTCATCGCATTACTGCCCGAGGAAAAACGACGCGACCACCATGCGGTCGTCGTGCCGCCGCTAGAGGCATCGGCCGACACCGATATTGCCATCGAGGCCAAAGGGCTGACGATGCGCTTCGGCGACTTCACGGCTGTCGATCATGTGGACTTTAGGATCCGGCGCGGCGAAATTTTCGGTTTCCTGGGTTCCAACGGCTGCGGCAAATCGACAACCATGAAGATGCTGACCGGGCTGCTTCCAGCCACTGAAGGCGAAGCCTGGTTATTCGGCAAGAAGGTCAATTCTGGTGACATCAATACCCGCCGCCGCGTCGGCTATATGTCGCAGGCCTTCTCGCTCTATGGCGAGCTTTCCGTACAGCAGAATCTGGTGTTGCATGCGCGCCTGTTCCAGGTGCCCGAAGAGCAAATCCCGGCGCGCGTCGAGGAGATGGTGGCGCGCTTTGGCCTGCACGAGGTGCAGGACGCCATGCCGGAAAACCTGCCGCTGGGTATCCGGCAGCGCCTGTCACTGGCGGTCGCTATGGTGCACAAGCCGGAAATGCTGATCCTCGACGAACCGACCTCGGGCGTTGACCCTGTGGCCCGCGACATGTTCTGGCAGTTGATGATCGATCTGTCGCGCCAGGATCAGGTGACGATTTTCATCTCCACCCACTTCATGAACGAAGCCGAGCGTTGCGACCGTATTTCGCTGATGCATGCCGGAAAGGTGCTGGTGAGCGACAAGCCGTCCGAACTGGTTCGCCTGCGCGGCGCGCAGACACTGGAGCAGGCTTTCATTTCGTATCTGGAAGAAGCATCGGCCCAGAATCCACTGGAAGGCACAGCCCCCGCCACGCCATCAACCCAGGCGGAACCGGCAACAAGAGCGCCGGCCAAAGCGCGCCGCTTCGGTTTCAATTTCGGTCGCGCCTTCAGCTACACGCAGCGCGAAACGCTGGAACTGCAGCGCGATCCGGTACGCGCCACATTGGCCTTGCTCGGCACGGCACTGCTGATGTTTATCATCGGCTATGGAATCAACCTGGACGTCGAGAACCTGAGTTACGCGATACTCGACCGCGACCAGACGGTTCTCAGCCAGAACTACACGCTCAACCTTTCAGGCTCGCGTTACTTCATCGAGAAACCGCCGATCACTCACTATGTCGATCTCGACCAGCGCATGCGCAGCGGCGAACTGTCGCTGGCCATCGAGATCCCATCCGGATTTGCGCGCGACATCGCCCGCGGAACACCCGTGCAGATTGGTGCCTGGGTCGATGGTGCTATGCCCGCACGCGCCGAGACAGTGCGCGGCTATGTCCAGGCCATGCATCAGAGCTGGCTGGTCGACATAGCCAAGCACCGACTGGGCATGGACCTTGCCGCCGTCAGCACGCTGGAGACTCGCTACCGCTACAATCCCGACGTGAGAAGTCTGCCGGCCATGGTGCCGGCTGTGATCCCTATGTTGTTGATGATGATTCCGGCCATGCTCGCCGCCCTGTCGGTGGTGCGTGAGAAGGAGTTAGGGTCGATCATCAATCTCTACGTCACGCCCGTCTCGCGTAGCGAATTCCTGCTCGGCAAGCAGTTACCCTACATAGTGCTGGCGATGGTGAACTTCCTGCTGCTGACACTGCTCGCCGTCACGGTTTTCGGTGTCCCGGTCAAGGGCAGTTTTCTGACGCTGGCTCTGGCCGCCTTCATCTTTGTCATCTGCTCCACCGGCTTTGGTCTGCTGGCCTCGACCTTCACCAAGAATCAGATCGCCGCCTTGTTCGTGACCATGATCGGCACCATCATCCCCTGTGTGCAGTTCTCCGGCCTGCTCAACCCTGTTTCCTCGCTCGAAGGCATGGGCGCCTTCATCGGCCGCATCTACCCGGCCACCCATTTCCTGACCATTAGCCGTGGCGTCTTCAGCAAGGCGCTGGGCCTGGCCACACTGGCGCCGTCGTTCTGGCCCCTGCTCGCCGCCGTGCCGGTCATCCTTGGATTGTCCATAGTGCTGCTCAAGAAACAGGAGTCCTGAACATGATCCGCGGCAAGAATGTCTTTCGCCTGGGCGTCAAGGAGTTGTGGAGTCTGGTGCGCGATCCGATCATGCTGGTGCTGATCGCCTATACCTTCACCTTATCCATTTATGTCGCCGCCACTGCCATGCCGGAGAGCCTGCACAATGCTCCGATCGCCATCGTTGATGAGGACGGCTCGCCCTTGTCAGCGCGCATCGTTGCCAGCTTCTATCCGCCGCATTTCAAGACACCGGTCATGATTTCCCTGGCCGACATAGACCCTGGCATGGACAAGGGCCAATACACCTTCGTGCTCGATATTCCGCCGGGATTCCAGCGCGACGTGCTAGCCGGGCGCGTACCGGCGATTCAGCTCAACGTCGACGCCACGCTGATGAGTCAGGCTTTCACCGGCAACGGTTACATCGAGCAGATCGTCTCCAGCGAGGTCAATGATTTCGCCCAGCGCTATCACAGCGTCGCGTCACCACCGGTCGATCTGGTCCTGCGTATGCGCTTCAACCCCAATCTGGAGCAGGCCTGGTTTGGCTCGCTGATGGAGATCATCAACAACGTGACCATGCTGTCGATCATCCTCACTGGCGCAGCGCTGATCCGCGAACGCGAGCACGGCACCATAGAACACCTGCTGGTGATGCCGGTCACGCCGACTGAAATCATGCTCGCTAAGGTCTGGTCCATGGGTCTGGTGGTCCTGTTCGCGGCGCTGGTGGCGCTGATTTTTATCGTTCAGGGCGCACTGCAGGTGCCGATCCAGGGTTCGATCCTACTGTTCATTCTGGCCGCCGCCCTGCACCTGTTTGCCACTACGTCGATGGGGATTTTTCTGGCGACGCTGGCACGTTCCATGCCGCAGTTCGGCATGCTGCTGGTGCTGGTTCTGCTGCCGCTGCAATTGCTTTCGGGTGGCGCCACGCCGCGCGAGAGCATGCCAGCACTGATCCAGAACATCATGCTGGCGGCGCCGACAACCTACTTTGTTTCGGCCGGACAAGCCATTCTCTACCGTGGCGCGGGCATCGATGTGGTCTGGCCGCAGTTCCTGGCCATTACCTTGATTGGTTGTGTTTTGTTCTTTGCCGCGTTGGTGCGTTTCCGCAAGACGATCAGTCAGATGAACTGAACCTCTAGCTCATCTGAGGGGGATTTCGTTTTATAGCTTTATCACGGAATCTATCCGGCAATAAGGCGCTACAGGGAGTTGCAGAAGTAACCCATCAAGCGGTTGAAACGACTAGAAATGCCGCCGAGGGCGGCTTACGGATCATCATCCGCTTGACTCGCCCGCTCCATGCGTCGACGTAACTCGGCCCCTCTTAAATCGCAGACAACAAAAAGCCCGTCACTAAGACGGGCTTTTTGTTGATTTGGTGGAGCTACGCGGGATCGAACCGCGGACCTCTTGCATGCCATGCAAGCGCTCTCCCAGCTGAGCTATAACCCCACTACATTCCGTCGCTCGAATCTCGATGACGCATCCGGTCTGGCTGGTTTCCGGACAGCCTGACAAGCGTTACCACTCGACAAGCGAGGCGCATATTAGGCAGCGGACCGAAATGTGTCAACAAAAAAATGAGCCTGGGCGCACAGGCGGCGAACAACTGCACAACTGGGTTGCCATCCAGAGAGAACAACATCGACAGTGACCGGAGAGCACCGATAAAAAACCCCGGACTCATGCCGGGGTTTGTCATCAACAGGCTGAAAAATCAGCTTATTCAGCTTGGCTGGCTAACTGGGCAATCACCCGATCCAGACGCGCCAGCACCCGCTCGCGGCCCACCAGCTGCATCACGGCATCGATGGAGGGGGATTGGCCCAAACCGGTGACGGCGACGCGCAGCGGCATCCCGACCTTACCCATGCCCAGACCCAGCTCATCGGCGGTGCTCTGGATCACATGATGCAGCGGTTCAACCTCCCACTCGGTCAGGGCGGCCAGCTTGTCACGGATCACCTGCAGGGGCTCACGGGCTGCCGCCTTGAGGTGCTTCTTGGCGGCCGCTTCATCAATGGCTTCATACTCTTCGAAGAAATAGCGGCTCTGGGCTGCCAATTCAACCAGGGTATGGCAGCGCTCGGCCAGCAGGGTCACGACGGCGCTCAGGGCCGGGCCCTGGCTGTAGTCGATCTTCTGATCCGCCATATGCCATTCCAGATGTTTGGCCACATACACAGGATCCAGGGTACGGATGTAGTGGTTGTTCAACCACTTGAGCTTGTCGGTATTGAAGGCAGAAGCCGACTTGCTGATGGCATCCAGACTGAAGAGTTCAATCATCTCCGCCATGGTGAAGATCTCCTGATCGCCATGGGACCAACCCAGACGCACCAGATAGTTGAGCAAAGCCTCCGGCAGATACCCATCATCGCGGTACTGCATCACGCTCACGGCGCCATGGCGCTTGGAGAGCTTGGTGCCGTCGTCGCCCAGGATCATCGACACATGAGCAAATTCCGGCACCGGAGCACCCAATGCCTTGTAGATGTTGATCTGACGCGGCGTGTTGTTGACATGATCTTCACCACGGACCACATGGGTGATCTCCATATCCCAGTCGTCGATGACCACGCAGAAGTTGTAGGTCGGCGCGCCATCGGTCCGGCGGATGATCAAATCATCCAGCTCGCTGTTGGCAAACTCGATATGGCCGCGGACATGATCATCAAAGCTCACCACACCCTCTTGCGGGTTGCGGAAGCGGATCACGCACGGCTCATCATCGGCATGGTGCTCGTGGCTGTCGCGGCAGCGGCCGTCATAACGCGGCTTCTCACCGGCAGCCATCTGGCCTTCACGCAGGGTATCCAGACGCTCGCGAGAGCAGTAGCACTTGTAGGCACGACCATCAGCCAGCATCTCGTCGATGACGGCGTTATAGCGGTCAAAACGCTTGGTCTGGTAGTAAGGACCCTCCTCCCAGTTCAGCCCCAGCCAGTTCATGCCTTCGATGATGGCGTCGATCGCTTCCTGAGTAGAGCGCTCCAGATCCGTGTCTTCGATACGCAGGACAAATTCGCCCTGCTGATGACGAGCAAACAACCAGGAGTAGAGAGCGGTCCGGGCACCGCCCACGTGCAGGAAGCCGGTCGGGCTGGGGGCAAAACGGGTTTTGACTTTCATGCTAGATGCCTTGTCTGTGATGATGCCCGCAATCAGGGGCCAAACGAAATGGCAGTCATTCTAGCATCGTGATCCAGACGATGGAAACGGCAGAACCTCAACGGGGAGTCGATGGCAAAATAGAACGGAATGGGGGGTAGAGCAGAGGTAAAACTTGGAGCGGGCAGCGGGAATCGAACCCGCGTCATCAGCTTGGAAGGCTGAGGTAATAGCCATTATACGATGCCCGCACAGCATCAACTTGGAGCGGGTGATGGGAATCGAACCCACGCTATTAGCTTGGGAAGCTAAAGTTCTACCATTGAACTACACCCGCTTGGTGTGGGCACTACTATAGGCGTTTTTTCATCTGAATCAACGCTCAAAGCAGCCGAAGCATCAGATTCCGGTGCGTTTGCACAAGCTTTGAACAACGGCGGGTGATTTCGACATCGATTCGGGGGTACAGAAGATCCAGCCGCGGATATGGCCACTCCCGAGAGCTGCCCGACAGCCTTCCAGGTGCCTATTTGCTCCCCCACCCGCAGGGGCGGAATAACGCCCAGCCGGGATCCTGATGGCCCACCACAGAGCGCCTTGACCCCGTAGCAACCAGAAAACCAGCTCATGAACACAGGGATGGCAAATTAAAAATACCAATAGGGCGATGAACATTTGCCAAGCCTGGAACGTAAAGATAGATTTGCCCTGAATTTTAACTCGGTAGCTGATTCTTGATATGGATAAACTCCGGCAACACACCCTTTTGACTTGGCTACGTCAGCAACGCCGTCTGGCCAAACCCTGGCTCAGTGTCACGGTTCTTCTCGGCGGCCTCTCGGCGGGCCTGCTGATTGGTCAGGCCTGGCTGCTGGCATCCTTGCTGCACAGCTTTATTCTCGATGGCATGCCCAAACGGGAGCAGGGAATGGCCTTCGTGATGCTGTTGGGTATAGTGCTGTTACGGGCCTTGCTGGCCATGGCTCGGGAGCAGAGCGCCTTCACCGGAGCGACCCGGGTGCGACGCCAAATCCGCCGCCAACTGCAAGAGGAGATGGCGCGCCGTGGCCCCGCCTATCTGCAACGGCAACCGGCGGGCAGTTGGGCCAGCCTGCTGCAGGAGCAGGTCGAAAACCTCCATGACTTCTATGCCCGCTATCTGCCCCAAACCCAGCTGAGCGGCTTGCAGCCGTTTCTCATCCTGCTGGCGGTGTTCCCCGTCAACTGGACCGCAGGGCTGATCCTGCTCGGCACGGCGCCGCTCATACCGCTGTTTATGATCCTGACCGGAATGGGCGCGGCCGATGCCAATCGCCGCAACTTCGAGGCGCTGCGTCGCTTGTCCGGTCACTTTCTGGATCGCCTGCGCGGCATGGCTACCTTGCGCCTCTATCGTCGCGCCGATGCCGAGCGCGACAGCATAGCCCGCGCCTCGGAAGACTTTCGCGAACGCACCATGGAAGTGCTGCGGATGGCATTTTTAAGCTCCGCCGTGCTGGAGTTTTTCGCCTCGGTGTCGATTGCCATCCTGGCGGTCTACTTCGGTTTCAGTTACCTGGAGCATCTGAGCTTCGGGGACTACGGCACCAAGGTCTCGCTGTTTGTCGGTTTGTTCGTGCTGCTGTTGGCCCCCGATTTTTATATGCCGCTGCGTGAGCTCGGGGCCCACTATCATGCCAAGGCGCAAGCCCTGGGGGCCGCCGATGCCATAGAGCAGTTTTTGAATGAACCAGTATCCCTGGTCCAGTCCGGCAGCGGCCAGCCAGCTGCTGATAGCCCCCTGACACTAGTGGCCGAAAACCTGCGGGTGTTGAGCCCCGAGGGACAGACGCTGGTCGGCCCCCTCTCCTTTACCCTGCAGGCGGGCCAGCGCACCGTGCTGGTCGGCAAGACAGGCTCGGGAAAAAGCTCTCTGCTCCACGCCTTGCTGGGCTTTCTGCCCTATGAGGGCAGTCTGCGCATCAATGGCCAGGAGCTGCAGCAACTGGATTTGGGCCTATGGCGTCGCGAGATCGCCTGGCTCGGGCAAAATCCCAAGTTGATCCACGGCACGCTAGCCGACAATCTGCGCATGGGGCGTGCTGTGAGCGACGCCCAACTGCAGCAGGCGGTGGAACAAGCAAGGGCCTGCGATATTCTCGCCAGCAAGGGCTGGGATTATCTCATCGGTGACGGCTCGGCCGGACTATCGGTCGGCCAGGCGCAACGGCTGGCCTTGGCTCGGGCTCTGGTCTGCCCGTCACGGCTCTTGTTGCTGGATGAACCCACCGCCAGTCTGGATCGGGAGAACGAGCAGCGGATCCTGGATGCCCTGGCTCCACTGCAGCAGGGGCGCACCACCCTGATGGTCACCCACAGAGCCGATCAACTGGCCAATGCCGACCAGATACTGCTGCTAGAGCAAGGGCAACTGCAGGCCAGCGGCACAGCCGCCGAGCTGAATCAGCCGAATAGCCCGCTGCAACGCTTGCTGGGAAACCAGAGCACACCGGCAACAGTCGGTCCACTTACCACCGATGCCGGAGTTGTCGATGCGTGATCTGATACCCTTTTTGCGCCTGTACCGCCGCTACTGGCTACTGCTGAGTTGTGGCCTGGCGCTGACCCTGTTTACCCTGCTGGCCGGGATTGGTTTGCTCTCCCTTTCCGGCTGGTTCCTCTCTGCTGCGGCGGTTGCCGGTCTGAGCCTGGTCGGTCGCCAGAATTTCAACTATCTGTTCCCCGCCGGAGCCGTGCGGTTTCTCTCCATAGTCCGCACCGCCAGTCGCTGGGGGGATCGAGTGGTCACTCACGATGCCACCTTCCGCCTGCTGACCCGGTTGCGCATTCTGTTCTGGGAAAAGCTGGCACCTCTGCCCGCCGCCCGTCTGCAAGCCTTCCGCCAGGGGGATCTGCTCAATCGCCTGGTGGCCGATATCGACGCCATGGATCACGTCTATCTGCGTCTGGTCACCCCCTTGATCACCGCCTTGCTGACCCTGCTGGCAATCTTTGTCTTCTTACAGCGCTTCGATCTGCAACTGGCGCAAACCCTGACTCTGAGCCTGCTGCTGATTGGCCTGCTGCTGCCCGCCCTGCTCTATCGTCTCGGCCGCACCCCGGGCCGCCAACTGGCCCAGAGCCGCGCCAGCTTGCGGATCCGCTATCTGGACTATGTGGAAAATCAGGCCGAATGGCTGCTCTTCGGCGCCGAAGCCGCACAACGGCAACAACTGGAACTGGCGGAAAGCCGACTGATTGCCGCCCAACGCCGGATGAATCTGCTCAGCGGCCTCTCCACCGCACTCCTGACCCTGAGCGCCGGTGTGCTCCTGCTGGTGATGTTATGGCTCAGTGCCGATGGGGTTGGCGATCGCTCTGCCGATCCCTTGATCGCCCTGATGGTGTTTATCACCCTGGCCGCCTTTGAAGCCATCAATCCGCTAGTCGCGGCGTTTCAGCATCTGGCCAGCACGCTCGCCTCGGCTCGCCGCCTTAACGAAGTGCTTCAGGAGGCCGAGCCCCAGGGTTATGGATCTGCAGCCATAGATCCGACCGATACAGCCCTGACGCTGGATCTGCAGCAGATCCACTTTGGGTATCCGGGGCAGCCTGAGGTGTTATCCGGCCTCTGCCTGCAACTAGCCGCGGGCGAGAAGCTGGCCATCGTAGGCCCCACCGGCTGTGGTAAATCGACCCTGCTGGATCTCATCACCCGGGAGTGGAGCGCCAGCGCAGGCCAGCTGATGCTCAACGGTCTGCCGCTGGCCGAGCTGGATGAGAGCAGTTTGCGGGCCAGCATGGCCGTGGTCAGCCAGCGAGTGCATATCTTCTCCGCCACTTTGGCCGACAATCTGCGCCTGGCCGCCCCTTCCGCCAGCGATGAGGAGTTAGCGGCAATCCTGCAGGCGGTCGGACTGGACTCCCTGCTGCTCGGGGATGATCCGCGCCAAGCCTTACAGCTCTGGTTAGGCGATGGCGGCCGTCCCCTCTCCGGTGGCGAGCAACGGCGTCTGGGTCTGGCCCGCGCCTTGCTGCATCGCGGTCCCTTGCTGTTACTGGATGAGCCCACCGAAGGGCTGGATCCAGCCACCGAGCAGGCCATTCTGACGCTGATCTTCGAACATGCCCGCCACAAGAGCCTGTTGATGATCACCCACCGTCTGACCGGCTTGCAGCAGATGGATCGGGTACTGCGCCTGGAGCAAGGCCAGCTCCAGGCCGTGATTCTGTAATCTAGCCCGTGATTCTATAATCTATGGCTCGAGCCCCCGCAAAGCAGCGGATTTTGCGGGGGCTCTTGCCGCGACCGGCCGCGACTGTGGTGGGGGCGGACGCAAACGCATATAATGCCCCTCTCTCAAGCATGTCGACTGGACTCGTGATGAAATTCTCTGCCTTGCTGCTCACCCTGGTACTGGCTGGTTGCAGCACCTACAGCTTCCACACCAATCTGGATAAAGAAAACTTCACCGAATATTTCAAACCCGGCACAGTGACTCTGGTGGAAAAGGATCAGCTGGACAGCTTGCAGTACCAGATCCTGGGGACTGTGGAAGGCAACTCCTGCCAGGAAGATAACACCCAGCCGGTTCCGGTGATCGGCGATGCCCGCACCGATGCCCGGGTGCGTACCGCCGATCTGGGGGGCAATGCCCTGCTCATCTCCAAGTGCATCGAGCTGGAGCAGACCCCGGGTTGTCAGGCCAGCATCACCTGCTACGGCCAAGCGCTGAAAATCGCCGAGCCCAAGTAAGCATGTCAAACCCCCTTACCCTGCAGCCGGTCGGCATACTCAGCTCCCCTTACCGAGAAAAATTTGCGGTGCCCCGGCAGCCGGGCCTGGTCAAGAGCGCCCGGGCGCGTCTGGAATTGCTGCCGCCCTGCAACGATCCTCAAACCCTGCGCGGCATCGAGCAATTCAGCCATCTGTGGCTCATCTTCCAGTTCCATGAGTGTGCCGAACAGGGCTGGCATCCGACCGTGCGACCACCACGTCTGGGCGGCAACGAGCGGGTTGGCGTCTTCGCCAGCCGCAGTCCGTTTCGTCCCAACGGGCTGGGACTCTCGGTGGTGGAGTTGCGCGGCGTCCAGCAGCAAGGCTCCCGTCTGTGGCTGGAGCTCGGCGGCGTCGATCTGGTCGATGGCACCCCCATCCTCGACATCAAGCCCTATGTGCCCTACGCCGACAGCCTGCCTCTGGCCAATGGCGGCTTTGCTCCCGAGGCCCCGGCGCTGATGCCCGTGGAGTTCGAGCCCCAGGCCGAGGTCAGCCTGCACCAGCAGCAGGTTCGCTATCCGCAGCTGCGCAGCTTTATTGCCGAAGTGCTGGCCCAGGATCCACGCCCCGCCTACCGCCAACAGGCCGATGATGACAGGGAGTATGGGGTGCATCTGTATGAGTTCAATGTGCGCTGGCGCGTGGTTAACGGCATCAATCGGGTCATGGCGCTGGATCCGGTCTGATACCTGCTGCACACTGATTCCCTCCGCCATCAACCCGGACGGCACACGCCAGGGAGTCCACCATGTGCACCCAGCTTCAGACCTCGAGTATCCAGACCACAAGCCACCCTATCAGCAAGCTGGCATCACTGTTCACGCTGCTGATCCTGTGCGGTTGCACACCACCAGCCCAGCCGGAACCGCCCAAGGATGCACCTAAAGAATCCAACCTGCTGCAGAGCCAGACCGAAGCGCTGGAGAAAGCCAAGCAGGTGGAACAACTGCTGCAAAACGCGGCGAGCGCTCAGCAAGCGGCGATTAATGAACAGGTGCGCTGAGTCCCTGGCGCTATTGCTACACCCCATAATCGCCACACCCCATAAAAAGGCTATGTCCCAGCTCAGTGTTGCGCTGAAGTCTGATCGAGCGCAGACACGCCGTAAATCCATCCCTGGAGGCTCGATGGCGGCATCCCTGCCGCCAACGGTCTGCTTTTCGTCCAGACTCCATCCCTCTTGATTCGCAACAGGTCACTGGGATCGAGTCATAAAAAATCCCCCCGCAGCATCAGGCTGCGGAGGGATGATCCGTTCAAGAGTCATAGCGTGATGGGTTATTGGCGCGACAACTCGAAGTCGACAATAGCCCCACCCTTATACAGATCCTTGGCTTGGTCGGCTGCCTGACAGGCGACCTCGTCAGCGCCATCGTAACCGCAGATGAAGCTATCCCAGTTCGGGGAACCCGTGACATTCATGCCAAAACCGGTACCGGCCTCCGGCACGGTCGGATCCAGCTTGATAAAGCCATGGCCACCCTTGTCAGCATTCTCGATGCGTAGCCAGACCACCAGATCATAGGGCAGGCAATTAGCAGGCGTGCCCGGAGCAGCCTCCCAAGAGTAGGCCCCATTCACCGTCGGCTCTCCCATGAAGTTGTCGACCTTGTAACGCACGGTGAAAGAGCTGATCTCGCAGCTACCGACACGAAAGTTGGTCTTGGTTTGCTCACCGTCACAATCGCAATACTGATTAGCCTGTACTGCCGTAGCCAGCAACAGAGCGGCCATGCCGCTCATCCATTTCACATGTTTCATCCGTTCTCCTCGCTGACTCACTCGTCTTATCCAACGTTCAGGTTGATTAGGCCGCCATATCCGATATAAGGGCGCACGTTATTTAACAGGCCGGTTAAAAAACGGCGGCTATCTTAGCCAGTTTCACGCATCGTGGCTTGTGACAATAATTTTGAATAAAACGACATTTCCAAACAGATTGATATAAGAGACGAAAAAAGGCCTCTTTAGAGACCTTTTTAATGGTGAATCAAGGCGTTAGTTTGCCTTAGGGAAAAGTATCCTGTGCATCCTCTTCTTCATCAACGGCGAGATCAGGCTCCATGGGTTGGCCTTCATCCCCCGATGACTCCGACATGGCATCCTGATCCGTTGGCGGTGTCGAGGCCACGCCAAACACAGGCGTATCGCCTCCGGCCAGCGACACAGTGCCGTACAGAAAGCTGTAGCCATGGGGCAACAACCAATAGCGCACCACGCCTTCGTCTTGCTCGAACGCGCCCAGATAGACCATATCCTCCGGCTGCAAGGCTGAAGGATCGTCATCCGATTCCCCCAGTTTCAAATGCAGATACTGCAGCAACTGGTTCTCGATGGCACTGGATAGCCCGGTTTTGCCGCGCCAATCATCGACGGGAAGAGGCGACTCATCCGCCGCCGCCTCACTATCGATGTGCTCGAGAACCGCCGGGGCCACCTTCATACCAACCAGATGGGATTGTTGTTGATAGTCTGCCAACAGCCGAATGCTGAGCGTCAGTATTAATAACAAACCAGCCCATAATAACCACGACTTCATCGTATCTCCCGATCCTTGGCCATTACCACGCCATCAGCTCCGGTATAACCGGATGGCCGCGCTGAGTCAAAAATTGCAGCAAGCGCTGCGGTGAACCATTGAGCAGTCGCTCCTGAGGGAAGCCGGTCTCCTCAATCAACTGCTGGGCATAGGAAAAATCACCCAGGCTGTAGGCGACATGGGCATCCGAGCCCAGCACCAGGGTCGCCCCCAGATCCCGTGCCACTTCGACCAGGGTACGGCAATTGCTCTCGCTGCCACGACGGGAGTGACAAAACGAGGAGTTGTTCACTTCCAACGCTACCTGATGGCTGACCGCTGCCGCGACCACAGCCGGAATATCAATCGGATAGGCCGGATTCCCAGGGTGGGTGATGATATCGACGGTGCCACTACGGATGGCATTGATCATAGCCCGGGTATGGGTCTCCTGATCGCTCGGCGCAAACACCGGCTCATGGAAGCCAGCCAGAATAATATCCAACCCCTCGCGCATACGCTCCGAGCAATCGATCTCGCCGAAGACGTTTTTGATATTGGCCTCGATACCGCGCAGTATGCCGACGCCATCAACGACGCGCGGCAACACCCGCAAGTTGATGAAGTGCCAGAAATGCGGCGCATCGGCCATCTCGGGACCATGATCCGTGGTGGCAAACAGCCGGATCCCCTTGCGCCTGGCTTCGGCCACATAATCATGGATGGTGCTATAGGCATGGGTACTGGCTACGGTATGGCTATGAATATCAACTGGATAGTTCATGACGTCTCAAACTCCCATTTGCTCTGACCTTGATACTAGCGGCAGCATATCATAAAGCACCGTCGACCAATTGAACTCAGCACCTCCCCCTTCAGTGCCGGACCAAAAATCCACCCTCGGTTCACTGCAGCCAGCCATCCAGGCGGGCCCATTGCTCAGCCTGAGCCTTCAGACGCTTGAATTCGATCTCCCGCCACTCCCGCCGTAACAACCGGCTAAACAGGGGTGTCGCAGGTTCAATCAGAGTAAACAGGGAGAGATCGGTGAGCGGAGGCAGGGGGTGTCCCTGTCGGTGTTCATCGATCAGCAACAACCCCAGAGCACCCGCCACAAAATGACCGCCACCCAGCACAGAAATACGTCCTTGTTGGCGCAACTGCAGCACCTGGGGCGAGGTATTGATCGAACTCAACCAGACATTCTGTCCCGGGACTCGGCCTGCCTCGATAAGGGCGCGCAATGCCCCGAAGGCCATATGGTCGTTGGCCGTCCAGATATGAGTCACATCAGGGTAGCGCCGGAGCAACACCTGCATCTGGCCGTAGGCTGTCAGCTCATCCCACTGGCCATACACCTGTTGTAACAAGCGTGCTGGCTTATGCTGCTGTAGCGCCTCCTTGGCTCCGGCATCCCGCGCCATCGAGGCTGGAGTCGACTTGTCACCGGACATCATGATCACCTGGGGCGAGCTTGCCGCCCCCTGCGCCAGCAACTTGCTCATGGTTTGTCTGCCAATCCAGTTATTAGCCGGCACTATCGCCGGCAGCAGATACGAGGCCCAATGCGGGTCCAGCGCCAACTCGCTGCGCTGCTGCGGGGTGATATCATTCAAGATAAACAGCACTGGGATGGGATAGGAGTGCAGCAGTTGCAACAGCTTGGGCCCCACCTGTCGCTCATTGGTCAGCACCACATAATCGGGCAAGGGCGGTCGTTTCAGGCGGGCCGCTAAAAACTCGGCCATGCGAAAATGTTCCCGCTCGGCGTGAAACACTTCCAAGCGAAGATCCAGATCCTCGGCGGCAGCGGCCATCAGGCCGTCCACATCCCCCCAGAAACTCTCCTGAGCCTTACCCGGATTAAGAAACAGCACCGAACTCTGGTCGGCATGCGCACTCGATAAAGCCATGGCCAATACCAGGCAAACTCGCACAATTCGTATGCTCATCCAATAAGCAGCCATAGACTGATCTCCAACTCCCGATTGTCTTTGAGCATAGCCCGTAGCCATAGCCCAAAGACATCTCTTTCAACTAGCCCTGGCATCGGGCTGCCATCCGGGTGGCAACCCGATGCCAGAGAGCGGGCTTTTTGCGGCAAACGCATTTTCCCCTTAAGTTCAACCGAACCGCCTGCTAGAATTTCGCCCCACTGATTTTTGCT
>JBBRVG010000019.1:0-48899 GCA_038247115.1 Enterobacterales bacterium | reverse complement strand
GGTGCCCGTGGAGGTGACGTCCTTCATCGACTCGATGAAGGCGCGCCAGCGGGTCGCCACGGCCTTCGGGTCGTCCCAGTGCACCCAGTGGGTGGCCGCCGGGAACACCTCGACCTGGCACAAGTTCGGCAGCACGTACTTGCAGCTATCGGCGGCCATCTCGGACATCAGGTACTTGTCATTCTTCCCCCACAGCACCAGCACGGGGATGGCGATCACGGGGGCCTTGCGGGCGGCCTGCTCGTTCTCCTCGGCGTTGCGAAACTTCTGCTTGTAGTAACGCAGCGGCGGGCGGGTCTCCATGGTCGAGTCGAAGGCGGCCCGGTACCACACCAGCTCATTGTCGCCGAACGCGTCCTTGCGGGTGAGGTCGTTGCGATAGACCCCGCGGCGGCGCTTGTCGGACATGCCGGCGAAGAACAGGGGCACGAACGGAAGGGTCAGCTTGCGCATATACTTGCTCTTCTTGCGCTGCTCCTCCGACTTTTTGAGGAACTCCGTGAAGGCCCGCGGATGTGCCACGCTGATCGCCGTATAGGTGGCGAAGCGCTCGGGCGCGGCGAGCACGGCCCACCACCCGACGGCCGCGCCCCAGTCGTGTCCGAGCAGGTGCGTCGGGCGATCGGCGGGCGCACCGTCGAGCGCCGCGGTGGCGTCGGCGAAGGCGATGATGTCGGCCGCCAGAGTGTCGAGGTCGTAGCCCTTGCGCGGCTTGCCGGTCGCCGCATATCCACGCATGTCCGGCGCGAGCACCCGATACTCCCCCGAGAGCATCGGCACCAGCTCGCGCCACGTATACGCGAAGTCCGGGAACCCATGGAGTAAGATCAGCCGCGGCGCGTCCTTCGGACCGGCGACCACGTAATGCATCTTCAGCGGGCCCGTCGAGGTCTCGATCTCAACAAAAGCATTCACCCAGCGACCCGGCAACTGACCGAGCGCGCCGTCGGCAGGGTCAAGCGGGTTAAATCCGTGCTCGACCTCCCAGCCATCCCACATGCCATCATGATCAGAGTCTGAGTAGTTGACCAATTCACTGATTCCAAGATACCAAGTTGGCATATCATAAGAATAATCCGTTTTGCCATCACCATCCTGATCAAGCAATACTATCGTCCTGTTTTCCTCCCCGTATGAATAGGCGGGTTTTTCCATCCGACTATCAATAACTACAGTGCTATTCTTACCGGTCAGGCGAAGATATCCAGATATTGGCAATATATACTTTTGATACGTAACATTACTATATATATCCCCCATGCTATAATTTTTCGATGTAGAGATTGATACTTTCCCAGTTTTGGCGAGATAAAGAGATCCCGATATATCAAGTCTATCACACAAATTCTTGGTGGTGAGATGATCAACATATACATCTGATGTTTTGTCGTTACTGCTATATAGCATATTCTCTATGGTGACTTCACTACACAGATTTTGATCTGTCACCGTTAAATTGCCATTTAACTCTTGATAATCATCATTGAGTGAATAACGAAACTTATCATTACTGATGATATAATCGAGAGGGGTGATATTATTCAAATCCCAACGCAGGTATTTAATAGTCTGCTTTCCAGACAAATAAAAACCATTCTGATAACAATCATTAAATTGATACGTCAGAGTACCAACTCCGGTATTATCATCCAGCTTCCCCGAGACAGTCCCGGAGCCAGTAATGCACTCCAGACGTTCATTGATCTGTTCGCGAGAGTCTCGACGCAACGCCATAGCCGCATCTAGCGCAGGCAAACGAGCCCGAGCGCTGGATGCTGCGGCTGGCAATAAAACGTCATGTTCAGGCGCATCATCTGCAATATAGAGCTGTTTTATGTAGGCAGCCTGGTTGCTCTCATTGAGTACCACATCCTCCTTGACCCCCTGATAGAGAGCCAGCAAATCCTGAGCCTCACTACCGCCCCCAGTATCGGTACCACCGCCGCTACCGCCGCCGCCGCCACCACAGCCCGCCAATAACAATACCGCTACAATTCCCGCACTCCATTTCATAGTTATCCATCCCTATAGGTATCAATTGGGTGCCAATGTATCGGGCTTTTGCTCTATAGCAAAGCTAGCGATAAATTTTTTACCAATGTATGAGAGAGCTCACGACTGTAAGCTGATGTAAGCCAACGCTGATGCCTTCGGCTCGGTGGAGCGCGGTCGATACCACATCTACATTACCGCACACACACCTCTCGCTTACGCCAGCTCAACGACGTCGGCAACTGCCCCAACACCACACCGCCGAAAATAGCCAACGCAGCCACCGATTGCAGCAGGCTGAGCGATTCATCCAGCCACAACCACCCCATGAGTAGCGCGATCAGCGGCACCAGGTTGATGCTCATCGCCGCCTGGGAGGCCGGGATCCAGCGCATCGCCATGTTGTAGAGACCAAAGCCACCGAGCGAGACCAAGCCGCCTAAATAGATCAGGCTATACCAGGCTTCTGGCGGAGCAGAGATCAGCTCGCCTGCCGGAGCACTCAACACAGCGGGTAGGAAAAAGAGTACCCCGAGCAAATTCTGACTACCGGTTAGCCACCAGGTATCGTAGCGACTGCTCAGCCGTTTGAGGATCACCATATAAAAAGCGATGCAGAGCATGGCCAGCAGCTGCAAGGCATTTCCCAGCATCGGATTGGGTGCCGACTGATTATTCCCGGCTCCCAGCGACAACAACACCACACCGGTCAGGGAGAGCAGCAGCCCCAGAATGCCATTCAGTCCCATCCGCTCCTTGAGCCAGATCCAGGCCAGCAGCGCCACAAACAGCGGTGCCAACGCCGCCACGGTTCCGGCCTGCCCCGAGCTGGTAAACTGCAGCGCCTGCACCTCGAGCACGAAGTAGAGGCAAGGTTGCAACAAACCGAGCCCCAGCAACCACTTCCAATCACCCGACTGATACACAGGCTTAGGCAACCGATGCCAAAATGGCAGCAAGACCAATGAGGCTATCACCATCCGCAACCCAATCAGCACCGATGGTGAGAAGTGGCCCAGCGCCGTTTTGGCAGCCGCGTAGGAGGTCCCCCACAGCAGTACGGCGGCGGCCAGCGCCAGTAGGGCCCAACCTTGATGGTGGAGAGAAGATGAAGAGGGATGAGGAGAACTCTGGCTCATGATGCCTTCCTTGGGATGGATGAAGCTGCGGATCCTAAGCGGCAACGCTGGCATTGTCTGGAACAAAATTGCGCTTTCCATTGTGAGCGGGTGAAACAGAAGGCCTGCTCACGAGTCAGGATTTCTGATACTGGGCCGGCGTAGCCCCGACGATCCGGGTAAACAGGCGGGTAAAATGACTCTGATCGCTAAAGCCCAAATCGGCGGCAACCTGAACGATCGGCTCACCGGCTGCCAGCCTTGTCTTGGCCGCATCGATGCGCAGTTGCAACTGATATCGATGGGGCGGCAAGCCAACTTCTGCTCCGAAGCGACGATTGAGATGGCTGGGACTGATGCCGACGCGAACACTCAACTCCTGAAGAGCCAACGGCTGGCCGAGATCGGCTTGTAACTGGGCGCGTACCTGGCGTAGCCACGGCAATGGCCCTGCAACGGGCAAGGCCTCAACCTCGGCTTTCGTCCAGTGATGCAGCGTATCCGGCCAGAGTCGTTGCAGCTTACTGGACCAGGCCTCGGCCAACCTTGCATCATGGCTCCCGCACAGGTGCCGGAATTCTTCCGCCTGGCGCAACCAGAGTGCGAACAACGCCGGATCCCGATGTACAGCCGCAGAGTCAGTAGCCGACATCAAGGTGTCCACCACAGAGGTATCGAGGTAGAACATCCAGTAGGCCAACGGCTCATCGCCAAAGGGGTTGCAATCGTGTACCACCTCGGGGGCAATGAGCACCAGATCGCCGGCCTGAGCGCGCCAGCGTTGCCCGCCGTATACAAACTCGGTCACCCCCTGAACGACCATCCCAAGCGAATAGGTCGGATGGGAATGACGATGGAAAGTCTGGCGCCGATAGCTGGCATGACGCAATTCGACTCCAGGGCACAGGGAGGTACGCCAAAAATTGACCTCCCGTGGCAGAAGATGGGGCTGTTTCACTGTGATCACCAGGGCTCGAAGATGGAGCCGTTACCCGGCAGGAATAGCCGTTGATAGATAGCGGTCGCCTCACCGTCACTCATGCTGGCGATGTAATCGCAGACAGTGCGATGCAAGGAGTGACGACTGCCCGGGGTGATCTTGGCCGAGACCGAACGCGGCAGCAGGTCGTTGGGGTTATCCCGAAACGCCTCGAACAGCTCGGCGATGATCTGCTGCCCCTTATATTCCAGGGTGCGAATGCGCGGCTGGGCAATCACCTCATCGAACACATAGCCTTTCAATCGCTTGAGGATCGCCTCGGCTTCGGGCCGTAAGCGCAAGCGGTAATCCAGCAGCGGATGGTCAAACAGCCCCAACTTCACGGGTTCAGTCTGAGTCACCAGCACATGGACCAGATTGGTGATCGCCTGCTTGAGCAAACGCGGCTCGCCGCTGGCAATGCGTTTGGCGTAATAATCCGGCTCGCGGTTCTTGCGACTCTCCAGCCGTGCTACTTCGGCCAGCAGCTCGCCGAGCTCCGTCGCTACCTTATGCGGACTGAGCAACCCGACCGCCAGCGCATCTTCCAGATCGTGCACGCCATAGGCGATGTCGTCCGCAATCTCCATCAGGCTGCAATCCAGACTCTTGTGAGTGGAGCGCAAGCCTTTGATGCGGATCCCCGCCTCCACCTTTTCAACCGCGACCGGAGCGCAAAACAGATGACGATCCGCGTCACTGAAGGGTGCCAACAACCAGTCGCGGATCTCGGATTCATCGTTGTGAATGCACTTGGGCGGATGCCAGGGGGTCAGATTGCGTGGCGTAGCCAACGGGCGCTCGGGATAAACCGGCGCCACCTCACCGAACAGCACCGGATATTTCAGCACCGCCAGCAGGGTACGGCGGGTGAAGTCGTAACCGAAACCATCGGAGTATTCACCCAGACGACTAAGGATGCGCAGGGTCTGGCCATTACCCTCGAAGCCGCCAAATTCCAGCATGTAATAGTTGAGGATCTTCTCGCCATTGTGACCGAAGGCCGGATGGCCGATATCGTGGGCCAGACAGGCGGTTTCGATGAGGTGCTCGGGCGGCACCCAGGGCGCCAGCTCTTCCATCCCTTCCCGCTTACCATACCAGGCCAGGCGGTTGGCCAGTGACGCGCCGATCTGGGCCACTTCCAGGGAATGGGTCAAGCGGGTGCGGAAGAAGTCGTTCTCGCCGACACCGACCACCTGAGTCTTGCCCTGCAGACGGCGAAATGCCGCCGAGTGGGTGATGCGGCTGCGATCGATGCGCGCCAGAAATTCCAGATCCGGACTCTTGGCCCCATCCGCTTTGGGGACCGGGGCTCCTTTGTTTTTGCCCATCTCTCCTGACGAAGAGCGACGCTCACCCCACTCTGGGCCAACTACCTGAATCGCCATGCCATGCCCCACTAACCAGTCGTGATGACCAGCATACGGCATCACAAGCCGGAAAACAGCATCAGGGTGACCTCCCCACAAGGCTGAAAAATCATAACTTCCCCCTGTAGGACGATGACGAACGAAGCCATCCGGATTAGGCTAAGGAAGAGGTATCAACTTGATATCGTCTTGGCAACACCACGCTTGGCCAACGGTTCCCACTACAGGAGTCACACATGAAACGAGCTCTGATCGCCGCCACACTCTGTTTGAGTTTTCTGACCCTGCCTGCGGCCATGGCCGAAGATGGCATCAAAGTACAGCAAGTCCAATTTAAAACAGGAGAATCCAACGCGAGTCTCCAGGGCAAAATCGCCGGACATCAGACACTGGATTACGTCCTCAGTGCCAAGGCAGACCAGAGCATGGTGGTGAACCTCACCGGTAAATCCAGCACCTACTTCAATGTTCTTCCCCCCAAGAGCGAAGAAGCAATCTTCATCGGCTCAACCCTCGGTAATCGCTATGAAGGCAAACTACCCGCCAGTGGCCAGTACCGTATCCGCGTATACCAGATGGGCGCCGCCGAGCAATCTTCGACTCCGCATAGCTTCAAGCTGGATATCGGCATTACCAATTGAAGACTAGAAGTATTGCCTCTGATGAGCTGACCAGACATAGATCCATCGATTCAAGCCAGGAAAAATGCTGACAAAAAAACGCCGGGCAAAACAGGAATACGGTTCACTTAAGAAAAAGGCAGGGGCATTCCCTTTCGTCAACACGCCATAGACCCGTCCCTGGGGGCTCGATGGCGGCATCCCTGCCGCCAACGGTTGACTCAATGGAAACACTCCCTGCCTTATCTGATCGGCATTGCGGGCAAAGCCGGCGTTTTTGTAAGGCAAGCGTATAACTTATTCTTCAATCCACATTCTGGCACCGCGCGCCGGAATGGTCAGTTTGTGCCACTGGGCCGTCACCTTCATGGTTTGAGTCGTATCCAGCACGTCGCGGTAGGTACGGTTCCAGTCAAACTCGTACTTGTAGGTATCGACCCACAGATCCTGTGCCGTATCGCACTTGTTGATACCGACGACACCGACCTTGCCGCGCTTGAAGGCCACCACGCAATCACTGCTGCCTAACATCTGCATCGGCTTGCCCACCATTGCATTGTGGAACTTGATCATCGCCTTGATATCAGCGCGCTTGTAATAATCCACCCAGCGGCTGCCATCGTTACTCTCGTTGTGGTCGGTGTAGACCATGGGTGTGCCACCATCACGACCGAGGATGTAGGCGTAGGCCAGTTTCTCGTCGGTCTGGTTCATGATTTGGTAGCGGAACCCCGAGTTGGTCGGGATATCGTGGGTGATGGCAAAAGTCACGGCCCGACTGCCCGGCAAGGCCTGACCATAGGCACCCGGATCATAGAGCTGATTCATGCTGCCACCGTAAGCCAGCGCAGCACGGATGGAGGCAAACAGCGGGAAGTCATAGGCCCCATGGCTGGTGTTATCCAGATAAGGTTTGAGGAACTTGTCGTAATCGCTGTTACCCGCACCACCGGAGGTGATCACTTCTCCAAACACGTGCATGCCGCTGATGATGGTCGGGGTGAAGACCGCATTCAGATGGTAGTTATCCATATGCTTGACCGCATCGACGCGGAAGCCCTTGATGCCGAGCGCCTTCAGAGCACTCAGATAGGATTGCTGCTGACTGACCACCCAGTTATTGGGGTTCAGATCCGGCAAACCGGTATCGCCGCTGCCACCACACAGACGCCAATATTGAACATTACCCGGATCATTCCAGTTGGAGATGCAACCAGCCGGATGGAAATCACTGGCACCGAGGAAGTTGACCGCCAGATCGCCGTACAGTTTTTGCGCATTGAAGTAGGAGGCGTTCTGCGCATAGTTACCCAGCACCTCGGTGCCCGGATAGTTCAGATCGCTACGCTTCCAGCTCTCGTTGGCCATATGGTTGAGCACCACATCGGCATATACCCGGATCCCTTTGGCCGATAGGGTATCGATCATGGTTTTCAGGGTCTGCTTGTTACCCAAAGGGGTGTCAATCACCCGGTAGTCCTGGGGCTGGTAGCGCGCCCACCACTCGGAGCCGGAAGACTTGAGCGGCGGAGAAATCAATACCACCTTGTACCCGGCCGCAGCAATATCACTGGCCCTGGCCGTCACATCGGCATATTTCCAGTTGAACGCATGCATGATGACGTCGGCACTGGCGGCCTGGCAGGCCAACAAGCTACCCAGCAACAAGGCAATCCTGGTTTTACAATTCATATCGGCTTCCTTCATGTGTCGTTTTTGTTATCCATTCATCAATTGCTCACCGAATGAGCAGCAGCAGAGTGCCGAGTGACGAATAAACCGACAACATGCGCCCAGCAATATCGTGATATCGATCATTTTTGGTTAATAATTTTGTGATTTCGCTCATTTACTCGTCAATACAAAAATAAAATAGCGTTAAATTGGATTTTTACTCTAAAAAGGGATTCAAGGCGAACTCTTTGCTGTGACAGCTGAACTCGAGAAAATGCTGTCTAACCTAGCTTTCTATCCAATTTCCCGATGAAATACCGCACGAACACGCTAGTTCCTGACCTCACGGCCCAGCGGCAGATCGGATAAGATGTGGCCTCACGCCGTTGCCGAGGTCCACCATGCGCCACGTCAATCTCAACCTGCTGCCCACCCTCAAGGCGCTGCTGGAAACCCGCAGCGTCAGTCGTGCGGCCGAGCTGCTGCACTTAAGTCAGCCCTCCATCAGCAAACAGTTGGCCCAGTTGCGACAGGAATTTGCCGATGAATTACTGGTGCGGGAGGGTCAGCGCTGGCTGCTGACCCCGCGTGCCGAACGTTTGTTGCAGAGCCTGAGCCGCACGCTGGAAGTGTTGGACGAACTCTACGCTCCCGTCCATTTTGACCCGGCCAACTGCCAGCGCGTGTTTCGCCTGGCCTCCTCGGATTATGTCGCCCAGTACATCTTGCCGCAGATCGGCGAAGCTCTGGCCCAGGCAGCGCCCCATGCTGCCTTGGAGTACAGTCTGTGGCACAAGGAGCAACTCCCCTTACTGCATAGCCTGGAGCTGGATCTGGTCTCGACACTGACCGACACTCTGCCCGCCCAGCTCAACAGTCAGTGCCAGGGCGAAGACGGTCTGGCGATTGTTATGCGTCGCGATCATCCCTTGAGCCGCCGACCATTCGGCTTGGCGGAGTATCTGGCGGCCGCCCATCTGCAGGTCAGCGGTGGTGGTGATAAAGAGGGAGCCATCGAACAAGCGCTTGCACCTCATGGCGTTAGCCGTCGCTGGTTTGCCAAGGTGCCTTTCTTTCAGGCCGCCGTAGAGCTCCTCAAGCGCACCGATTGTTTGCTCAGCACCCCCAGTCATATCGCCTGGCAGCTAGCACAGGATCACGACTTGATCCTGCGCCCCTTGCCCTTTGCCTGTGCTCGTCAGCACTACCAGCTAATCTGGCACCAACGCTATCAGCAGGATCCGGCCCATCGCTGGTTCCGTGAGCTGGTCTTTCCCTATCTTAGCGGCCATCTGCAACAAGCCACCCGGGCTGCCGAACAACATCTGGCAGCTCAATCGGTGGGATAGATAATTCCAATATTGAATACTATTGATTCATTAATTTCATTTTTAGAATAGTTAAAATCCCTCTAGGCTGGAGTCCATTCGATGCCCGGCTGCGATGTCGCCTTGGCATTTCCGGCAAAACAAGCGTGTGAATAGAAGGAAGGGATATGGAATTCACCACCTGGTTGGCGCTGGCCGCTATCTGCCTGATGGGCGCCATCAGTCCGGGCCCCAGCCTGGCACTGATCATCCGCAATACGGTACAAGGAGGTCGTCTGCATGGGGTCGCCACCGGTTTGGGCCATGGCGTTGGCGTCGGCGTTTACGCCCTCATCACGGCACTGGGTCTGGCGCTGCTCATCACTCGCACGCCTTGGCTGTTTCAGGCGATCCAGTATGGCGGTGCCCTATTTTTAGCTTGGCTCGGCCTCAAGGCCCTGTTGGCCAAAGCATCATCCCAGCTCGAGGCCGAAACAGCCCATGCCCCCAGCGATCAGCGTGGTGCTCTGGAAGGGCTGGCAGTCTCCTTTCTCAACCCACAACTGGCGATCTTCTTTGTCGCGCTGTTCAGTCAGTTTGTACATCAGGACACCGGCTGGCGCGAAGGGATCCTGATGATGCTGACCGCAGGTGGCATTGATGCCCTGTGGTACAGTCTGGTGGCACTCCTGCTTTCTCACGGTCCGGTATTGGCCCAACTCAAGCTCAGAGCCCGGTTGATCGATCAACTCAGCGGCCTGATCCTGCTCGGTTTGGCGATCAAAGTGGTCGTTTAGTTCTGACGGGGTGGAGAGCCTTGCAGGCCCACAAAAGCAAGAGGGATAATCGCTTCTCCCTCTTGCAGATCAATTCATGACAACTTCAGCCGATGGTTAGATCTCAGCGGTCGCGGGGCGCAAGCGGGATTGACCCAATTGAGCACTCGCACTTCCACTGGCATGGTCTGAGCGCTGGAATTGCATCACCAATTTATTCATGGCACTCAAGCGGCCACTGAGTCCCAAAATGTGCAGCGCGGCCTTCTTGCTGGAATCCGTCGAATCGCTGGCCAATTCCCGGATGGTCAGCACATTGTGGTGGATGCTCTCGGTGACCTCGCTCTGCTCCTCCATGGAGTGGGCAATATGGGTGCCTAACTGGGCAATGCTATCCAGCATCTGGTGGATTTGCTGCAACACCTCACCGGTGTCTGCCGTCAGTTGCCGCGAGGTATCCGACAAGCTATACCCGCTGAGCATGGCCGACTCCGCCTTGGCAGAGTTTTGCTGTAACAGCGCAATCATGGACTGGATTTCTCCGGTCGAAGCTTGGGTTTTGATCGCCAACGAGCGGATTTCGTCGGCGACCACCGAGAAGCCCCGACCAGCATCACCGGCGCGAGCCGCTTCAATGGCCGCATTGAGCGCCAACAGATTGGTCTGATTAGCTATGGTGTTGATCACCTCCAGCACACGGCCAATATCTCGGCAGTTCTCGACCAGAGTATGAATTACCGTCTGGGCATTGCTCAGCGATTCATGGACCCCACCGACAGCGGCGATGGACTTGCTCACCGCGCTTTGTCCAGTGCTGGAGAGACTATTGGCCTCCTCAATCAGTCGTGCGGTATCGCTGGCGTTATGGGCCACCTCACGGATGGACTGGGCCATCTCGGTCACGGCAGTCGCTACCATATCGGTCTGGCTCAATTGCCCCGAGAGATTGTGGGTGATGGATTCGGCATTGCGCACATCCTGCTCAACGGACTGCAAAATGGTCTGGGTGGTCTCGGTGGTTCGCGCCACCACGGCGCGCAACTCAGCCCGTCGCATCCGCATCGCCAACTCTATTTCAGCCAAGCTATCGACTCGGCCGATATAAATCAGCTGCATCAAGGGGTTATCAAAATCATTGCGCGCTTGGGCCCGTAATCTGCCGAGCCGTTGCCAGAACACGCGGCCGCACAACACCATACCGCACAGAGCGGCCCACATCAGTCCCTGATTCCAACCGTTAACCCCGGCAATCCCAAGCCAGCCCATAGCCAGAATCAACACCACACATGCAGCCACCATCCCGCTTTCACAACTCAGCCATTGCTGGCGTAATGCCCACGGGGTGACACCCCGATGCAACTGAGCATAAACAGCTTCCGCTCGGGATTTTTCTTCCGCGGAAGGCGAGGTACGCACCGACTGGTACTCGATAGTGCGGCCCTGTTCATCCTGAATTGGCGTCACAAAAGCACTGACCCAATAGTGATCGCCATTTTTGCAGCGATTCTTCACCAACCCCATCCAGCTTTTCTTGTTCTGGATGAAGGACCACATATTGGCAAAGGCGGCGGTGGGCATATCGGGATGCCGCACCATATTGTGGGCTTGTCCCACCAGCTCATCATGGCTGAAGCCGGCAACGGCGCAGAAGGCTGCATTGGCATCGGTAATATGGCTGTGCAGATCCGTGGTGGAAATCAGACTATGTTCAGAGGAAAACAGGCGTTCTTGCTGGCTGACAGGCTGATTGACTCTCATGAAATGGCTCCTGGGATAAAACAGATTAAGGTTGGAGCAACGGCTACAGTCTGCGCGTTGAACAACAGGATGCCAAGCAGAGATCATGCCAGCGCTAGATGTTTATCCGCGCCGCCATTTCCGGCGAGTTTATTCAGATAGTTCCCGATTTTGATAAGAACTACTCCCAGTTTGCGAAACAGCCTTGCACCCTGCAGTCGCAAAATAGGAAATCGATTTAGCACTGGGCTCACCGGGAACTGGCGTCGACCAGCGCACACCGGATAACACAACGCCGGGCTAAAGCCCGGCGTTGTTATTGATGAACCGTCATGCAGCTTAGTGCCGCAGCTTGGCTCGCTCACAACGACGGTAACGCTGCAGAGCCCACAGGGCTAATAGACCCGCCCCCCCGAAAGAGCCGCCACCATCGTGATCGGAATCATCCGCCGTCGATACAGATACGGCCCCCGGATCGGCAATGCTGGCGTTGACCACACCATCGGCATCATTCGGACCACCATCTTCCAGAGTTAACTGCACACAATAGTCACCCGCCGTCAGGCCAGCCGTCCATTGTGTATCCCCCGGCGGCGGGCAATAGCCCAGAGAGCCAGGAGCCGAATGCAGCTGGTTGTTGTCATCCTCAGCAAAGGTCCGCCACTGACCATTCTGGAACTTGCGATACACAGCATTGACCGGAATAACCTCGCCCAGTGGAATAACCACACTGACACTCTGACCAGCAGCTGGAAGATCGGCGATCTCGAAATCGAAGATCCCGCCCACTGGCGTGAAACTGCTGTCCTGACGCATGGATGGCAGCGATGCCACCTCACTCGCCAGTAAGCGACTGCCACTAGTCCCGTTTTGCAGGGCATATTGACCCAGACGGCACAGAACACCCGGCTCGCACTCCAGCACAAACGCTGCCGTAGTAGCCAGTGCTTCCGGCAACAGATTCGATGCCGATAGATTGTCGAGATAATCGACGATGCCATCATCATCACTGTCCGCTACCCCTTCCTCCTGATCGCTTATCCCGTCGCCATCAGTATCTGCCGAAGCAGCTAATTCCGGCAAATTCGCCACCAACCGGAAATACAGAGTCCGAACCGCCGCCGCTCCTTGGCTATCAGTCACGGTCACCTGAACCGGATAGACCCCCTCCGCCAACCCGTTCGGCTCAAACACCAACGCCGCATCTGTCAGGCTCTCGTCGGTATCGACCACCTCGGCGGAGGTGCCACTCCAGTCAAAGGTATGGGTGTCGGTAGCATTCAGATCCCGAACCGTGGCGCTGACCGTCACACTGCCGCCGCTTGGGGTCACCAGCATGGTCTGCTGACCATTCTGCTGCAGCGACAGATCGACCTGCGGCGCCACATTGCCTGCTGTCACGGTAATGACATGAGAGCTCTTGCTCCCGGCATTGATATCATGGTTATCCGGTGCTGCCGAATCATAGCCTCCGGCCAGATCCTGCTCGTTGGTTGTCTGGTCATCCAGACGAACCACCAATGTCTGATTGCCGCTGGGGGCAGTATCGGCCCCCAACGAGACCGGAACAGTAGCGACCGTCTGCCCTGAGGCGAAGGTGACGCTACCTGCCTGCAAGGAGTGTTGATCCGTCGGTAGGCTGGTACTGTCATCGAGCACATACGGCACTGTGAACGGATAGTCCGGTGCCGGACCATTCAGAATGATGCTAAAACTCAGGCTTTGACCCGGTACCGCCACCTGATCCTTGCTCATCGAGACCAGCGGGCGAACACGGACCAACTGGATCACTGTTCCAACATTGCCCTTGCGATCGGTGGCCTGATAGACCACTTCGTGGCGCCCTGGAGCCAGCAATAGCTGGTTATCGCTCATGTCATCGATAGTCACGCTGCAGCAGGCTGCACCATCGATGTTGTCGCTGGAGAGCGCTCGCAGCGCAGTGGCAACCTCATCATCACTGACGGTATCGGCCAGCCCCAGCAGTTTACGCACCGTGATCGACGTGAACCGCCCGGTGGCATCCACAGTCACATCGGCGACCGCTGACACCACAGGCGCCGTCGTATCCAGATAATCGTTGGCATCTTGCGGGTTGGTGCCATCGACGGACTCCTGCTGGTTGCTGACACCATCCTGATCCGCATCGGTTGTGGCATCTGTCGGATCCAGCGGATTAAAGTCATGATCGTCTTCGTAGCCATCGCTCATGCCATCGTTATCGTCATCGGCATCCACACTATTAGCCAGACCATCACCATCCAGATCCGCCTGTACCGTCAGGGCAAAGGCCGGTAATGCGCTCTGCGCCGTGCCATCACTGACCGTCAGCACGATATTGTCATACTGGCCAGCCTGCCCCACCACCGGAGTACCACTAAGCTCACCGGTACGGCTATTGATGGAAAGCCACTGTGGCAACCCGGATGCTGTCACGGTCAGCGCATCCCCATCGACATCGTTGATCACCGGAGCAAAATGATAGCTGGTGCCTTCGAGCAGAGTTGCAGCGCCATTGCCAGTGATCGTCGGCACATCGTTGACCGCGCGAACCGTCAGCGTCACCACCACGGATGGAGAGAGCGCCCCTTCGTTATCAACAGCCTGATAACTGAAAACATCACTGCCATGGAAGTTAGCCGCCGGTGTATAGGTCACCTCGCCGCTACTGCCCACATTCAGCGAACCCGACGCAGGCCGCGCGATGATGCGCACATCCTGCAGGCTGCCATCGATGTCGCTGTCGTTATCCAGCAGATGGAGTGTCAGCGCGCTGTCTTCATCCAGATCGCCCTGATCGGCGTTGGCCAGAGGAGCATCATTGACCGACTGTATGGTCATGGTGACTGTCGCCACATTCGACCAGGCCCCCTGATCATCCTGCACCCGGTAGCTGAAGCTATCATCGCCGACTGCATTGCTCGTCGGAGTATAAAGTACCGAGCCATTTGTGTTACTGACTGTCGCGGTGCCATGAGCAGGCTGACTCACCAGCTGTACACTCGCCGGGGCCAGAGTGCCATCCACATCGCTGTCGTTACCCAGCACGTTGATACTCAGGCTGGCATCCTCCTGCAGCGTGACGCTGTTATTGGTCGCCACCGGCGCATCGTTGATGCTGTTAACCGTCACCGTCACGCTGGCCGCATTGGAGGTCGCCCCTTCGTTATCCATCACCGCATAGCTGAAGGTATCCTGGCCGAAGTAGTTCGCAGCGGGCGTGTAGATCAAGGCACCGATCGCCACATCAAGCATGAGCTGACCATGAGCCGGTTGCTGCAACAGAGTGACGGAAGCCGGCATCAGAGTGCCATCCAGGTCGCTGTCATTGGATAATACATTCACAGTGACGGCGTGATCTTCGTCCGTGGAGGCAATGTCATTGGCCGCCACCGGGGCATCGTTACTGCTGCCCACGTTGATCATCACAATGGCCACATTGGAGACGGCACCATGCTGATCGGCCACGGTATAGCTGAACCCATCGCTACCATTAAAATTGGCAGCTGGCGTGTAAGTGACCTGACCATTGCTGATCAGGGCTGCACCGTGAGCCGGTGATGTCACCAGACTCAGCGTCGTCGGATCCAGGCTGTCACCGCTATCGATGTCGCTGTCATTGGCCAGCACATCGAGGGTCAGTGACGCATCTTCCGACGTCGAGCCAATATCCGCCACCGCCTGCGGTGCATCATTGACGGCCTGAACCGTCACACCGACCGTCACTGTGTTGGAATTGGCGCCATAGATGTCCTGAACACGATAGCTGAAGCTGTCGTTGCCGTTGTAATTTGCCGCTGGCGTGTAGGTGATGACCCCGGTGCCGGTGTCCACACTGGTCGCGCCATGCTGCGCTGCCGTAACAACCGTGACGCTTGCCTTGTTCAGCGCGCTGTCCACATCACTATCGTTGGCCGTGACATCCACCTGCACCGCCGAGTCTTCCTGTGTCGAGGCATTATCGGCCTGAGCCACCGGTGCCACATTGGCAACCGTGAAATTCAGCGTGGTCTTGTCACTGATGCCGGCATAGGCATTTCCCGCCGCATCGAGCAGGGCCTGAGCCCCAATCTGCAGATAGTAACTGTGCGAGGGGATCAGATTGGCCAGCGGATCCAGCGTGAGGGTATTGCCGGAGAGGGTCACACGTGAAGAACCAACGGCATTGGCCTCCACCAGCGAATCATCCGCCGCATCATAGATGGCAATGTTGCCGCTGCCCGCCGTAATGGCTTCACTCAACACCAGTTGCACATTGGCATCGAAGGCCACACTCGTACTGCCATCGGCAGGCGAGCTGCTGCTCAGTGTCGGCGCGATCCCATCCACGAGGACCGCACTGGTGCTGGCCACATTGTTCAGAGCCAAGGTTGCATTATTGCCAACCCCATCCTTGAGGGTGCCGCCATTGGCAGACAAGGCCCTCACCGCAATACCATCACTGTCTTGATCGCCAGCCTGGATCGGGTAGCTAAAGATCAGCGCCGTCGAACCACTGCCACTGGCATAACTGGCCTGAACCGTAGAACTTCCCACAGTCAACGCCAGATAAGGCATACCACCGCTGCTATCAACCGTGACCGCCTTACTGAAGTTCACGCTGAAAGCGAGATTTTCACCCGAGATGTAGGTGTCATTCACGGGTACAGCCACACTGCTCACGACCGGAGCAGAGGTATCCACCAGCACGCCACTGGTATTGCCCACACTGTTCAGTGTCAGCGTGGCATCGTTGCCAGCCGCGTCCTTGATGGTGCCGCTATTGAGGCCTAAAGCACCGACCGCGATACCATCGGCATCGTTCTCACCGGCTTGTACTGCATGGCGGAAGGTCAGCGCAGACGAACCGCTACCGCTGAGATAGTCGGCATAGACAGTACTGCTGCCCAGCGTCAATACCAGGCGCGGTGTGCCGCCGCTGGTATCGACCGTCACCGCCTCATCGAAATTGACGGTGAAATCAAGATTCTGACCTGTGGTGTAGGTGCCATTGGCAGGTACCGCAACGGTGGTCACTGTCGGGGCCGTGGTATCCACCAGCACGCTACTGGTACTACCCACACCGCTCAGCGTCAGCGTTGCATCATTGCCAGCCGCGTCCTTGATGGTGCCGCTATTGAGGCCTAAAGCACCAACCGCGATACCATCGGCATCGTTCTCACCGGCTTGTACTGCATGGCGGAAGGTCAGTACAGACGAGCCGCTACCGCTGAGATAGTCGGCATAGACAGTACTGCTGCCCAGCGTCAATACCAGGCGCGGTGTGCCGCCGCTGGTATCGACCGTCACCGCCTCATCGAAATTGACGGTGAAATCAAGATTCTGGCCGGTGGTGTAGGTGCCATTGGCAGGCACTGCGACACTATTCACCGTCGGTGCAGACGTGTCGACCAGCACGCCACTGGTACTGGCCACGCTGTTCAACGTCAGCGATGCATCATTGCCAGCCGCATCCTTGAGGATGCCGCTATTGAGGCCTAAAGCACCGACCGCGATACCATCGGCATCGTTCTCACCGGTTTGTACTGCGTGGCGGAAGGTCAGTACAGACGAACCGCCACCGCTAAGATAGTCGGCATACACAGTGCTGCTGCCCAACGTCAACGCCAGTTGCGGTGTTCCAGTAACAGTCACTACTTCACTGAAATTGACCGTGAAATCGAGATCCTGGCCTGTGATATAGGTGCCATTAGCAGGAACTGCGACACTATTCACCGTCGGTGCAGACGTGTCGACCAGCACGCCACTGGTATTGCCCACACTGTTCAGTGTCAGCGTGGCATCGTTGCCAGCCGCGTCCTTGATGATGCCGCTATGGAGGCCTAAAACACCGACCGCGATACCATCGGCATCGTTCTCACCGGCTTGTACTGCATGGCGGAAGGTCAGTACAGACGAGCCGCTACCGCTGACATAGCTGGCGTACTCACTACTGCTACCCAACGTCAATGCCAGACGCGGCGTTCCGGTGACCGTAACCGCTTCATCAAAATTGACCGTGAAATCAAGACTCTGACCTGTGGTGTAGGTGCCATTAGCCGGAACCGCAACGGTGGTCACTGTCGGGGCCGTGGTATCCACCAGCACGCTGCTGGTACTGGCGACGCTGTTCAACGTCAGCGTTGCATCATTGCCAACAACGTCCTTGATGGTGCCGCTATTGAGGCCTAAAGCACCGACCGCAAGACCATCGCTATCGTTCTCACCAGCCTGTACTGCGTGGCGGAAGGTCAGTGCAGACGAGCCGCTGCCGCCGACATAGCTGGCGTAGACGGTACTGCTGCCCAGCGTCAATGCCAGACGCGGCGTTCCGATGACCGTAACCGCTTCATCAAAATTGACCGTGAAATCGAGACTCTGACCTGTGGTGTAGGTGCCATTGGCCGGAACCGCAACGGTGGTCACTGTCGGGGCCGTGGTATCCACAATCCCGTTGCTGGTATCTGCGCTGGTATTACTGTTACCTGCATTATCACTTACGGTTACTGACACATTGCGATTGCTACCATTAGCGACTCCGGCGCCCAGTGCATGGATGGCCGTCCAGGTGCCACCGCTGTTGCTCGCTGTTACGGCAGAGCCGCCATCAAAGGCAGAAAAATCGACCGTGACCGCGGAGATATCGCCGTTGTTATCGCCGCTGGCAGTATTGTTCCAGGTCGCAGTGACAGTATCGCCCACCTTAAATATCCCACCGATACCGGTCGCACCGCTGATGCTGATCCACGCATCGGTGACCGTCGGCGCCACATTATCCACAGTCGCATTGCTGGTATCGGCGGTGGTGGTCGTGTTACCTGCATTATCGGTGACTGTGATCGACACATTGCGGTTGCTGGCGTCGATAGCTCCGGCGGTCAAGAGATAGGTGACCGTCCAGGTACCCGCGCTATTGCTGGCCGCGACGGCGGACCCACCGCCAAATCCGGAGAAATCGACGCTCACGCTGCTGATATCGCCGTTGTTGTCGCCGCTGGCGGTGTTGTTCCAGGTTGCGGTGACGGTATCGCCGATTTTAAAGGCGCCACCGGTGCCGCTGGCGCCACTGATGCTGATCCGCGCATCGGTGACTGCGGGCGTCTGGCTATCGACAGAAGCATTGGTGGTATCGGCGGTGGTGGTCGTGTTACCAGCATTGTCGGTGGCAGTTACCGACACATTACGATTGGTGTCCGCAATAGTTCCGGCGACCAAGGTATAGGTGGCGGTCCAGGTACCACCGCTGTTGCTGGCAACTACGGCACTGCCGCCGCCAAAGGCGGAGAAGTCTACCGAGACGGCACTGATATCGCCGTTATTATCGCCGCTGGCGGTGTTGTTCCAGGTTGCGGTGACAGTATCGCCAGCCTTGAAAGCGCCGCCCGTGCCGCTAGAGCCGCTGAGACTGATCCGCGCATCGCTGACTGTCGGCGTCTGGTTATCCACAGTTGCATTGCTGCCATCTGCCGTGGTGCCGGTGCCATTAACGTTGGTAGCCGACACGCTGATATTGCGGCTGGTGGCATCGATGCTACCTGAGGTGATGATATAGGTTGCACTCCAAGTCTCACCGCTGTTGCTAGCGGTCACGGCCACGCCGCCGCCATACTGGCTGAAGTCCACAGTGACAGCGCTGATGCCGCTGTTGTTGTCACCACCGCTGGTGTTGTTCCAGGTGGCGGTGACGGTGTCGCCAACCTTGAAGGCGCCACCTGTGCCACTGGCGCCACTGATGCTGATATGAGCGTCGGTGACGGTGGGCAGAGCCAGCGAGGTCAGGGTGGATGAGATAGCCGCATTCAAGGTACCCGATGTTGCCCGCAAGGCCAGGCTGTCGCTGATGCCGGCATTGGTGTAATTGAGCCCCAGACCGCTGAAGGTCGCACTACCGCTGGCGGGTATCAGGGTTACCGTGGTGGCGCTGCCATCCGTGTCGCCGGTGGTGGTCAGGCTGTTAACAGTGCCGGCTACGGCGCCCCCTGATGTGTTGCTAACGGATAACACCATATTGGTGTTATAGCCCGTATCGACTGTGTTATTAGCGTCCACGGCTTTTAGCACAGGCACAGTAGTAAAGTTGGTCGAGCTACCGCTGCTCAGGCTAGTGGGAGCCGGTTGGATGTTGAACAGGAGCTTGGTCGCGACGACGTTGGAGGTCACACTGTTGGCGGTGGCACCAGTCAGGCCGCTGGCATCGGCGCCGAGAGTGAAGGCTTCCTGGTCGGCGCTTGCTGTATAAAGCAGATTGGTGAAGGTAGCCACACCGCTACTGGCGGCGACTGTGCTGGTGCCGCTCAAGGTGCCGGCACTGGCCTCGCTCAGGCTTATGTCGCCGGTAAAGCCGACATCCGTGTTGCCATAACTGTCCTGGGCCGCCACCACAGGTTGGGTGGTCAATGCACTACCTGAAATGGATCCTGCTGGCTGGGCAGTAAAAGCCAATTGGCTGGCGGTGACGCTGGTGGCAAAGCCTGACCCGTTGTTGACCGCCGAGGTGCTCGCCATCCGGGTGCCGCCGCTGCCCAGCGTCAGATCGGTATCGCCGTCCAGGCTGAGAATAAAGGTGTGCCCCTCAATAAGACCGTTATGACCCAGGTCGACCTTAACCGTATAGGTCTCGTTGCCGCCGTTGGCGATGCTGATGGCCTGGTTAAAGGTAACTATGTCTGTCGCACCATCATAAACGCCGGTGGCAGAACCCGTGATATCGGGCCCGGTCAGGGTCCAGGTCACGTAGCCGCGCTCGTCATCTGTGCTGGTACCTGAAACATGCACCTTGACCTGAGACACCGCCATTGCCAGGCTGTCACTGGTGCCGCCGTCTGTGAGGGTAAAGTCCAGCGCGGCTGTGGTACCGGCGCTGGTGGCTATGCTGGTAGGCTCTGTGCCTACGCCGACTATCAGGGTGCCGTCGCTGTCTTTGAGGATCAGCGGTGCGTCGACCATGATGTCGTCCATCCAGATCACCAGATCGGGGCCCGTGATGGTGAAAGCATCGATATCATAAAAATTGGCGTTGCTGCTGAGGTCGAACACCTTTGGCGTTAAGAGATCGAGGGGCGTCCCCGTACCTATCTCAGTTCCGTTTCTGAAGGCGTGAATCAGCACATCGGTAGAGTATCCACCCGTATAATTCCCTTTCAGGTTGAGGCTTTTTAGCCGGAAGTGACCGCCATTCCCGACATCGCCACTGCCGCCGCTGCTGGCAACCCGGATCATAGTGACGTCGCCGGGGTTATTGGCTATCACCAAGAGCGACTGGGTCGGGGAAAATCCGCCCGCAGGAGCAACAGCCAGGCTATTATTCGGTATGTCCTTATTCACCCCAGTGAAACTGCTCACTTTGAAACTGCCAAAAACGGTCGCAGCGGAATAAGCGGTGTTGTCGACGCAATTCTCGCAACTGTCAAAGCCTTCCGAGTTGGCGACGGTCAGATCCGCCACCAGCAACTGCTGCAAGCCAGCAAGCGGAGTCCGATCCGGCACTCGACCGTGGCCATATTCCAGACTCAGGTTGCCCCCCAGGCGGCTTGGGCCTGTGGCATCGGTGGAGGCCAGTACGGGTCGGCCAATACTAGTCGAGAGGCTATCAACCAACTGGTGCCCTTGGTCCTTGGCCACCGCACAGCCCCACAGCTCCAACTGGGCATTGGTCGTCAACTGCTGACGCCAAGCATTCAGGAAGCCAGGATGTTGTGCAAGGAAGGCCAGATCGAGTCGCTCGCCACCCAACTGCAGGGCTCCCGACTGGCCATGGCTGATGAGGCTAACCCTGGACCAACGATCACCGGCCAGGGCATTGGGGAGATCATCGAGCCCATTAAGGCGCCTGAACTCAACACCGGGCTTTGCCTGAATCTGTGTTGCCAGATCGGCATCCACTAACACCAGCTCCTTGGCGCTGCCGGTGAAGGCAAGCAGTAATCCCAACCATAGCCAGGCTCGACTCATGGCAATATCCTCAATTCAACAGTGGTCATGGCGCCTGGCCATGTCGGAAAAACAAAATGAACAGTGGTCCGGCTTGGCTGGCTGCTGTTCGCCCATCACGGTAATACAGTGCTCACTCGCCACCATCAGGGCGCACTGGGTATGAGCCAGACAAAGAGATGATGAAATTCAGCCCCTGGTAGGGCTGTCTGTTGTTGTGCGCCTGGTTGCCCCCCGCAGCACCCAGCGCTTGAGGAGACATCAGCGTCAGATGGCTACCGTCACCGTACAGGTTTTTGTTTTCCCGATTAACAACAAGCTTGGCCCAGCAGGCGTCAGCCGGTCCTGAGATGGTTCCTGATCCATCGACAGCCATGGCCAGGTGGTTATGACTCGGTATTTGATCGGCACTCACGTTGACGCTGCCGCTACCGACCTGCTGCCCCAGAGCCCTGGCGGTCAGATTGGGACCCTCTCCCCAGTGCATGGGTGCCCGGCCTCTAAGGTCTGGTAAGGCAAAGTTATTGATGCCGTCGCCGCCGTAGGTGGTGCCCAGGATGGAGAACAAAGCTGTGAATTGTTTAACCGACACTAATTGGCCGTTGCACAAGGCCCAGTCCCTGGGAGCGAAGTTGCCCGCGAACATGCGGATCTCACCGATATAGGAATCCATTTTGTGTGCTCCTTAGCCGTGACTTGGGAAAATGCCCTGAGCGGCGATACAGAAGTTCGCCACCAGATAGGGCTGCATATTGGTATGGGGCTGGTTGCCACCGGTATTACTAATGGTGCCTGCGGCCAAGGCCACGCTGGCATCAAAGTCATAAAGGGTCAAAGTACTGAAAGCCCAGTAGTGCTCGGCCGGGCTGTCTTTCGTGGCGGCTTCTGAGTTGGCCTGCACCTGATGTGTATGCTGGGGCATTTCTGCCGACGTCAGGGTATGGCCTTCTTCGCCACCATATTGCCCCAGATCTATGTCATTGCCGGCGAGTACGGGAGTCCTGCCCTGCAGATTGGGTAGGGCGAAGGTGCTGACGCCGTCGCCGCCGTAGGTGGTGCCCAAGAGGGCAAACAACGCCGAATTCTGGTTAATGAACAGCAACTGACCATTGCAGGGCAGCCAACCATCAGGAACCCGACCGAAGGCAAAAATTCGGATCTCGCCGAGAAACCATTCTCCCATGACAAATTCTCCTTAACTCATTGGTGGATAGATGCCTTGAAGGGCGATGATGAAACTCAATCCCAGACTGGGCATCATATTGTCGTGGGGCTGACTCTTGCCCGTCATGCTCAGGGCCTGGGGAGCCAGGCTGGTCGTGGGCGACGCCTTGGAGTAGGCGTTCCCCAAAGAGGATCCCGCCCAACAGGCGTCTTTGGGGCTGCCCACGTCACCAGTCGCGGCTCCGTTGGCCTGGTGAGTGTGCGTGGGGAGGTGTACCTCACTTAGGGTGACCTGTTCAGAGCCAGCTTGTTCACCCTGCGTATAGTTGCGCCCTGAGCTGGATTTGCCCATGTGCAGCGGCAGTCGGCCACGCAGGTCGGGTAGCGCGAATAAGCTCACCCCATCGCCACCGTAAGTGGTGCCAAGCAGAGAATAAAGAGTGTCGTTGTCACTGATCGGCAGAAGTTGGCCGTCGCAAAAGGCCCACCCCACCGGGGCAAACTTGCCGCCGAAGATCCGTATTTCACCAATATATGGGTCCATAGCATTTCCTTCTGTATTCCGTTATTGATATGCCACCCCATCCCGAACCAAAGAGAGGAGACAGCTCCATGCACGATCCTTTGCCCGCCGACTTTCGCCTGCGCCCGATAATGGACGATGACAACGCCTTTATGGCGAGACTCTATGCCCTCAATCGCCAGGCAGAGGTGGCGAATTTTCCTTTCAACGAGCAACAAAAAGCGCTATTCCTGCACAGCCAGTTCGAGGTCCAATCCAGGCACTATTTCGGTCACTACCCCAGAGGGCGTTTTGCCCTCATCGAGCAGCAAGGCGTACCGATTGGCCGTTTGCTGGTCGCCGAATTGCCAAGCCAGCTGCGGCTGGTAGATATTGCCTTGCTGCCCAGCCACCAGAGGCTGGGCATCGGTAGCACCCTCATCCGTCAATTACAGGCCGAAGCCACAGCTAAGGGACTAGCGATACACCTGCAAGTTGATCCGGCCAGCCCGGCCCGAGCTCTCTATGAACGGCTTGGCTTTATTGCCGGTGCAGGAGACTCCCTTTACCTGGCCATGACCTGGAAATCCTAAAGTGCTGTGCCGATGCTGGCGATGTGCCACCATGAACAGCCGCGACTCACTCAGCACTCTATGTCTGACACCGTCACGCACTGTAAGGAACAGGCAGCGGTGGTTTCCCTCGCTGGATAACAAGAAGGCGATGAGGGGAGCGACGGAATAAATACCGTTTGGTTGAGGAGGGAGGGCAACGATGTCTTTTGCGCCCGGCGCAAAGGAGTCAATAAAGGCTCGATGCTTATCAGCAGGCAACGGGCAAAGACAGATAAAATGATGGCATCCTGCGCTCAGGCTACCGCTACTGGGTTCTAGCTCCCACAGTGCAGCTTGCCTGCCTCATCCTTATGAGTCCCTATGCTAACGAAATTTGTGCCATCCGGCACCTGCTTTGTTCACATTTACAGCGATATCAGGCGGGATTTTAACGGGATGAGGCAAAAGAATTGGGGATGGCTTCTTGTCTGATCGGGATTCCATTGAAATCAAAATCTAACATCGAGAGCCAGCCGCCGAGTTTTTATTCACAGTTCCACTGTGTTTTTATCATCAGGCACCATCAGGCACCATCAGGCACCATCAGGCACCCTGTCGCCTCGACGGCGGATGGCTATTTATCGTGCGCCAAAGTAAGAACAACCGGCTCACCGCGCATTGAGCTTGGTCCAGACATCGTTTTCGGTCAGCTTGGGATTCTTATTGGTCAGCTGAAGCTTGCCGCTAGAGCTGAGAGCCTGTGCCCAGCCGACGATGGCGGCTACCGAGCGCTGCGGCCAGTGATTGGCGACCAACCAGGCCTCAATCTCCGCCGGATTGATGGGGATTCGGTTCTTGTGCAACACCTTGAGGGTCAGCTTGATACGCTCCTCATCGTTGGCTTGCAGCATGGCTTTATTGCAGGTCGCAGAAAACGACTTCAACGCTTTTAACAGCAGACTATTCATCACTATTCTCGGATTTATTGCATTCCGCCGGGAGCGGTTGGGCGGATTGACGGGTTAGCAGATCTTGACCTTGTCCACGGCTGACGGCGTATCCCGACGCACTGACTCATTAGCGCGCCAAGGAGCCCATGCCTCAGTAACCCACTCAGGCTGCCGACAATCCAAATCAGGGCGAACGATACACGCGTTTTGCTAACACATCCAGCCACAGCCGCCGCGGTCCACTACAGCCAGGGCGGAGGAGGCGATGAGCCGCCGTTAGCCCCTCTTAGCGTTTAAGCTGCCACAGGGCGGCGACGTTGCGAGCAGTCTGCCGCAGATTGTCATGGGCCGAGTTCAGCGCCTCAGGCAGGGTCATGGCTCGAGGGAGAATCACAAAGATGGCATCAATTCCCTGCGCGTAAACCGCTTCGCACCCCTCACCCAGGCTACCGACCAGGGCGATCACCGGCTTAGCAAAACCCTTGGCACAACGAGCCACGCCTATGGGCGTCTTGCCATGGAGAGTCTGACCATCGAGGCACCCCTCTCCGGTCACCACCAGATCGGCATCCGCCACGGCAGAGGCCAGATCCAGTGCCGCCATCACTAGCTCGACGCCCGGTGTCAATGTGGCGCCCAGCAGCCCGACCAATGCAGCCCCTATGCCTCCCCCCGCCCCCGCACCGGGATAATCCAGCACAGCCCTGCCGGTTAGCGTTTCGATAGCACGCCCATAGAGGGCCAGTGCGGCATCGAGCTGCGGCACCATCTGCGGCGTCGCCCCTTTTTGTGGGCCAAAAACGGCCGAAGACCCCTTGGGGCCACAGAGCGGATTATCCACATCGCACGCCACGCGGATCCGCACCTTGGCCAGACGCGGATCCAGCCCACAAAGATCAATCCGCTCCAGCTCACCCAGCGCGGCGCCCCCACGGCCAATCTCGCGCCCATCGGCCTTCTGCAATCTGCCGCCCAACGCCTGTATCATGCCGGCGCCCCCATCATTGGTTGCACTACCACCGATCCCCAAGATCAGCTCACTGACCCCGAGATCCAGCGCCGCCACTATCAACTCCCCCATGCCGTAACTGCTGGTCAGCAAAGGATTGCGCCACTCAGGCGCTACCCACTGCAAGCCAGAGGCCGCCGCCATCTCGATGACAGCCGTCTGGCCATCGCCCAGTAGACCGAAGAAGCCCGCCACCGGCTGCCCCAAGGGGCCCGTGACGGTAACGGGCACAATCCGGCCAGCCGTTGCATCCACCAGCGTGCGTACCGTTCCCTCCCCCCCATCGGCCATGGGCAGCTTCACATAGTGGGCATCAGGGAAAACCTGCTTAAACCCCGCCTCAATGGCGTCAGCCACCTCGCTGGCCGAGAGACTCTCCTTAAAAGAGTCTGGTGCAATCACTATCTTCACTATGACCTCCATCGCTCAGATGAGCCCGACTCAAGCCAGCACCATCGAGAAGTGGTGGGAGCTGATCTGCAGCTTGCGGCCTAGGTAGAGGCGGTGCGCATCGTGGCGCTGCAGATTGGCCAGACGGTAATCGTGATTGGCCATCTGCCGCTGGACCTGGGCCATAAAGGCCGCCTCCTCCAGATGGGGCCGCAACTGGGCCATCACCGGATAGCAGGCACGGATCGAGGCATCACAGGTAGCATATTGCACCGACATAAGGCGCTCCTTGGCATACGGGTGAAATAAACAAACTAGCGCGTTTTGCGCAAGGGCCAAAGCACAAGATAGCCGGGACATCCCCAGCCCCCATTTCCCCCCAATTCAGCGATCTGTTTTTTGCATATCAGCTTGACCCTAACGTAACGTTAGGTCTCAAAGTGGCGCCAATGGCATAAAGAAGGAGCAGGCTATGTTGATCCAGGTGGGGGAATTGGCAAAACGTGCGGGGATCACCGTTCGCACCTTGCACCACTATGAACACACCGGGCTGCTGCAACCTTCAGCCAGAAGTGCGGCAGGCTACCGGTTGTACAATCTCGCGGATATTCAACGGCTGCATATGATCCAAATGCTGGCCAAAGCGGGGCTGGAGCTTGCCGCAATCAAGGACTTTCTGGAGCAGCAAACGCTGACATTGCCAGAACTGCTCAATGCGCAAATTGCGTCGCTGGAACAGCAGATGCGCAGCATTGACACGCTGCGCGACCAACTCATCGCGCTGCGCACCGAGCTGAGGGCAGAGAGCGAACCTGATCTGGAGTCCTGGTTACACACTCTGGAGTTAATGAATATGTACGATCACTGGTTTACCAAAGAGGAGTTACAACAACTACCGTTCACCGCCAAGAAGGAACCACAGGCGTCCATCTGGGCCTCGCTGGTGCAGGAGGTGCAAACCCTGATGTCTCGACAGATCTGTGTGGCTGATCCGCAAGCCATGGCGTTGGCAACCCGCTGGATGGAACGTCTGGAGCAAGACACAGCCGGAAAACCGGAGTTCCTCAATCGGCTTAACGAAATGCACAGTGCTGAGCCGCAGATGCGCGAGCAAATCGGCATCAGCACCCAAATGACCGACTATATCACCCGGGCGTTCGCCGAAACCAAACTGGCCATTTGGCAAGGTTACCTCTCAGAAGAGGAGATGGCCTTCACCAGAGCCCACTATTTTGATCGGATGATGGAGTGGCCACAGTTGGTGATGAAACTTCATCAGGCCTATCAGGCATCTGTTGATCCAGCGTCGGAGCAGGGACAAAGGCTGGCAGAAAATTGGCTCGAACTGTTTGAGTCCTACGCTGGCACTGCTCCCGCTACGCAGCAAAAGTTTCGTCTAGCCATGCAACAGGAGCCACATCTGATAAAGGGAACCTGGATGACACCAGATGTGCTTGGGTGGCTACAGCAGGCGATCGGGATCATGATGCAACGGAAAAGAACTGCCATCAGTTAATCTCCTGACGCTTATCCACAACGATCAGCGATTGCCCCAGTGGCACAGCTCGGCGGCTCCTTCCCCTTAAAAACGTGAGGAGCCGTTCAAGTCGCACTTTATCATTTTCTCTCAAGGCAACCCCAGAAACTGTGCAAGAGACAAGTTAATACTGTGGCTAGCGCCACGCGCTGCCTACCTGCAGATAAATGGCTGTGGTCTCCGGGCCGCGCGCCACATCGATGCCACTATAGAGCCCCAGCTTGCGGGCGATCAGATAGCGAAAACCGACACCACCGGCAGCGACTGACTCGGCCTCACTCCAGTCACTACGCTGTCCATAAGCCTTGCCAACACCACCAAACCCCAGCAGCGCCCAGCGCGGCGTCATATCCCAGCGCAGCTCGGCTTCGCTGACCAGCGTCTGCTGATCCTGATAGCGCATCGCGGGCACCCCGCGCAGCGAGATATAGGGCTGAGCGAAGAAAGGAGCCTGCTCCCCCACCTGACGGCTATCGCCACGCATGCCGAGGATCCAGCCTGTGGTGAGCGGCTGATAATAAAACCCGCGAAGTGCCAGGGTGTTGTACTCCACACTCGCCCCCAGCCAATCGCGTACCGTGGCCAGCTCCGCCTCCATAAAACCGCCCTTACCCGGGGTAAACATATTGTCCCGCGAGTCATAATCGACAATCAGCGACAACTGCCCTATCTGCATGTCCAGATCCCTGGTCGGAACAGCCACCGGTGACTGATGGGCAAAATGGGACTCACTGGAGAAGTAGATATAACGCGGCCCCAACCACCAGTTGCTGCTGCCCACTCGCGCCAACAACTGCTGCACCAGACCCGCGCCCTCCAACTGATAGGCCGCCGCCGTTGCGGACCGGGGCAGGTAGTAATCCAGATTGAGGCTCACCTTGCCCGCACCGCCCAGATAGCGGTAGCGATCCTCATCCAGTGGCATAAAGTAACCCCCACCGGCCCCCCAGCTGCCATTGCCGCTCTTGAAGGCAAACAGACCGCCAATGCTCGGTGGCACCATGGGGCCATCCCCGCTCTTGTGCTTGGCCTCGTCCAGTGACTCACTAAACCAGAGTGCCCCCAAGCCACCACCATAATCGAGCGCCGGCTCTGTGATGATGATGGGCACCGGCATAAATCCCTTCTGCTGCAACAGGTGATCACTCAGATCAAAATAACCATCCTGCGGATCGGTAAAACGCCCCTGCGCCCCGGCCATCATGGTCACCCAACACAACCCCAGCACCCACAAGGCCTTACTGCAACTCGTCATTCCATGGCTCCCGACACTCGCCTCAACACCCGCCGCGTCCCTGATAGGGAGCGACCAACCCCATAATAACCCTATCTGTGGCATGGCAATAACGGGGGCAATCCCCTTTTGCCTGTCTGCCATGCCGCATGGGCTAAGCTTGCGAAGTCATTCAGCTAAAAAACCAATCAAATCAGGTTGATTATTTAATTCTTGTGGTGACGCCTCCAATAAAAAAGCGGCGAGAATTCCGCCGCTTTGCTGATCACCGCTTTGCTGATCAATAGAACAGCTCAACCGTGGGTAAGGCTCGCCTCGTCATTGCGGCTAAACAGCTGCTTGAACCAATCCACCGGATTATCCGGTTGCGCCTCGCCGCCGCTGCAGGCTTCGGTCGGGCCTATCTGATCCAGTCGCGCCGGGAGCGCCAGCGAACCGCTGCAGCCGCTGGCCACCGGCTTGCCACCACGGGAGAAGTTGGCCCAGACAATGCCTTTGGGTACCGCCAGTTGCAGCGAGTTGACGCCTCGGCGATCGAGATAATCCCCGAACAGTTGCAACGCCCCATTGGCACCTGTGAGTCCTGCGGGTTGGTTGTCATCCCGGCCAACCCAGACGCTCACCAGCTCGTCATTGTCCAGACCACTAAACCAGGAGTCACGCAGATTATCCGTGGTGCCGGTCTTACCGGCCAATATCGCGCCGGGGAACCGAGCCGCCAAGGAGCGCGCCGTCCCCTGGCTGGCTACCTTGGTCATGGTAAACAGCGTCAGATAGCTGACCCGGGCATCCACTCGCCGTTCGGCCTTCACATCCTTCTGGTACAGGCTTTGGTTCCCGGATCCGAGCACGGCTCGCACCGTGGTTAGCGGCTGATACAAGCCTTCGCTGGCCAGAGTCAGGTACATCTGGTTCACCTCGAAAGGTGACAGCGCCACAGTGCCGAGGAACAAGGAGGGAAACGCCTGGATGGGCTGAGTGACGCCCAGCGCGCGCAAGGTGTCCACCACCTTGCCGACCCCGACATCCATCCCCAGCCGCACGGTTGGCAGGTTCAGAGACTCTGCCATCGCCTGATACAAGGGCACCTGACCGCGATAGCCCTTATCGTAATTCTGCGGCTTCCAGGTCTGACCGCCCTGATTGCGCAGTGTCAGTGGCGCATCGCGCAACGGGGTCGCCAGGTTATAGCCCTTCTGCAAGCCGGTGAGATAGACAGCTGGCTTGACCAGGGAGCCAATGGGCCGCCGTGCATCCAGCGCCCGGTTGAATCCGGCATAGCGGGCATCCCGCCCCCCGACCACGGCGGAAATCTCGCCAGTACGCCAGTTGGAAATCACCATGGCGCCTTGCAGATCGGGGCGCTTGCGCTCCTTCTCGATGCGATCCAGCTGACTGGTCACCGCCTGCTCGGCCGCCAGTTGCGCCACCGGATCCAGGCTGGTGAAGATCTTGAGCCCGGACTGGCTCAGAAAACTGTCGCCGAATTTATCCTTCAGCTCCCGTTTGAGCAGACTCATAAACGCCGGAGTCCGGCCATAACTCATCTGTCCTCGCTCCAGCAGGACCAAGGGTCTGGCCAGATAGACCTGATAATCGGGCGGCTCTATCTTCAGGTTATCGAGCAACACCCGCAGTACCAGATCCCGCCGCTCCTTGGCCCGCTCCGGATAACGCCAGGGATCATAATAGGAGGGGCCGCGCACCATGCCGACCAACAGAGCCATCTGATCCTGATCCAGCTCGTTGAGCGGCAAGCCGAAATAGAAGTAGGAAGCCAGCCCGAAGCCGTACACTCCCTGCGCCTTGTTCTGTCCCAGATAGATCTCGTTGATATAGGTCTCGAGGATCTGCGCCTTGCTGTAACGGTAATCCATGATCACCGCCATATAGGCTTCCTGCACCTTGCGCCACAGACTGCGCTCGCGCGTCAGGAAGAAGTTCTTCGCCAGCTGCTGGGTCAGGGTGCTGCCACCCTGCACAGCACGACCCGCCTTGAGATTGGCAAAGAAGGCGCGGCCGATGGAGAGCAGGGAGACGCCGCCATGGTTGTAGAAATCGCGATCTTCGACCGTCAGCAGGGTATCGATAAAACTCTGGGGGACTTCATCCAGGCGCAACAGCAAGCGGTCCTCGATCTCATCCCCGGTCAGACGATCGAGCAGTACCGGATCCATGCGCACATAGCCCAAGTCCTTGAGGGTGTCGGCATTCTGGATACGCTTGAGCCGTTGCCCATCAAAGGTCAGCAGCAAGGGCCGCGTCTGTTCACCGCCGTCGGAGAAGGTGAAGGCGCGGCGGATCAGTACCAGCTTGTTACCCCCCGAGGCATACTGGCCCGCGCTGGTTGGTTTGCTGCTCGGCCGATAGTTGAGCAATTTCAGCTCATGCAGCATCTGCTTCTGGGACAAACGCTGCCCCGGATAGAGCTCCAGCGGGCGGCTGTAAACCAGAGCTGGCAGTTGCCACTTCTGGCCATCAAATTTGTCGCGGATCAGGCTATCCAGATAGATACCGGTCACCAACAGACCGGCGAATAACACCAGTCCCAACTTGAAGACCAGCCAGCCCCAACGGCGCCAATTCACCTGCTGATACCAGGCCTGCTTCTTCTTTGCTCTGGGTTTACGCGCTGCCATTGTCTTGGTTCATCCTGTGCTTGGTATATCGGGTCGGCATCGCCTCGGAAGGGTCATCCGGCCAATAGTGTTTGGGGTAGCGCCCCTTCATCTCTTTTTTTACTTCACCGTAACTGCCTTGCCAGAAGGCGGCCAGATCCTGGGTCAACTGCAGGGGGCGTTGGGCCGGAGAAAGCAATTCTATCAGCAGGGCAACGGTGCCACGAGCTACGGTCGGTGTCTGTCGTTGGCCAAACATTTCCTGAATGCGTACCGGCAGCACCGGCGCTTGTCCGGGCTGATAGCGGATGCGCAAGCGGCTACCGGTCGGCGCGGTAAAATGACTCGGCAGCAGAGCATCCAGCTCCCGTGGCAACGGCCAGGGCAAGCTCTGCCGCAGTATGGTACTCAAATCCAGACGCTTAAGCTGTTCCAATCGACTCATGCCCTGCAGGTGGGGCAGCAACCAGCTCTCCAGTTGCGCCAACAGGCTCGCCTCATCGGTCACCGGAAACGCCAGTTCGGGCAACCATTCGGCAGCGCAACGCAGCCGGGCTAGGTACTGCTCGCTCTCCTCATCCCAAGGCAGACAAGCCAGCCCCTTGCTGCGGATACCCTCCAGCAGGCAGTTCGCCTTTTGCTCGTCGCTCAGATTAGCCAGCGGTTGGCGCTCGAGCACTATAGTGCCCAGTCGCAGTTGCTGCTCGGCGCGTACCCGCCCCTCGCGCTCATCCCAGCCAAACCAGCTATCACGGCTGAACAACGCCGGCAGATAACGCTGTAGTGCCTCCAGATCCACGGCTTCGGCCAGATAGATGCGGATCCCCTGAGCATTGAGCATCGGATCAATCGCCACCAGCCAGTCTCGGCCGGTCAGGGAGTGATCCGGAGCCAGATCGGCGCTCTGGCCGCCGGATAATTGATAGCGACTGCCGCTGCGCAACTTGCCAATGCGATCCGGCCAAGCCAGGGCGGCCAGGAGTCCAAGCCAGTTACCGGCGCTAGCTGGGACCACAGTCTTGCGCCCCAGTGCTGGCAGCAATTTCCCGAGCCGCTCGCGCCAGCGTTGCGCCTGGGGTTTTAGCGCGGAGCCGTAACGGACCAGCAAGCTGCTCACCCGATCTGCACCACGCTTCTCCTCTTCCAATAACGCCACCAGATAACAGGCCTCATCGAGTGCCCCCGCCAATCCCTGATTTTCCAGATCCGCGGCGCACAGCAAGAGATGAGCCAGCCGCGGATCACAGGGTAGCTGGGCCATCAGTCGCCCTCGCGGCGTCAGATGGTGCTGAGCATCCAGCGCCTCCAGTTGTTGCAGTAGCCGTCGCCCCGCCAACAAGTTAGCGGCCGGGGGCAACTCCAGCAGCGGCAAGCTCTCCGGCTCGCAACCCCATAGCGCGGCTTCGAGCAGTAGATTACTCAGCTCCACCACCCGAATATCCGGCGGGCTCTGCTCATCCAGCCGATCCTGTTGCTCGGCACTCCACAGACGGTAACAGACCCCAGGCCCCAAACGCCCTGCCCGCCCCGCCCGTTGGGTCGCCGAGGCATCGGCAATCTGTTTGAGCTCCAGGCGCTCAATGCCACTGTTCACATCGAAGCGTACCCGTCGTTCCAGACCGCTATCCACTACAACACGAATGCCTTCGATGGTCAGCGAGGTTTCCGCCACATTGGTGGCCAGTACGATTTTGCGCTGCCCGGCAGGAGCCGGCAGTATGACCTTTTGTTGTTCGGCAAACGGCAGCCGACCATGCAGCGGCGCCACCCGCACGTCTGGGCTATCGGCCAAGCGCTCTTGCAGCCATTGCGCCAGACGCTCTATTTCCCCCGCCCCGGGCAGAAACACCAGCAAACTTCCCGTCTCGCTCTGCAGCGCCTCCAGCACCACAGCGCCACATTGCGGCACCAGGGGCTGCTGCCGGTTGCCGGGTCGATAGTGATATTCGATGGGATAGGCGCGCCCGGCGCTGTGCAGCAGTACGGCATCAGGTAGCAGGGTGGAAAAATCCAGACCATCCAGAGTGGCGGACATCACCAGCAAGCGGAGATCGGGCCGCAGAGCACTACGCGACTCTATGCTCAGGGCCAGCGCCAGATCCGCATGCAGGCTGCGCTCATGAAATTCATCGAAAATCAGCAGGCTGACACCGGGCAACTCCGGATCGGCCTGAATCATCCGGGTCAGGATCCCTTCGGTGACAATTTCCAGTCGCGTGGCAGCACTGACCCGACTCTCGCCCCGAACCCGATAACCAATCTGCTGACCAACCTCTTCGCCCAACTGCTGCGCCAGATAACGGGCAATATTGCGCGCCGCCAGACGACGGGGCTCCAGCATGATGATGCGACCGGTGACTGTGCCAGACTGCAGCAGGGCCAGAGGCAAAGCGGTGGATTTGCCAGCACCGGGAGGCGCCTGCAGGATCACCGGCTGACCTGCGGCCAAAGCCGCTTGCAGGGCCGGCAAGACAGTCAGTGCAGGCAGGGACGAGGGATCGAGACCAGAGCAAGAAGAAGACACCAAAACTCCAACAATGACGCGGTGCGCCCATAGCGACACCGAGTTGAGATGGGCGCATTGTGCCAAAGCAGCATCCACACACCAAGGGATAACAGCAGGTTTGCGGGATCCAGGGGGTGATAGCAGGAGGTAAAAACCTAAAATCCAGATAAAAAGCAGGGATTTGTTAACTAGGGCAAACAAGCAGCCCCACCGCTACGGCATGATGAAAACGGTTTACGACTGGAGTCATAAGCAACCCGACTGCCCCGGCAACCGCGGTGCACTGCCTCCACACCTCATATCTAGTTTATCGATGGGAGTCCCTATGTCGGTTATGCGTTTTTCCATTCCTCGCGACATCATCTACGGCGATAACGCCCTGGAGCACCTGAGCCAACTCAAAGGCCGGAAGGCGGTATTGGTCACCGGCGGCAGCTCGATGCAGCGTTTTGGTTTTCTGGATCGGGCCGAAGCCTTGCTGCATCAGGCTGGTATGAGCACCATGCTGATTGATGGTGTCGAGCCAAATCCTTCTGTCGAAACCGTACTGCGCGGTGCCAAGGCGATGCAGGAGTTCGAGCCGGACTGGATTGTCGCTATCGGCGGCGGCTCGGCGCTGGATGCCGCCAAGGTGATGTGGTGCTTCTATGAACACCCGCACCTGCAATTTGCTGACATAATCACCCCGGGCTCCATGCCGCCGCTGCGCAACAAGGCCCGTTTCATTGCTATTCCGTCCACCAGCGGTACCGCCTCGGAAATCACCGCCTTCTCGGTCATTACCGACACCGCCAACCATATCAAGTACCCCATAGTTGCTGCCGATATGGTGCCGGATATCGCCATCCTGGATCCGTCCATCCCGGCCAAGATGCCACCCCATATCACCGCCAATACCGGTATGGATGTGCTGGCCCACGCCATCGAAGCCGTCGCCTCAACAGCAGCCACCTCCTTTACCGATCCCTATGCCATCGAAGCGATCAGCCTGGTGCTGAATAATCTGGAAACCGCCTTCCACGAGCCGGATAACAAAATGGCTCGCTTCAACATGCACAATGCCTCGGCGCTGGCCGGTATGGCCTTCACCAATGCCTCACTCGGTCTAGTCCACTCCCTGGCGCACAAGCTCGGTGGCGAATTCGGGGTCACCCACGGCTTGGCCAATGCCATCCTCATGCCCTATATCATTCGCTTCAATCGTCAGTTCAGTGACAAGTATGAACGGGTCGAGAAACTACTGGGGATTGCCGATCTGCCAACCGCCATCGAAGCACTGAACCAGAAACTGAATATTCCCTGCTGCTTCCAGCAGTGTGATGAGGTGGACTTTGACGAGAGCAAGTTCCGCGATGTTCTGGAGCGAATGAGCCAGAATGCTCACGCCGATCCTTGCACCTGGACCAATCCGGGCAAGCCGACCATCAGCGATGTCAAGGCGCTGTATCAAGCGGCCTTTTATGGCGAAGCTTGCTGCGAAGCCTGAAGCCAGTTCGCGAATAAAGCATGAGGATATAGGGGGCGCTGCGGCGCCCTCTACTTTTGCTATCCACGATGACAACAAACCCGGGCGACTGGCAAAATGACGCCACCCCTCGCTGCCGTATCGAGTCCCCTATGTCTCTAACGCCTGTGGAACACCGACGCCTTTTTTTCGGAGTGGATGCCCGTTCGCAGAGCCAGGCTCTGCTCGAGTTGCAACAACAGTTGGCCTTAGCGGCCTCCCCGGTGGTAGCCGAGAATCTGCATCTGACCTTGCTGTTTTTGGGCGCTGTAGATGAAGAGCGACTGTCCCAGCTCTGTCAGCTGGGGTGTCAGGTTGCATCGCGACAGGCTGGCTTTAGTGTGGTGCTTGATCAGCTGGGGGGGTTTCCCCAGGCCAAAGTCGCCTGGGTCGGGCCGAGCCAAGCTCCGCGCCAGCTGCTCGATCTCGAGCAAGCGCTGCGGACCGGAGTCTCAGCGCTGGGGTTGCCGCTGGATGAGCGCCCCTACCGACCCCATCTGACCCTCTATCGCAAGGCCCGTCCCCTGCCTTCCTCGGCGGAACCCTGCAGGCCCATCCCCCTGCCGGTCAGCGAGTTTCATCTCTATGAATCCTGCTCCACACCCGGCGGGGTACAGTACTGCAAGCTCGCCAGCTGGAAATTGGCAGTTCCTGACTCATCTGCGGCAACGGGTTCATCTGCGAGATCCGGTTTAGAGGCAGACAGGTAACGGACGGGCCAAGTGAATAGAGTCTGGCGAGATGTCGGCACCATAGGCCAGAATTTCCACTCCGGCTTGCTGCGCTTCAGCCAGCAAGGCACTGTACGACGGGTCGATATGAGTGGCCGGGCGCACTTCGCGGATCCCTGTGTGTTGGACACAAAACAGGATCACAGCGCGCAGACCCGCCGCCTTCATGCGGATCAGTTCACGCAGATGCTTGCTGGCGCGCACACTGGGTGCATCGGGGAAGAAGCCCACCCCGGCAGCGGCTAGCTCAGGATGTTCGCCCCATCCCAGCAGGGTGACGCTCTTGACTTCGATATAGCAGTCAGCGGCGGGGCCCTGCTGCAACAACAGATCGATGCGACTGTTTTCTTCGCCATAGCGCACCTCCTGGCGCAGTATTCCATAGCCTTGTAACTCGCGGATGACGCCGGAGTGAATGGCCGTCGCCACCAGAGCATTAGCCCGCGCCGTATTAACGCCGATGAAGTGACCGACTGTCGATTCGCTCAACTCCCATGTCCGGCTGTATTTACGCTTCGGATTGTCCGACACCGAAAACCACACGCCCCAGCCTGGCTCGGCGCAACCTGTCATGCGTCCGGTGTTAGGGCAATGCAGGGTGACCTCCAGGCCATCTTCTAACCGCACATCGGCCAGAAAGCGCTGGTAACGCCGTAATAGGCATGCCCTTTGCAGAAGCTGTGGAGAAGGAGAGAGTTCCTCAGCGACGGATTGGGTCAAAACCGGGGATTTTATGTGATCGGTCTCATCGAACATGGTGGTTGTCTGCTATAACCAAAAAAGCAGTCGTCATGATAGCGCAGCCACAGGCAGTGACCTATCAGCGGTGACCCGACAGATCGTTGAAAAAACCAGCAAACAGAGGGTATTCATGCTGGTCCCGTGGCCTGGAGTGGCTTTTTCTATACATTTGTCGCTATGACACCTTGAAAGTGGCAAAAACGACACAATATAACGGTACCAAATCGCAGTTGTTCGCGAGTTGTTTGACAGCGTGAGGCGGCAGAAGAATAAAAGCAGGTCTGGCTAACAAAAATAGTCAACGTATTTGCTAGGGCTAAAACCTTCTGATATAGATACCGGCCTCAAGATTATCAGTAGCCAGCACACCATGACGTGCTGTGTTGTGCGAATTAGGAGATCAACATGCCAATGGGCGATACCAACAAATCTCTGGGTCCTCTGGCCATCGCCGGTGTGGAGCCTTACCAGGCCAAATCTGGTGAGGAATACATGAATGAGGTGCAGAAGACCCACTTCCGCAAGATCCTCGAAGCCTGGCGTAACCAGTTGCGTGAAGAAGTAGACCGTACCGTCGATCATATGAAAGATGAAGCGGCTAACTTTCCTGATCCAGTAGACCGTGCAGCTCAAGAAGAAGAGTTTGCACTGGAGCTGCGAGCGCGTGACCGCGAACGCAAACTGATCAAGAAAATTGAAAAGACGCTGGTCAAGCTCGAAGACGACGATTTCGGTTACTGCGAGCATTGCGGTATCGAGATCGGCATCCGCCGTCTGGAAGCGCGTCCCACCGCCGAGCTGTGCGTGGACTGCAAGACGCTGGCCGAGATTAAAGAAAAGCAGATGGCGGGTTAATCCCCATCCAGTACAAAATCCAGGAGGGAGCCAATATGGCTCCCTCTTGTTATTGATATCCCGGCCTCCTGATGGCTCTCTCCCCTCCCTCGCACCGCTCTGCCTACGCTGTCGACGCAAATCTGTTTGCCGCCACCGGCCGGGCTATGTCAGACTCTGCCCCGTTATCACGCCGTCAAACTGAATCGTAGCTATCCATGCCTGCTTCTTCCTATCTGGGACGCTTCGCGCCATCGCCCTCCGGCCCCTTGCATTTCGGCTCGCTGGTCGCGGCGCTAGGCAGTTATTTGCAAGCCCGCGCACGCGGTGGACGCTGGCTGGTCCGCATCGAAGATCTGGATCCGCCCCGGGAAGTTCCTGGAGCAGCCGACGATATACTTCGGACGCTGGAGCAATACGGTTTGCAGTGGGATGGCGAAGTGATGTACCAGAGCCAGCGACATGATCGATATCAGGCGGTACTCGAGGCATTCGCCTGTCGCGGTTTGACCTATCACTGTCAATGCAGCCGGGCGCGCATTCAGGCCAGTGGTGGCTTTTATGATGGCCATTGCCGGGATCTCGGCCTGACAGTGATTGGCAGCGCTGTGCGTCTGCGGTTGACGGATCCGGTCTACCATTTCGAGGATGGAATTCTGGGTCACATCGAAGTGCCTGGCGCACTGGCCACCGAGGATTTTATCCTCAAGCGGCGGGATGGCCTATTCGCCTACAACCTGGCCGTGGTGATCGATGATGCCGATTGCGGCATTACCCAGGTTGTTCGGGGAGCTGACCTGATCGAGCCGACCGTCCGCCAGATTGCGCTCTACCGACTGCTGGGGGCTCCAGTACCGGAATGGCTGCATCTGCCACTGGCATTGCAGGCTAATGGTTTGAAATTATCCAAGCAAAATCATGCTCCCGCCCTGAGTGGTGAGCTGATCAGTCAGACACTGTGGCAGGCCCTGCACTTTCTCGGCCAGCAACCGCCGACCGAGTTGGCAGGGGAAAATAAAGAAGCACTGTTGCAGTGGGCCATACGGCACTGGCAACAGCATAAAATTCCAACTCAATCGCAGATCCTGAGTCTTTCGCGCCAGGGATAGCGATCGGTTTCTCATTTTTGCATGCTGCGCTATCATAGCGCCGCTGCAACAAGCGGGTGATATCCCGGAGGTGTACTATTTTTTCCCAGATTGCGAATTTCTGCCGTAAGGTACTCGGTAAGGATGAAGAGGACCAACCCATGGCAGACGAACGCCGCATACTGACGCGAGACCAGCATTCCATTTCTCGACGCCAGATCAGTGACAATGCCCTGAAGGTCCTCTACCGCCTGAATAAGTCAGGCTATGACGCCTATCTGGTCGGAGGCGGTGTCCGTGACCTGCTGCTGGGAAAACAGCCCAAAGACTTCGATATCGTCACCGACGCCACCCCGGAGCAGATCAAGCGTCTGTTCTCCAACTGTCGTCTGGTCGGTCGTCGCTTCCGCCTCGCCCATGTGGTGTTTGGCCGTGATGTGATCGAAGTTGCCACCTTCCGCGGTCACCACCACAAGGTGAACACCAGCAAGCATATATCCAGCCAGTCCGATGAAGGTATGCTGCTGCGGGATAACGTCTACGGCACCATTGAAGAAGATGCCGAACGCCGCGACTTCACCGTGAACGCCCTGTACTACAGCATCAAGGATTTCAGCCTGCATGACTTCCACGGTGGTCTGGATGATCTGGACGCCGGAACTCTGGAACTGATTGGTGACCCGGAAACCCGCTATCGCGAAGATCCGGTCCGCATGCTGCGCGCCATCCGCTTTGCCGCCAAGCTGGATCTGACCATCAGTGATCGCTCGGCTGCGCCCATCCGTGAACTGGCGCCGCTATTGCAGGATATTCCGCCCGCACGGCTGTTTGAGGAAACCCTCAAGCTGTTCCAGGCGGGTCATGCCCTCAAGACCTATCGTCTGCTGCGTGACTATGGTCTGTTTGCCCCGCTGTTCCCGCAGGTTGCTACCCTGCTGACCAAGGAGAGCAATAGTCCCTTCGAGCGCTTCCTCGAACAGGCACTGACCAATACCGATGATCGCGTCGCGGCCGACTTGCCGGTAACCCCTGCCTTCTTCTATGCCGCTCTGCTCTGGGGTGTGGTGGAAAAACGCAGCCGTGACTTTGCCAATGAAAGCACACTGCCGCCACAGGACACCCTGCTGTTAGCGATGAATGAAGCCATTGATCAGCAAATCAAGACTATCGCCATCCCGCGACGTTTTACCTCCGACGTGCGCGAGATTTGGCTGCTGCAAGATCGCCTGCCCCGTCGCTCCGGCAAACGGGCAGAACGTCTGTTCGCGCACCCTCGTTTCCGCGCGGCCTTCGACTTCCTCGAGCTGCGCGGTCGCATCGATGGCCGACTCAAGGAACTGATCCAGTGGTGGGCCGAGTATCAGCAGGCCAACGCCGGTCAACGGGATGAGCTGGCCAGCCACTCACCGGCTGTCGCCCACGGCTCGCCGACTGACGATGAACCGTCCGAGCGCGCCAAGCCACGCCGCCGTCGTCGTCGCTCGCCGCGTCGCCCTAAAGAAGGCGCGGCATGACCCAGGTGTTTATTGCGCTCGGGGCTAACCTGGGCGCACCACTGGCGCAAATTAATCAGGCAGTGGCTGCCTTGCAGCAACTGCCCCGGACGCGCTTCATCGCCTGTTCACCCCTGTATGGCTCTCGCCCCATGGGGCCCAGCGACCAGCCCGACTACGTCAACGGCGTAGCCTGGCTAGACACAGAGCTCACCCCCCATCAGTTGCTGGATGCGACCCAGCAGATTGAGCTGGACCTGGGACGAGTGCGCAAAGCCGAGCGCTGGGGTCCCCGCACCCTGGACCTGGATCTGCTGCTATTCGGCCAGGAGCAGATGCAGGATGAACGTCTGACCATTCCCCATTACGGCATGAAACAACGCGCCTTTGTCCTCGTGCCCCTGTTCGATTTGGTCCCTGACCTGCAACTGCCATGTGGCAGTGCACTCCGGGACTGGGTTGCAACCTGTGACCGCAGCGGCCTGTTCCCGCTCGCGGACAACCAGTAATACAAGGAGTCTCCATGAGCAAAACGACCGTCAGCCAACTGCAAAAAATGAAGCAGGAAGGCACCAAGTTTGCGACCATCACCGCCTACGATGCGACCTTCGCCCGTCTGTTCGATGAGGCCGGGATCCCGGTCATTCTGATTGGTGACTCCCTCGGCATGGTCATGCAAGGCCATAGCGATACCTTACCGGTCACCATTGACGAGATGGCCTACCATACCCGCTGTGTGCGTCGCGGCACCCAGAATGCCCTGGTGGTCGCCGATATGTCGTTCATGAGCTACGCCGACCCGGCGACCGCCTGCAGCAATGCCGCCCAATTGATGGCCGCCGGTGCCAGCATGGTGAAGATCGAGGGTGGCGACTGGTTGTGCGAGACCGTCAAACAACTGCAGCGTAACGGCGTCCCTGTCTGTGGCCACCTGGGGCTGACGCCACAATCCGTGCATGTCTTTGGCGGCTTCCGCGTCCAGGGCCGGGATGTGGAGCAAGCCGAAGAGATTTACCGCAACGCTCTGGCTCTGCAAGCGGCCGGGATCCAACTGCTGGTGCTCGAGTGTGTGCCCTCCGCCCTGGCCGAGCGCATCACCAAGGCCCTGCGCATTCCAGTCATTGGCATTGGCGCCGGCAACTGCACCGACGGTCAGATCCTGGTGATGCATGATGCCTTTGGCATCACCTCCGGCTATACACCGAAATTCACCAAGAATTTCCTGGCCGAGAGTGGCGACATCCGCGCTGCGGTACGCCTGTATCAGGCACAAGTCGCCGATGGCAGCTTCCCTGGACCCGAGCAAACCTTCAACTAACCGCCTTTTCGTTTGACGGCGACGATTGGTAACCCTGTCTGTCGGGCCTCGTCGCCGGTCACAAGGAGCAACACATGCAAGTGGTTAACGACACCCAGACACTGCGTGCCACCATTCGGTCCTACCGGCAGGCGGGTGAAACCCTGGCCTTTGTCCCGACTATGGGCAATCTGCATCAGGGGCACCTGACCCTGGTTCATGAGGCTCGCCAGCGGGCGCAGCGCGTCGTCGTCAGCATCTTCGTCAATCCGATGCAGTTTGATCGCGCCGAAGATCTCGCCAACTATCCGCGCACTCTGGACCAAGATTGCGCCCTGCTGGCCGAAGCCGGGGTGGATCTGGTGTTCACGCCAACGCCGGAAATCATGTATCCGCAAGGCCTGGGAGCCCAGACCTTTGTCGAGGTACCGGGGATCTCCACCCTGCTCGAAGGCGCCTTACGTCCAGGTCATTTCCGTGGCGTAGCGACCGTGGTGTGTAAATTGTTCAATCTGGTACAGCCGGATGTCGCCTGTTTCGGGCAGAAGGATTTCCAGCAGTTGGCGTTGATCCGCAAGATGGTGACCGATCTGGCATTACCTATCGACATCATAGGAGTCGCGACAGTGCGCGCCGACGATGGTCTGGCACTCTCCTCGCGCAATGGCTATCTGACCACCGCCGAGCGGGCGCTTGCCCCGCAACTGGCACAGACCATGAATTGGCTGGGGACACAACTCAGTCAGGGCCAGCGCGACTTCGATGCACTGATGCAACAGGCCGGCGAACAACTGGATGAAGCAGGATTTCGCACCGATGCCATCGATATCGTCGATGCCCAGACGCTTCTGCCTGTGAGCTCGCACAGCCAGGCTCTGGTGATCCTGATGGCCGCCTTCCTCGGTAAGGCCCGGCTCATCGACAATCTGGTGGTGAATTTGCACCCACAAGGCAGATAGTTTATATTCCGCCCGCTGGGGTTCCGGTGGTTGGTTGATAGAGGAAAAGCAATGCAACGAATTATGCTCAGAGGCAAGCTGCATCAGGCTCGCGTTACTCATGCGGTGCTGAATTATGAAGGATCCTGTGGTATTGACCTGGATCTGCTGGATGCGGCCGGCATCATCGAAAATGAGCAAATCGACATCTACAACGTCGAGACCGGCGACCGTTTCCACACCTACGCCATTGCGGGCGAACGGGGCTCGCGCATGATTTCCCTGAACGGTGCTGCGGCCCGCAAAGCAGCCGTCGGCGATCGAGTCATCATCTGTGCCTATGGCATGTTCGATGAAACCGAACTGGCCGGGCACAAGCCACGACTGGTCTATCTGGATGCCCAGAATAATATTGCCCGTACCGGCAAGGATATTCCGGTCCAGCTGACCTGAGCCAAGTCCAGCGCAAGATCTGGATGCGGAGGCGGCCTGTGCCGCCTCTTCGCTTTTATTCGGTGACCAGCAAGTGCGGTGATTATCCACGCGCCGACATTGAGTGCCAGCCCTTGGCTGGCTAGAATGTCGCATCCTGCAACCGGAGCAGTCCGCCAGCGATCCCGCATCGCCTGCGCCCATTTTAAAGAGCAAGCGTCATGAGTAGCGACATTCGACTAATTGTCGGTCTGGGAAATCCGGGCCCGGAATATGCCAACACCCGCCATAATGCGGGCGCCTGGTATGTGGCCGAGCTGGCGGCTCGACATAACGGCTCGTTACGCGAAGACCCGAAATATTATGGTCTGACCGCCCGCATCACACTAGCCGATCAAGAAGTGCGCCTGTTGATCCCGACTACCTTCATGAACCTGAGTGGCAAGTCGGTAAGCGCCTTGGCCAAGTTCTTCCAAATTCCGGTGGAAAGTATTCTGGTTGCCCATGATGAGCTGGATTTGCCCCCAGGCGTCGCCCGTTTCAAGCAAGGTGGTGGCCATGGCGGTCATAATGGCCTCAAGGACATCATCAGCAAGATGGGCAACAGCAAGGAATTCCATCGTCTGCGGTTGGGTATCGGCCACCCGGGCGATAAAAATCAGGTCGCCGGATTCGTGCTGACCAAGGCTCCGCAAAAGGAGCAAGAACTTATCGATGCAGCGCTGGACGAAGCCCTGCGCTGCACCGACATCCTGTTTCAACAAGATATGACCCGCGCCATGAACCGTCTACACACGTTCAAGGCCGGCTCCTAACCCCTTAGAAGGAGACCTCCATGGGTTTCAAATGCGGTATCGTCGGTTTGCCCAATGTCGGCAAATCCACCCTGTTCAATGCCCTGACCAAAGCAGGCATCGAAGCGGCCAACTTCCCGTTCTGCACCATAGAGCCGAATACCGGTGTGGTACCTATGCCGGATCCGCGCCTTGATGCGCTGGCTGCCATCATCAAGCCGCAACGCGTGGTACCAACCACCATGGAGTTCGTCGACATCGCAGGTCTGGTCAAGGGCGCCTCCACCGGTGAAGGTCTGGGCAACAAATTCCTAACCAACATTCGCGAAACCGAAGCCATCGGCCACGTGGTGCGCTGTTTTGAAGATGACAACATCATCCACGTCGCCGGCAAGGTGCATCCTGCTGAAGATATTGAAACCATCAATACAGAGCTGGCGTTGGCGGATCTCGATACCTGCGAACGCGCCATCCACCGCATCCAGAAGAAGGCCAAGGGCGGCGACAAAGATGCCAAGCTGGAACTCTCCGTGCTGGAAAAGTGCCTGCCGGTGCTGTCCGAAGCCGGTATGCTGCGCACCCTGGAGCTGAGCGATGAAGAGAAGGCTGCCATCCGTTATTTGAGCTTCCTGACGCTCAAGCCGACCATGTACATTGCCAACGTCAATGAAGATGGTTTCGAGAACAATCCGTTCCTGGATCAGGTTCGCGCCATTGCCGCTCAAGAAGGCTCTGTAGTGGTGCCTGTGTGTGCCGCCATCGAGTCGGACTTGGCTGAGATGGAAGATGCGGACCGTGAAGAGTTCATGGCCGAATTAGGACTGGAAGAGCCAGGCCTGAACCGGGTGATCCGCGCCGGTTACGAGTTGCTGAGCCTGCAAACCTACTTCACCGCCGGGGTGAAGGAAGTGCGTGCCTGGACCATCCCCGTCGGTGCCACAGCGCCGCAGGCAGCAGGCAAGATCCACACCGATTTCGAAAAGGGCTTTATTCGTGCCCAGACCATCGCCTATGACGACTTCATCAGCTACAAGGGTGAGCAAGGCGCCAAGGAAGCGGGCAAGATGCGCGCCGAAGGCAAGGATTACATCGTCAAAGATGGTGATGTCCTGAACTTCCTATTCAATGTCTAATGATGACTGACTGTTATAAATCAATGAGTTATAACAATCATATCAAGCGAGAACCATACTGAGTACCGAATTGCGTACCCAGGCTGCAAGGCAAACCATGCAGAAAATTGCGCTCAAAGCCCATCCATTCGTGGATGGGCTTTTTCTTTTGCCAAACAAAATAGGTAGCGGATTAAGCTCGCCAGAAGTGGGATTTACCCATCAGAGCCATGGATTTTAGTCAGCGCCGCTGACCATATCTGAGCTGCGGCAGCCAAGCTCAGCGCACACAGGATCAACCCAGTGGCAACGCCGAAGGTGAGCCGCATACCTGTTTCGATATTGCCAGGCAGAGCGCTGGATATATCGGACACACCCGCACCCAGGGCAAAGACCATCCCCATGACAGAAGCGCCGGTGATCAACCCGAGATTCCGGGATAACCCCAGCAAACCGGAGCCAACACCGCGCTGCTGGCTGCTCAGCTGTGTGATGACAGTGGTGTTGTTAGCCGCTTGAAACAGGGCGTAACCGGCCGTCAGTACCATCAACGGCAGTATGTAACCGACAACACCCAGGGCTCCTGGTAGCGCGCACAGAAGCCCGGAGCCCACCGCCATGGTGAGCAACCCAACCCACGTCATCCGATAAGCGCCAAGTCGGTCGACTAAGTATCCCGCCGGCACACCGATCAGGGCGGCCACGATCGGACCCGATGCCATGGTCAATCCAACCTGGGCAACATCCAATGCCAAGGCTCCCGTCAGATAAAAGGGGCCGACCACCAAGGTGGCCATAACGACTGTGGTCACTAGGGCACTCATCGCAAAACCCGTCGTCAATACCGGATTACGAAACATCGACAGCATCATAAGAGGCGCGACGGAGCGGGTCTGGGACCGGATAAATAGCAGCAGACCAAGACCCGCAACCAGCAACAACACGACATTGAGTTCATCGATGTGACCTGACCCCAGGGTCATCGCCAATGCGTAGGCGGCCAACGTCAGGGTCAACAACAAGGTGCCCGAAATGTCGAAGTGCGGTTTTATCACCGCCGCTTGCTGACGATCCGCAGGCAAAAAACGAAAGGCGAGCAGCCAAGCCAGGACTCCCAGAGGGGCATTGACCAGGAAAATCATCGGCCAACCACTGAGTTCAATCAAGGTACCTCCGAGCGAAGGCCCCAAGGCAGTGCCAATCGCAGAGACTGTGCCTATGATCCCCATGGCTCGACCGGTTTTTTCTTGCGGAATACTCTCCCCCACCAGCGCCATGGCGAGCGACATCATCAGCGCAGCACCCAAGCCCTGTATCACCCGCGCCGTAATCAAGAGCCCGAGCGAGGGTGCTAACGCGCACAGCAGGGAGGCGACGGAGAACACAGCGATGCCGTTCAACAGCATGCGGCGGCGACCGAAGAGGTCGCCCAACCGGCCCGCGCTGACAATCAGGGTGGTAATGGCCAGCAGGTAGGCAAGGACAACCCACTGGACTCGTTGAAAAGATGTGCCGAAGTCCTGTGCCAAGGTGGGCAACCCGACGTTGGCAATACTGGTCCCCAACGAAGAGAGCAGCGCCGCCAGGGAAAGGCTGACCAGCACCCAGATCACGGCGCTGTCCAGCTTGGCATTCACGGCAACGGCTGGTTCTGTCTCTTGAGCATCACCACCCCGAGCGGTCTTGGCCATAGGTTGATCATCATGGGTTCTCATTTTGCAGCTCCTCTCATCAGCGGTTGTCAGGAGCATAGGCTGACGCCTAATATTGCAGAAGGCGCACTGGTTGCATGTAATAGCTGCACATAACGCCATATGTGGCGCCATTGCTGCTTGACGCAAGAACCACGGATAGGGCCGCCCATGACCACACCTGATTTGAATTTACTGATCACCCTGAATGTCTTGCTGGATGAGTGCAACGTAGCCCGTGCCGCCAAGCGACTGGGTTTGAGTCCGTCCGCCATGAGCCGAGCGCTCGCCCGCTTGCGCGAGACCATGGCAGATCCCCTATTGGTGAGAGCTGGACGCGGGCTAGTCCCCACGCCACGGGCACTTGAGCTTAGAGAGGAGGTCGCCAGACTGGCATACAGCATTGCGGCTGTACTCAGACCAGCCCAACAAGTTGACATGAAGCAAGTGGAGCGCACCTTCACCCTGCGCACCAGCGATGGCTTTGTCGAGAATTTCGGGCCGGAGCTGGTGGAGCAACTCGCCCGAGAGGCTCCCGGCATTCGCCTACGATTTCTGCAAAAAACGAGCAAAGACAGTCTGGCCCTGCGCAATGGGACCGTGGATCTGGAAACAGGAGTGGTCGGGAGTGAAACTGGACCCGAAGTGCGAACTCGGGCGCTGTTCCATGATCGTTTCATCGGCGTGGTGCGCCAAGGTCACCCCTTGACTCAGGGTAGTATCACCGCAGCCCGCTACGCCGCTGCCCGCCACGTACTGGTCTCTCGCCGGGGTGTCGATAAAGGTCTTGTCGATGAGGAGCTAAAATCCTTGGGATTACAGAGACAGATAGTAACCACAGTGGACGGCTTCGCCGCCGCGCTAGCCCTGAGCCGAGCCACCGATCTGGTTTCTGCGGTTCCCGAGCGTCATACCGAAAACTTGAGAAACGGCCTGTTCAGTTTTGAGCTCCCCTTTCCGGTACCGGGCGTCAAAGTGTCGATGCTCTGGCACCCACGGATGGATGGGGATGAAGTTCATCGCTGGTTGCGTGAACAAATTCTAACCCTCTGTCGACGCAAGGATCTCCAACCTGTTGATGAATCACAGATGACTCGCCCTATAGAGTAAGCGTGGATCCGCGCTCGCAGCTCATCACACAGCGCCGATGCATGAACCGCCAAGACAATCACATCAAGGGTTCCTCAGGATGCGAGCATGGTGTCGGGTGCCGGTGGCGTCAGCTTGTCCATGCGGCTGATGCTGCGTTCAAGGCTTCTGTCGCCCACAGCACATGGCAAATGTGATGCAGATTCAGCCGCTTGCCGCTGATTCATTACCCATCTGGACGGTGAGCGACCATTTCTTCGCCAAGCAGACAAAGGCAGGGGAAAAAGGGGTTGACGCCTCAGGGTCAGATCCGCATAATTCGCCCGCACAGTTGAACAGGGTACTGTTGAACGGTGAAGAGTGTTGGCTATGTAGCTCAGTTGGTTAGAGCATCGCACTCATAATGCGGGGGTCACAGGTTCGAATCCCGTCATAGCCACCATCATTGGGGTGTCGCCAAGCGGTAAGGCAGCGGGTTTTGATCTCGCCATACCTAGGTTCGAATCCTAGCACCCCAGCCATCTTTAGATGAATGACTGCAAGTTGGTTTTGATCTCGACATTATGCCTAGGTTCAAATCTCAGCACCCCAGCCATTTTCTATATCGTCTTGATTGTTGACGGATGGTTCGCTGGTCACCAGCATTTCTTCATATTGTGCAGCAGAATTCTTGATTGGGGTGTCGCCAAGCGGTAAGGCAGCGGGTTTTGATCTCGCCATACCTAGGTTCGAATCCTAGCACCCCAGCCATCTTCTACATCTTTGTAATTTAGAAGTGGTTGCTCAAGATAAATTCTGTTCCCGGATGGGGTGTCGCCAAGCGGTAAGGCAGCGGGTTTTGATCTCGCCATACCTAGGTTCGAATCCTAGCACCCCAGCCATATTTAGATGAATGACTGAAAGTTGGCTTTGATCTCGGCGTTATGCCTAGGTTCAAATCTCAGCACCCCAGCCATATTTAGATGAATGACTGAGAAGTTGGTTTTGATATCGGCAATATGCCTAGAATCGAATGCTAACAACACAGACATCTTGCTTCAAAAGTAAAAGCTTCAATATGGCTATGTAGCTCAGTTGGTTAGAGCATCGCACTCATAATGCGGGGGTCACAGGTTCGAATCCCGTCATAGCCACCATCCACTGGGGTGTCGCCAAGCGGTAAGGCAGCGGGTTTTGATCTCGCCATACCTAGGTTCGAATCCTAGC
>JBBRVG010000018.1:0-51222 GCA_038247115.1 Enterobacterales bacterium | reverse complement strand
GGAGACTACATCGCAGGCACGCAAGTTTAGATATACGGTCAGACCGGATATCGCACGAGATACGTGCTGATATGGCTCAGTTGGTAGAGCGCACCCTTGGTAAGGGTGAGGTCCCCAGTTCGACTCTGGGTATCAGCACCACGATAAAGAAAACCCCGCTTCGGCGGGGTTTTGCTTTGGCTCGTTTTCACTCCGCCATCTTGATGACTTTCTCAGGAGACGCAGATCTCTTCTGTGCGCAGTAGTGTTTCATAGCGGCCTAGCAGGGGTTCATGATTTAGGTACCGTCGCAGCATATCTTGTGCGGCAAAGGCGATGATTCCCTGCCGCAGGCCCGGATTCTGAATACCTACCTTCAAGGTCTGCGCCGCTCCGGTTTTACCATCCCACAAGGCAATCGAAATCCCATGCTCGGTTTCAGAGCCAATTGCCATGGTCAGTTTTTGATTTTTATTGATATAGGTTAACAGTGATTCGGCGCTGCCAGGTAAGCATCCCAGATGGCCTGTTAGTTGGGGAATCGCGGGCGCAAGTGAATGCAGCACCAGACCTGCAGATCCTGACTCATAGACCTGTAGCGACCTCCCCTCCAGTTTTTTGGCTAACTCTCCAGGGAGATCCAATTCATCTCGTGCCACCAAAAAAGGTGTAATCACAGCGAGTAACTGTGCCTCTGCGGTTGCGAAATCCGTCTGTTCTGCCTGCTGACTGATCAGTTTGAGTTCAATAATGGGCATGGAAGAGCGGTAGCCCAGGTCAATGTGCTCTGGCCACGCTTGGGTATCCAGTTGATCACTGAGCGAGGACTCGGATACGCCAAAGGTGAAATAGCGGCGTACCTCGGTTGTGCCAGCGGCGAAATGGGCACCCAGATCCGGCAGAATTTGCTCATCGATCATTCGTTTGAATTCTGATGGCACGCCCGGAGTAAAGTAGCAGCGCGCCTTGCCGATGAGCAGATGAAAGCCGCAGGCGGTCCCAATCGGGTTATGAATGAGGGTGGATCCAACTGGCAGCATGGCTTGCTTACGGTTGCTCTCCGGCATGTCTCGTCCGCGCGTGCTGTAACGTTCAATCAGTAGTTGTAACCACTCATCTCGAAGCTCAAGTCCTACCTTCGCGGCCAATGCTGCCGCTTCAGTGGTTTTATCATCCGAGGTTGGACCAAGACCGCCATTAACAATCAGGATGTCGGCGACTCGTCCCCGCTCCTGCAGGATATCGACTAGATCATCCATCCGATCACCAACAGTTTGCCGCCGACGCACTTGCCAGCCGTGATCGAGTAGACGCTGGCATAGCCAGGCAGAATTGGTATCTACGGTAAAGCCGGTGAGGACTTCATCACCGGTTGAAATGATTTCAATGATCATAGGTTACAAGATCCTCATGTAAACCATAGTGACCTACTGGTAAGCCCTATGGTGAAAGAATGAGGGTATGTAATCTCGAGTCCGCTGTGAAGTGATTAATCGGTGGGACCATATCGGAACTTGATATGTATTTAAGCTCGAGTGGGAACATTGCTATGGTCGAAATAAAAACTGATCCGGGTTCGCGGATTCAGGTACTCAAATACAGGTGCCGGCAGGCGACTTGGAGATATCACCTTGCCAATGGTCAGCCCGACATCTTCCAGGTCGATGATCGGCGCTTCCTGACGAGGAATGGACGGGTCATAGATCAGCACGCTGGGAAATAGTAACCGCTTCGGGTTGACTGACATGACCAGACCAACCTGGCCATTGGAGAGCTGTACCACGCTGCCGGGCGGGTAGATGCCCAGTTGCTTGACCAGTAGACCTATATAGTCCTTATTCAGCTGCTTGGTGCGGTTCTTGAACAAAAAGGAGAGCACTACGTGGGGCACCTTGGCTTTGCTCTGATCCTGAGGATGACAGAGTTCATCATATTCATCGACCACGCTGACCATCTGGGTCAGTTTGTCCAGTTGCTCGGCCTTGAGACCTTCAGGGAAGCCGGAACCATCCAGCCGTTCATGATGATGTAGAACGACCTTTTTGGCCGTTTCCGGGCAATCCTTGGTCAGGTCCAGTAATTCATAGCCATAGCGGGTGTGCTGTTTGAGCAGGTTCAGTTCCGGACGGGTGAGAGGTTCCGTCTTTCGCAGGATCTGGGTTGGAATGCGCAGCATACCGATATCGTGGACCAGGGCCGCAAAGCCAACTTGCCGCATCTCTTCTTCGGTAAACCCGGCTTCTTTAGCCAGCAGCATGCTGAGGATGGAGACGTTGAGCGAGTGATAGTAGATGCTCTCACCTTCTGGTGATTCCGACATCAGGTGCAACACCATTTCATCGGTGCTGAGAAGCTGGGCAACAATGCCATCGACCAGCTCTTGTGCTTCCTTGATGGCCGTCAGTGGCCGAGTCTGCAGCTTGTTCATCAGATTGCGTAGCTGACTGAGGGAGCGTTCGAATGCTTTCTCGCTGCGTTGCAGATTGCGACGGTAGAGCTTGAGTTGCTCGATGCGCCGCTCTTTCTCGGTCGCTAGAGCGGCCTCAATGTCGTCCAGTGTGCTTTCAGCCGTGGTTTCGCTTGTCGAGGTTTCTACCTCTTGGACCGGCTTAGGTGGCGTCGACGATTTATCTGGGAACATAACAACTTGTTTGAGTCCCAGTCTGCGAATGAGATCGATCTCTTCCTGACTTTTTATGACGAAGCTGGAAAACAGAAAGGGGTGATCCTTCCAGTTGAGCGGGAGTTTGACATAGTTACCGATCTGTAGTCGGTCGACAGAAATTTTTATACCAGTCATCTACTTAGAGTACACGTAAAACCAGCGCCTATGCCAGGCAAAGGCAAGGGGGAGTCAGGAGTGCATTCTATCGATCTTGTCCCAAAATAGCTAAGAGGTGACAGCGAGCTATCGATTGGTGTAGATTTCTGGATGTCCAGACGTTTTTACTGATGTAGTACAGGAAGTGCACCATGCCTATCAAGATCCCTGACCGTTTGCCGGCTGCTGACGTGCTCGGCGCAGAGAACATCTTCGTCATGACCGAGAGTCGTGCCCTTCACCAGGATATTCGTCCGTTGCGTGTCCTGCTGCTGAATCTGATGCCGAAGAAAATCGAGACCGAGATCCAGCTGATGCGCATGTTGTCCAATTCGCCTCTACAGGTGCATGTCGATCTGCTGCGTATCGATGACCGCGAATCCAAGAATACCCCCAAGTCACATTTGGATACCTTTTATCACGACTTTGCCCAAGTAAAGCACAACCGCTATGACGGCCTCATCATTACCGGAGCTCCTCTGGGTCTGACCCAGTTTTCTGAGGTGGTGTACTGGGATACCCTGGTCGAAATCATCGAATGGTCGCGTCAGCATGTCACCTCAACCCTGTTTTTATGCTGGGCGGCCCAAGCGGCGCTGAAGGTGATTTATGGTTTGGAGAAACAGACCCGTGAGGTGAAGCTCTCTGGCGTCTATGAGCACTGTCGGTTGGTAGCGCACGATCCGCTGGTGCGGGGATTTGATGATCACTTCCTGGCACCGCATTCGCGCTATGCCAATTTTGATGGCGACTTCATTCGTAACCATACCGATTTACAGGTATTTGCCGAGTCCGAAGAGGCGGGCGTTTATCTGGCGGTGAGTCCGGATTGTCGTCAAGTCTATGTGACCGGCCACCCGGAATATGATGCCGATACCCTGCATCAGGAGTTTGTGCGCGATACCGGGGCTGGAATTGATCCGCAGTTACCGAAAAATTATTACCGCGATGACGACCCGAATCAGCCGCCACGAGCGACTTGGCGGAGTCATGGCCACTTGCTGTTTGCCAACTGGTTGAACTATTACGTCTACCAGAATACGCCGTTTGATCTGAGCAATTTACCCTGAGTGGCCGCTGAGTCACTCACCCTGCCAGCCATACAGGTGCAGATCGATCGGGCATGCCGGGTGGCAGGGGATCCCCTCTTGTTGCAGGCGGCCCTGTTGTCGATGGTAGTCCTGGTCACGTAGCGAGAGGGTCCCAAACCGATTGACCACTCTATGCCAGGGCAAGCGTGTATCCTCGGGGAGTCGACAGAGAATACCGCCCACCTGACGAGCGGCTCGGGGGGAGCCGGCCAAGCGAGCGACTGTGCCATAGGTCGCGACCCGGCCATACGGAATAGCCGCTATCACCTGATAGACGCGCTGGGTAAAATTGGTTGTGACCTCCCCAAGTGCTGGGGGCGTCGTGACAGAGGAGTCGAGCATGACGTGGGACTCGCAGTTTTTTACCATACTGCCAGCCCCTCCGGAGCTCGTCCAGTCAACAACCGGATGATGATATTCGCCTTTTGGTGCGCTAGTGCACGGAAGGGCCCAAGTAGTAATGAGGACAAGCCAGTGGCAGAACATGTGCAAGGAATGCCGATCCAATCCCGACTCACGCAATGTCTGCAGGAGCGCATCCTGCTGATTGATGGTGGCATGGGGACCATGATCCAGAGCTACGGGCTGAAGGAAGCGGATTATCGCGGCGAACGTTTTGCCGCCTGGCCCAGCGATCTGAAGGGCAACAACGATCTGCTGGTGCTCTCCAAGCCCCAGGTCATTCGCGAGATCCACACCGCTTATCTGGCTGCCGGTGCCGATATTCTCGAAACCAACAGTTTCAACGCCACTCGCATTGCGATGGCAGATTACCAGATGGAAGATCTCAGTGCCGAGATCAACCGCGAGGCAGCACGTCTGGCCCGCGAGGCGGCCGATGAATGGACGGCCAAGGATCCGGGCAAGCCGCGCTTTGTCGCGGGTGTCCTCGGCCCGACCAACCGCACCTGCTCCATCTCGCCGGATGTCAATGATCCGGGGGCGCGCAATGTCACCTATGACGAACTGGTGGCGGCCTATACCGAATCGACCCTGGCGCTTATCGAGGGCGGGGCTCATCTCATCATGATCGAGACCATCTTCGACACCCTGAATGCCAAGGCGGCTGTGTTTGCGGTGGAAGGGGTTTTCGACTCCCTGGGTTATCGCCTACCGGTGATGATTTCCGGCACCATTACCGATGCCTCCGGTCGCACGCTCTCCGGCCAGACCACGGAAGCCTTCTACAACTCGCTGCGCCACGCCCGTCCGCTGTCATTTGGTCTCAACTGTGCGTTGGGGCCCAAAGAGCTGCGTCAGTATGTGGAGGAGCTGGCTCGCATCAGCGAAACCTATGTCTCGGTGCACCCGAACGCCGGCTTGCCGAATGCCTTCGGCGGCTACGATCTGGAAGCTGACGAGATGGCGGACCATATCCGTGAGTGGGCCCAGTCCGGCTTTCTGAATCTGGTCGGCGGTTGCTGCGGCACTACTCCTGCGCATATTGCGGCCATGGCCGAGGCGGTCGCCGGCTGTAAACCGCGCGCTTTGCCCGAGATCCCGGTCGCTTGCCGTCTGGCGGGGTTGGAGCCGGTCACCATCAGTGCCGATTCCATGTTCGTCAACGTTGGCGAGCGGACCAACGTCACCGGTTCGGCCAAATTCAAGCGTCTGATCCGCGAAGAGAATTACGATGAGGCACTGGATATCGCCCGCCAACAGGTGGAAAGCGGCGCCCAGATCATCGACATCAACATGGACGAGGGGATGCTGGATGCCGAAGCCTGCATGGTGCGTTTCCTCAATCTGATTGCCACCGAGCCGGATATCTGCAAGGTGCCCATCATGGTCGACTCTTCCAAATGGGAGGTGATTGAATCGGGCCTCAAGTGCATCCAGGGCAAGCCCATCGTGAACTCCATCTCCATGAAGGAAGGGGTCGACAAGTTCATCGCCCAGGCCAGGTTGGTACGTCGTTATGGTGCCGCCGTCATCGTCATGGCGTTTGATGAGCAGGGCCAAGCCGATACCCGGGCGCGCAAGTTCGAGATCTGTCAGCGCGCCTATCGCATCCTGGTGGATGATGTGGGCTTCCCGCCGGAAGACATCATCTTCGATCCGAATATCTTCGCTGTGGCCACCGGCATTGATGAGCACAACAACTACGCCATGGATTTCATCGAGGCGGTCAAGGACATCAAGAGCCAGTTGCCCCATGCCATGATCTCCGGTGGCGTCTCCAACGTGTCGTTTTCGTTCCGTGGTAACGAGCCGGTGCGTGAGGCGATCCATTCGGTATTCCTCTATTACGCCATCCAGAACGGCATGGATATGGGCATCGTCAACGCGGGTCAATTGGCTATCTATGAAGATATCCCGGCCGAGCTCAAGGCGGCGGTCGAGGATGTGGTGCGCAACACTCATGCCGGTGCGACCGAAGCGCTGTTGGCCATAGCCGAGAAGTATCGCGGGGGCGCCCAGCAGGTGGCAGATCCGCGGGATCTGGAGTGGCGCAGCTGGCCTGTCGCCAAGCGTCTGGAGCATGCCCTGGTCAAGGGCATCACAGATTTTATCGATGAAGATACCGAGCTGGCGCGTCAGGAGTGCGCTCGCCCCATCGAGGTGATCGAAGGGCCGCTGATGGCGGGCATGAACGTGGTCGGCGATCTGTTCGGCGCGGGCAAGATGTTCCTGCCCCAGGTGGTGAAGTCGGCGCGGGTGATGAAGCGGGCCGTGGCGTACCTGCAACCCTACATCGAGGCCGAGAAGTCCGGTAGCAGCAGCAACGGCAAGATCGTCATGGCGACGGTGAAGGGCGATGTTCACGACATCGGCAAGAACATCGTCGGTGTGGTGCTGCAGTGCAACAACTTCGAGATCATCGATCTGGGGGTCATGGTCTCCTGCGAGAAGATTTTGCAGACCGCCCGTGAAGTGAACGCCGACATGATTGGTCTCTCCGGCCTCATCACCCCCTCGCTGGACGAGATGGTGCATGTCGCCAAGGAGATGCAGCGTCAGGGCTTCACCATACCGCTGCTGATCGGCGGGGCTACCACCTCCAAGGCGCATACGGCCGTCAAGATCGAGCAGAATTACCAAGAGCCGGTGGTTTACGTTTCCAATGCCAGCCGAGCGGTTGGCGTGGCCCAAAGCCTGCTCTCCGCCGAACTCAAACCGGCATTTGCGGCCCGTTTGGCCAAGGAGTATGACGCCGCCCGTGAGCAGCACAGTCGCAAGCAGCCACGCACCAAGGCGGTCTCTTTAGCCGCGGCCCGTGCCAACGCCTGGTCTTGCGATTGGGCTAGCTACCAACCGCCAAAGCCGGTCAAGCCGGGCATCCATGTGTTGCGCAAGGTGTCGATTGAAACGCTACGCCGCTATATCGACTGGACCCCCTTCTTCCTCAGTTGGGAGCTGGCGGGCAAGTATCCGCGCATCCTGGAGGATGAAGTGGTGGGCGAAGAGGCCAAGAAGCTGTTCGCCGATGCCCAAGCCATGCTGGATCGGTTGAGTGGCAGTGGTGAGGTGGAAGTGACCGGCATGCTGGGGCTGTTCCCGGCCAATAGCATAGGCGATGACATCGAGGTCTATACCGACGAGAGTCGTACCCAGATCAAGACAGTGCTGCGCGGTTTGCGCCAGCAGACGGACAAACTCAGCCAGGCCCGGGACGGCAATATCTTCCCCAACTACTGCCTCTCCGACTATGTGGCGCCCAAGGCCAGCGGCGTCGCCGACTGGGTCGGAGCCTTCGCGGTGAGTGGTGGCTTTGGCGAGTCAGGGCTTGCGGAAGGGTTCAAGGCGGCGGGGGATGATTATAACGCTATCCTGGTTCAAGCCGTGTGCGACCGGCTGGCCGAAGCGTTCGCCGAATACCTGCACGAACAGGTGCGTACCGACTACTGGGGTTATGCACCCGATGAAGCGCTCTCGAACGAAGATCTGATCCGCGAGAACTACCAGGGTATTCGTCCGGCACCTGGTTATCCAGCCTGTCCCGAGCATACAGAAAAGGGCACCCTCTGGCAGTTGCTCGGCGTCGAGGAGAGCATTGGCATGATACTCACCGAGTCCTATGCCATGTGGCCTGCGGCCGCGGTTTCCGGCTGGTACTTCAGTCATCCGGATGCCAAATACTTTGCGGTGGCAGGGATCCAGCCCGATCAGGTCAAAGACTACGCCGAACGCAAGGGCATGACCCTGGAAGAGGCCGAACGCTGGCTGGGTCCAAATCTGGGTTACCAGACCGAGTAACAGCACGCTAGCAGATGCAGGGCACCGAGAGGTGCCCTGCGTCGTGATGGGGGTCGTGATGGGTATAAGGGCAAACAAGCGGCACAGTCACAGCAGACCTTGCCGCCGCGTGGCACTATGGTGTGATGAGCTGAATGTGAGGATTGAAGAGGAATGGGGATGCGAGCTGTAATGGGTGCCGTGGCGTTGGCCGCTACGATATGGGGGGGCGTGGCTCAGGCTTCGTCGGGGGAAGATGCGCAAGGGCGTGCCTATCAGCAGTTGCTGACCGAGTTTATGACGCTGTCACAGAGCGAATCGCCATTGGCTTATATCCGGCTGGTGGCGGAACCCGTAGTCCAGGATCCCAGCGACAAGAATTTCACCGATCTGGTGGCGCTGCTCAAGCCCCATGTGCAGCAAGAGCCGCGGGCTGCCCTGCTCTATGCGGCATTGCTCAGCGCCCAGGCCCACAAGCCGCTGCTGCGTACCCAGAGTGATAGCGGGAAAATATCGCCTCAGCAGATCAGCCAGTGGCGAGCGCTGGACAAGGATCCCATGATGCAGCAGGCCAATGCCTTGCTGACCGGGCAGTGTCAGCAGCAGAACCTGCAAGCCTGCATGGCCTGGTTCTTCCAACTGGTGGACTTGGGTACCCCCATCATGATGGCGGGTTCGGAAACAGAACAGCAGCAACTGCTGCGTTCGCTGGTCGCACCGGAGAACGAGGTGCGCCGAGTGGCGATCATGAATTATGCCCAGCAGCCTTCACCGGCGTTGGCCAGTCTGATTTCCAGTTTGTACAGCAAGGGGTTGGCCCCGATCCCGCCTGAACAGGCTGCGGGATTGGGCTTTGTGCGCGATGCCGAAAAGGCGACCCAGTGGCAGCAGAAGGCACAGCCTTGAGCGGAAGGAAATCACAACCCTGAGCGGAAATGATAGCCCTGAGCAGACGGGACCTGCGGCAGCCATCGCTTGCTGTGACGGTGAGCCTGCGGGGATAATAGAGCCTCGGCATCACGCCGGGGCTTTGTTTTTGTGACCCATGGTCGGCATTTCGCGATGGCGTGTGCCGTCATTCATGAGCTGGGCGTAATAGAGGGAACTTGATGGTTACCATGCAGGATGTGGCCGAGAAGGCCGGCGTCTCCAAATCTACCGTCTCGCGCGTGCTCAGTGGCAAGGTGCTGCTGAGTCAGGCCACCCGGGAGCGGGTCAATGCCGCCATTGCCGAACTGGGGTTTCGTCCCAACACGCTGGCCCAGGCCTTGGCCAATCAAACCTCCAATACTCTGGGCTTGGTGGTCTCTAATTTCGAAGGGCCCTATTTTGGCCGCCTGCTCAAGACCATGGCCCAGCAGGCAGAGCTGGCGGGTAAACAGTTGATGGTGACCGATGGCCACGATGATCCGGTTCGGGAGAAGGCGGCCGTCGAGCTGCTGGTGGACCGTTGCTGTGATGCCATCATCCTCTACAGCCGCTATATGCCCGAGGCGGATCTGGTGCAACTGGTGGAGACGCTTCCTGTGCCGCTGATGGTGATGAACCGTCCTGTGCCCGGTTATCCGGAGCGCGCCGTGGTGTTCGATCAGACGGGTAGTGTGACCTCGGCCATGGACTACCTGCTGGCGCAGGGCCATAGACGCATCGCCTGCATCAGCGGCCCCCAACGGACGTGGACGGCGCGCGCGCGCCTTATGGCCTGGCAGCAGGCATTAGCAGCGGCTGACATTGATGTGCCTGCTAGTTGGCTGGCCGAAGGCGATAACCTGGTGGAAGGGGGCTATCGGGCTTGTCAGCAATTACTGGCGCGCGGCATCGACTTCACGGCGCTGTTCGCCAGCAACGATGATATGGCCATCGGCGCCTTGCGCGCCCTGCGCGAGGCGGGAGTCGAAGTGCCAGCTCAGGTATCGCTGTTCGGCTTCGATGATGAGCCGGCGGCGGCTTATCTCTCTCCTGCCTTGAGTACAGTCCATGTCCCGATTGAGCAGATGAGCGAGCTGGCGGTGCATCAGGCGCTGCGGCTGGCGGCCGGTGTGCCAGTGGAGGCGCTGCCGCCGTTCTGCGGTCAGTTGCGGCTGCGGGAATCCTGTCAGATGGTGCAGGGCTAGCCCATGACGAGAGCTCAGGGCTATTCAATCGAGGATGACTGGCTGGCACAACAGGTGAGCCAGATGCTGGCGGCATCGCCCCTGCTCGGTCGCGGTTATCAGTTGCGGCTGGCGACCCCTGCCGATCGGGACGGGATCCTGCTCCTGGAGCGCTACTGCTTCTCGCCCTGGCTGGCGTTTGGTCGTCGGCACTGGCATGAGCAGTTGCGGCGACAGAGTCGCCGTGTCTGGTTGATTCTGGATGGTGAGCAGGTGCTGGCCTATATGGCGTTGCTCCCGCACAGAGGCTGGCATCAGGTGTCGCTTACTGCCCTGGCGGTGCATTGGCAGCATCGCAGCCAAGGGTTGGGCACCTTCTTGCTGTCACTGGCCGAGCTGGAGGCTCGGGCCCATGGTTTACCACGCATTCGCCTGGAGGTGGATTGCGACAATCAGGGCGCCATCGATCTCTATCAGCGTTACGGATATGTCGCACTTAGCACCATCCCTGACTATTATGGCGTGGGCCGACCCGGCATGCGTTTGGAAAAACGACTGCCGGCGATGACTTGAGGCGTGCGAGGCTCCCGTTGCTTCGATAGGTTGGCGCTGCGGCGCCCCAATACGAGAATTCTGCAATGTTCAAAAATCTGCGTTCTATGAGGTTATGGAGCTGCTCCATGCTACTGGCTCTGCCATGTGCAGCGGCGACTGTAGCCAAGGCTCCAGATCTTGCCACCCAATTGGCTACCATGGATAAAGCGGCGACGACGTCGCTGGATAGCTGGGTCTATACCGTCGACGGCTTGGATGTGACCGCCTGGCTGGATACCACTCCGGTGATCATCAAGGTGCCGATCCTCAATGAGAAGCGTGAATGGCAAGGGGACAGTCGTTACTACTTCAAGCAGGGCAAGCTGTTTGCGGTGCAGATGCCCTATGGCCGTTACCAGTTTGATGGCAAGGGCGCCATGATACTGTGGCAGGATGAAACTGGGGTTCAGAGTGAGTTGCCCGGTACCGCCGCCTGGAGTACCCGCCAGGAGTGGCTGAAGAAACGAGCCCTGCAATTACAGAACGCGTTTGCCCCCAGCGCCTACGAACAGCGGCTGAAGAAGCCGGGCAGCGATATCCAGCTGCAGGGGACGGCGCGAGTGGAATATCTGTGCACCGGCCAGCTGTATGCATTGACTGGCGCAGAAAAATTGCTCCATGAAGCCGGCGCCCTGACCGCGGTAGGCAACAAACTTTCAGGTCCGGCGCAGGCGCGCTTCGCCACCGGCTGGCGTCCGCTGTCCTTTACCTGCACCGTGGATGGCGCGGACAGGGTCAGTCACCTGACCTATCAATACACAGGGCCAGTCAAAACCGCGAACTGAGGTCCCTCAGGATCAAAAACGCCATCCAGCGGGATGGCGTTTTTTATGGGCACTTGCTAGCGATACTAGCGGGGTTTGACCGGGGTCTGGATCAGTAGATCCCAGTAGCCGTCGCGGTGACCATCATTCAGGTACTGCTCAAAGCAGGGGCCTTCGGCCGCTTGATAACCACTGCTGGGTAGCCAATCACGGAACAGCGCATTCCAGGGCGTGGCGAAATCATCGTTCTCTACCCGACAGCGGTAGCAGGCGTAGGTACCGGCAGGCACTGTCTGCAGCTGGACCTCACCCTCCACCGGGGTTCCCGCCGGAACGCTTAGTGCGACATCCGCTTTTAACTCGCTAGGCGGGGTGATCTCCGGATTATCCCAATACAGGGCCAACCAGTCACCAGCCAGCAGATTGCGGGGTTCGGCCCACGCCATCAGGCGATTGAAACCATCGGGCATGGTTTCGTTGTAGGGGCCAATGACGCGAATATAGGCAACCAGTTGTGGCTCGCGGTCGATGATTTGTACATCCATAGTGTGACTCCTTATGTGCTTATCGAATGATAGCGATGCCGGGGTCTGGTGATGTTCATCGTACAGCGAGACCATTTGGCACCGAACTGTATTAATATACAGTTATTTCTTTTGGGCGGTGAATTTTTTTACCGGATCCCTGCGATTTTGAGAATTCGAGAGGATAATCGTTCCAGCTTTTGACGCGGGTATGCTTTTTCTCGAAGTCTTTCATGGTATTAGCCTGTATTTTTTAGCAAGGGCCATGCAATGACAGCGTGACCCCTGGCGCCTGAGGCGTGGGGATTCTTCCCGTTTTGGTATCCCGATACTCGGTTTCGCGTGGCATTGTGATTCATATGGTCCGTCGCTGGTGATCTGTGTTGCGGCGGTCAATTCCCGGTCAGGAAAGGCAGACTGATATGAGTGATATGTTTTTAATCTCGACCTTGGCTGATGGCATGTTCGGTGCCGCCTTGCTGGTGCTTTGGCTGGTGCAGCGCGAGGAACGTCATGCTCTGTACTGGGGATTGGGCCAACTGTCGATGGGGATCCTGACCGTGATCTGGTATTGGCAGCAGCAAGGCGTGGTCACCCCCTTGACTCCCTGGGGCTTGCGTATCTTTTTGAGCCTTGGTCTGCTGTTTTATATCCAGGGAACTCTGCATGCCACCGGCCGCTGGATAGCATGGCGCACGATTCGTTGGAGCTTCGTCGCCCTGCTGGCGTTCTTCACCATCGGCGCCCAGCTCATTCCCGGTACCATCCAACTGGTGGCTGTCTTGATGGTGGCAACTTGCTTGCTCTGGGCCGGCTACCAGCTGGCACGGGGACCCGGTACCTACCGCGTGGTCGGCGCCATGCTGGCGATCCGCGGTGTCTTGAATCTGGCATTCGCATTCCGGTTGCACGATCCCCACATCTTACCGGCACTGTATGGGGTGGCCTTTGCCGTAAAAACCGCCTCCATGCTGGGATTGTTGTATGTGGTGCAGCATGAGGCGCGGCAACGATTTCCCAATGCCATGCGCTTTTTGGCCGAAGGGATCTGGGTCCATGACCGCGATGGACGGATCCTGTTTGCCAACCCTGCTTGTGCCTCCTTCTTCGGTTATGACTCGGTAACCTGTTTCGAAAACAGAAAGGTACAAGACTTCATGCCGTTTATTACCCAGGAGGTTATGTCCCGACAGTACCAACGGTTGAATTCGGAGACGGAGCCATTTCCACTGCGCTTCGAGCATATCTGCCGCAATCGTCGGGGTCATAGTTTTCCGTTCGAGGCGCTGGTCAGCCCCTACTGGCAGGGGGGGCAACTGTTGTTCCTGTCGCAGTTGCGCAATATCGAAGATCGCAAACGTCAGGAGCAGTTACTGCTGTTGGCCGCCAATGTGGACGATGTGACCGAGTTGGCCAGCCGCTATGCCCTTAATGAACAGCTGCGCACCTTGTTGCACCGGGATGCCGAGCCGGTAGCCTGTGCCCTGATCTTCATGGATCTCGATCACTTCAAGCGCATCAATGACAGCCTAGGTCATATGCTGGGAGATGAGCTGCTGCATGCCGTTGCCGAGCGTCTGCGACAACTGGTGACTCCCGGCATTTGTGTCGCTCGCTTTGGTGGTGATGAGTTCGTCCTGATGTTGACCGACTTCAGTGCCGAGCAGGCGCGTGCGGAGGGCCTGGCGTTGGCCGCACGGATCCATGAGGCGTTTCGACAACCATTTCCGCTCGGTGCTTTGGAGGTGGTAGTGACCATCAGTACCGGGATGGCGGTTTACCCGAGCCAGGCGCAGGATGCCGACATGTTGCTGCGCTACGCCGATAGTGCCATGTATGCCGCCAAGCGGGCGGGGCGAAACCAGCATTGTATGTTCGATGCTTCGCTGGCTCGAGCCGTGCAGGACAGCCTGACCATCGACATGGCGCTGCGCCAGGCGCTGGAAAGTAACGAGTTTTCCCTGGTCTATCAGCCGATCATTGATGTCTGGAGTGGTCAATGGTGCAAGGTAGAGGCCCTGGTGCGCTGGCATAGCCCCAGCCTGGGATTTGTATCGCCGGACCGCTTCATTCCAGTGGCCGAGGAGAGTGGTCTGATAGTGCCGCTGGGGTTGTGGATCTTGCGGGAAGCTTGCCGCCAGCTCGGAGTCTGGCAGCGAGGGGATAATTCCACCCTGGCGAATGTCAGAATGAGTGTCAACGTGGCGGCCTGGCAGTTGTCGGATGGCAACTTCATCCGTGACGTCCAGCAAGCGCTGCAGGATGCCGGGATTGCCGCCTCCAGTCTGGAGCTGGAGCTGACCGAGCGGACCCTGATCGAGGAGGATCCGGTGATTTGCGCGTCGCTGCATGCGTTGCGACACATGGGCGTCAAACTGGCGCTGGATGACTTCGGTACCGGCTACTCCTCCCTCAACTACTTAAGCCGCTTCAGACTCGATACCCTGAAAATCGACCGCTCCTTTATCATAGAGCTGGAAACGAATCAGCGCTGCCGTGATTTGACGCGACACATCATCGGCATGGGCAAGACGTTGGGACTGGTGCTGGTGGCCGAAGGGGTGGAAACCCGGGCTCAGGCCGATTTGCTGACCCAGTTCGGCTGTGAACAACTGCAAGGCTATCTCTTCTCCCGGCCACTGGCGGCAGCCGAGCTGGGGCAACAGGTGGCAATAGTCAACGAGTAAAGGGCACTCATCCCTTGCCTGGTGTTTGATCCTGGAATATGGAGGTTCCCGTTCTTGGCGAGCGTTAGCGGATGGCCAGAATATCGGCCAGCGCAGCCCGGACAGGCACACTCAGCGATCGCCGCCCAGTTGATATCGCTCATGGGTTGTTAATAGTTAGCAACCAGGCTGGATAGCGCTTATTGATATTTTTAAAATAATTGTCGATCTGGAATCAGCACTATTGTGCAAGGAAATACCAAGAGTAAAAAAGAAAACAGGTATGCAATATAACCTGTGAGCAAGCTCTTAATAGGCTTGCCGCTGACACCTCCAGATATTATTAACTGCTAATTATTTGTCCATTTTCTCATCACTCGAGCCGGGCCATGGCGTTTGCATTATCTTGGGATATGCCGTGGAATGCTCGAGAATAATATTCTTCCTGTCATATACGCAGTTTATTAGGTTGTCCTTGTTTATTTAATTAACGCAGTCATGCTATTGATGTATATGTTATTTATTCTGTGAGTTGAGCTGCATTATATTTTCATTTCTCCATGTCATATTCAATTTATTCATCTATTGATCGCTATTTAATCGCCGTATAAAGGTAAGGTGTCGATAGATGGAGGTAATTAAAAACAAGCAGTAATTAACAATTATGTAATTAGCATAGCTCAGCTAAGGGTATGAAATGGACTTGGTTAAAAATATGAAAATAAGAAGTAAGTTGTCATGGGCTTTTACCTGCATGTTGCTGTTGATGGCCTGTGTGGGCGGCTTGGCCATTCACCAGATGCATCAGGGCGAGGCGCTGACTGTCGCGATCCGGGATAACGCGATCCCGAGTATCAAGATGGCGGGTGCCATGGATTCGATCCTGCAGCACAAGCGGATCCTGGTGATGAAGTTCATCACAGCGCAGACAGCGGAGGAGATGCAGCAGCTGGAGCAGGATAACTCGCAATTGAATCGGCAGATCACGCAGATCAGCAGCGACTATGTGCCGCTGCTCGGTAGTGATGGGGAGCGCAGGCTGCTGGAGGAGTTCAAGCAGGAATATGCCGATTATGACCAGCGGATGCGGGATCAGTTGTTACCCGCGGTACGGGCTCAGGATAAGACCGCGGCCATGGCGATCCTTCCGGCACTTAAGTCCATCGCCGATCAATCAGCCTCGACGATCGCCCAGTTGATCCAATACAACGACGATGTGGCCAATCAGCTGACAACGGCGCTGAGCGCACAAAACAGCAGTGCCATTGAGATCATCGGGATTTGTCTCGCGGTGGCGGTTGGGATCGGAGTGGCCTTGACCCTGCTGCTTTCTCGATTGATTGCCAATCCATTGCTGGCATTAGTCCGTGAGGCCCAGCATGTGGCGGCCGGTGATTTAACAGTGAATGTGCAAGTGCAGAGCCAGGATGAGGTGGGTGAATTGAGTCAGGCTTTTGCCCGCATGGTGGTGCAGTTACGAGCCACCATTCAGCGCTTGTCCGACGATGCCCTGGTGCTGGCCTCCTCTTCCACCCAACTGCATGGCGCCTCCGATCATATTGCTAGTGCCTCGGAGCAGGTGGTCGCCCAAGCGATCACTGTGGCTACGGCAGGTGAAGAGATGGTGGCTACCACAGCGGACATCGCGAATAACTGCCATGCTGCCGCCAGTAGCTCGGAAGAGACACGGCAGACGACACTGACCGGTATGGCCGTGGTTCGCGTTACTGTGGACGGGATCCGGCAGCGCAGTGACAAGACCCGCAGCGATGCCGAGAGTGTCTCCTCGCTAGGCAAGCGCACCGAGCAGATCGGCAGCATAGTGGCGACGATTCAGGACATAGCGTCGCAAACCAACTTGCTGGCTCTCAATGCCGCCATTGAGGCGGCTCGGGCCGGTGAGCAGGGGCGCGGATTTGCGGTGGTGGCCGATGAGGTGAGAGCCTTGGCGGCGCGAACCACCCATTCGACTCAGGAGATCAGTGACATGATCCGGGCCATTCAGCAAGAAGCCAGAGCCGCCACCCTGTCGATGGATGCCAGTGTGGGCGATATGGAGTCGGTGGCTCAGGAGGCGGAGAAACTGGTGCTGACCCTGGATGAGATACTGCGCCAGGTTAACGATGTGAATATGCAGATCACGCAGATCGCGACGGCGGCCGAAGAGCAGTCGGCGACCACGGCGGAGATTTCCAACAACATGTCGCAAATTACCCAGGTGGTGCAGGAGATGTCACAAGGTGCCGAGGAATCGGCAGCGGCGGCGGCACAATTGGCCAGCATGGCGGCGGATATGAAGCAGACGGTGTCCAGTTTTACCCTGTAATCGCGGGGGTATAGCAATATCGGACCGGAGCCTGATGGCGGCTCCGGTCTATCGCACTTATTTCTTCTTGCTATTTTGCTTGGCCATGCGGCGCAGCAGGGCATCGGCGACATCGGCCGGGTCTTCAATCACGCCAATGGCTTCCGGCAGCGGGAACACGGCTACTGCCAGTCCATCCTCTTCCATGCCCTTGACCCAACGATCCAGCCAAGTCTTGAGAGGCACCGCATAGGGTTCACATTTGGACCACTCTTCCGCGGCCCAAGCTTGGGCATAATCCGGATGTGACCATACCGGGATGCAATCTTCCTCATCGGCGGTCAGCAGCATGCAGCCCTGTTCATCCTTAAGGATCCACAACTCGCCCTGGGCGACAACCTGCTGGATGAAATGGTCATAGCGTTGGTCGGCATCCAGTGCCACCGTGCTCTGATACTGTTCCTGGGTTAACGGGTCACTCATAGGGGCCTCGCAGCAGTATGGAAAAAAAGAGGGGCGTTATGCCGGATCCTGGTCAAGCTGCTCGAGCTTTTCCACCAGGGTTTCCGCCAGTTCGCTGGCGTCTTCGACGATGCCGGTTTCATCAGGCAAGGGGAAGACCGCCACGGCAATATTATCCTGTTCCAGTCCTTCGGCCCAGCGTTCCAGAAACACCTCCAGGGTGATGGACTGCAGTTCATAACTGGCCAGCTCATCCTTGATCCAGGCTTGGGCATACTCAGGATGGGGCCATAATGGCAGGCAAACGTCGCCTTCACTTTCCAGCAGCAAGAGCCCCTTGTCGCCCTTCAGTACCCAGAGCAGCTGGTGCTGCGCCACCTTGGCAATGAAGTGGTCATAGCGATAGTCGGCATTGAGTTGCAAGGCGGCATTGCGTTCGGTGTCGCTCAGTTCGTAGCTCATAAGGGCCCCATGGGTCGGCTAAAAGAAAGACGCCGCCGCACGGGCTGGCGCTGATGCCGGATATGATCCCATCTTGCGCCGCGCTTGTCCAAGGGATGCAGTTTTGCTTCGGCAGTTTTCAGTGGGAGAGACCATGGCTGGCGCTGGGCGGCGACAGCCATGGTTCGGGCCAATAGTCAGATCGCCGGAGCCTCGGTCAAGTCGATGACCTGCGGGTTGGCGACCGCCGGATCGACGCTGATCCCCAGCTGGCTGCTGCCGAGCGTCGGGATGAAGTCGCTGCTACCGCTGTCGAGTACTTCGTCCTCGCTGGCGTTGCAGATCAGTTGCAGGTCGTAACGCCCAGCGCTGACATAGTCCAGCCGATAACTGGCCGGGGTGGTGTCGGTGGCGGCTTGCAGTAGACTGGTAAGCACCGGGCCACCACTGGCCACCTCGCTGTTCAGTCCCAGGTAGGCTAAATCACTGCCGTCCCGGGCAGGATAGAGATAGATACCGGCGTGGTCGAGGTTGCCAGCGCACAGGCTAGCGCTGACCTGGCCCTGCAGCGTAGTCAGAGTCGCGACCTCCAGCAGGCTGACGCCATTGGGTTTGAGCTTGTAGTAGTTACCATGGCCGGGTAATACCATGGCGTGACGCAGGTTGAATTCCAATTGGAAGCTGGCGACCCCATCGGCTGGTGCGTTGAAGCCGTGCAGTTTCAATTCGCTGCTGGGTACTTCCAGCGGTAGTGTGTTGCCTGCATCATCCAGCACATAAGAGCTGGGGTGGGAGGCCGGGCCATCCAGCATCTGGCTGCGACCATCTTCCACTTGCAGCCGCAACTGCTGGTAATCCCCGGCGGTGATGCTCTGGTTACTCAATAACGCGAAGCGGTCGCCGCTTTGATAGTGCAGCAGATCCAGATAGAGAAAACGCGGGTTGCCATTGCTGTCGGTCGGGATGCTGTAACCGGTGGGCAAGCAGCCATCATCCTTCTCTGTGGGTAGCAGGTCGAGGGGCGACCAACTGGCCAGTGCGCTGTCATTGCTATCGTTCAGTTGAAGTCCGGCGATGGCGATACAGACTTTCTGCGCACCATCGACCGGAGCATCGGATATTTGTAACGAGAAATTGCTGCTGCCACTGCTTCCGCTACTGTCGCTGCCACCACAGGCGGTCAGCAGGGACAGTAGGGCGACACAGATTAGTTGTTGCTGAGCCATGATCATTCTCCGTAATGAGTCGGCTGCTTAAGTCTAGCCGACTTCGGAGATTAATCGCCGTTACCGACCACGGGCCGCGCGGGATCGCCGCCCCATTCGCTCCAGGAGCCGTCATACACAGTCAGTCCCTGATAACCGGCGAGCTCAGCCCCCAGCGCCAGAATGCAGGCGGTGACACCGGAGCCGCAACTGAAGATGGGTGCCTGCTGCTCGCCCAATAGAGGAGCGAATTCGGCCTGCAATTCGGCGACCGATTTCATCTTGCCGCCCTGCTGCAACTGGCCAAACGGCAGATTCAAGGCTCCAGGCATATGCCCGGCGCGCAATCCGGCGCGGGGCTCGGGCTCTAAACCGGCGAAACGGGCCGCACTTCGGGCATCCAGTACCGGCCGACGGCCGCTACTCAATTCAGCGGCCACGGTATCGGCATCGCAGAACAGTTCGGGGTGCGGTGTGGCGACAAAATCGCCGCGCGTACCGGCATAGGCCGTTTCCGGCTCCACGCTCAGTCCCGCCGCTTGCCAGGCGGGCAGGCCGCCATCCAGCACCGCCACCCGGTTATGGCCCATGGCGCGGAACATCCACCAGGCGCGGGGTGCCGAGAAGATGCCGAGGCGGTCATAGACCACAATCAGGCTGCTGGCCTTGATGCCCAATGCCTGTACCTCGCGGCTGAACAGCTCTGCGCTGGGCAGCATATGGGGCAAGTCGGTATCGGGGGCGCAGATTTTTTTGTCGAAATCGAAGCGGCGGGCTCCCGGGATCTGCACCACAGGCGCAGTACTGGCCGGTGCCGAAGGCGGTTGCATATGGGCATCCAGCACCACCAGATCCGGGTGGCCGAGGTGCGCGGCCAGCCATTCCACAGAGACCAGCGGGGTCGGCAATATCATATCCGTCATCAGAGACTCCTTGTCATGGGGTTGCGGTTCAATGGCCACGTTCCAGCAGCGGTTTGAGGAAGCGGGCTGTGTGGGAGGCCTCGCATTGGGCTATATCCTCGGGGGTACCTGTGACCAGGATCTGGCCGCCACCAGAGCCGCCTTCCGGCCCCAGATCCACCACCCAGTCGGCGGTTTTCACCACATCCAGATTGTGCTCGATGATGACGATGGTGTTGCCGTTATCTCGCAGCTGGTGCAGTACCTTCAGCAGTTGCTGGATGTCGTGGAAGTGCAGACCCGTGGTCGGTTCATCCAGAATATAGAGCGTCTGGCCGGTATCGCGGCGGGAGAGCTCGCGGGAGAGCTTGACCCGTTGCGCCTCGCCGCCGGAGAGGGTGGTCGCCGACTGGCCCAGCGTAATGTAGGAGAGGCCGACATCGATCAACGTCTGCAGCTTGCGCGCCAGCGCCGGTACGGCATCGAAGAAGGCGCGGGCCTCTTCGACGGTCATCGCCAGCACCTCATGGATGCTCTTGCCCTTGAATTTGACCTCCAGGGTCTCGCGGTTGTAGCGCTTGCCCTGGCAGACATCGCAGGGCACATAGACATCGGGCAGGAAGTGCATCTCCACCTTGATTACGCCATCGCCCTGGCAGGCTTCGCAGCGGCCACCCTTGACGTTGAAGGAGAAGCGGCCCGGTTGATAACCTCGGGAGCGGGACTCCTGAGTGCCGGAGAACAGCTCGCGGATCGGGGTGAAGAGCCCTGTATAGGTGGCCGGGTTGGAGCGCGGAGTCCGACCTATGGGGCTCTGGTCGATATCTACCACCTTGTCCAGATGCTCCAGCCCTTCGATATCCAGATAGGGAGCCGGGTGCTCGACCGTGGCACCATTGAGCTCGCGATGGGCGATGCGGAACAGGGTGTCATTGATCAGGGTCGACTTGCCGGAGCCGGAGACCCCGGTGACACAGCTCATGACGCCGATGGGGATCTGCAGATTGACCTTTTTCAGGTTATTGCCGCTGGCACCGGTCAATTTCAGCCATTTGCCGGTCAGCGGTGTGCGCTGGGCCGGAATGGCGATCTGCTTGCGGCCGGAGAGATAGTCACCGGTCAGGGAGTTCTCGTTGGCCATGATCTCGTCAGGCGTGCCTTGGGCGACTATGTAGCCACCGTGCACGCCAGCGCCTGGGCCTATATCCAACACATGGTCGGCCATGCGAATGGCATCTTCGTCGTGCTCCACCACTATGACGGTGTTGCCCAGATCCCGCAGGTGGAACAGGGTCTTGAGCAGTCGTTCGTTGTCGCGTTGGTGCAGACCGATACTCGGCTCATCCAGCACATACATGACGCCGACCAGACCGGCGCCAATCTGGCTGGCCAGCCGGATACGCTGGGCCTCGCCGCCGGAGAGGGTTTCCGCCGAACGGGAGAGGGAGAGATAGTTCAGACCCACGTTGACCAAAAAGCCCAGTCGTTCGTTGATCTCCTTGAGAATTTTCTCGGCGATCTGCGCCTTCTGGCCGGTCAGGGCCAACTGCTGGAAGAAGCTCAGGGCATCGGCAATCGACTTCTCGGCAATCGCGGGCAGATTGGTGCCCTCGATAAAGACGTTGCGCGCCTCCTGTTTCAGACGGCTGCCCTTACAGCTGGGGCAGGACTGGTTGGCTATGTACTTGGCCAGCTCCTCCCGCACGCTGTTGGATTCGGTCTCCTTGTAGCGGCGCTCCATATTCGGGATCACCCCTTCGAAGGGATGACGCCGCACCACCACATCGCCGCGATCGTTCATGTAGCGGAACTCTATATCGGTCTGGCCTGTGCCATACAGGATGGCGCGCTGCTGATCCTTGGTCAGCTCGGCGAAGGGCGCTTCCAGATCGAAGCCATAATGGTCGCCGACGGCCTTGAGCATCTGGAAGTAATAGAAGCTGCGCTTGTCCCAACCCCGGATCGCACCGCCGGAGAGTGACAGCTCGTTGTTGCCGACCACCTTCTTCGGATCGAAATATTGCTGCACCCCCAGACCATCACAGGTCGGGCAGGCCCCGGCCGGATTGTTGAACGAGAAGATGCGTGGCTCCAGCTCGCTGATGGAGTAGCCGCACTCGGGGCAGGCGAAGTTGGCGGAGAACACCATGGGGCTGGCAGCCTCGTTGTCCATCTCCATCACCGAGACCAGGCCGCCGGAGAGGGTCAGCGCCGTCTCGAAGGATTCGGCCAGACGCAATTGCAGGTCATCCCGCACCTTGAAGCGATCCACCACCACTTCGATGGTGTGCTTCTTGTGCAGCTCCAGGGGCGGCGGATCCGACAGATCACACACCTCGCCATCGATGCGGGCGCGGATATAGCCCTGAGCGGCCAGGTTTTCCAACAGCTGCTTGTGTTCACCCTTACGGTTGCGCACCACAGGCGCCAGCATCATCATCTTCTGCCCTTCGGGTAGGGCCAGCACCTGATCCACCATCTGGCTGACGGTCTGGGCCGCCAGCGGAATATCGTGCTCCGGACAGCGCGGCTCACCGACCCGGGCGAATAACAGCCGCAGGTAATCGTAGATTTCGGTGATGGTGCCCACGGTCGAACGCGGGTTATGGGAGGTGGATTTCTGCTCGATGGAGATGGCGGGAGACAAGCCCTCGATGTGGTCGACATCAGGCTTTTCCATCAAGGAGAGGAACTGGCGCGCGTAGGCAGAGAGTGATTCCACGTAGCGGCGCTGGCCTTCGGCATACAGGGTGTCGAAAGCCAGAGAAGATTTGCCGGAGCCGGAGAGGCCGGTGACGACAATCAGCCGATCGCGAGGCAGCGTCAGGCTGATGTTCTTCAGGTTGTGGGTGCGAGCACCGCGAACTTCGATCTTGTCCATGGCTGACCTGATAGTAAAACAAGCAATAAACGCCAGTATGGCACAGCAGGCACTGGATGAATAGACAGTTATCGGGCTATTATCCACGAGGCCGATGACCGGAAATCGTGTCGGCTGATGAAGGCAGTAAGTGTGTCGTCAGTCGTCAATCCACGATTGGCCGGATGCGAAATCGGGGGCAGGCTGGTAAGATGCGTGCCTATTATCTGGAACGCCAGGTTCAACCTGGCCATCAATGAATGCGGAGTGAAACTATGGCCAGTCGCGGCGTCAATAAAGTCATCCTGATCGGTAATCTGGGCCAGGACCCGGAAGTGCGCTATATGCCGAACGGCAAGGCGGTGGCGAATATCACGGTTGCCACCTCCGAATCCTGGAAGGATCAACAGGGTCAGCTGCAAGAGCGTACCGAATGGCACCGCTGCGCCATGTATGCTCGTCTGGCGGAGATCGCCGGTGAATACCTGAAGAAGGGCTCCAAGGTCTATCTGGAAGGTCGCCTGCAGACTCGCGAATGGCAGGATCAGCAAGGCCAGAAGCGCTACACCACCGAAATCATCGTCAATGAAATGCAGATGCTGGATGGTCGCAACGCCGGCGGTGGTGCCAGCATGGGCGCACCGAGCCAGCCGCAGGGCCAGCAAGGCAACTGGGGCCGTCCGCAGCAACAGCCTGCTCCCGCCGCCGCGCCACAAGGTGGTTATGCCCCGCAAGCCGCACCGGCCATGCCAGCCGCTGCGCCACAAGGCGGTTATCAGCCACAAAACAACTTCAACCAGACTCCGGCCCAGCCGATGTACAACGAGCCGCCGATGGACTTCGACGACGATATTCCGTTCTAGAGTTGACCTTAGAGTTATCTGTAAAGAATGGACACGCAAGCCCCTGTTAATTCAGGGGTTTTTTATTTCTAACGCTGGGGAAAGTGTCTTGTATCAATTGGTGATTTTTCACATGTAGTGTACCTTGTAATTATGTAATGTTTATGGGTTGTGGGCGCATGGAAAAGAACTACAGAGTTACAACATTTGTCATGGATAGTGGCGAGCGCTACTGCATGGTGGTGGATCGTGCATCTGGTCTTCCTATGTATTACCCAACTTTGTTTTTAACAACCCAAATCCGCAATAGAGGCAATGCTTTCTCAACAACGCTAGCTGCTGCTAACAACCTAGTCTTGTTGTTACGCTTTCTAGATAGTCGTGGCATTAACCTTGAACAGCGGTTTTTGACCAAGGATTTCTTCAAGCCACATGAGATGGATGATCTGCGAGATTTTGCTCAGCGTAAGCAAGGCTGGATGCCATCAAAGGCGCTCTCCAACCCTTGGCTGGATGATGAGTTGACCAATATCGTGGATAATGGAACACAACACTCCCGCCTAACAACGTTTGCCAACTATTTACGCTGGTATGCGATGCATATCTTAAAGATGCCTGAGCTGGAAGTTGTTGAACAGATCAATGCAATGGCGGAGCAGATAAAGACGCGCCGACCGTCTAAACAGGGCAGAAACGGTGATTTGCAAGACAAGTCATTGAGTGATGTTCAATTGGATGCGTTATTTGAACTCATCCAGCCAGGATCAGAGTCAAACCCTTTTTCAATAGATGTCCAGCGTCGCAATCGGCTGATGATCTTGCTTCTGTTTTATCTTGGTATTCGAGGTGGTGAATTGTTAAACATCAGAATACAGGATATCGACTTTAGCTCTAATAGGATCCGTATCGTGAGGCGAGCAGATGAACGAGCTGACTCGAGAACTAATGAGCCTAATGCTAAAACTCGAGAGCGTCTATTACCGTTGGCTGAATCCTTAGTTCAAGAACTGCATAGTTATATCACCCAAGATCGTCGTAATGTCCGAAATGCGAAGAAAAATGACTACCTGTTCGTGACTTACAAGCGTGGGCCAACTGTGGGAAACCCTATCTCCAAGGGGGGGTATCACAAAATATTTTCCGTGGTCAGGGCCGTTTCGCCGCAATTGTATGCAGCAACAGGGCACTCGCTCCGTCACACATGGAATCACAAGTTTTCAGAAAAAATGGATGCCATGGATGAAAAAGTCAGTGAGGAGCGCCAAGAGCAACTCCGGTCGTACTTAATGGGCTGGAGGGATGGTTCAGGAACCGCAGCGACTTACAACAAGCGCTTCATCCAGCAACAAAGCTTTGAGGCTGCTTTGGCATTACAACGTAATAACGGTACTCGCCGGCCTGAGGACATCACGAATGACGACAAATAACCCTGTATCTGGGGTAGTGTCAGAACAAATCCGTGCTAGGGCAAAGGGATACTCTTTTCTGCTGTATGACACGTTGTGGACATTGGATAGAAATATCACTATTAATCTTGCAGATATCCACCATTACTTGTCAGATGGGACGCTAGATGGCTGTCTGCGCACACTGGCGTTTTATGCTTCCAATCGTTCTTCTTCTCATACAAAAAATATCCTTGAACGAGTTCAGCACATGCTGCGTCAGACTGACGCGAGAGAAATTACTGATACGTTATTGATTAATTATCGGTCGATGCTGTCGCCTGCAACAGAATGGTATCTGGCAACTATCAGTGGTTTTCTTCGATCATGGCACCAGTTGGGCTATCCCGGTCTCAGTAAGAATGTGATTCGCTTGCTAGATGGTTGGACGCTAAAGGGTAATCGTAAAGGTGATGCGGTTAAGCGCATGGATCCTCAAGAAGGGCCGCTGACGGATAATGAACTTCAAGCGTTTAACGAGGGGGCTGTAAGGGCTTATGAACGAAATTTAATCTCCCTAGCAGAGCTGACAATGGCTCTTAGCACCAGTCATACGGGGCGTCGCCCCATCCAGATCTCGCAGCTTCGTGTGATCGACGTCCTCTGTGGTAAAAATGAAAAGGGAGAGCCCTTCTATGTGTTGAATGTGCCCCGAGCCAAGCAGCGCAGCAGCTCTTTCCGAACAAAATTCAAGCCCTACGCGATGACACAGGAACTATGGGCAATCGTGAGTGCTCAGGCTAGGAATGCGATTGCGCAGGTTGAGAATCGTCTGGGGTTTGAATTGCAGGAAGCTGACCGGCTGCAAATCCCTCTGTTTCCCGATCTTGATGTGCTTGCTGCCGTCCACTCCCCTTATGAATTCCGCCAACTTCTTGCTACCGACAAACTTCACATCGCCTCCGTAAAGATCACCAAAAAGCTCCAGTTCATCGTAGCGGAATCTGATATCTGTTCGGAGCGCACCGGGGAACTATTGAATATCAATGCTCGCCGCTTTCGTTATACCACGGGTACACGGGCTGCCCGTGAGGGTTTTGGCGAGTTGGTAATAGCGGAACTGCTTGACCACTCGGACACCCAAAGCGCAGGCGTTTACATCAAGAATATCCCCGAGCATGTGAAAAAGCTGGATGAGGCGGTAGGATTTCAATTGGCACCATACGCTCAGGCATTTGTCGGGGTACTTGTAGATTCAGAGAGGGATGCGCATCGAGGTGATGACCCAACCAGCCGTATTCGGACCGAAATGGGCCAGGGTGTTGGTACTTGTGGCGAACATGGCTTTTGTGGCGCCAATGTTCCTATTCCTTGCTACACCTGCATGCACTTTCAGCCCTGGCTGGATGGCCCACATGAAGATGTCTATCAGGGCTTGCTTAATGAGCGTGAACGGGTGAAAGAGATAACTGGCGACATCCAGATTGCTGCTGTGCTTGATCGTAGCATCATCGCGGTGGCAGACGTGATCATGCGTTGTGCTTCTCGTCGTGAAGAGTTTAGCCAACAGGGATTAATTACCAATGGCTGATATTTTCCAGTTCAAGCCAAAGTCTACGCTGACAGCAGCCGAAAACCTTGAAGCATTCATATCCAAGTGCCGACATCAATTGACTGTATTCGGCTCCGACCTCAATTGGGAAGATCCTGTTTGGCCAAACATAACTGTGTTTGCCAAGCTGGGCATTATTACGCGAAAACCCATGCTGGCAGAGGTACAAGACCCAGCGTTCATTGATTTCGCCAAAGCCTATTTCCGTTACCAGCAGGGACATCGTCCCACGGGGACAAAGAATGAAGGCATGGCTCTACGAGCTGTTGAGGCAGCTTTGGTACAAGTAACAGAGAGTGCTGATATTGGTCATTTGTCGATTACCGTGCTGGATGACGCAGCTGAATTGGCAAGGCAACACTACTCAGAGAGCGCAGCATATCATTGCGGTCGAGAGATTCAGCGCTTGGCTAAGTTTGTAGTTGAAAACCAGCTTGTATCAAATGCTGTTCAAGATTGGGTCAATCCAATTAAGCGTGCTGAGGACAAGAACAAAACAGGCAGAGAGGCGAAGAAAAATAGGGAAAAGAAACTTCCAAGTGACATTGCCCTCAATGCGTTGGCAGAAATTTTTGCCAACGACCCAATTCATGAGCGAGACATATTCACAACCTCGGTATTTGCCATGCTGATGTCAGCACCGTCACGCATTTCTGAGGTGTTAGCACTGCCTGCGGATTGCGAGGTATTTGAAACGGATCGTGAAGGGATAGAACGTTACGGCTGGCGTTTTTTTGCTGGGAAAGGCTATGAAGGCGATATCAAATGGATACCAACTGTGATGGTCGGCGTCGCTAAAGCCGCCGTCGCCAGAGCTAAAATGCTATCTGAGAATGCTCGACGACTGGCCAGGTGGATTGAGAAATACCCTGATAAATTTTATCACCATGCTAATTGCCCTGATGTTGCTGATGACGAGCCGTTGACGATGGAGCAGGCCTGTATGGCGCTTGGCTTTGCACATCACTCCCAAAATACGTGCAAGTGGGGTCTTGGTGGTCGAGGTTTAGCCAAAGAAGATGGTGTGCATACGCTAAATAGCCTGTGGCAACACACTATGGCGCGTTTGCCAGAAGGCTTCCCGTGGTTTGATAAAAACAAGGGGATTAAGTACAGCAACGCCTTGTTTGCACTGAATGCTAACCAGTTCCACGGAAACCGGGGATGCCTTCCGGTTGGATTACATAAGCCAACCAATAACTTCTTCAACCATGATCTGGCTCCTCGAGAAGCTCTGGATGGAAAACATGCCAGTATCTTTGATCGCCATGGTTACCGTGCTGAAAACGGAGAACGGGTTAAATTGACCTCGCATCAGGCACGGCACCTGCTCAACACCATTGCCCAGCGTGGCGGGCTGTCAAACCTGGAAATTGCCAAGTGGTCTGGGCGGGCTGATGTGAAACAGAATCGAATCTACAACCACATGACTGAATACGAACTGGTTGGTATGGCCGAACGCCTAGACCCTACAAAAGCGCTATTTGGGCCTGTTGGCGAGGTGGCAAAGCATCTGCCGGTTACTATGCAGGAGTTCAATACGTTAGAGCATGCTGCAGTCCATGTGACGGAGTATGGCTACTGTGTGCATGATTACACTATGAGTCCTTGCGAGAAGTTCCGAGATTGCGTCAATTGTACCGAACAGGTTTGCATCAAAGGCGATGAAACAGAAAAGTTGGAGCGAATTAAGAAACGTCTGGAGAAGTCGGAGCGACTGTTTTTTCTTGCTGACGCGGCGGTGGAAAGCGGCGAGATGGGGGCTGATCGCTGGTATCAGTACCACCAAAAAGCTGTCACCCGGCTTCGTGAGCTAGTAGCTATTTTAGAGAATCCAGACATTGGAAATGGTGCCCAGATTAAGCTTCGGGGTAATGATTTCAGTCAGCTTCGCCGTGTTGCCGAAAAAAAGTCTATTGAGGCTATTGAGCAAAAAGGCAAAGAAAGCGAAGAAGCTGTGATGCTAGATGATTTAACAACTTTGTTAGGGGGGGGCCTTGGCTAAGCATCTGGACAATAGAGACATTAATGCAATCGTGAATCTAATTCGAGGATGGCAGGAACCAAAACTGTCCTGGTTAGCAATCTGTGAGGCGGCAGAGCCATTGGTCGGAAAGTTGCCATCAAGACAGTCCCTTAATGCACATGAGGCAATAGTGATTGCCTATCAGACAAAGAAAGAGGCGCTTAAAGGCCGAGGCCCAAAAAATCCGCGTCCAGCGAGTTTGAACATTGCAGCCGCTAGGATTGTGAATCTTGAAAGCGAAATCGAAGAGCTTAAAGAGGAGAACCGGAGGTACAAACAGCAGTTTGTGATCTGGCAATACAATGCATACAAGCATGGAATGAAAGAACATCAACTCAATGCACCGTTGACAAAGATTGACCGTGAGCGTTCTGACGGGGAAAAGAGATAGTTGTTAAGTCCGATGCCGAGGGTGTATTGCCCGGCTATGTGGGCTCATAGCATGGGTTTGTGGTCGAAGTCATAGAGTTCCTTTCCCCTCGACTGTTCTGCAGTCAAAGCCTGGATTACCTCCTGTTTGACCTAGTCTCTATTTACAGCTGACCGACTTAAGGTAATAGCTCGCGAAGATCGCAATCAAGCACTTCAGCAAGCTGATAGGCTTTTTCAAGCGTAATATTGACCTCACCTCGTTCAATTCGGCCGACATAGCTTCTATCTATCTCGGCTAGCAGGGCTAGCTTGTCCTGCGAGATCCCGAGTTGACTTCGTCTTTGGCGTATCCGCTCACCAAATCTGATCGCTAAGTCTTTCATGTCTCGCCTCTCATAAAGACGAGAACTATCCAGAGTTGTTGCGGGCATGACCACGGACTATAATCCGCATTTTTGTGACTGTGATGATTCCCAATCACAGTCACGAGGTAAGAAGAATGCCTCCGAAGAGAAAGACTCTGTCCTTTCCCATCTATCAGTTGCTTGTCGTAAACGGGTTCGATCTGTTCACAGTAAAAGAGCTAAGAGACGCCTATATGAGATGCGTTCATATCCGAAAGGAAGACGCTTATCGAAGAGCTTACAGGCAGGTAGTACGATTGTTACGTAATGGTCTAATTGAAAAAACGTTAAACAGTAATGGGATGGTTATATACCGGAAAACGCCAGCATTTCATCAAACGCTCTTTATTCAGAAGAGGCAGAACGGATGCGGGGATATCCCTAAAAATGATTTTAAAGCCGCTGGATATGTCATTACGGAGCTTCAAAGCAAAGCTCACCAATATCAAATTGACTTTCTAACCTCGATTGGTGAGGCCGAGGAATATCAACGGCTGGCTAAGGAATTCCCTTCTTTGCGATATCTTTTAGACTCCAATTATCAAATTGCCAGAGAGAAAAGCTCCAAGTTTTTGGGGCAGCTGATAGCTATCGAAAATGTCATATCTCAGCACTCTCAAAGGGCTGCATAATGCAATCACCATAGACCAGAATAAAACAAGTTGTCACTTGTTGAAATAGATGAGACAAGAGAAAGCTCATTGCTTGGATGGATCAGTTCTAGTCTAGGGACGTACGAGCTAGACGGACCATAGCTATCCAGAAAATGATTTTAGTGACATTGAAACAGAGCGCAGATAACGGGCCTTTTTGTTGAAAAGCAACAACGCAAGCATGAGAATAAGTGCATCGACATATGTCAGATTTAGGCTCAGCCTAGCAATAGAATCAAACACCATACCAACTAGGTTTAAATAGTTGAACAGGAATACTGCGCTGTAATTGACGATGATCGAGAGTGCAGCAAGACCTGTCATCATCAACAATATGACAATTAGCCGGATTGACGTGGTTGATAAACCGCTCATGCTAACCATAGATATTTGCACTCAGTTGTTAAAATAGTTCAAAGACAACCCGCTCATTCATGAGCGGGTCTAATCAATCACTCAAAGGTAATAGAAGATTTAATTACTGTTACTTTCACCATTGATTGCATTACACTCTAGATTTTCGTGAACTTCGCCACCAATATTTGTTGAACACTTGCTAGCTTTCTCTTTGATAAAATCCACTCTATCGCACAATTTTAAAACCCTTTTCGATCTTATTGTGAATCGAACAAGAAGAATCGAAAAGTAAAACAAAACAACAAAAATGATTGACGCCGAGATAACTGTATCAACTTTATTCTTTTCAAGAAAATCTCTCACGTCACCCGATGAAATACTTTTTCTTATAGATTTAATATCATCTGCTGTTAGCTCCCCCCCATCATTAACTTCCTTTAGTGTGACAGACCATGATTTACCAAGAAGTGAAAATCGTTCAACCTTGTCTTTATATACCCATACCATCTCGTTGTTAACTTTTAATTCACCTATAGTTGCATCGGAAATTACACATTTAAGCGAAACTGTAAGCGCAATTAAAGAAAGGTAAGCAACACAGGCAAGAGCCATATAAGCAGCGAAAATTGATGGCTCTTTGGCTTTGGCTAACTTAATAGATGAGTAGTCATTATTATATATGAAAAATGCATCTAGGCCGCTCAGCTCCGAATCACCTATTTTGTTTTGCTCTTTCCATTCCTGCATGTTTCTTGCGTGATAAATATTTTTATACTTTATTGCAGGTAGAGCAACGGAAAACTGTTGAAGCTCCTTTTGATTAATCCATGCTTGTTGTAAACAGTTATCGCTAAAAATCATCCCCTTTCCGATTAGTTTTTCCCAAAAAAACAAAGTGCGAAGACTCTTGTTCTTCACAAACAAAACCAAAAGCCAAACGTATGCAATGGTCAACGGGACGGATGTTGTCATAAAGCTATTAAACAGAGAAATGATGTTGTTAAATAGCGAAACAAATTCATCTGGGTTATTCATGCTACATCCTCAACTAGCATTAATAGTCATCATCTGCAAAGTGGAAAACACTTCACTTAATTCTTTGCATAAGTGCGAATAAAACATTACTCGATTTTTAGGGTGGCGAGGAGCGGCAAAATTGCTTTAGCGATCACAATCCGAAAAACTAGCACCGCTGAATAACATCGGTGTCACAAATTAAATGCGTCAATAATTTATATCAGGGTAGCTCCGTGGTTATTGTGACTTACCAATAACGCGCTCATAACCTTTTAGTACATAATGGAATCAGGACACTGACAAACGGCAGCGAAGGGGTTATGACAATTTTATTCTGCGGTGACCCCCACGGGGAGTTTGAGCACATCACCCAGCGTGTTCAGCAGACTAAGCCTGCTGCGGTGATCATACTGGGAGACCTGTGCTTGAAACAGCCGTTTGAGCAAACTTTCGCGGCCATCCTGGAACTGACGGACGTCTGGTTCATCCATGGCAACCATGACACGGATAAAGAGCAATATCATGATCACTTATTCGCTTGCCCTGAGCGAAACCTTCATGGCCGAGTTGTCGAGATTGATGGTTTAAAGATTGCTGGTCTTGGCGGTATCTTCCGCAGCCAGGTCTGGTATCCCCCAGAACCCCCTCGCTACATCACTAGGCAAGACTTTATTGCTCATTGTGGAAAAGGAAATCTCTGGCGAGGCGGTCTGCCACGCAAACATCGGAGTTCAATTTTCCCCGAGGATATTCGATGCTTCGATAGTCTCAAGGCCGACATCCTGGTTACTCATGAGGCACCCATCGATCACCCTCACGGCTTTCAGACTATCGACGACCTTGCTCAGTCACTCGGGACAACAACCATCATCCATGGCCACCATCATGATCCTTTCAGTTACAACGATAACTCGGCTTTCAATATCGGTAGCCATGGTCTGATGGAGCTAGACCCCTCATTTTTTTCTCCTAGATCACAGTAATCTATCTGGACAAGGATTGTCTTTGAGGTTCCAATCGGGAGTGATTGGTAATAACCTGTTCATCATGTGGTTATTAGAAGGCATCTAGAAAATCAATGGTGATTCCAAGAACTAGAGTTCTTGGAACATGTACTTAGAAGCGCTATCTTATTGAACCTATAGAAAAAGATTCTCCACCTTGTAGCAGGGGGGTCTAGGGAGCCTGAATGAGCATTAAGGTACGCATACTTTCAGCCAATAATGGCGACTGCTTCCTTGTCACTCATGAAGACTCGGAGGGTGTGTTTAACCTGCTGATTGATGGCGGAAACTCAGCCACTTTCAAGTGGGGAGCAGCACAGAAACATAAGGGTGCTCTTTGTGTCGTTCTAGATGAATTGAAGGATAAAGGTCAATGTATTCATTTGGCAGTCCTGACCCATATTGATGCCGATCACATTGGCGGATTTTTGAATGCATTTAACGCGACGGGTTATTTGAATGAGATGGTCAAGTCCATATGGTTCAATTCCTCAAGGCTGATCACCGACCACTTCAGCAAACCGGATATCCCTGAGAACAGTGTTCAACTAGGAATCGACTCGCCTAATACTAGTGTGCAACAAGCTAAGTCTCTTGAATCTGTCCTGGATGAAGTAGGTTGCCACCGTGAGCCATTGATTCTGTCTGGTCAGACGATCAAGCACGGCCCTTTTACTTTCAAGGTGCTTTCTCCTAATCAAGAAGCCCTTAAAAAGCTTGTGTGTATCTGGCCTAAGGAAAAAAATCCGGCAGAAACCTCCGTTACAACCGACTATAAACTCTCTTTTGAAGAGATTTTGAACAATGACTCCTTCGTGTCTGATTCATCTATCGCGAATGGAAGTTCCATTGCATTCATTCTTTCAGCTGGCAACTCTACAATGCTTTTTTTGGGGGATGCTCATGATGGAGTTGTAGTTTCAGGATTACGTACCTTAGGCTATAGCCCCGAATCTAAACTACTCGCAGATCTAGTCAAAGTTTCACATCACGGTAGCCAGTACAATACGAGCAGTGATTTTCTTGAATTGGTTGAATGTAATCGATATATAATATCTACCAATGGTGCCATTCACGGCCTGCCAAACAAGAGAACCATAGCTAGAATCTTAACAAAAACAGACGCCAAGATATATTTTAATTATAAAAAGATTATTCAAGAACTACGCTTACCTTCCGAAGCAGTGGTCTATCCAGGGCGATTATTAGAACTAGATAAAGAGCTTATTTTTAATGACCAATGACGAGTTGATTATTTCGTACTCCGTTAAAGTTAATAATGGAAGCGGGGTGCTAGTAAGTACCTTGTCACAGGACTTTACTTATGTTCTGACTGCGCATCACGTTATCGATATTCCTGACTCCCCAATTACTGTCAGTCGAAATAACCAAGAATTAAACGTTATTGGAAAACCTTATAATCATCCAGAATATGATTGTTCGATCATAAAAGTAGAATATCAAGATGCTATTTCACAGCATATATGGCGAGGAGAGCAGACCGCAGGCTCCAGAGTCTCATATGTTGGCTATCCTCACTCGAATGTTGGTTCAGATAGGCCATATAAAATTTATATAGGCACTTCAAATGATAAGGCTAACCAGCTTATTGTATGTAATTTGGATAACGGCCCTGGTCAAAAGTCTATTCAAGGCATGTCAGGTGGTGGTGTCTATTGTATTCAAGAGGGACATCCACATCTATGGGGGGTAGAAACCCGAATGGATGACGAAGATGCCGAGGCTCGATACGGCCGAATTCGATGCTGTTCAATTGAATGCTTCGACCAAATTATAGAAGCAAACAATCTGACACAAATGACTCCTTTTTACATGCAAAGCTTCTCCAGTTTTAGAAGCGATATTTTTAGCTTTAATGCAGTAAACCCAGATAATGTTGCTCGACTACGGAAGAAACTTGACGAGCAAGCTACATGGCTAATAGAAAAAAATATGCCCGCACCTTATGACTTGATGATGCGGTATAAGCGGGAGCTGCTGCTAGACAATAAAGCACCAGATTCGACAATCTTGGAAAGAGACCTCTGGGTCGCTTATCTCGAGTTTTCAGTAATTTGTTCAATACTTGATGAAGTAGATGTCATCGATACAAACTATCTAAGTTCTTTGGATCGTCGGCTTCGTTTTATGTATTCCTGTAGCAATGACAATTGGTTGTGGAAACTATCAGATCTAATAAAGGCAGCTAAAGAAATGCTGGATCCCAACGGTACCATTCTTGTAAGTTCTCCACAAGAAAACGCTAAAGATATGCCGGTACCTGAAGATATTCAAGATGTACTCGATGACATTGCTTCATCACCTGAATATAGAGAAATGAGTCGGATCGACAGCGCCATTGGTGATATTGTAAAAACGTATTCTTTCGCACACTTGAAAGGTTTACGTAATAAGCTCGTGCTGGACAAGCATAGAGAGTATGGACAAGCTTTGTCTGGTCAACAGTTGATAATTTTCAGGGGGCATTATGATCGTACTATCCAAGAAGGATCATGATTTATCTTTTTTAACATCTGAATTTGAGGGTTTGAGAGTCGAACTGTTTTCTGCTAATGAGCTGAGCTTCATAAATTGTATCGTATGTTGGTTTGACTCCTCACAAGAATTAGTGGAAAAATGGAAGGCAATCCAGAGCATAATTTCTTTTAGGTTCAAGCCTGAAGCCCGCTTCTCCAAGTGGAACATTTATCTGGTAATGTTGTGCCAAGATTCGATAGAGATGCGAGATAAATATGTAATTGAAAATGACCGTTATGCCGCGAGGAAAATTGTTCTAGATCGTCTTGGAAAATCGTTAACAACCAAGGAAGTCGAAACAAAAATTAATGTAGAGTTACTTGGTACTGATCTAGAATTAGAAAAAACGACCCCCTCTCTAATTTCAAATGTAAAACTTGCTATTGCGCCGCTGATAAAAAATGCGCCGACTGACTTGACAAAAAAGTCTAAGGATAGAAGAGGTGAGATAGTGAATAAACTAATTGAGTACTATAAGAAAAATGAAAATAAAAAAAGTTGAGATTGAAGGCTTTCGAGCTTATAGGTTCAAAAAGGATGGGGTTTTCGACTTTACCCTTGGTGACGGTACACCCTCAAATTTTATTGCGCTATATGCTCCCAATGGCTTTGGGAAAAGCTCATTTTATGATGCCGTGGAATGGGCATTCACCTCAAATCTAGGAAGATATACAGCAGAACATAATAAGAAAATCAATCATAGAGCGGCTAGAGGAATCAAGCAAGATCAAATTCCATTAAAGATCCTGCGTAATAAGGATGTTCCAGATAATATTGTCACTCGCGTCGATGTAGTCACTACGCGTGGAGATTTCCAAAGATCGCTTCCCAAATTGAGGTCCAACGCCATGGATCTAAACTTGGGACCTACTAGGGCTAAAACAGAAGGAAAAGGGTTTGAGAAGATAATTCTCTCGCAAGATGCGATTGATCGTTTTCTGAAGGAAGCAAAGCCGCAAGAACGGTATCAACTCTTCATGCAATATTTCGGTGGTGAGGACGAGATGTTGCGTATGGAACTAACTGCGATTCTAACCGAAAACCAAATAACATTGGACAGCCTTAGAACGCAAAAAATTAATATAAAAAAACTTTTGAAGTCTCCAGTAGACCCAATGATTTTTGAGAAATTCAATTCATTAGCAAAGAAATTGAACGATGAGGGAGAGTCGATCTCATTTGTCACAGAATCTTTCGACTCCAGCACGGAATATAAGCTTCTCAGCTCACTGGTGGAGCGAAAACATTCATTGTCATCCAGCAATGAAGCAATACAGAAAAAAGAGACTTCATTATCAGAACTGGCATCTCGCCTAGAAGAATTTCAGCTTCAACTTGATGTTGTTGCTGAACAAAGCCCTAAATTTATTTTGCTGAGTAAAGGTGTTATTGATTCTCAGCGATATCAGACGATATCTTCTACTTATCAAAAGTATTTAGCGAGCTGGCAAAAAAACAATGCTCAACTAGCAGAGCTATCCACTATAGAGAAATTAATTCCAGACTTTTTGACTGAAGAGTCAAAATATAAATCCCTGTCAGACGAAAAAAATAGGATAATTAATGAGCAGGTCAATATCTCATTAAATTTAAGTACTGCCAATGCAAGTATAAAACAATGTAACGATACTCTAACTTCAACTGAAAATAATGCATCAGCTTTACGAACCATCTTGGCTAACAGCCCCAAGGTCTATTCAGAAATTTCATTTCATCAGAATGAGTTACAGATTTTAAAAGCAAAATATCAAGAAAAACTCGCTTCAATCACAATAAACAAAGCCACACAGAAGAATGTCAGTCTAAATTTAGAAAAATTATCTTCGCTTCCAGTTACCAGTGACGAATTGAAAGGGCCTGACTCGACTCTTTTCGAACTATCCGCCTCCCGTCTTCATGGATTTTATTCTGCGCACCAAGAACTAGAGTTATTGCAACAGAATGACTCTGCAATTAGAGACACCCAGCTCGCACTTACACAGCAGAAAAAAGCAATTGAGCTGTTAGTGTCACAAGGCCTAACCTATTTAGCTGATTCGCCTAGTAATACCTGCCCTCTATGCCGAGCGAATCATCCATCTTCAGATGCGTTAATATCATCGATAAGAAATAACGACCTCCTAACTGAGACTGCAAGACAGAACGCGATGCAGCTGGAAAAAATTGCAGCACACATAAGCCAACTTAAAGCTATCATTGATTCAACGCTGAATGAAGCCCAGGTTCAACTTCACAAAAAAATTATTAATCTCCATACTCAGCTCAGTGAATTATCTTCGCAAATCGACACCAATCAACAGGAATTACATTCGCTTACTACAACGATTACTATCACAGAAAAAAATATTGCGGCCTTACAGCTTAGTGTTTTTAATTTGAATTCGAATGAGCTACATTCACATGTTAATACTGAGCTAGCAACCCTTTCTAATACTAGTCATTCCCAACAGGAGCTACTTAGCCTGAGCAATAAGCGTCTTACAGACCTACAAGCGCAGATGGAAAGTATTAGTTCTCGTCTTGAGGTGCTATCTTTATCTATCGGTAGTATCACGACACAAGAGTCGTATAAAGCAGTTATAGAATTTGCAAATGAAGAAGTAATTCAAGACATTGGAAACATTAAAGAGCATTGCGTTAAAAAGCGAGCCATTCTCGAAAACTCCATTCAAGAATGTCATGCTCAAACAGTTACATTGTCAGCTCAATGTCATGAACTCCAGAAGACTATGCTAGATGATGGAAACTGGATTGACCTCCAATTACTAATTTCTCAAAAAGAGATAACATCAAAAAGTATCAACGATGCTATATTCTTCGTGGACTTGTTTTTGGGTAGCTTAAGTAGATTATTAGGTGAGCATGTTGAACCGAATTCAACTTTAATCAAAGAAAAAATTGAATTCGCAATTCGGGATCTAGCTAAACAGACTTCTCACATTACAATGAAGATCAATCAGATTGAGCTTCTAATAATTCAGTTAGAGACATTTAAACCTTACTTAGAAAGCTTGGAGTTACGAAAAAAACTTTCTGACATTGACGAGAAAATATCAGAGCACCAGTTAGTTCATGCTAAATTATCTGCTGATCGTGAACTTGTCTTCAAAGAGTTGCGGGAGAGAATAGGGTCTTTCTTCTTTTCTGATCTTATAAATGCCATATATAGTAAGATTGATCCTCACCCTTCTTTTAAAGAGGTTGATTTCATCCCTGACTTTGATAATGCCCAGCCGGGGCTCAATATCGTGATAAAGGATGAATCTGGTGGTATAATATCGCCAATATTATATTTTAGTGCAGCGCAACTAAATATTTTAAGTCTAAGCGTTTTTCTTGCCAATGCCTTGCATGCCAAAGACGACAAAGGGGATGACCTAGATGTCATTCTTATTGATGACCCGATTCAATCAATGGATTCAATCAATGTGCTTGCAGTAATAGACTTGCTTAGAAATATTTCTCTACGATTTGACAAGCAGATTATTATCTCCACTCATGATGAAAACTTTTTCAATTTACTTAAATTGAAAATCCCTACTGAAGTTTTTGGGTCTAAGTTCCTGCAACTAGAGACCTTTGGTGTCGTCAGTCAGGTACAGAGCAAACATGATTTCGCCCCACGATTGCCTACAACGGGTGTAACAAGTAGTAATTCCCACAATAAATAGCTTCATCTTATACCAACGCGGCGAGCGAGCCCTTTGCAGGGCTCTTTTGTTCACGGATAACTTACAAACAGCAGAATATGAGCCATTATGTTGTGCTGTTCTAAAATGTAAAGTTTGACCTAGACTAAAAAGTCATCGGACTAGGAATACCTGTCAGGTATCCACTGAACTAATCCAGGAAAAGCCGCACGGGAGCTGCTGCCTAGTGACTGAATTGATCAACAATGCCCCCCAATCTCTAGTCAGCTGCATCTTAGCCATGTCCAAGTTAGGGAGGTATTTGTGTTCTCGTTTTGATTGCCAATAATTAGTTGTTGGTGGCGATTTAATTCAAACCCCACAAGGCTAGCAAGAACAGACAGACAATTGGTCAAACTCCGCGAGCGCAGCACTTTTTAAATTTTAATCTCGAGCCGCAATGACAAAGCTCATTGCGTCCCAGCTTCGGTATAGTGGGAGCAGGATGCAGAGTAGTTATCGGACCATTTCTCTGATGCGTATTTCGGGGTTCGAGGCAGGCTTCACGGAATAGGTTTGTTCTGATTTGATTGAGTGCTGTTGGCCCGTAATCGAGCATCATCCTTGCAAGCTCTGCCTGCCGAGCTGATGCGTCTATAACAGGAATGAAGTTGCGGTCAAATAGTGCCGAGGCAAAAATGTCAGCTAGTTTCAGGGAATGGTCAGGACCATTTGCATTTATATGCTGACGTAAACGTCCGACGATTTTTGAGCATGCCAGTAAGCAATCATTACGTAAATTAGCTGGGTCACCATCAATTGATAATTGAGCGAAGCATGCTTGTAGATACTGTGCAGCGCGCATCAACTCCGGCAACAGTGATGTACAATCGTAGAATATTTCAGCTGCGGATATAGCCGCTTGGGCTCGAAACTCAGGAAAGGACATCGCCCTTACAAACTCAGCTTCGGCATCGCTGACCGAACGGCCTGGGACCATACCGCTCTTAATAAGGCAGGCTAGGTCATATATAGCAATCGGGTAATCCTGAGATGCCGCTTCGATAAGCCACTTAATGGCATCGCCCTCATTTTTGTCTAACCCTAAACCATTCATGTACAAAAGATGAAGGTTGTACTGCGCTTGTGGTACGCCAGCTTGTGCTGCTGTGAGGGTGTACTCTGCTGCAAGAGCTAGGTCTACCTCGCAGCCGAAGCCATCTGCGTGCATGGCACCAAGTTGGGATAGTGCTGCTAGATTACCTAATCTTGCTGCGCGTTCAAAAAGCTCTAGTGCTGAAGTTGCGTCTTTATCCCACCCCTCCAAGCCATCAAGAGTCTTCTGAGCCACATAAAAGAGAGCATCAGGATGATCCAATTCTGCAGCTCGTTCGATGTAGTGTTTTCCTTCTTGTTCCTCACCCTGCTCAGCTAGATAGTGACCATATTGATAGAGGCAATTGGGGTGACTTTGGTTGGCCCCCTGCTCGAACCAGAACATTGCTTGGGTTATATCCTGTTGCGCTTCATAAGGGTACCCATTGTATAACGGCACACAAATATTTGGGTATTGTTCAGCCTTCTCCTTGAAATATTCCCCGGCTTGGTTCATTGCCTCGATCTCCCGCCCAATCATTGCCCGGATACACATATCTTTGAGATCTCCTGACTCGATCTCGATAACCTCATACTCTGGTACAGGTTCATGCCGATATATATAGAGGTGCTTAATTAGTATCCTTGCCGCTATCAAGGCTTCTGCAGCAAGATCTGGGAAATTTAGATCAACGAAATCGTAGCTTTCGGGGTGAGCGGCCTTATTTCCATTAATCTGTAGAGTTCGTAGTTGCCGCTTCACTGCAGGCTTTAACATTCCTTGTTGTTCAAGAGAGGCGATTTTTCTATCTAGCGTATTCTCTATAAGGTCATGGTCGAGGCAGTTACAAAATGCAGCGGCTAATCCTCGTAGAAATGACAGTGCCAAAACAGGGGTATCAATGCTGAAAGACTTACCATCTTTGTAAAGCCTCCCGATCTCAGGTGAAGCTCCAAATGCAAACTCGATGTCGTTCATGGAAAATCTCAGGCTAAGTTTAAAACCGAAGTAGGTACATCATTTTCACCCTTGGCGATATGCATTCGTCAGTTGGGTGCTCCTGTCAGTGTCAAGCCAATATTACCTCACGTGTTTACGCAATACTTGTGGATCTCGGGGAAAATGCCTAACTCACTTATTGGCCCAAATTGGCCTCACACTGACGAGACAACGATGTATGTGGTCATGCTGAGCAGCAGTTGCCCAAAAGCGTAAAGTTTTCCTTGCCACACCGTGGGAAACTTAACAAAACAATTGACGAAAATGATAGAAAGCATAATTATCCTGTTGAAATATATTGATTATATTTCGATATGCTTCTTATCAGGTGGCACTAACCATATTGATCGACTGAACCGTTTCAAATGCCAGAAGCCTCTGAATCTCAGAGGCTTCTTTGTTTTTGCGGCTCAGGGTTTTTGCAGCTCAGACCCGGGCTGGTTTGTCGCTGCCGTCCGCGAGATGTCAGGCGTGAAAGGCGGGCATCAGCGCCTTGTTCTGTGCTATGACCTCATCCAGTGCCTGTTCGAGCACAGTACCGCTGGTGATCAGCGGGTTGAGCACCAGGGCGCGCCAGGCGGTGTGACGGTTGCCCGTGATGGCGGCTTCTATGGTCAACTGCTCGAAGCTCTTCATCAGTTGCAGCAGCCTTAGTGTGTCATCCGGGAAGGGCGCCACGTTGAGCGGCAGTGGGCCGGAGCGGGTGATCAGCGAGCTGACTTCGACGGCACACTCATTGGGTAGACCGTTGATGGCGCCGTTGTTGCGGGTGTTGACGTGCATGATGATCCGCTTGTCGTTGTGGATGGCGCTCATCAGCTCGCAGGCGGCTTCGGAGTAGTACTGACCACCGCGTCCCTCCAGTTGCTTGGGTTTGTCGGCCAGCTCCGGGTTGCGGTAGATGTCGAACAGCTGATGCTCCAGTGCCTTGACCAACTCGCCGCGAGTCCCTTCACCCTGGGCTTCGCCCAGTTCCTGTTTCAGTATGTCGTCGCTCATATAGTAGTAACGCAGGTAGGCACAGGGGATCATGCCCAAGCCTGTGAGCAGATGCTCGGGCCAACGGAAGGGGGGTATGTTGCGCGGCACCAGCGGATCCGCACCCTGGCTGAGCCGTGCGATCACCTCGGCCAGGCGATCCTGGCCGTGATGCAGGATCTGACGGACGAAGATGAAGTGGTTGAGTCCCGCCACCTGCATGATGAATTCGGATTCCTGTTGGCACTCCAGCAGTTGGGCCACCCCCTTTTGCATGATGACCGGCACATTGCACAGCCCCACCGTCTTGATGGTGCTGTGGCGCAGTATCGCCTCGGTCACCATGCCGGAAGGATTGGTGAAGTTCAGCAACCAGGCATCGGGGCAGAGGCGCTCCATGTCGGCGGCGATGGCCAGCGCTATGGGGATGGTGCGACAGGCATTGGCAAAGCCGCCGAGACCGTTGGTCTCTTGACCGATCAGGCCATATTTCAGCGAGATACGCTCATCGCTGATCCGGGCCTCCAGACAACCGGCGCGGAACTGAGAACAGACATAGTCGGCACCAGCCAGGGCTTGCTCGCGATCCAGCGTCTCTTCGACTCGGACCGAGATCCCGGCCTTGGCCAGCATGCGTCGGGTCAGGTTGGCGATGATCTCCATCTTCTCGCGCCCTTCCTCGATATCGACCAACCACAGCTCCCGCAACGGCAGCTCGTGTTGCCGCTTGATAAGCCCCTCGATCAGCTCGGGTGTGTAACTGGAGCCAGCGCCTATGACTGCGATCTTGAGTCCTGACATTTTTTTCACCTCAATCTTGAATTGCGAACATGGTTAATTAAGGCGCACCAGATGAGGGGCGACAAACGAAAAAAAAGCCGCGATGGATTAATTCAATTAATGCATCATGGCCTCACTGCTCCCTCTTGCCGCTCATTGAGGAGAAACCCATGCTGGTACAACAGAACCGGCTGGCCTTGCTGCATACCTTCGAAGTCACGGCGAGCCACCTGAGTTTTACCCGCGCCGCCGAAGATCTGCACCTGACCCAAGGCGCCGTGAGTCATCGCATCCGTCATCTGGAAGAGCTGCTTGGTTTTCGTCTGTTTATCCGTATGACGCGCAAGCTGGCGCTGACCCAGGAGGGGGAGCGTCTGCTGGCCACCCTGAGCCGCTCCTTGCGCCAGATCAGCGACGAGATCGAGGATATCCGCGAGCAGGATCTGCGAGGCCTGCTGCATATCGGTATAGCGCCGACGTTGGCGCAACTCTGGCTGATGCCGCGGTTAGCTGATTTTCAGCGCAGTTGGCCGAGCCTCAACCTGAAGCTGAAGGTGCGAGCCGGCATGGTCGACTTCCATGAGGAGCAAGTGGACCTGGCCATCTACTATGGCAACGGTCGTTATGCCGACCTCTATCAGGAGCGGTTGATGTCCGAGCGCTTACTACCGGTCTGCTCTCCGGAATATGCGCGGCAGCTGGGCTGTGAGGGGAGGCCGGAGCGGCTGGCCGAGGCTATCTTCATCCACGCCTCGGAATCGACCGATGTGCAGGAGGCGGTCGGTGAATGGCGGCACTGGTGCCGCGAGCTTGGGGTTACTCTGCCGCTGGAGGAGCGCACCTTCAGCGTCAATCACTATGGTCTGGCCCTACTGGCGGCCGAATCGGGAATGGGCGTGGCTATGGGACGTGAGGTGCTGGTGCGTCCGCTGCTGGCCTCCGGGGCCTTGGTCTCACCCTGTCCCGAGCGGGTGCCGTCCGAGCGCGGCTATGATCTGCTCTGTCCGCACGAGAATCGGGATCGTCTCCGGTTTCAGACCTTCACCAACTGGCTGCATGAACAGCTCGCCGTCGAAACGGCCACGCGATGATGAGTGCGGCGGCCGTTGAACCTGGCTTGCCGTCGGGGTGAGAGCCAGCCGTTTCTTGTCGTGGTGTGAGTCGCTCATGAATTAAAAATTAATTTCCGGATATATTTCCGATCCCTGTGAGTTATTTCCCTCTCGAATTCCCCATGGGTTCGGCCTACTGTCGGTTGATTATTCGCAACCCGGAGGTGGCTATGTTTTCCAAAAGGAAGGAGTTTGTACACTTAACCCCAGAATATCTGGATGGATTGATTCGCGGACTGAATTACGTGGCTAATTGTGCGAGCGATATGGCACTCAGTCATTATCAAAACATGATTAGCCAATATTTTGTTCAGCTGGAGGATGGTAGCTTCAAAGCCAAGGAAATTGATATCCGCCTGGATGACCAACATGTGATTACCATGCCCTGGGTGGCGATCTCGGATGGCAAGGGGCTCTATCTGGACGAAATGGATGTGGACTTCTCGGTCAAGGTGACAGGTATCAGTCCGGTCGAGGAGAAAAAGGCGCTGATGAAGACGGCTGAGCGGGTAGCAGGGGAGTTAAATGGCGCGCCCAATTTGCCACGCTTCATGGTCACCATTGGTCAGAGTACGGCCAACGATCAGCAACGACCGAAAGATATTATTGATTTTAAAGTAAAATTCAAATCACAGGACTCTCCAGAGGCGGTCATGCGGGTGATCGATAAATTCAATTCCACGATTCACCCGATCCGGGTCGACGATGCGGCACCCACACCAGTCCAGACCCCGGATCCGTCATTTTCGGCACAGCGGGAGTCATAATCCGCTATTGCTGGTTTTCTGACCCGAGCCTGTTCGGCACTCTGCAATTGTTTTGCAACGGCAGGGTTATTACTTCAATACATCTTCATCCTTATATTTCAGATGGCCATTGGCCATCTTTTTTTATTTCTATTTCCTGTCGGCGGCAATAGTTCCGGCTTATTTATGGCTTGGCATTTAAATAAAGTCGATATCACACTGAAGATGCATCGGCTGTGTTCAGGGTTGTGCCGAGAAGTTGTATGTCAGTGATGAACTTGCACTCATCGTCAGGATGATGTTGTGAGTATTGGTTCCAATCTAGAGTTGCTGAATATTCAGCAAGGAGATCACTATGGCTCTTGAAAGTATGCGTAATCAATTCTCCGGTTTGCCGATGCAGGATTTGATCGGCTCACCGTTGAAGGCGGCGTGCGATGCGCAGGTTCTGCTGGCTCGCTCGACCTACGAGTTCATCCGGGATGTCGGTTTTGATGGCGACAAGACCCGACATGCCGACTTCTCCTTTAACCGCTATGTGGTGACAGGGAAGGATGCGATGGGCAACGACGTCATGGATCAGCAGAAGGTGGCGCTGGAAGTGCCAGTGCTGGCCATCGTCAATGTGCCGTCCTTGATGGTGGATCAGGTCGATATCACCTTCGACATGGAGGTTCGCTCCTCCGAGTCCTCCAGTGAGACCGAAGACAAGTCGTTTGCCGGCAAGGCTTCGGCCAGCGTTGGCTGGGGTTGTTTCAAGGCCTCGGTGGAGATGTCCGGCAGCGTGGCCTCCCACAAGGAGAACAGCCGCAAGAGTGATAATTCGGCCAAGTATCATGTCGAAGTCCATGCTGCGGATGCCGGTATGCCGGAAGGCTTGTCCCGGGTGCTGGATATCATCGCCAGCAATGTGGCACCCAAGCAGGTCGAGTCTCAGGAACGCAAGCGTGTGGCAGCCTCTCCGGAAGTGCAGACCGCTGCTACCGACTTTGATACCAAGACCAAGGCGCTCAACGATGCCGATCTGGAACTGTCGGCTGCGAAAAGCGATCTGCAAAACAAGCAAAATATACTGACCAGTACAACAAACCTCACCTCCAGTACCGATCAGGAAAAGAAGACAGCACAGGACGCTGTCGATACCGCCAAGGTACGGGTGGAAAAGGCCAACATCGCGGTCAGTACGGCACGTACCGATGTGAGTGATGCCAGAGCGAAACTGGAACAAGCCAAAGCCAGTGCCTGATGGGAGTCAACAACGCCGCACCGGGTGCGGCGTTTTTTTTAGAGGAGCAACACCATGGGTCTTGGCAAGAACAATCAGCCTGCTCTGGATTTGAGCGAAGTGCAATACATCGAGCGCATCGTGATTGGGCGCTTTCAGGATAACGGGCAAGAAGATGACGAGCGGATGCAACAGCAGATCGAGAAGCTGAACCACTATTTGCAAGGGGTGCCACGGGGCGTCTTGCTCGGTAAGGATGTCAGCTTCCGGCTGATCCGTCAGGGTGAGCATACGGTGGTGGCGCAGCAGGTGGCTTATCACATCGGCTTTCGTCGCAAGCCTGTGGCATTTGAGTGGTAGCAGCCGGTCGGCTGTGACTCTGGATCACTCATCGCCGAACGGGTCGGCGATGAGCGCAATGCTGTTCACTCAAGAGAAATACCGGAAGGTTCCCTTTCACCAACACGCCGTAAACCATCCTTGGGAGCTCGATGGCGGCATCCCTGCCGCCAACGGTTGGTTCAATGGGAACACTCCCTGCCTTATCGGCTCAGCATTGTGGCGATGAGTGGGCCTTTCGAGGTGACTGTTTATCACAGATCCGGATGGGTGAATTGATGGCGTAACCACTCCTGGACATCGGGCCACAGCTGTTGACGGCTCACCGAGTGGGATGTCAGCAGAAAGCTCTTGAGTCCGAAGCTGTGATTGAGTTCCTGGATATTGCTACTGCGGTAGAGTTGCCAGGGATGAAACTGGTCGAGATAGTGATCCAGTAAGGTCACAAAGGGGACGAGCAGCTCCATGGTGGTGGCCGTCACCGGATGATGATGCAGCACCCAGATGATCCCTTTTCCGACGATATGGTGGCGTTGCCAGCCGATGACCTTCTGCCGCCAGCGGGCCAGTCGCTGCAGTGACGCGACAGCATGAGGCTCCACCGTGATGAGGGAGAGTACTAACGCTTGCAGGCTGGATAGTTCGGCTGTCGAGGCGAGTTGCGAGGTGATGGTCTGTAATGTACTGACAAAGGATTCATAATCCCCGCCGCGCAGCTCATGGTAGAGATCGCGGTAGGACAGGTTCAGCTCTTTCAGGCGCGAACGATTCTCGGCATTTAGCTGGTGCGCCGGACTATTCAGCGGCAAATCGACGACTTCAATTTGTTGCAAATAAAAGCGATAACAGAGTTGCCAGATATTCTTATTATCCGGATAGAGTTCGGTATCAAAGAAACGAATGATGCGTTGCAGAACGGGTGATAACTCATGTAACAGGGCTATCAGTCGATAATCATGTTGTTCCAGCCGCTGTCCTATACAATCCAGGCAGATGTTCAGATCTTTTTTCAATGCGAACAGGATCTGCATTATTTCCGTCCGTAATTCCTGACTCAGGCCAATTTCAGATTCTGATGTGGCTATCTCCTCCTCGCTGGGTAGCTCGTCAAGAATCGAGGATAATAATCCGGTACATTCACTAAGCCAGTCCTGAACCTGGATAAACCACTGCGAATCCACCGATACTGAGCCTGGCCGAAATAGCCACCGCCATTTTGACGTGTGTTTCATGCTATTGGATAGCAAGGACCAATCAATTTTTTGCAACTGATGTAAAGCGGTGGATATACCATGTTTGTCGGGGTGCCTTTGCTCGAATTTCTGGATGATGCCGATTAAGTCATGGAGAGAAAATGCAGCAATAAAGCGTTGGGTTAAATCGTAATCATTGATGACGTTCAGAAATTGACATGTTTTGGCTAATTTTGCTTCGGAGAGTAGATGCTGATCCGCAAAAAATGGCGTGGAGAGATAACAGACGCTCGCAAATTCCCAACTGGCAGGCCATTCAGCCAGCTCTGCGGCTCGGGCCATCAACTCATTAGCCAGGTTGCCACCATGGGAATGACCAATCAAATGAAAGAACACGCGATGCTGTTTATAACCGCTATAGTAGGCTGTCTCTCCGTTCCCACCACATAAGCGTTCAGCCAGATATGCACCGGCAATTTTTCGACTGGAAGTGGTATTGTCTCCACTCCACCCATGGGCATCAAATAAAGCGACGTTGGGCATGGAGCTGGTAAGTTTCCGTAAATTCTCGATGAACTCAGGATATTCCTGCCAATAGCTGGCGTTGCCATAACTACAGGCGCGTTTCTGTGTGGCATTCACGGGGTCTACCGTGCCGGCGAGTAAAACCACTATATGGTGTGTGGGGGGGGTATTGATTTGCATATATATCCTCCAGGAAAAATGAACCTCCAATCTAGCAAGGGCTCCTGGCTCTGGATTGATGGAAATAAATCACTGGATTATCTCGCTTGCGTTGCCTCTGGAATTAATTCCTTCTTATTTTTCTTATGCCTTTTATTACACTTAATTTGCTATTTGGCGCATCTGGATGTTTGCGCCACATTCGCAAATATCTAATGTTGCCTGATGTTTATATATGTTGTGGTTCATTAGTGTTCTTTACTGAAACTTGATTGAGTTTATATCCTATTGCCGGGAGAAATGGTCATGGAAAAGTTTAAGTTTTCTGAACAGAGCATGCAGATCCTGTTAACCACCATCAAGAATAATGAGGGCTCTCTGGAATACCAGAAAAAACGGGGGATGTTCAAAAATGGATTTTTTACTGTTTATAAGGATTCTCTCGGTTTCGATACCATTGGTTATGGTCATCTGGTCCGGGCGGGTGAAAAATTTGCAAACGGAATTAATGAGACGGATGCGGATGCGCTATTGCGCCAGGATCTTGATGGTGCCATCTCGGATACCGATGCATGGATCCCGTTACAGGCCCAACCGGAAATAGTGCAGCGGGTACTGGTAGAGATGGTATTTCAATTAGGGATTAATAAAGCCAGAAAATTTGTTAAATTCACATCAGCCATTCAGGCGCGAGATTATTCTAGAGCCGGAAGCGAACTGAGAAATTCCTCATGGTATACGCAGACGCCGCATCGTGTTGAACAACATGTGAAAAACTTACAAATGGCCTGAGCTTCTATGTGGTCATCCAGTCGGCGGTTGGCGGATATTCCGTCAGCCGCTTTTTTATTTACAAAATTAGGCCTGATTTTTCTTGCTCTTCTGTCAAAACAGACAGGGCGGACCTTCTTCCTCGTTATGTGGTGCGGCTTGTTGGTGATTTAGTTTGCCGAGCCGGGATTGATACGGCGAAACCATGTCTTGATTCGATATTTCAATGCTGACTGCCGCCACTATGGCATTCAGGGTTGAGTAAAGATGACAGCATGTCGACATTCTTTGAATTCACCATGGCGAGGGAGTGAATTATGGCGTCTCAGTTATTATCCGTACAGCCAAATGAGTTAGAACAAATATCATGTCAGGAGTTGCCCTCCATGCTGCAGGATATTGTCCATCTGATCGGTATGGAAAATACATATCGGCTGTTGAGTCAATATGGTGGTCAGATAAAATATGTGACTAAACACCCAAGTAAATGTATTTTCCGCTCCTGTGTTTCTGAACAGGAACTCACGTGTTTATGTCATGAATTAGGTGGTTTGACGATTGAAGTACCCAAGCTTGACCATTTAGAGAAGCGAGTTCGGAATATTCGCATCAATCAGGAGCTGCAGCGCGGTGTCTCGGTATCGGAAGTGGCCCGGCGTTATCAGCTGTGTGTGCGCCATGTACGGAATATTAAAAAGCTAGCCTGTTGATGGGTGTGGCTCGGTGGGCGAGATATGTGGGCAAAAAAAGGGTGAACACTACGGTTCACCCCGGAGCGATCCGTCTCCTCGTCTAGACGCGGAAACGGCGGGCCAAGTCGCTGAGGCGGTGTGCCAGCGCGTTCAGCTCCTTGCAGGCACTGGCGGTTTGATGGGTCCCTTCCGCCAGTTCGGCGCAGGCGGTGTTGATATTGATGATGTTGCGGTTGAGATCTTCGGCGACCGAGTTCTGCTCTTCGGTGGCGGTGGCGATATGGGTATTCATATCGGAGATATCGGCGACCGAGGTGGCGATGACTTCGATGCTGTGGCCCGCTTGCTCGGCGCGCTGTACGCACAGCCCGACCATTTGTTGTCCGGCCTGTGTCGCTTGCACGGCCTGCTTGCCCCTTTGTTGCAGGGTGCCGATGATGCTGTTGATCTCCTGGGTCGATTGTTGGGTGCGTTTGGCGAGAGTCCGCACCTCATCGGCCACAACCGCAAAACCGCGCCCCTGTTCACCGGCTCGCGCCGCCTCGATGGCCGCATTCAGCGCCAGCAGGTTGGTCTGATCGGCAATGCCGCGGATCACCTCCAGCACCACGCCAATCCGGCTGCTGTCCTGATCCAGCTCTTGCACCACCCGACTGACCAGCTCTACCTCATTGGCGACCCGCTGGATGGCCTGCAAGGTTTCATTGACCACACCGCCACCCGCCACCGCTTCGTGGTTGGCCTGTTGTGCTGCAGTCGCCGCCTGGGTGGTGCTGCGCGCGACTTCATTGACCGTGCTGCTCATCTCGTTCATGGCGGTGGCCAGGTAGGTGATTTCACTCTGCTGGCGCTGCTGGCCCTGTGACGATTGTTCGGCGATAGTGCTCACCTCTTCGGCCGCGCTGCTGAGTTGTTCAACCGCCGAGGTTAATTCCTGAACCAGGGTACGCAGATTCTGCTGCATACGGCCAAATGCCCGGGCCAGGGTGCCGATTTCATCCTCCGAGAAACGGTTGTAGTCCAGATGGCTGGTGAGATCGCCATTGGCGACCAGCTCAGCTTGCTGTAACAGCCGTTGCAAGGGTGAACGGATCAAATTACCGAGCCCCCAGGCACAGAAGGCGACCAGCAGCAGCGAGACCCCAATCAGACTCCAGATCAGAATGAGCGAGTTGGCATACAGGCGGTCCCCATCGGCGCTGGCGTCAATGGAGTCTTGCTGATAGTGCTCGGCGAGTTTCGCCACCGTCTCTTTCAGCGCCTTGAACTGCTCATCGCCGGGGCCGTTCAGTATTCCCGCGGCGGCAGCCAGATTGGCTTGCTGCGCCAGCGCACTCATCTGTTGCTGCTGAGCAGCATAGGCTTGCCATTGGCTGGTGAGAGTCGTGATGATCGAACGCTGTTCCGAGTCCTGATCCTGGCTCTGCAGCCCGTCGACACTCTTCTCGATCGCGGCCTGATCCTGTTGCAGTCGTTCGGCATATTTTTGGGTTTCAGCCGCGCTGTGCTGCTCCAGCATGCGCAACTGACGACGGCGAAAATCCGAGAGTTTGACATCAATGGCATTGACCAGGAGCAGGCGGGGTAGATGCTTCTCGACGATGACGGTACTGCTGTAATTGACCAGATCCAGCTGTTTGATGCTGAAGAGCCCCAGCCCCAGCACGACCAGTGCCATCAGGCTAAAGGTGACAAGCAATTTTTTGCCAATCGGCAGATTCAGAAAAAATGACATGGTGTTTCCCTACCCGAGTAATGGACCCATTCAGCATAGTTCTGTGGTGGTGATCCGGAGGGGATCCCGTGCAGATTTTGTTATCAGTCCAGGGTTTTTCGGAATCGGCTGAGGCCTATCAACATCATCACCCCGGTGAACAGCAGCAGC